>NZ_JBRIIR020000001.1:0-1741 GCF_052976925.2 Halpernia sp. GG3
ACCCCATGGGTCTCAAATCTCCAGGTACAAGGGCATCTTCCTACATCAAAACATGCATGGGAAACCCAGAAGATGGTATGCCGTGAGATCGGGAAAGGTTTCTAAAACGCACCTCATTTCTCCTCTCCTTGTGCTCGGGTTCGCCATTCCAGCCGCTTGACTAACCATCTCCCTACTTGGAGAATCAGCACCTTTAACCTCCTGTTTCGTACAGGTTGCAATTTGTCCTGAGGATGAACGGGAAGACGGGGAACCAACGAGAGACTAGCCCTAGGTGTTGGGACAGGCACAGGTCACTCCATTTTCCCATCAGGAAGAAGAATGAACCACAGGCTCAGCCTGCCCCCCAGAACCAAAATAGGGCCTGAAGCAATCCTGCGCTTTTGCGGCCAGCTCCCAAAAAAGCGAGTAGACAAATGGAGCTCAGGGGCACTGCAATTCACAAACGTGCAGAGTTATAAATGATAACTCTCGTCCACAAATATATTGAGGGAAGGCAACGAAGAGGATTTGAAAGCAAGGCAGATTTGCAGGAAACAGATTTCAGGAGGTAGATTCGACTCGCCTTTAAAGCACATGAAAAGCGGCAAAACGTTGACAATGATGCCCTTGGCCAAAAAGGGCGTATGCGTTTTTTCCTGAATATATTCAGGAAAAAACGCATACGCCCTTTTTGGCCAACCAAGCAAGCCGGAAGGGCAAATCAGCGCTACAAAGAAGTCTCGCTTGCCCTCGGTCAAAAGGGCCATGCTGAAAAAAGTGTAAAAACCAGAAAAGCAGGACAGGCCATGGAGACATGGGAGCCTTGCTACGCTGATGGGCGGGATGTAAATTGCCAACAGGCACTCTGGAGAAGTGTACGGTGTGTCCTGAAACAAGTAATAAACACAGCTTAGAGAGCATAGGGCACTTCCACTCATGGGCGTATAAATTGGGAAAACTAAAAATCAACAAGACACAGGCACCCCAAACTTTACGGCTGCTCTGTTTCCAAGAACCTCCACTTCGGTACACCTTCAATATCCCAGGAAAGAGAAAAATGGATAAAGAAATGGTGGTACTTGGCACAATGGAATATCACTCAGCCATGAAATCAATGTCATAAGGCTAGTTAGCAGCATGATGAGTGGATTTAGGTACGATGATTCTAAGTGAAATAAGTCACACAGAAAAAGACACTTATCCTAAGATATCGCTTATAGAGGGAATGTCAAAATCGCTACACTTGAACTGAATTACAAAACAGAACAGAGTCACACCTTTAGAAGACACACTATGGCTGCTTAACGGGAAAGGTGAGGTGGGGTGATGCATAAAACAAGGGTTTGAAATTAGCTCAGAGACCGCTCCATAAGCCAAATATGTAATAGACAAGGCCTACTCCCTGCTCAGTGAACTGGACTCAACACCCCCTAGTCACCGCACAAGAATATATCTGACTAGTAAGAATCTGAAAACCTATGTATCGATATCTCTCTGCAAGTGAATCAAGAGGGTGTAAAGCGGCATAAACACAGCAGGGAAAAGCAGCCAAGCCCCATTCTAAACATAAATTACTTTAAAAAACCCACAAAACAAAGACAGTGAAAGAGAGAGAAATTCTTACAAAATCCGTTCAGGGTCTCTGATGCAACCTGGATTGACCATATCTAGACCCACAGCTGGATGAGACATAAGGCTGGACACTCTTGGGGCTGAGAGGATTGGTGAGGTTGGGTGAGCAAACGCAGATACTTTAAAG
>NZ_JBRIIR020000002.1:0-91316 GCF_052976925.2 Halpernia sp. GG3
AACGATCTCTTTATGGAAATCGATGTACCAAAAAAAGATGGTTGCAAGAAAAAATACTATTAAAAATACGGTCAGAAAAATTATTGTAAAATTTAATATTTTACTCATTTTCACTTTATTTTCCTTTGATTTTTCTAAAACTTTAAACATAATTATAAGACTAAAATTGTTTGAAACTTTCTTCCATTTCCACACTGACGCCGTCCATTTCACCTTTCATTGGCGGATTTGTTTTGGTCAGTTTTACTTTTATAAAAGAGATTTGCGTGAAAGTATTTTTTAAATTTTTAATTATTCTCCCGATTGCATGTTCTAATAGTTGCGATGGAATTGCCATTTCAAAATGAAGAATATCATTGATTTCTGCATAATTAATGGTGTCTTTTAAATCATCAGATTCTGCGGCTTTTTCTAAATCTGCATGAATTTCTAGATTTAAAATATAGTAAGTTCCCAGAATTTTTTCTTCGGGCAAAACGCCGTGATAAGCGTAGATTTTTAGGTTTTCGAAGATTATTTTTGAATTATTCAACTGGTACTAAATCTTTGTTTATTATTTTTAAATCTGGACTTAAGTTTGGAAAAACTTTTTTTAATAAATTTCTATTTTCTTTTGTTGTTCCAACAAACTTCCAAACTTTACCATTATCGTTAGAGATTGCGATCATTGTATTTTCCTCTAGAAGTTTTCCATTTTTTGTTCTAACTACTATTTTTTGAATAACCGCTGCTTGCAATTCTCCTTTATATTTAATAATTTTTATTGGCGGTTCATAATTGTATTTTTCAAAAATAAAACCTTGCTTTTTATATTCTGCAAATGAATTCGTGAAATTTTTTATTGCATTTTGCTTTCCGCCAAGATATTTAATTAATTGTGGATGGAGGAAATTAACGGCATTTTTCACATCGTAATTTTCATTAAACTTTCCCATTTGATTAACTTGCGTCATCAAGTTCTCTTCTGAAGTGGAATTTTGGCTGAAACAAAAATTTGAAAATATAATTAAGATAAATATAATTTTATTTTTCATCTTACTTTATACTTTTACTCATTTCCAACATGGCTTCAATCGGTTTTAAGGCTTTTAAACGCAATTCTTCGTCCATCATGATCTCTGGCAATTCATATTTCATGCAGAGATAAAGTTTTTCTAAAGTGTTTCTTTTCATGTGAAAACACTCGCTGCAATTGCAACTTTCGTCAAAAACTAAAGCGGGAATTAATTCTTTATGCGGCGCACGTTTTCTCATTTCGTGTAAAATGCCTTCTTCAGTCGCCACAATAAATTTCTGTGAATCATCTTTTTCCACATAATTTAAAAGGGCAGAAGTGGAACCGATAAAATGCGCGAGATCTAAAACCGCAGTTTCAGATTCTGGATGCGCAATCAGTTTTGCATCAGGATTTTCTGCCATTTGTTTTGCAATTCTTTCCATAGAAAAAGCCTCGTGAACGATGCAACTTCCGTCCCACAAAATCATGTCGCGACCGGTTTTTTTCATTAAATATTTGCCTAAATTTTTATCCGGCGCAAAAATCAGCGGTCGGTCTTTTGGCAAAGATTCTATAATAACTTCTGCGTTGGAACTCGTCACAATAATGTCAGATTCTGCCTTTGTTTCTGCGTTGCAATTGATGTAAGTCGCGACCAAAGCATTTGGATGTTTTTTACGCATTTCACGTAAACCTTCTCCGCTACAACCATCTGCCAGAGAACAACCAGCCTGTAAATCGGGCAAAACCACTTTCTTGGTTGGATTGAGAATTTTTGCGGCTTCCGCCATAAAATGAACGCCACAAAAAACGATCATATCGGCGTCAGTATCTTTTGCTTCACGCGCTAATTGCAATGAATCACCTAAAAAATCTGCAATATCCTGAATATCTGCAGTCTGGTAATAATGTGCCAAAATAATGGCGTTTTTTTCCTTTTTTAAATCTAAAATGGCTTGAACCAATGCTTCACCTTTCGGAATTTCAAACTCTTTAAATTTCAAAAATCCGTGAATGGGAAGCGTCACTTTTGCTTGTTCTAATGAATTTTCCATACTTAATTAAATCCTTCAATAATTTTAGAAAAATCGTCAATTTTTAGAGCCGCGCCACCTATTAAACCACCATCAACATCGGGCATTGAGAAAATTTCTTTCGCGTTATCTGGTTTCACAGAGCCGCCATATAAAATCGAAATTTCATCTGCAACATCCTTTCCATATTTTTCTGCAATTAAATTTCTGATAAAAGCGTGAACTTCCTGCGCTTGTTCTGCAGTTGCCGTTTCGCCAGTTCCAATTGCCCAAACTGGTTCGTAAGCAATGATTACTTTTTTGATTTCTTCCGCGGACAAAGTAAATAAAGCAGTTTTTGTCTGGTTTTCTATAACTTCCAGATAATCGCCGCCTTTTCTTTTTTCTAAATTTTCGCCGTTACAATAAATAGGCGTTAAATTTTTATCCATTAAATTTTTAATTTTCACATTGGCGCGAGCGTCGGTTTCGCCGTGATAAAGTCTGCGTTCAGAATGTGCAACTAAACTTCCTTTAACACCGATAGAATTCAACATGTCAACCGAAATTTCACCAGTATAAGCGCCTGATTCGAATTCTGAAATATCTTGAGAAAAAACGCCAATTTGGTTATCCTCAAAAACATCTTTTGCCATTGTGAGATACAAACTTGGCGGCGCAATGTAAATTTCACAGTTTGGTTTATTGTTTTTTTTATATTCTAAAAGTTGCAACATTAACAGTTGTGCTTCAGAATAATTCAAATTCATTTTCCAGTTTCCGGCAACAATATTTTTTCTCATGATTTTAGTTTAATTTCCAGATTTTTTTCATTAATAAATAATAGTGATGCTCTTCTTCAGTTACTTCATCATCAGCTTTAATTAATGTTTTCGCAAATTTTAAAAAGTCTTTGCGTTCTTCTTTTGAGGAATCTTCATTAAAACAATTGGCGTGAAATGTAAAATGTTTTTCCCACTCTTCCGCATGAAGTGTTGCGATGACATCCAATTCATTATCCAAATCCATTTTAAATGGAAATTCATTGGCTAAATATGCCTGAATTAAAAGGCCTTCTTCAGCTGAAAATTCATTATCGACAGACGATAAAATCATTAGTAAGTGATAACCCGCGATTGATTTATTAGATTTTTGCATAGTGTAATTTTATTTTTTTAAATAATCTTCCGCAGAAGATTTTGCGGTAATTTTTCCGTGTTGTAAAGTTAAGATAAATGGATTACTTCTCGCAATCGTTTTAATTGCTGTTCCGTCCATTAGGGCATTTTTAATAGTTTTAAAGGTGTTTTGCGAAGTAGAAACTCCTAAAATAAGCGCATCTTTATTACTTTTCATTTTCTTAATTACTGCTTCCAGGTTTTCAGTTTTCATTTCTGAAGTATTGTAAGAGAAAATTAAAATAGCATTCGGGGCATTCAATATTTCGTCCGTAAGAACGCTTCCGTTTTCATCTTCAATTTTAAATTTTGAAATTTCGGAAACGTAACCTTGTTTAACCACTTCTGAATGGGTTTTGTCAGATTGGATTTCCCAATCTTTATTTTCCCAATAATTTTTTGAAATATAATCGTCTTGATTTACTTTTAAAATCTCGCCGGTTTTTTTATTTGTTAATGTGTAAAAAGTTTTAAATATTGCCGGATCTGCTGTAATTTTCGCTTGTTCTGCTTTAAGATCTGTTCCAATTTTATAATCTCTAAAATCAATTAAAGGTTCATGTTTTACACCAAAATAAATATTAAATAAGAAATCCAAAATCAAAATTACCA
Organism: Halpernia sp. GG3; assembly: GCF_052976925.2. Taxonomy (NCBI): domain Bacteria; kingdom Pseudomonadati; phylum Bacteroidota; class Flavobacteriia; order Flavobacteriales; family Weeksellaceae; genus Halpernia; species Halpernia sp. GG3. The sequence continues at coordinate 3,801 of NZ_JBRIIR020000002.1, forward strand.
AAATTGAATATCTTAAAGTTTTTGCGGAAACATCTTCGAGATTTTTGCGGTACAAATAATATATAACACAAAGTAAAACCAGTAAAATAATATCTTTCCCAAAACTTTGCCACGGGGTAAATTTAATAGCATCACCAAAACAACCGCAATCTGTCACAACTTTAAAATAAGCGGAATAGAAGGTTAAAAATGCAAAGAAAATACAAAGTAAAATGAGCAAATTAAGCGTCAATTTTAATTTAATTTTTAAAACCAACATCACTCCTAAAATCAATTCTAAAAGCACCATAAAAATTGAAAGTGGTAACGCTAATTTTTCTAAAAACGGTATATTAAAAACCGAAGCCGAAAAATATTCCTCCATTTTAAAGGAAAAGCCAACAACGTCAACAGATTTTACAAAACCCGAAGCGATGAAAACTAAACCGACAAGAATTCGTAAAATATTTTTAAACATACTTTTAAATAAATTTTGTTTCAACCGATTTATCTTCTTCAGAAAATTTAATTAAACAAAAAACTGCGTAATTTAAAATATCGAAATAATTAGCGTCTAAACCTTCTGAAACAATTGTTTTCCCATTGTTATCTTCAATTTGTTTTGTTCGCAATACTTTTTGATAGATTAAATCTGTGATAGAAGAAATTCGCATTTCGCGCCAGGCTTCGCCATAATCATGGTTTTTTTTCTGCATTAATTCTGTTGCTTCTTTTGCGTAGAAATCATAAAGTTTTAAAATTTCTGCTGGATTTTCATCCAAAACTTCACTAAAACCTTTCTCTAATTGAATTAAACCAATAACAGAATAATTAACGATCGCAATAAATTCACTTTCCTCGCTTTCATCAATCATTTGAACGTCTGTCATTTGCAATGTTCTGATTCTGTTTACTTTAATGTAAATTTGATCTGTAATTGAACTTGGTCGCAAAACACGCCATGCCGCACCATAATCGGAAAGTTTTTTTTCAAAAAGTTCGCGACAATTATTGATGATTTCTGAGAATTGTGATTTGGTATTTAGCATAAAAATTCTTGATGCTTCAAATATAGTGAAAATTTGAAATTTTAGAAGTTGTAAAGTCGTTTAGTTGTAAAGTTGGATACCGAAAAACTATAATTTAATTCTTAATTTTGAAAAATGATTTCAGACTTTCAAAAACCTTTTCATTCCATCAATTGCAACGGAAAATTAATAGATTTAAATCGCCCAAAAATAATGGGAATTTTAAATCTGACGCCAGATTCTTTTTCAGACGGCGGACGATTTTTTGAGGAAAAATCTGCTTTAAAGCAAGTAGAAAAAATGATTTCTGATGGCGCCCATTTTATTGATATTGGCGCCCAATCTACACGACCGAAAGCAGAATTTCTTTCAGCGAAAACTGAAATTGATAGATTGAGAAATATTATTTCAACTATTAAAAAAGAGTTTCCAACGATTATAATTTCATTGGATACTTTTTATTCAGATGTTGTAAATTTTGGTTTTAATGAGGGAATTGATTTGGTTAATGATATTTCTGCGGGACAATATGATTCAAAACTTTTAGAAACTGTCGGGAAATTGAAGTTGCCCTACGTTTTAATGCACAATCACGCGGAATATTCTAAAATGCATGAAAAAATTAAGCACGAAGATTTGATTTTGGCTTTAAATTATTTCTTTTCAGAGAAAATTTTAGAATTGCAATATCATGAAATTACGGATTATATTTTAGATCCGGGTTTTGGTTTTGGGAAAACGGCAAAACAACAATTTCAATTAATTGATGAATTACAATATTTGAATTTTGGCAAAAATCCTTTGTTGATTGGGATTTCACGAAAATCTTTTATTTATAAATCTTTAAATAAATCGCCGTTGGAAATAAATGATGAAACCCAGAAATTACATCTGACATGTCTGCAAAAAGGGGCCAAAATTCTGCGTGTTCATGATGTTTCAGAAGCTAAAAAAACGGTAAAATTATTCGAAGAAAATTAAGTAAGATTTGCGATTTTCTCAGCATATTCGTGGGAAAATCTTTTTTGATCAGTTTTTAGCTGCTCAACATCTTTTGGCAAAAGATATTCAAATAACAGTTGATCATCATTATCCGAAAATAGTAATAATTTTTCTTCGCCATCGATCATCTGCGAAAAAATATCCCACATCGATTCTCCTTTTAATTTTAAAAGTTCAAAAAAAGGTGCGGCTTTTATTTCTATATTTTTCATTAATCTAAATTATGGTGTAAAATTAATTTAAAATTTGTTTCAGTGCGGCAGAAACTTCATCAGCTTTATTCAATACCATTAAATGACTTCCATTTTTTATCTCAAAATCAGGTGTAGAAACTTTCACTGGTAAAAGATGATCGTTACTTCCATGAATTCTGAATAAGTTTTCTGGAACTTTCACATTTTTCCAATTCAAGATTTCATTTATCGCCCAAACTACAAAATCTAAATCTGTATCTCGCAAAACTTCCTTAAGTAAATTTTTATCTTCTCTTTTTTTTACTCCAAAAAGCCAATAAATAAAAAAGTTTGATTTTTTATAAAGTTGACACGGGATCAATGTATTTAAATTTAAATAAGCGGCGAATTGATATAGTTTCGGAATTTCAAATTTATCTTTTGCACTGGAAATTAATATAATTTTTTCAGTTTTGATTATTTTTGAAATTTCTACCGCCATCATTCCGCCTAAAGATAAACCAATAATGATTGGGTTTTCTTGGTTAATTTGAGGTAATAAGCGGGACGCATAATCTGAAATAGTCTCATTCTTTTCGGGTGAAATCCATTTAATATATACAGTTTCAAAATTGTGAAAATTGAGTCGCTGAAACATTCTTTCATCTGTGCCAAGACCGCTGATCAAAAACAATTTTTTAGACAAGATTTTTTTTTTAGAAATTTAAAATTACATATTAAATAAATAAAAAATGCAAGAACAATTTTAAAAATTAAAAACCAAGCGCTTTCAATTTTAATTGAATAGCAAAATTTTCTTTAAAGACAGAAGTTTGATAATAACCAACCCGGTAGAAAACACCTAAATTAAATTGCGAAGAAAGGAAATTATTCCATTCAAAACCTACTTCCTGATAAAGATGGTTTAATGGTTTAAAATCAAAATTCTGGTATTCCGGATGTTTCATATCTCCTGTAATACCTCTATAAATAACATCAAAACTGGAAACATTTTTACCAAAACTTTTAAAATACCAGGGAATTCTGTGTGTGAAATAATAGCCAACGAATTTATCATTATAATATTTTCCGCCTTCCATCGTCGCAAAACCAAGGTAACTACTCAAATTAAAATGAGAAAGTAAACCTGTAATTTCGTGAGGTCCCAAACCATTCATTTGAAATTGATGCCAAACTGGAGTATCTGCGGTACTATAACCCCCAAATAAACGAAGTCCTGTAACGCCTAATCTTGATTTGAAAGTGTCATTAAACATTGCATCAATACGGCTATATTGTAAATCTCCACCCAACGTTTTAAATCCTTGCTCATAATTTAAATAAAGTTCAGGATAATTTTGATCATATGTATATTTACCTGAAGGCGTCATGATGTTTTTAGAATTTGGGGAGAATTTTAGCGTTACTAAAGTAGCAACATTGTCGAATTTATTACCTAACCCTCTAAAATCATAAAGAAATCTGGATTCTTCCTGGTCTTTTTTGGCTGAAACATTTAAAGTGATGCCGTTTGTTAAATCGTTTTCATAAGAAACTTTAAAACCTTTAAAAGCATAAAAACGATCATTTTTTAGATCTACACCAGAATTGCTAAGTCTCATGCGAAAGTTCCATTGATTTTCACTAAATCTTCCGGCGGCCAATACATCATTATAATATTCCGCACGAAAAAATGAGTTTTTTTGAAGTGTTGTTTTGAAATCAACACCGAGACCATATTTAAAACCTCTGTCTTTAAAACCATAGGCAACATAACCATCTGGCGAAATGTATCTATTAAATTTTTCATTTAATTTTACACCAACACCTAATCTTAGCCCCTCATACTGATCATAGCCGAGAAATCTAGTAGCATCAAAATCAACTTCACCGACTCTCAGTTTTCCTTTCAACAAATTTGCAAAAGCACTAGCTTTTTGATCAATGTGGTATTTTTTGCCAACACTGTCTATTTTTACGTACGTGTTTTTTTCTCTATCTGTTAATGGTTCGCTGCGGTATTTTGCGAGAGAAGTTCCATCTGCTTTTTCCACATTCATAGTGTATCCGCTAAAATTTTTAGATTTATCATCTATGGGTGTTTTAATGTCGAAATAATTGGAATTTACATAAACGTAATTTCCAAATTTTTTCTTTTTCTTATCTTTTTTATCTTTCGAATTGTTTTCATCAAAAGTTATATCTCCGGCTCTCAATTTTAAATTTTCTTTATCTAAAAACCATTTGTTATCGTACGGTTTCCAAATAGAAGTGATACTGCCATCGCTTGCGATTTTACTGTTACTTTCTATCTTCTTTAAGGCATAGGAATCTTTGTCGATGTAAAGATAACCGTTGAACTTTCGTTTCATTCTGGCCACTTTATAATCCACTTGACGAAATCTAATGACATAGTTTTCCCTTCCCTCGATCTCAATTGAATCTGTTAAAAAGTAACGGTATAGATCTCTGTTCTCCTTGCTAATTTCTTTTGGGATCTTTCTTAAATTTGAGCGAAGGGTCATCATTTCATATACAGGCTGTTTTAAACCTGACACACGATTATCTAAAACATTTATTTTATCACCATATTTCTGCGAAAAAAGATGTTCCTGAACGCGTTCCCACAAGAAAAATTTGCTGCTTCTAATCAACTTAGATACATCAACGCTTTGTATCGAATCTTTCATTTTCTTTTTTGAAAGTTTTTCCTGCGGTGTGTTTTGTAAAGAGTCATTTCTTTGCGCCACATATTCTTTATAATTGGCAAGACTGTCAATATTAATGTCAAAGGCTATTTTATCGTATGACTTAAAGCTATATGAATCTAAACTTTGTGGTGAATTATCTTTGTATTTTGAGTTAACGATATCCAGTATTTTTAAAGCGCGGGGATCACTTTTATCACTTAAAACGATACCTTCAATATTTTTTATATCCTTAGCTTCTTTGGCTAATTCTACTTCCATTTTAGAATCTACAACGACTTCGTCTTCATTATAGCCTTTGGCAAAAACCTTTACTTTAGCACATTTAGATTTAAATTTTAAATTCCCGGAAACATCAGTATAGCCTAAAATCACATTATTACAACTGACTTTTGCACCCGAAATTGCAGTTCGGTTTCCCGCAGATAAAACGCTTAATTGAGATTGAGAAAATAGAAAAGAAGAAAATAGAGAGAGGAAAAAAACAGAGATATTTTTCATAAAATATTTTAAACAAATTTATACTTATAATTGAAATTTTTTCGGTACTTCAACTTAAGAAAGGGGTTTACAAAAATTGCACCCTTTTTTACTATTTCTGCGGAATTATTTTAAATATTCAAAGCTAATTGATAGGCGCTTTCCAAGCCTTCTAAATTTTTACCGCCTGCAGTTGCAAAACCTGGATTTCCACCGCCGCCACCCAGTATTTCTATAGCTAATTTTTTAATAATATTTCCTGCAGGATATCTACTTTCTAAATCGGCTGAAACGCCAACGGTAATCATTGGTTTTCCCTGAGAATCAGACAAAATAATAGTAATTGAGTTTGAGATTTCTTTTTTTAATTGAAATACCAGATCTTTGACAGAACCTGAATCCAAAGAAGTTTTTTTCACCAAAAGCATTTTCCCATCTTTATCTAAATAATTATTTTTCCAGTCGGAAACTTCGTTGTTTGCTTTTTCTTTATTTAAAGAATCGATTTCTGATTTCAAATTTGAGTTTTCTTCCAATAATTTTTCAACTGATTTTTTCAAATCTTTTGATTTTAAAATTTCGGAAAGTTCTTTTATTTCAGTTTCTAAATTTTTAAAATAGTCGCTGCTTTTCTCTCCAGAAATCGCTTCAATTCGACGAATTCCCGCGGCAGCCGAAGTTTCCTGCTGAATTTTAAAATGACCGATTTCGCCCGTATTTTTTACGTGCGTTCCGCCACATAATTCTTTCGAACTTCCAAACTGAATTAAACGAACATCATCGCCATACTTTTCCCCAAAAAGTGCCATCGCCCCTTTTTCCATCGCTTCTGCAATTGGAATATTTCTAAACTCTTGAAGTGCTAAATTTTCTTTAATTTTTTGGTTTACTTTATTTTCTACCAAAACCAAATCTTCTTCATTTATTTTTCCAAAATGAGAGAAATCAAAACGCAAATAATTTGGACTAACAAATGACCCTTTTTGTTCCACATGGGTTCCTAAAACATCTCTCAAGGCTTCATGTAAAAGGTGTGTCGCAGAATGATTCGCTTGAGAATTTTGGCGATCATCATTTTTAATTTTAGCAAAAAATAGTGCGCCTGCGTCTTTTGGCAGATCTTTAATTAAAGAAATATTGAGATTATTTTCTTTTTTAGTTTCTAAAATTTCAATAATTTCCGGATTATTTTCAATGTTAAAAAGGTTTGGATTTGAAATATCAAAATCTTGCGCATAAGAAGGAATCAGAAAACCTTTATCGCCAACTTGTCCGCCACCTTCAGGATAAAAAGGTGTTTTCGCTAAAACGATTTGGTAAAAAACGCCGTCTTTATTTTCTATTTTTCTAAATCTATTGATAAAAGTTTCAGATTCAGATTGGTCATAACCAACAAATTCTTGTGCTTTATCTTCTAAAATTTCCCAGTCGTAAACTTTTTGCGCAGAAGACTTTTTAGAACGTGTTTTCTGATTTAGCATTTCTTCATCAAAGGCTTTTTCATCGATACTTAAACCGTTTTCTTCGGCAATAATCCGAGACAGATCTGCAGGAAAACCGAACGTGTCATATAATTCAAAAACCTGATTTCCTGGAAGTACTTTTTCGTTTTTAGAAATCGTTTCTGTGATAATATGATCAAGTCGAAATAATCCCGTTTCAATGGTTTTTAAGAAAGAATTTTCTTCTTCTTTGATTACTTCGGTAATTAACTTTTCTTGTTTAATTAATTCAGGGAAAAAGCCGCCCATTTCATTTTTTAAAACAGCAACCAATTCAAAAAGAAAAGCTTCTTTCATATTCAAAAAACGGTAAGAATAAGAAATCGCACGTCTTAAAATTCTTCTGATTACATAACCTGCGCCATTATTTGACGGTAATTGTCCGTCTGCAATTGCGAAAGAAACCGCACGAATATGATCTACTAAAACGCGGATCGCGATATCTTTTTCATTTTCTAAAATTCCAGTATATTTTGTGCCGGAAAGTTCTTCAACTTTTGCAATTAAAGGCGTGAAAACATCGGTGTCGTAATTTGAAGTTTTTCCCTGTAAAGCCATACAAAGACGTTCAAAACCCATTCCTGTATCGACATGTTTGTTGGGTAATTTTTCTAAACTTCCGTCTGCTTTTCGGTTAAATTCCATGAAAACTAGGTTCCAAACTTCCACCACTTGCGGATGGTCATTATTTACCAGATCTAATCCGGAAACTTTTGCTTTTTCTTCGGCAGTTCTTAAATCAATGTGAATTTCTGAGCAAGGTCCACAAGGTCCGGATTCGCCCATTTCCCAGAAATTATCTTTTTTATTTCCGTTGATTATTCGGTCTTCGGAAATGTGTTTTTTCCAGTAATCAAAGGCTTCGTTGTCTCTTTCTAAATTTTCTTTGGCGTCACCTTCGAAAACGGTAACGTATAAATTTTCTTTCGGGATTTTATAAACTTCAGTCAATAATTCCCACGCAAAATCAATGGCTTCTTTTTTAAAATAATCGCCGAAAGACCAGTTTCCCAGCATTTCAAACATCGTATGGTGATAAGTATCCCGACCAACATCATCCAGATCATTGTGTTTCCCGGAAACGCGCAAACATTTTTGAGTGTCCGCAATTCTGGGCGAACTTGGCGTTTTGTAGCCTAAAAAATAATCTTTAAACTGCGTCATTCCCGAATTGGAAAACATCAAAGTGGGATCGTCTTTTAAAACAATCGGCGCGGATGGCACGATCTGATGCTGTTTGCTCTTAAAATAATCTAAAAATTGCTGGCGGATTTCTTGTGAAGTCATGATGGTTCTCGGTTGTCAGGAATTATGTTCTTAATAAACCACAAATTTATGAAATTTTTGGAAGAAATTTTTGACGAAATAAATCAAAAAAAATCCGCAAAATTAACTTTGCGGATTTTAAAAATATAATTTAAGATAAATTTAAATCATTTACCAATCTCTCTTTTTCAAAATTAAATATGAACCTGCAATAAAAATTATTGACCAAACGATACAAGCAATTAATGCTCCTGTAGGATAATGAAACTCGTATTGCAAACCAATTTGTTGTGCCAATTTTGTTCTGGTAAATGGTGCTTCAATCAATTTTGACATACTGCTTAACGGCAGATCATCTGAAATGAAATTATGATCCACCATTGCTTTCATAGCTTCTTTGCCTTTTAATCCTCTTAAAGTGATAAAGCTTTCCAATCCTTTTGCAATTCCTTCTATAAACCAGATTACAAAAAAAGACAGGAAAACAAAAATCGATTTCCGTAGTAAAATAGAAAGAAACATTAAAAACGAAAAGAAAGTAAAAAGTTTTAGAAAATAATTTCCAATAAAGAATATCTCTTTAAAAACCATGGCGTTATCTTGGTTATCAGAGTAAGTTTTGCCCAAATAAAGCGTAATTAAAAAAACCAAAACTGTAGATATGAGGGAAAATAAAACGATTGTAGAAAGTTTAGAAATTACAAATTCTTTCCTACTAAGACCATCAATTATGTTTTGCTTAAACATTCTGTTTGAGAATTCCTGACAGATTGAAAATATGATGATACAGCCCAAAAATATTTTAAGTAAACCAATGATGTATGTTGTAAAATTCCAGATTCCAGGAAAATTATAGATGCCTTGTTCTTTTAGATTGATTTTATTTCCAAAGAGATCGAAATCAACTAAACCGACAAAAAGTAATAGGATTACAATTGAAAAATATAGAATTGTAAAGACTTTGAAAGGCTTGTAATTGTAGTTTTTCAGCCATTCGATTTTTAATAATCTGTTCATATTATTTTTTTACAAGTTCTAAAAATTGAGTTTCAAGACTTTCTTTTTTCTTCACTAAATGAGAAAGAAAAATGTCTTTTTGTACTAATATTTGGTTTAAATCTTTTGCTGCAATATCTTCTGAAATCTGCGCAACTATTAAATTATCTTTCATTTTTACGGATGAAAATAAATTTAAATCAGTTAAGGTTTGTACTAAATTTTCAGAATTCTCAGCCTTAAGTTCAAAAAAACCTTTGCTATTACTCATTCCTTCTACACTACCAGAATAGAGAGAAGTTCCATTTTTTAACACAATCACGTGGCTGCAGATTTTTTCAATTTCATCCAGTAAATGGCTTGCGATAATAATAGTAGTGCCGGTTTTCGCAATATTTGAAATAATTTCGCGTATTTGAATAATTCCTTCCGGATCTAAACCGTTTGTAGGTTCATCCAAAATTAAAACCTGAGGTGAATTTAGCAAGGCAGAACCTATTGCCAATCTTTGTTTCATGCCCAAAGAATAGGTTTTAAAAGGATCTCTTTTTCGGTCTAACAAGCCCACGATTTCTAACACTTCATCAATTTTCGAAAAAGGCACATTTTTAATTTCTGCAACAATTTTTAAATTTTTTTCTGCACTTAAATACGGATAAAAGTTTGGCTGCTCTATAATTGCACCAATTTTTTTTAATGTTTCCGTAGTTGTTCCTTTTTCTCCAAACCAAAACCAATCGCCCGAAGTGGGATTTATGGTGGTTAATAACATACCGAAAGTAGTAGATTTCCCGCTGCCGTTTGGCCCGAGCAACCCGTAAACATTGCCTTTTTCTACATCAAATGAAATGTTATTCACCGCAATATGTTTAAATTTTTTCGTGAGATTTTTCACAGAAAGTACATTCTCCATATATTATTATTTACGTATTTAGTTGCAATTTTTTTTAAATTGTTACAAATTGAGCTTTAACCATAAATTATAATTCAATCTTACGACTTGCATTTGTAATTTTTTAAAAGTTGCATGGGCTAATTTTTAATTTATAAATTTGATTGACTAAAAAATAAAATTTAATGAGTATTGCAATAACGAACGATCGGAAAAATAATCAAAATTTTAAATTTATCGGCTATCAAGATTTGTTTTCTTATATCTCTGATGCTATAGAACCATTTATTGGAAATGTGGAAATTAAAAATTGGGGTATTCAAAAACCTGCTGGAATTATTTTATACGGACCGCCCGGATGTGGAAAATTCTTTTGGGCAAATAAAATCGCAGAAATCACAAAGTATGAATTAAAGGAAGTGAAACAGCATTATTTGGGCGCTACATTTGTCAATGGAAATCGTAAAAATTTTAACCATTTTTTAGTCAGCGCTATAAAAAAAGATAACGTTTTGCTTTTTTTAGAAGATTTTAATGAAATTATGCGAACCGATAATGCCTCAGAAACAGTGAATTGTGATGATGAAGAGACCAAGGAAATTGTGCTTCATTACATCAATAAATTTGAGCAGGAGGGCGTTCTGGTAGTTGGGTCTGCCAATTTTATAGAAGGAATAGATTCCGAAATCTTAGCACCTGGAAGATTTGACGTTTTGATACCTATTTTCCCGCCAAATTCTGAAGAAAGGGCAGAATTATTACTTTTTCATATGACAAAAGATTTATGTGAGAATGCGCATTTGTCAGGAATTTTGAAGGAAAATAAAGCAGATTTAGTCGCTTTCTGGAAACCAATTTCCGAAAAAATGAAAGCTTTTTCAAATACGATGATGATTGATTTTACCCAAAGTTTAAAAAAGAAGATCCGCAAACAATTTTATAGAAATAAAAAAGATAAAATTTTAATTGAAACGCTTTTAAATGTTTCATTAAAAGAGGCTTCCGCCAAATTAACGCCGGACTATTTAACAAAAGTTGATCAATTTTTGGAAGATGTAAAAAAAAATAATTCTGATGATTTTGAAGCAAGAATTATAAATCTTTCTGATGAATTAGAAATCTATAAAATTATTCCACAAACAGACAATCCGATTGGTTTTCATCCAAATGACTAATTTTGTAATTCCTATAATAACCTAAGAAATTACTTTTGCAGATTTTTTATTAAAGCAATCTATCTGCTTAATCTTAAAAATTTGCTTGATCTGGAAAATCTGGGTTAACTTGTTTTTAATTATTTCGATCCAGATAAAATAAACAGCAATTATTTTTCCTTAATTTTGCGTAGTCTATGATTAATAATGACCAAATTAAAGATCTTCAAATTCGTATTGAAGAGCTTCATAAATACCTTCAGATAGAAAGAAAGAAACTTGAAATCTCCAATGATGACGAGAAAACTCTAGCGCCAGATTTTTGGGATCATCCAAAAGAAGCAGAAGTATTTTTAAGGATTTTGCGTTCCAAAAAGAAATGGGTGGAAGATTATGAAACCATTTTTACAGATTTTGAAGATTTGCAGGTTTTAGTGGAATTTGCCAAAGAAGATCCAGATTCTGAACAGGAATTAGATAAAAATTACCCAAAACTTCTTGAGAAAATTGAAAATTTGGAGTTTAAAAATATGCTTTCAAACGAAGGCGATGAATTGTCTGCCGTTTTGCAAATTACTGCAGGTGCAGGTGGGACAGAATCTTGCGACTGGGCACAAATGCTGATGCGGATGTATACAATGTGGGTAGAAAAACAAGGGTATAAACTTAGAGAATTAAATTTCCAAGCGGGCGATGTTGCAGGCGTAAAAACCGTGACTATCGAGATTGACGGCGAATTTGCTTTTGGTTATTTAAAAGGTGAAAACGGCGTTCACAGATTGGTGCGTATCTCGCCGTTTGATTCTAATGCCAAAAGACACACGAGTTTTGTATCCGTCTACGTTTATCCGCTCGTGGATGATTCTATTGAGATCAATATTAATCCCGCAGATGTTTCCTTTGAAACCATGCGAAGTTCTGGCGCGGGTGGACAAAATGTGAACAAAGTGGAAACCGCCGTTCGCCTTCGCCACGCGCCATCCGGGATTATAATTGAAAATTCAGAAAGCCGATCTCAGCTTCAAAATAAAGAAAAAGCGATGCAACTTTTGAAGTCCAGATTGTATGAAATGGAATTAGCAGAAAAACTAAAAGCGCGCAATGAAATTGAAGCCAATAAAATGAAAATTGAGTGGGGTAGCCAAATCAGAAATTACGTTATGCAACCCTATAAATTGGTGAAAGATGTGCGTTCCGGGCATGAAACTTCCGACGTAGATGGCGTGATGAACGGCGATATTACACCATTTCTTAAAGCATTTTTAATGGCAGACGGAACTGCTATTTCTGATGAAGAAGACGTTTTTTGATTTTTTAGGAGCATCAAGATTGTTTTTTCTTTCGAAAATTATACCCGCTCTCCATTACAATCTTTTATTTTTTCTGCAAAAAAATAAAAGGATTTTCACTGCAATCGGGGCTATAAGTTCATTTCTGTTTTTTTCTGGAATGACTTTATTCTTTAAAAATTACATTTGTTAAATAATTCACAATAATTTTTTAAACGCAAATAAAAAAACTATTTTTGTGAAATAACATATTTTAATGGACCATTTTGAAAGTTGGAAAGATCTATTAAACCCAGAATTTTACATTAAAATTGGTGGTTTTTGGCTGATATTATTTATTATTTTTGCAGAAACGGGTTTGTTTATCGGTTTCTTTTTACCGGGGGACAGCTTGCTTTTTGTTTCAGGGATCTACGCTGTAGAAATAGTAAACCAATCGATCGGACATACGGGAAGTGATTTTTTAAACACTGCTGTTTTGGCGACTTGCGTTTCAATTGCCGCAATTATTGGCAATGAAGTTGGCTATTATTTTGGATTGAAAACCGGCCCAATTCTTTACGAAAAAAAAGACTCCTTTCTTTTTAAGAAAAAATATCTTTTTAAAGCCCATGACTTTTTTGAAGAACATGGAAATGTTGCCGTAATTATGGCGCGTTTTCTACCAATCGTGCGCACATTTATCCCGATTGTTGCAGGAATTGTGAAGATGGATAAAAAGAAATTTTTTGTTGACAATGTTATTGGGGCCTTTTTATGGTCATTTATTCTGATTTTTGCGGGTCATTATTTAAATGAACTTTTTAGAAAACAATTTGGGATTGATCTTAAAAAACATTTGGAAATAATTATTTTAATTATTGTTCTTATCACAACTTTGCCTATCCTTATCAAATTTTTCAGTAGTAAAGCGCAAATAAAAAATTAATAAAACCTCTTATTTCTTTAAATTATAAGTTTTTTTTCTCACTATTTTTGCCTCCGTGTACTTTTAAAGGTAAAATTTGTAAGACTTAATTTATCTATGATTAAATTTTGTGACGAGGCGAATAACTTCGATATTAAATAAATTATTTTGAAAAATACGTGATATAATACAACGCAAATATTGAAATTGTTACCCAAAGAATTACAGCCAATAAAATTGGTTTATAACCTGTTATTTTCAAATCATTAAAACTGATTGTAGTACCAACTAAAAATAGAGTTACCACCAAAAGTCTTTTGGAAATTATTACAATATTTTCAGTAATAACAGTTGGTAATACCTCATAAGAATTTATCAAAATTGCGATTATAAATAAACCTATAAAATAGGGAATTTTAATTTTTTCCCCTTTGGTCTTAAACATAAACATTGATAAAATTGACAACGGAATAATCCACAAAGTTCTGGAAAGTTTCACGGTCGTGGCAATTCTCAATGCTTCATCGCCATAGCCTAAAGCTGCGCCTACAACGGAACTTGTATCGTGAATTGCAACGGCGCACCATAATCCAAATTGGTTTTGACTTAAATTAAAATAGTGACCAAGTGGTGGAAAAATAAATAAGGCAATAGAATTCAGTAGAAAGACAATTCCTAATGCAATACTAATGGTTTTTGGCTCTGCTTTAATCACGGGTGCAACTGCCGCAATCGCACTTCCGCCACAAATCGCCGTCCCGGAAGTTATTAAATGTCCTAATTTTAAATCAATTTTTAAAAGTCTGGAAAGTAAAATTCCCAAAGTAACTGTGATAATAATTGAGAAAAAAGTGAGGCTTAAACCTTCTTTTCCCGTTTCTAAAGTTTGTTTTATTAACATTCCAAAACCCAAACCTACAACTGCAATTTTCAGCAAATAAGAAATCGTCTTCTGGCTTTCTTCTTTGTGCGGATGTGCGAAAATTACAGCGAAAATAAATCCGAGTAAAAGCGCGGTTGGACTGTTTAAAATCCCTAAAAGTGCTAAAATCCCGATGCCGAAAAAGACAACCTGCGAAATAATTCTTTTCATGTTTTTAAATTAGACCTCAAAGGTCGTCGAATTGCAAAACATTTTAGCAAAGTAAATTGCTATTTTGGATAACTAAAAGTTATGGTTATCAATAATCAACTTTTCAAAATAATCCAGTAATTGCGATTGGTAACCCGTTCGGGAAACAAAGTAAAACCATCGTTCTAAAATAAAATCATTAATGTCAATAATTTTCAAGTTATTATTTTTCAGATCCTCAGAAATCGCACTAATTGATATAAAAGCATAGTGATTGGAATGTTTCAAGTAATTTTTTATGGCTTCCGTACTATTTAAAGTAATAACTGGATTCAATTTATTAATTCCTTTTTTGTGCAATGCTTCCGTAATAATATCGCGCGTTCCAGAACCAATTTCACGAGTTATTAAAGGAAGTTTTGTCAAGTTTTGAAGTGTAATGAAGTCTTTTTTTATAGTTTTGTTTTTTGAATTCGTGACTAAAACAATTTCATCTTTAATGAATTTTTTATACTGAAGTTTTCGGTTCGTATTTTTCCCTTCAATAATTCCGAAATCTAATTTTTGATTTAAAATCTCCTCTTCAATCTGTTCAGAATTTGCGCTCTTAATATCAAAAGAACTTTGTGGAAATTTTACCTGAAACTGTGAAATAATTTTTGGAATAATATAAGTCGCAATTGTTGTGCTCGCGCCAAACGTAATATTTTGCGGCATACTATTTTTTGTACTCAAAAACTCAGTTTCCATTTCTTCATAAATCGCAAGAATTTGACTGGTGTATTTTAGAAAAATTTGTCCTTCTGGCGTGAGTAAAATTGAATTTTTTTGACGGATAAAAAACTGAGTTTTATACTCGTCTTCCAGATTTCTAATCAATTTAGAAATTGCAGGTTGTGAAATGAAAAATTGTTCTGCTGCTTTCGTAAAACTTAAGTTTAAAGCAACATATTTAAAAATTTGAAGTTTTCTTTTCATTAAATTTATTTAGAAAAACTAGAATTTATTTGAATAATTTAAATAAGAATTTTAAAGTTTAAATTTAGTTTAAATTATTTTGAAATTTATACGTGCTAAAATTTTATCTTTGCTAAAGACGGCAAATTATGACCAAAGAAAAACTTCTACCACTTTTGCAATTGGCTTTAGAGAAAAATCAAAAGGCGCAAACACAGTTGATCAACTATTACTGGAATGACGTTTTTTCCTTTAGCCTTCAAAAATTAAAAGATTATAATATTGCAGATGAAATTACGGTCGCTGTTTTTGCTAAAGTTTTGTCTAAACTAAATTTATACGATCCCGCTTTTCAATTTAAAACCTGGCTTTTGACAGTTACGCAAAATACGATTATAGATTATTGGCGAAAGAAATCACGGGAAAATGAAGACACGACGGATGGTTTGGAATTGGTAGAAAATCAGTTTGCTAAATCGCCGGAAGAACTCATGATATCCGATGAAGAGCAGAAAAAAATCTTAAAAATTATTGAAACTCTAGATGCTAATTATCAGGCCATCATTCAACTTCGTTTTTTTGAGGAAAGAAGCATTAAGGAAATTGCTGAAGAACTGCAAATTTCCGTTTCAAATACTAAAGTCAGAATTATGCGCGCTAAAAAATTATTAGCTAAATTGTTGCAAAATGAAGATTTTAGTGAACTTTAATGTGATATATTTCATTGATACATTCAATATTTTCATAAAATTATTCTAAAAAATTAGCCGTAAATTTGATTTTTTAAAAAGACAATTATGCAAGAAACTGCGACTTTACCTGAAACTTTACAGAAACCAAAATGGATCCGTGTAAAGTTGCCAACAGGGAAAAATTACCGGGAACTCAGAACTTTAGTTGATAAATATAAGTTAAATACCATTTGCCAAAGTGGTTCTTGCCCAAATATGGGCGAATGTTGGGGCGAAGGAACAGCAACTTTCATGATTTTGGGAAATATCTGCACCAGAAGTTGTGGATTTTGTGGCGTAAAAACAGGAAAGCCTTTAGACGTTAATTGGGATGAACCGGAAAAAGTAGCGCGTTCCATTAAATTAATGAAAATAAAACACGCGGTTTTAACTTCTGTAGATCGAGATGATTTAAAAGATATGGGTTCTATTTTATGGGCAGAAACGGTAAATGCCGTGCGCAGAATTTCACCGGGAACGACGATGGAAACTTTAATTCCTGATTTTCAAGGGATTGAAAAACACATTGACCGGATTTTAGAAGTGGCGCCAGAAGTGATTTCTCACAATATGGAAACCGTAAAACGTTTGACGCGTGAAGTGAGAATTCAGGCAAAATATGAACGAAGTTTAGAAGTGTTGAATTACATGAAAAATTCCGGGCAAAAACGTACAAAAACTGGATTAATGCTTGGTTTAGGTGAGGAAAAAGAAGAGGTTTTAAGAACGATTGAAGATATTAGAAACGCACATGTTGACGTAATTACGATCGGTCAATATTTGCAGCCAACTAAAAATCATTTACCTGTAAAACGCTTCGTTTCATTGGAAGAGTTTGAGGAATACAGACTTTTCGCTTTAGATTTAGGTTTCCGTCATGTGGAAAGTTCGCCTTTGGTGCGCAGTTCTTACCACGCAGAAAAGCATATTCATTAATTTTGAAATTAAAATTTCGAGATTCAAGAGGGAAGATTCAAGATTTGAGAATCAAGAGCCAAAAAAATAAATTTCAACTGATTTGTCAAAGTTTAAAATCTTTGGCAATTTTTTTTAAGGAGCAACAAGATTTTCGCTTCTTTCAAAACAAGTCCCGCTTTGCGTTGCAATCTTTTTTGAAACAAAAAAGGATTTCCACTGCAATCGGGGCTAGATTTCATGGTTCGCTTTTTCTTTTAAAATGAGATTAAAGATAATTTTCAAAAACTCAAATATTTTTAAAATTATTTAATTTTTTTTTAATTTGTAAAATCGATCTTATTTTTTCAAGTTCTGTATATTTGTTTGGAATAAAAATTTAATTGAATCAACTATACTAATTATGAAAATTATATTGTCACTTGTTCTATTGGCTTTTACACTTTCACTTTCATCATGCTTTAAAAAAAGTGAAAAAGTAATGTTGGCAGAAATTGGTGAAAGAGCGCCAGATTCTGCAAAAGTGGAAACGCAAACCGTAGAATACCAATTAAATGGAAAAACCTACAAAAGTTTCGCGGCGTACCAAAATAATTCTGACAAGAAACCTGTCGTTTTAGTAATTCCAGAATGGTGGGGCTTAAATGATTACGCGAAAAGTCGCGCAAAACAATTAGCAGATTTAGGCTATTTCGCTTTAGCAGTTGATTTCTATGGAAACGGCGAATCTGTAGAAACGCCAGATCAAGCCACAAAATTATCAGGTCAATTTTATGGAAATGCTGCTTTAGCAAAAGAAACTTTTGACGCCGCAAAAAAATCTGTAGCGAAATTTCCAAGTGCAGATCTAACTCAAATGGCTGTAATTGGTTATTGCTTTGGTGGTGCGCAAGCCTTAAATATGGCTCGACAAGAAAAGGATTTGAGAGGTGTTGTAAGTTTCCATGGAAATTTAATGACTGGCGTAAAACCTAATAATAGTGATGTTCCTTATTTGGTTTTAAACGGCGAAGATGATTCTTATGTTCCGCAAAAAGAGAGAGATGCTTTTAAAAAACAAATGGATTCTGCACAAATTGATTATCAGTTCATCAACTATCCGGGCGCAGTTCACTCTTTTACAAATCCAAATTCTACGGAAATAGGAAAAAAATACAATATGAAAGTAGCTTATAATAAAGATGCGGACGAAAAATCTTGGATAGCGATGAAAGATTTTTTTGATAAAATATTCAAATAAATAAAGGTCTCAGACTTTTGGTGCCTTTATTTTTTCTTTTGCTTTGGCACTTTTAGTCCCTTTTCTTTAGCTTCTGAAATTCCAATTGCTATGGCTTGTTTTCTGTCAGTAACTTTTTCGCCGGCAGAAGTTTTTAACTTACCTTCTTTGAATTCATGCATCACGTCTCCGATTTTTTCTTCTGCTTTTTTGAGTATTTTTTTTCTGCCATGATTTTACTTTTATTTGTTAATAACTACTCCAATTTGATAAACCTTTGCGTGTTTTAGGTATTTTGAACGTTCTCTGGAAGTTACAGATTCCACTTCGCCGTTTTTTAACACAATTACGGGGTCTTCTTCCATTTGCGGTTTCCCCGGAGCAAAATACTTTTCCTGTATATCTTCATTTTTTAAATCTGATTCTTTTTCCATCAGATACGCGGCGAATTCTTTAAATTGGGGCTCACCGGAGTGAATGAATTTGTATTCGGGTCCTGCAAAAGCAGCGAAATGAGTTTTGTTTTCTAATAATCCTGCTTCATTCGTTATTTCCGGATTATCATTTCCATCTTTAAAACCTATTTCAGATAATATTCCATTTTCAGCAATTGAAAAATTTTCTGCTTCATCGAAGTTAGAGAATCCTGTAAAAATAGTCTGATCTTCTAATTCGTATTTATTTAGTTTGTCTTTCAAATCTGAGCTCATAATATTTAATTTTAATTAGTAATTACCTGATTCTACTTAAACTTATTCAATAATTTAGCCAAAGAAAAAGTTATAAGTCTAGAAAGTTTTTTTATTTACTGTAAAAATGGCTTGTTTTTAATTAATTTGCTTATTTTCAATGCTTCAAATATTTAACATAAAATAATGCGAGAAGTTTTAGAAACTCACCCTCTTTTTCAGAATAATATTATCGTTTTCGGGATTTTGGCTGTTTCACTCGCTGTCATTTTTTATACCTCTTCACTAAAAAGTTGGAAGAAATTCTATACCATCTTCCCAGCTTTACTGCTATGTTATATGATTCCAGCAATTTTAAATACAACAAATATTATCTCTAGCGAAACGAAGGAATATGAGGCTCTTTATTACGTTGCAACCCGTTATCTTTTACCTGCATCATTACTTTTGCTATGTCTGGGAATTGATTTAAAAGGTCTAATAAATCTGGGTTGGAAACCAATCATCATGTTTCTTGTAGGGACTTTAGGCGTTATAATTGGTGGACCCATTGCACTATTTATTTTTAGTCAAATCCATCCGGAGACGGTTTCTGGTGGGGGAAATCAGGAAGTCTGGCGTGGTCTTTCCACCATTGCAGGAAGCTGGATCGGTGGTGGCGCCAACCAAACAGCAATGCTCGAAATTTTTAGCTTTGATAAAAAACTTTACGGAGGTATGATCTTGGTAGATATTGTTGTTGCTAATATATGGATGGCTATTTTACTTTTTTTAATTTCTAAAAATGAAAAAATAAATAAATGGTTGAAAGCAGATAATTCTTCGGTTCAAAATTTAATTGACCGGGTAGAAAATTATTCTTTAAGCGTACAAAAACAGCCAACTTTAAAGGATTATATGGTAATGTTTGGGATTACTTTCGGTGGCTTGGCAATTTCATTTTACGCTGCTGAATTAATCTCAAAATATCTTTCAAACATTTCATATTTTTCAAATCCAAAATCTTTTTTTAATTCTTTTACTTCCAGTTTTTTATGGCTGATATTATTTTCAACTGTTATTGGCGTCATTGCTTCAACCACTAAATTAAGAAGTTTAGAAGGTGTTGGAGCTAGCAAAATCGGAAGTATTTTTATTTATATTTTGGTTGCGGTTATAGGAATGCGAATGGATATCATGCAGATTTTTGATAATCCGTTTTTAATATTTTTAGGAATAATATGGATTTCAATTCATGTTGGACTATTATTTTTGGTAGCAAAATTAATTAAAGCGCCTTTATTTTTTATAGCCGTGGGAAGTCAAGCAAATATTGGTGGTGCTGCTTCTGCGCCGGTTGTAGCAGGTGCATTCAATCCTAGTTTAGCACCCGTTGGTGCCTTGCTGGCAATTTTAGGATATATTGTAGGAACAGTTGGAGCTTTATTTTCTGCAATGATGATGGAGTGGGTGAGCAAAAATTTTATAATTTAAATAAATATATATATATATGAGTTGGTTAATTGTTATTTTAGGAGTACTTATTTTACTTTTTGGTGCGTCTTTCGTCAAAAATATACCACAAAATGGGTCGGTAAAAGGTTTAGGCGGAAGTACAAAAATAATAGGTGTTTGCCTAATAGTATTGGGCGTTATGTTGGCTTCAGTAGTGCAGATAGAAACTGGTTTTATCGGTGTGAAAAAGTTATTCGGCAAAGTACAGCCGGATATTTTGGAAAGTGGAATGAGTTTTATAAATCCACTAATGGACATAGAAAAATTAGATGTTAAAACGCAAAACTATACGATGAGCGGCGTGAAAAACGAAGGGCAAATTGAAGGGGATGATGCAATAAAAGTACTGACAAATGATGGATTAGAGGTTACAATGGATTTAACTGTTTTATACAGATTAAATAAAAATGATGCCCCAAGATTATTAAAAGAAACAGGCGCAAATTACACGGATAAAATAATCCGTCCTTTGGCCAGAACAAAAATCCGAGATAATGCCGTAAGATTTGATGCCGTAGCCTTGTACTCGCAAAAAAGAGAAATGTTTCAAAATCTTATCACAATTGATATTGAAAAATCTTTTAAACAAAGAGGTATTATTTTAGAAAATATTCTGATCAGAAATATCTCCTTACCTGCAGCAGTAAGGTCAACTATCGAGCAAAAAATTCAGGCTGAACAAGAAGCTCAAAAAATGCAGTTTGTACTACAAAAAGAACGACAAGAAGCCGACAGAAAAAGAATTGAAGCACAAGGAATTGCAGATTATCAAAATAAAATAAGCGTTTCATTAACTCCGGAATTGATTCAATATGAGCAAATTAATGCGTATAAAGAACTAGCGCAATCTGCAAATGCGAAAATTATTGTGATGGGAAAAGGTGATGCGCCTATTATTTTAAATGGAAAATAAAATAAATCAAAATTTTGCGATTCCTTATTTTTTGTCGCAAAAAAAACTATATTTGCTATAATTAACAAAAAATTAACATATAAAAATGGATAACGTTCAAGCCTTAGATGCAAATGAGGAATTTATAAACGAGCCAAAAAGTAAGCATCCGAAAGGATTATGGGTTCTGTTCGGTACAGAAATGTGGGAGCGGTTTAACTTCTACGGAATGCGGGCGTTACTGACCTTATTTATGGTAAACTCTCTTTTAATGAATGAAGGAGATGTCACCATTATTTACGGAGGATTTTTGGCTCTTTGTTACTTGACGCCCATGTTAGGCGGTTTTATAGCAGACCGATTTTTAGGAAATAGATATTGTATTATTGTTGGAGGCACTTTAATGGCAATCGGCCAGTTGTTGATGTTTATAAGTGCTTCAACATTTGGAACAAATATGGCTTCTGCGCAAATGTTGATGTGGATTGCTTTAGGTGTCATTATTTTCGGTAATGGATTTTTTAAGCCCAACATTTCTTCCATGGTGGGAAGTCTTTATCCAAAGCAGGAAAAATCAAAATTAGATTCCGCATTTACAATTTTCTACATGGGAATAAACTTGGGTGCATTTCTAGGCCAGTTTATCTGCCCTTTTTTAGGAGATGTAAAAGATTCTGCAGGAATTAGAGATATCCATGCTTTTAAATGGGGTTTTTTAGCGGCTTCAATTGCAATGGTTATTGGAACAGTTACTTTTATTTTACTTAAAAATAAATATGTGGTCACACCAGAAGGAAGACCAATTGGTGGATTGCCAAGTGAAAATACCTCGGAAGATTTTGAAGAAGGAGAAGCTCAAACAGCTAAATTTTCTGGAAAATCAATTGGTATTGCCGTGGCTATTTTTATTTTAACATTCTTTGGATTTCAGTACTTATTTGTAGATCACATTGGATTTGGTTCTGTAGGAATGGGCGAATTTGTGAAAGCAGTTATTTACCCATTTATATATTCAATGGGTCTTGCTTTGGCATATTTAATAATGTCTGCCACGGAAAATAAGGTGGAAAGAGATAGAATTTGGGTAATTTACATCGTATCTTTTTTTATTATTTTCTTTTGGGCAGCTTTTGAACAAGCAGGATCGTCTTTAACGTTCATTGCAGATAACCAAACGGACAGAAATATTTTTGGCTGGAACATGCCACCGTCGATGGTGCAAATTTTTAATGGTTTGTTTATCGTTCTTTTAGCAGTGCCGTTCTCGATGCTTTGGGATAAATTAAGAGCGAATAAAAAGGAACCGGTTTCGCCCTTAAAACAAGCAATAGGTTTAGGTTTAATAGCGTTAAGTTATTTAATAATTGCGTACAATGTAAAAGATTTAGGAAATGAAGGACTTCTTGCGGTAAAATGGTTAATCTTACTTTATCTAATCCAGACAATGGGTGAACTTTGTTTGTCGCCGATCGGTTTATCCTTGGTTGGAAAATTAGCACCAAAAAGGTTCGCATCTCTTTTATTCGGTGTATTTTTTATAGCGAATGCTGCAGGTTATGCTTTATCAGGAATTTTAGGTTCAATTTTGCCTGCAACTGGTGATAAGTTTTTGAAAGCTAAAGAGTTAGGATTCAATCTTCAGGATATACTAGATAAAAAAGTTGCTTTAAGTACAGATCAACTATCTCTACTTAATAAAGAGCAAATTCCAACTTTTTACAATAGTTTTGTAGGCTTTGAAATTCATAATTTGTTTGAATTTTTTATGGTATTTGTTATTCTTTGTGGAATTGCAGGTGCAATTTTAGCGGCAATTTCTCCTATTTTGAAAAAAATGATGCACGGAGTTAATTAGTGCGTTTGTAAATATAATTCTACCAAACCATCGATTTATTCGGTGGTTTTTTTTACATTCGTGTAGAAAATTTTTAAAACTATAGCATGAATTTAACTCTCGAGCAAATCCAGGATTTTAAAGGCAAATATCCAAGACAAATCTGGAGTCTATTTTTCTCTGAAATGTGGGAACGTTTTTGTTTTTACGGGATGCGGGGAATGCTTGTTTTCTTTATGATCTCTCAATTACATTTAGATGAAAAAAATGCCAATTTGCAGTATGGCGCGACGCAGGCATTCGTTTATGCGTTTACTTTTGTAGGTGGGATTTTCGCTGATAAAATTTTAGGTTTTCGGAAATCTTTATTTTGGGGTGGTTTTTTAATGATTATTGGCAGTATGATTTTAGCGGCAAATCCGCACGCTTATTTTTTCCTAGGAATTTCTTTTACCGTCGTAGGAACTGGTTTTTTTAAACCAAATATTTCTACAATGGTTGGGAAACTTTACAAATCTGGTGATAACAGAACTGACGCAGGATTTTCGCTTTTTTATGCAGGTATTAACCTGGGTGCGCTTTTAGGCGGCTATTTTTGTGTTGCTATTGGTAAAGGTGAAATGTTCAATTCTTTAATTCCTGAAAATAAAAGATGGAATGTGGCCTTTGGTTTAGCTGCCGTTGTAATGGTTATAAGTTTAATTAATTTTATTTTTACCCAAAGAAGATTAGGACCGATTGGACTTCAACCTCTAAAAATGTTAAAGGACGGACAAGAAGTCGCGATGGAAAAATGGAAAGAATACGGCGTTTACGTTTTGTCTTTAATTTTCGTTCCGTTGATTATGATAATGGTTGCTAAAACTGAGTACACTGATTATTTTATGTACACCATCGGACCGTTGACTTTGCTTTATTTGTTTTATGAAATGTCAAAAGTATCAGCGGTTGAACGCAACAAATTATTTGCAGCACTTATATTTATCTTATTTTCAATTGTGTTTTGGGGCATTTACGAGCAAAGTGGTGGTTCACTCAGTATTTTTGCGGCTGATAATTTAAATCAGGATTTATTTGGTTTGGATCCAAACGGGGTAAATAATTCCGGCGGTGCATTTTTTATATTATTAGTTGCTGTTCCTATTGGTTTACTTTGGATCTGGCTTGGCAAGAAAAAAATAGAACCCAATACTATTATAAAATTTGGACTCGGTTTTCTGTTTCTAGGACTCGGATTTTATGCAATTTTTGCCACTAAATTTTTTGCGAATTTACAGGGTGTCACTTCTTTAAGTATTTTTACAATTGCACTTTTCATTATAACAATTGGTGAAATGTGTTTGTCCCCGATTGGTCTTTCGATCATGACGAAACTTTCTACCCAAAAACTTCAAGGAATGATGATGGGAATGTGGTTTTTAGCCTCAGCTTACGGACAATATGTTGCAGGTTTAATTGGCGCGAATTTAGCTACCGCAAGAGTAGATTCTTCAAACTTAGAAAAGCTCAATGCTTATACATCTGGCTATAAAGATTTGGGATTGTATGCAGTAATTGCAGGCGTGGTATTGATTTTGATATCACCGCTCGTGAAAAAACTCATGCATGGCGTGAAGTAATTTTAAAATTTATTTATGAGAAAATTTGTATTTCTACTTTTTTTGGGCACGTCATTAATTTTAAATGCACAAGTAAAATGGATGACTTTCTCAGAAGCAATGACCGCACAAAAGATTCAGCCAAAAAAAATAATAATTGACTTTTATGCAGACTGGTGTAAACCGTGCAAAATAATGGATCAAAAAACATACGGAAATTCTATAATCGCAAACTACATCAATGAGCATTTTTATCCCGTAAAATTTGAAGCAGACGGCAATGAAAAAATTAATTATCTTGGGCGCACCTTTGGTAAAAATGATACGGAAGTAAGCAATAAAAAAGAATCATTAAATGATTTTACACGTTTTATGAATGTGAGCACCATTCCTTCAACTGTTTTTTTAGATGATAAATCTTATCCAGTTACAAATTTAAATGGTTATTTGACGGCAAAAGAGTTGGAAGTTTATCTTAATATTATTGCAACAGATGATTATAAGAAAATAGAGACCAAGGACGAATGGGAAAATTACACTAATAAATTACAGTCGAAAATTAAAGAATAATTGTTAAAAATTTATATTAAACTTTGTCATTATTTAGCAAGTTTTTTTTTATTCCCGAAATTCGCTTACTTTCATATCAAATTATTTTTCTTTGTTAAATCTTGAGACTTCCATAGAATTTTTAAAAGGAATCGGCGCAGAGCGTGCGAAGGTTATTAAATCTATTTTAGAGATTTCCACCGTGGAAGATTTCCTCAATTTCTTTCCAATTCGATATTTAGATAAAAGCAAAATTTATCTAATTAAAGATTTAACAGAAGATTTACCGGATGTTCAGTTACAAGGCAGAATTACAGAAATACAGGAAATTACTTCTGGAAAAATTAAACGTTTAGTGGCAAAATTTCAGGATAAATCCGGAACGATGGATTTAGTTTGGTTTCGGTACACGAAATGGATGAAAGAGCAAATTCCAATTAACAAAGAACTCTATATATTTGGTAGGGCCACACTTTTTAATAAACAATATTCCATTGCTCATCCTGAAATTGAAGTTGAGGAAAATAAAGAATCAGAAACCTGTCTGAAACCAATTTATCCAAGTTCTGAGAAGTTAGTAAAAAGGGGCTTAAACCAGAAGTTTTTTGTGCAAATCATGAAAAATATTATGGTTGAAATGCCTAATTTAATCAATGAGAATTTACCGCCTTATTTGATTGAAGATTTAAATCTAATGTCAAGGCAAAGTGCCTATTTTAACAGTCATTTTCCCAAGGATTTAGCACATTTTGAAATCGCCGAAAGGCGTTTGAAATTTGAAGAGGCGTTCTTTTTTCAATTAAGTTATGGTTTAAAAAAACAATATCACAAAGTTAATTCTATCGGGAATCCAATGCCGAAAGTTGGCGGTAATTTTAACGATTTTTATATAAAATATTTACCTTTTGAATTAACGGGCGCGCAAAAAAAAGTGTTGAAGGAAATAAAAAAAGATTTAGCCAAACCCATTCAAATGAATCGTTTATTGCAAGGCGACGTAGGTTCTGGAAAAACGATGGTTGCTTTATTAGCCATGCTTTTAGTTTTGGATAATGGTTTTCAATCTTGTTTAATGGCGCCAACAGAGATTTTAGCGCAGCAGCATTTTAATGGGATTTCTGATCTTTTAAAGGAAACCACTATTAGTGTAAAATTGTTAACAGGTTCTACAAAAAAATCTGAACGGAAAATTATTCACGAAGATTTATTAAGTGGTAAACTTTCTATTTTAATAGGAACGCACGCAGTTTTAGAAGATATTGTGCAATTTAAAAATTTAGGTTTAGCAATTATCGATGAGCAACATCGCTTTGGTGTCGCGCAGCGTGCAAAGCTCTGGGCAAAAAATAAAATAGCGCCTCACATTTTGGTAATGACTGCTACCCCGATCCCCAGGACTTTGGCAATGAGTTTTTACAGTGATTTAGAAGTTTCTGTGATCGATGAAATGCCTGTTGGTAGAAAGGAAATTATTACTGCCCATCGTCGTGAAAAAGATCGTGGTTATGTCTATGATTTTTGCAAAGATGAAATTAAAAAAGGCCGGCAAATTTATTTTGTTTATCCTTTAATAGAAGAATCTGAAACTTTAGATTATAAAAATTTAATGGAAGGTTTTGAACGAATTTCAGAATATTTTCCAAATCCGGATTTTAATACAAGTATGCTTCACGGGAAAATGAAACCTGTTGAAAAAGATATTGCAATGCAATACTTCGCCAGTGGAAAAGCCAATTTGATGGTTGCAACGACGGTTATTGAGGTGGGCGTTAACGTACCAAATGCATCCGTAATGGTGATTGAAAGTGCGGAACGATTTGGTCTTTCCCAGTTGCATCAGTTAAGAGGCAGAGTGGGACGTGGCGCTGAACAAAGTTATTGTATTCTAATGACTTCCGATAAACTCAATAATGAAAGCCGAAAACGCATTAAAACAATGTGCGAAACGAATGATGGTTTTAAAATTTCTGAAGTCGATATGGAACTTCGTGGTCCGGGTGATATTTTGGGAACGCAACAAAGTGGCATAGTAGATTTTAAAAAATTAGATTTGGTCAAAGACGGTAAAATTATTAAAGCTGCAAAAGATATTGTCGAAAATATATTAAAAAAAGATCCGCAACTTGTGGCTGCGGATCATATTTCTTTGAAAGATTTCTATATAAAACAATACAAATCTAAAAATAAATGGGGGAAAATTTCCTAATTATGTTGTTCCCATCACCATCATATTCTCCATAGTTGGCGAGGCACTTCCACCCGCTTTCTCTAAAGTAATTGCAAATGCTTGTGCTTTATCAACTACAGCCATAGACTGGATCTGATCTGGCTGACTTCCGTCAAACATCCCTGCACTAACAGGCTTTCCGTCTACAATCGCCCAAAGTTGATACTGTTGACCTTCGGGTGCACTTGGTAAGTTATTAACTTTCAAATGAACTTTTTTGGAAGTAGTGTCCCAATATACATTTGCAAGCATTCCTGGATGAGTCTTTACGCCCTCCAATTTGATATTTCTGGAATTGAGTATTAAGGAATTTTGATTTTGAAGATCAGTATTCTGTGTTTTTAACACATTATTACTTGCCGTCATTTGCGTCATTTCCTTTTCTTGATTTTGACTGGTATAAAAATTGTAGCCTAAACTCAATAATAAGAGTAAAGATGCAGCAACGAGTAAAAATTTTGAGAAATTATTAGTTTGATTTTTATGTGTGCTACTATTTAAAGGAATGATTGGAGTCGAAACGGGTGATTTATTCTCGTCAGTAATTTCATTAACCTGGGGTTTGGTGAAATCTAATTTTGCAAATATGTCAGATTTCAAGTGAGATGGCACTTGTACAGCTTCAGCATCAGCTAAAAGTTCAAATGTTATCTGAGCCTCTAAAACTGCAGCTCGTACTTCTGCATTATTTTTCATCACACACTCGAGGATAGAAGCATCTTCCTGTGGAAGTACTCCTAGTGCGTATTCTTCAATGATACCGGTTGATATGTAAGTTTTTGTGTCCACTTTTTTATAAATTGTGTTTAAAACCTTTCAATAATTCTCGCAGTTCCTTTATTGCTGCTCTGCATCGTGTTTTCACTGTACCTAAAGGAATTCCTAAATCTTCAGAAATTTCTTCATGTGTGTATCCACCGAAGTAAGCTTTATTAATTATCACTTTATAGTCGTCCCGAAGTTTATCTACAAAAGACTGTACTTCGTTAAACTCGTGTTTCTGCTCTGTTGAAAGTGTTGTACTGTCATTTACGAAATCAGGAATACTTTGGTTTTTCAGATCGTTTCTGAATGATTTAGATTTTAAACGATCGATGGCGGAATTTCGCGCTATATTTAGCATCCATGTGTAAAGACTGCCTTTATTTTCATCAAAAGACTGTATAGAATTCCAAACTTTTACAAATACATCTTGTAAAACTTCATTGGTTTCCTCTTTGTAGGTTAGGATTTTTATAATTATTCCATAAAGGGCGCCAGAATAATTATCGTATAGGTAATTAAAGCCCTTCTCATCCCTGCTTTTTAGCAAAGCGACCAATTCTTCTGTTGTGAGCTTTAGTTTATTCAAAATATAATTTCGCATCAAATATAATCCAAATTTTAGAAATAAAATCTACTTATTCAATAAATTCGTAACTATTACCAAATTTATTCACAATGAAATCAACCATTTTTAAAACTATGCTTCTTTTGGCAGCAGCCATTTTCGCTAATCAAACTGTCTTTGCTCAAAAAATACAGGTTGTGAATGGCAAGAGTGTCGTAAATCCCTTTTACTCCAGAACTGATACTTCAATTTTACATGTAACAGATGTACAATGGAAGAAAGTTTTAAATAAAAATCTTTTTGCAACAGCTCGTAAGAATAATACTGAGATGGCTTTTACCGGAAAGTATAATGATTATGATGGAATTGGAACATATTATTGCGCTGTTTGTGGAAATGCATTATTTAAATCTGATTCTAAATTTGCTTCTACCTGCGGCTGGCCTAGTTTTTTTAAAACCATCCGTTCGAAATCTGTTATTTATAAGGAAGACGATTCAGACGATATGCTCAGAACAGAAGTAAGATGCGGTAGATGTGATGCGCACTTAGGTCATGTCTTTGATGACGGCCCCACAGCAAGTAAAAAGAGGTTCTGTATGAATTCTATTTCTTTAGAATTTGTGCCGGATAAAAAAATTGCAAAACGATAAATCTAAAAGGTTTTCGCAATCGTAAATCATAATAACACAGTGTAACTATATATTCTTTAACTTAAAAATCAAACTTTATGAACTATTTAAAAATTACTACCGCAGCATTGGCATTAACAATGACATTCGGTTTAGGAAATCAACTTTCTGCACAGAAAATGATGCACAAAGAAAAAACAGTAATGGTGGGCGGAGCAGCAATGTATCCTACTAAAAACATCGTACAAAATGCGGTCAACTCTAAAGACCACACTACTTTAGTTGCAGCAGTAAAAGCAGCAGGCTTGGTATCAACGCTGGAAAGCAAAGGACCATTTACGGTTTTTGCACCAACTAACGAAGCTTTCGACAAATTACCTGCAGGAACTGTAGAAACAGTTTTAAAACCAGAAAATAAAGCAACTCTTGTTTCAATTTTAACTTACCATGTTGTACCGGGAAGAATTTCTTCTAAAGAATTAGCAAAATGGATCAAAAAAGGACATGGTAAATACATGGCAAAGACTGTACAAGGTGAGAAATTAACATTTACTATGAGTGGAAAAAATATCTATGTTTCTGATACGAAAGGGAACAAAGCCAAAGTGACCATTGCGGATGTGAACCAGTCAAATGGTGTGATACACGTTATAGACACGGTATTGATGCCATAGTTTTCATAGTTTTTTAATGTTATGTGAAGGTGCCGCAGTCAGAAATGATTGTGGCATTTTTCTTCAATTATGCTTTCAAACATTTCATCAATAATGTTCATCAATAATTTTTAAGGGTTTCGATCTTAAATCATAGTAAGAAAATATACTAAATATTTTTATTTATCAAAAAATAAAACTAAATTTGAAGTTAATTAGTATATGAGAGAAAATTACTTCACTTAAAATTTTAAAAAAAAATCATTATGAACTATCCAAAAATCACAATTGCCGCAATGGCAATAACAATGACTTTAGGTCTAGGAAACCAACTTTCTGCACAGAAAATGATGCAAAAAGAAAAAACAGTAATGGTAGGTGGCGCAGCAATGTATCCTACTAAAAATATCGTGGAAAACGCGATTAACTCTAAAGATCACACAACTTTAGTAGCAGCAGTAAAAGCTGCAGGTCTGGTTGAAACTTTAGAAAGTAAAGGTCCATTTACAGTATTTGCACCTACAAATGAAGCTTTTGCTAAATTACCTGCTGGAACTGTAGAAACCGTTTTGAAACCAGAGAATAAAGCGCTGTTAACATCGATTTTAACTTATCACGTAGTTCCTGGAAAAATTTCTTCCAAAGAATTAGCAATGTTGATTAAAAAAGGGAATGGAATGTACATGGCAAAAACAGTTCAAGGCGAAGAATTGACATTTACAATGGAAGGAAAAAATATCTATGTTTCTGATACAAAAGGAAACAAAGCAACGGTTACCATTGCGGATGTAAACCAATCTAATGGTGTAATACACGTTATAGACACAGTATTAATGCCTTAGTTTTCATAGTTTTTTATGTTGAGATGCCGCACTTTTAGATGAGTGTGGCATTTTTTTATATTTATAATCTCTTCTAATATTTTTTAAAATTGACAAAATAATATAAGCAATTTCTCAACTTTCTGCACTAATATAAATAAATTATTGATTGGATAGGTGAATTATTATCAGTGTTTACCATATTTTGATTTGAATCTAAAAAAAAATTAATATTAAATAAATCTAAAAAATCTTTATCCTCGTAAATTCTAACATTACAAATTCACATTAAATAATAATTAAAAAAGTAAATTATGAACTATTTTAAAATGACCATCGCAACACTTGCAATTACAGCAGGAATTGCTTTTTCAACTCAATCTTGCTCATCAATGATGGGTAACAAATCAATGGGTATGAATAAAACAGTAATGGTAGGAGGTGCAGCAATGTATCCTACTAAAAATATCGTAGAAAATGCGGTTAACTCAAAAGATCACACTACTTTAGTTGCAGCTGTAAAGGCAGCAGGTTTAGTACCAACATTGGAAAGTAAAGGACCATTTACGGTTTTTGCACCAACAAACGAAGCTTTTGATAAATTACCTGCAGGAACTGTTGATACAGTTTTGAAACCAGAAAATAAAGCGTTGCTTACTTCTATCTTAACTTACCACGTTGTACCGGGAAGAATTTCTTCCAAAGATTTAGCAACTTGGATCATGAAAGGAAATGGTTCTTACATGGCTAAAACAGTACAAGGCGAAGAGCTAACTTTCACAATGTCAGGAAAAAATATTTATGTAGCAGACATGAAAGGGAATAAAGCAGAAATCACTATTGCAGATGTAAATCAGTCTAATGGAGTTATACACGTGATTGACACGGTATTAATGCCATAAGATTTCGAAATTTTTTTATGTTATGTTTAAATGCCGCCTTCAGAAATGAAGGCGGCATTTTCTTAATACTAAAGTTTGTATTCCATTAAACAATCGTCCATCACAAAGCCGCTTCCGATATCAAAAACATCTTCCTTATAAGTTTTAAATCCTTGGGAAATATAAAAATCTAAAGCCGGGTTTTCTTTATTCACATTCAGAATTATTTTACTATCACTTAATTTTTCTACTTCTTTTTTTAAAAATTGAATGGCAAACTTTCCAAATCCTTTACCCTTAGTTTCTTTTAAAAGATATATTCTGTGAAGTTTCGTTGTTTTAGGCTCATAAGCATTTTCGAAACCCATAATTCCTACCGCAATTTCTTCATCTAAAATTAAGTAATAATGATAATTTTCATTTTGAAAGTGGATTTTGATTTCCTTTTCAGAATACATAAGATCAAGCATGTAGGTGATCTGTTCTTCGGAAATTATACCTGGATAATTTGCGCGCCAGGATTTTTCTGCTAATTCTTGAATTAATGAGATGTCTTTTTCAAGAGCTTTTTTTATTTTCATTTATAATACGTTTGTAATTGAGGCTTAAGATTATTTTTTTACAATCAAAAATTTTCTATTTAATATTTTCTTTAATTTTTTTTGATGATCAAAGATAGTAATTATTAGTTTTTTTGTTGAAGTAAATTAGATTCCTAAAACAATTCTTCACTTAAATTCTTCATTCTAAGCATGTTTCTAGGTAAATTTTCTTAAATTTGCACCCTTAATAATTGACCTTAAAAGTCAATTTACTTCCTACACGGATAAAAAATCCTAAATCCTTAATCTTTATATTTTAAAATGCGCACAAAATCCACCGGTCAGAAAAGAATAAATATCGTTACGCTTGGATGTTCCAAAAACGTTTATGATTCTGAAGTTCTAATGGGACAGCTAGAAGCGAATGGAAAAGATGTTGTACATGAAGACCGTGGAGATATCGTTGTGATTAATACCTGCGGGTTTATCGATAATGCCAAAGAAGAAAGTATCAATACTATTTTAGAATATGTAGATGCGAAGAAACGTGGCGAAGTCGAGAAAGTTTTTGTTACAGGCTGTTTGTCAGAGAGATATAAGCCGGACTTATTACGTGAAATTCCTGATGTTGATCAATATTTTGGAACGCGGGATTTACCACTTTTACTTAAACATTTAGGCGCAGATTATAAGCACGAATTAGTGGGTGAAAGAATGATCACTACGCCAAAACATTACGCTTATTTAAAAATATCTGAAGGTTGTGACCGACCGTGTTCATTTTGCGCTATTCCTTTAATGCGTGGAAAGCACATTTCTACACCCATTGAAAATTTAGTTTTAGAAGCACAAAAATTAGCTAAAAAAGGCGTAAAAGAATTAATTCTAATTGCGCAGGACCTTACTTTTTACGGCCTTGACATTTATAAAAAACGAGCTTTAGGTGAATTATTAAAAGAGCTGGTAAAAGTAGAAGGGATTGAGTGGATTCGTTTACATTACGCCTTTCCAACTGGTTTCCCAGAAGATGTTTTAGATATTATTAGAGAAGAACCAAAAATCTGTAATTATATAGATATTCCTTTGCAGCATATTAATTCTAAAGTTTTAAAGGATATGAAACGTGGAACAAGTCACGAAAAAACCAATACACTTTTGGATAAATTTCGGGAAAAAGTTCCGGATATGGCAATCAGAACAACTCTTATAGTTGGTTTTCCTGGTGAAACTGAGGAAAATTTTCAGGAAATGAAAGACTGGGTGAAGAGTCAGCGTTTTGATAGATTGGGTTGTTTTACCTATTCTCATGAGGAAAATACCACAGCGTTTATTTTAGATGATGATGTACCGCAAGAAGTAAAAGATGCGCGTGTAGAGGAGATTATGGAAGTACAGTCTCAAATTTCTTGGGAAAAAAATCAGCAAAAAATCGGTAAGATTTTTAGATGTTTGTTCGATCGTAAAGAAGGAAATTATTTTGTGGGAAGAACAGAATTTGATTCACCGGATGTTGATAATACTGTTTTAGTTCCAGCAGAAAATATATACATATCTGTCGGCGACTTTGCTGAAGTGAAAATAACTTCCGCAGAAGAATTCGATTTAATTGGGGAATTGGTATAATTTTCAATTAACTTATTTGAGACGATCTCTTCATTTTTTGAAGAGATTTTTTTTGTTTAAGTGGTTGATTGTCATCTATATAAAATGAAAAATTATGTATTTTTCTTAAAATTTAGTTAATTACATTAACTTTTTTTTCTTGTTTTTAACACAATTTAACATTCTTTGCGAAAAGCCTTTATTAAAGGGGAAGTCTTACGTGTAATGGTGTTTTTAACAAAACTTTAACAGAGCGGTGGTGAAAAAGTATTGCATAATTCAGAAACTAAATACCTTTGACCTGTCAAAACCCCCAAAATATATAAAATGGAGAAAAGACTCATTCTTTTAGCGATTATGATAATATCAGTTTTTAGTATTTATTCATTTAAGAATACTTCTAAATTTGAAAATGTAAAGACAAGTTTTGCATCTTATTATCACAGCAAATTTAACGGTAGAAAAACAGCAAGCGGTGAGATTTTTAGTAATTTAAAAATGACCGCGGCAAACAAAAGTCTTCCGTTTGGTACATTAGTAAAAGTTACTAACCTGAGAACAAATAAAAGTGTAGTTGTAAAAATTAACGATCGCGGACCTTATCATACATCACGCGCAATAGATTTATCCAAAGCTGCATTTGATGAAATAGGAAATCTTGATCGCGGTATTATGCCAATCGAATATGAAATAGTAAATTAACACAATTTCATTTACTTAAAATTAAAAAGAGTTTGCCTACGCAAGCTCTTTTTTTATGGATTTACTCTCCTTATTAATTAGAAAGAACCAGTTTTTAAGCTGGTTTTTTTTTAATTTTTCTTTAATCAAAGTTTTAGATTTTAATTATTTAGGTTGTTAAAATTTGGCGGGCAGATTAATTTCAACGTCAAAATTATATTTCTTCAAAAATTTAAAAAAATGAATATTAAAATCCAATTTATTTTATAGGAATCAATTCAGCTATAAAATTATAAACTATAAAGATCGAACTACGCTGGATTTTTTACTTAAAATAGTGAAATTATACAATTCATTTAACATACAAAAAACGAGTAATAGATATTGATTTATAAATATAATTGCTAAAAAAATAGGTTATAATTAATAAAATTACATATATTTGATAGTATAAATAATTTGACTTAATTTTATAAAAAACAATATTGAAATTAATTAATACTTTTCTATTGGTACTTTGCTTTTCACGAAGTTCAAATGCCCAAAATCCCATTATAAATTCTGCATTATTTGGTGAATGGAAACTTGTAACATTAGAAAATGGTTATGATTCTTATAATTACGATACTCAAAATAAAAAATTGGATATGAGTTCTGATCTGTTATTTGCAATGGGTGAATACCGGTCTAAAATTTTTGAAAATAAAATTAGACAACTTGCTGAAAAATCATCATTCAAATTAACGAAAAATGGACAATATGAGTTGAATTTCGGTAAGTAAGATATTCTGAAAGGGATTTGCAGATCGATGGTTTATAAAAAGGTGGAAGAAGGTTTTTAAATTAATTGACAACGTAAAAAAATTATCAACGCATATTTTAAAATAAAATCTGGAAATAGACTAGTAAAAAGTTGACAAAAGTTAATTCTTAACATTCTGTTTTAAATTAAAAAATTAAAAATCTAAACCATGAAAAAAAATATCACATTCTTCTGCTTAATGCTATTTTCTGGGATTTGTTTTGCTCAGGAACTCACAACGAATAAAACGCAAACAATTGCTTTGCTAAATAATGAATTTAGTAAAGTCAACGGAAAAATTATAAAATATGACGAGGGAAATGTTACAGTTAAAAATAGTAGAGTTAGTTTCGAAAGAGGAATGCTTACAATTACGCAATCATATTTTGAAAATGATAAGATGTCTTCTACTAAATCCTATTATTTTAGTCCTCTAGATTTTGATGGAGTTGTTGATGGTTCTAAAGATTATAAAAGAAAAAGTGACGACGAAGTTGGTGATGTACGAATTTTTGGCAATAAACACAAGGTTATATGGAAAAATCAGATTTTTCCAGAAGTTGAAAAAACTTTGATGCACAACAGTATTATGTCTTTGAATTTTTTTTACAATGAAGGTAAAGGTTTTGCTCCGATTAAAAATGCATTGCTCCGTTTGCAAACTTTGCTAAAGGCAGAATCTGATCCATTTGAAACAAATGATAATGAAAAAAGATTAGCAACGCTTATTTCAAAATATAAAACATGGAAATACACCAATACAAATGGAACAAAAAGGCTGTATGAAAATTTGATATTTTCTCAGAGTGGACCAGTTTGTTCCTACAGTTCGAAAAAGACTGTAACCAATGCTAATGGATATGTAATGGTCTCAATTGAAAAGACTGATTTTTGGTGGAATCTTGTGGATAATATAAAATATTATAAAGAAACGGGACATGTTGAATTAAAATCAAAAGAATTGCTTTTCTACAGCGAAGTTTCTTTAGGAGGAAACGATCAAACATCGGTAGTTACAGGTCTATTTCAACATTTTTATTTCATATCGCAACCGAGTGACAACAATGGTGAAGGAAAAAAAGATATTATCGAAATTATCGACCTTATTAAAAAAATAGTAAAAAATTACAGCGGTAAAGAACCAAAACTAGAAATCGTTGAAATCTAACAAAGTCGACTTCAAATAAAATTATGATCAATCTCATTGAACATTTTTAACAAATAATTACAGAAATATATAATTAATTTTATCTAAAATCTATTTTATTTATTTAAATATTCAAAAATTGATGGTTGATTGACCTTTATAAATAGAAATGAATTAATATAATTTCTACGCGGTAAAACCTTTTTGTTATTTCAGCGACAGCAAATAAATAATCTATATAGCATGATGAAAAACATTATTATAATTTGTCTTTTTTTTAGTTTCTGCTTTTCCCAGAGCCGAATACTAATTACATCAAATGATGCAGATTTAGTTTTACAAACCAAATTCGAAAAAATCCCTTTAACAAGTTTTTTAGCTAAATCGGAAAAAAAATTTAAGGTAAAAACTAATCTTACAGCTATTAAAAAATTTGGTGAAAACCCCTTCTTAAATTCAATATCCATCTCAAGTGATCAAGCAACAATTAAATCTTTAAAAGCATTGAGAGATGACAATGTTAAATTAAGTTCAATAGTTAGTAGTAAAATTCAACAAAAAGATAAAGAAGAAAAAAAGAATAATATTTATACCAAAATTTTGACTGATACTGTCATTTTGCCTTTTCACTCATCTCTTGCTGCGGTTCGATTGAATGGAAAATGGGGCTTTGTAAATAATTTGAGCAAATTAATTATTCCAGCAGTTTATGATAGCATCGGTCATTTTTCAGAAGGTTTGGCTTCGTTTTATGTCGGCACTGATCGAGATAAAAATGGAAGATTAAAAGGTGGCTTTTGGGGTTTTATTGATAAGAATGGAAAAAAAATTATCCCGCCTAAATATTTTGCTGTAAAAGAATTTTCCCAAGGTTTTGCTTCCGTCCAATTTGAAGAAACTCAAAATGGATCAAATACTTCCAATTACATTAATAAAAAAGGTGAACAATTATTACCTGAAAATAAATATGTTACTGAGAGTTTTTTACCAAGTAACTTAGCCATTACAAGTGGACTATTCATCTCCGACGAATTAATAAATACTAAAGGCGAAGTTGTCGCAAAATATGGAAAAATTAAATCTCTTGGCGAAGGATTATTTTTGGCACAAGAAGATTTTAAAGGCACAATGATAGTTGATAGCGGTGGACGAATAATTGTGAATTCTGGTAGATATAATAGAGTATTACCATTTAATGAAGGATTTGCAAGAGTTGGCAGACATGATATGGACGCAGGGGTTGAAACTAATATCTATGGATTTATCAATAATTCGGGTAAAGAAATTATAGCCCTTAAATATGAAGCAGCTGGAGATGTTTCAGACGGAATTATAATTGCAAAATTGAATAAAAAATACCACGCTTTAAACATTAAAGGAAACGATATTTTACCGGTTACTGATAACTTTATTACTAATTTCTCCGAAGGAATGGCGGCGCTTTATGAAAATAAAAAATTTAAGTTTATCAATAGAACTGGAGAAAAAGTGATTAGCAAAGAGTATAATCTTGTTCTTCCTTTTTCTGAAGGTCTTGCTGCGGTAAATGATGGTGGTAATTCCACTTATTTTTTCTGGTCATTAAACGAAAAGAAAATGACAGTCGGCGGAAAATGGGGGTTTATAGATAAAAAGGGGAAACTAATAATAGAGATGTTATACGATGGTGTTTCAAAATTTGAGAATGGATTAGCATTGGTCAGAGACGATAAACATTGGCTTTATATAGACAAAGATGGCAATGACGTCGCTAAAATGTTGTTGAAAAATCTAAGTGGAAAATAAAATTAGTATTCTAAAAATTAAAGTAAAATCGATGAAAACCAGGAGCATCATTTAGACTGATGGTTTTATTTCATTCGTTGGTGAAACACAATCTTAAACTATTTGAAGAAGATCTTAGACAAGGTGCACAAAAATCCATGTTTAGATTAGATAAAAATGGTGGCTATGAGCTGATACTTGGTGAAAAAGATAATTGGAAATCTGAGGCAGTAAAAGAGTTGGTGAATGGTTTCATTCCAGACACGTTTGGTATTTTATCGCTTATAAATGATAATGATAAAGTGCCTTTTGAGATCACTGTTATTGTGGAAGGAAAACAGTTATTTTTATCAATTAGCATGAAGTCAAAACAAATATTCATTTTTAGAAAGGATTTTAAAGGGATTACTTTTTAAAAGTTTGACACCATTAAAATATTAGATCATGAGGAAAACTAGAATATTAAAATTGACAATAAGTAAAAACACGTAGAACAAATTAATTATTTAAAAGCAAAAATGATGAGAACAAAACAAATACTCTTTTTAACACCACTGTTTTTTAGCATATCAATTTTTGCCCAAAAAAAACACTGAAAAAAGTAGAGAAATTTCACGCAAACAAATTTCATATAATATGATGGATCACCAACTTGGGAAATAAAGTTTAACGATAAATCGCAGCATTTTAAGAATGTTAAGTATTTTTCTGAAATCAGTATTTATGAAGCCGCAGAAATAATAAGTAAAAAGTTTAAAGAAGGAAAAATTGAAGATCTCATCATTAATGAACATATAAAAATAAAAATATTAAATCAGACTATTCCACAGATAAAAACCTGTATAAATCTACCCTCACAATAAAAAATACAAAATCAAACTTTATCAGTGATTATGATGGAAAAAAATATTTCAATATTGTCACTGCAAGTGGAGAAAATTCGGATACTGACGGAGTACCCGATTAATGAAAAATGTAAAAGGCGTAATTATACTCGATCTAAATGAAACTGACATAACGAATAAAAGCATAAAAATTCTTAATAATTTGGAATATACCAATGAACTACGCACCAAAGAATGCCGATATTTAACTTATGATTGCACAGAAGATTTGAATAGATTAAAAACTCAAAATTTCTTACACTTAAAAAACACAGCAATTACGGTTCATGGACTTTTAAAGTTAAAAAATCTCATCAACCTCAAAACATTAATGTTTTCTGCAGAAGATATTCCTTCAATAAAAGAATAGCTATTACAGTTAAAATTAATGCATTTATGTTGTGAAATAGTTATTCATTCTAAATCTTACAATTATAATTCAGTATATCTTTTTATGGAATTTCTAAAAGACAAACCATTTTTATATAATTAAAATTAAAAATACAGAATCGGGGGCGGTTTGTGGCAAACTGCTTAGTCATCCAAAAGAAAATCGCATAGAACTAGAAAGTCAAGGAAAGCTTTCTTTAGAAGAAATTGAATGGCTCGAGATTAAATTTAGAAAATAACA
Organism: Halpernia sp. GG3; assembly: GCF_052976925.2. NCBI lineage: Bacteria > Pseudomonadati > Bacteroidota > Flavobacteriia > Flavobacteriales > Weeksellaceae > Halpernia > Halpernia sp. GG3. The sequence goes on from NZ_JBRIIR020000002.1 coordinate 43,724, forward strand.
GTAGTGATAATTCGCAATCGTCTCAATTTAATGGGTTGTAAAATTTATTAAACATTCTAAACATTCCATTTGTTATCGAAAACGGCATTCTCAGCCTGTATATTTTCGAAACTTCAATATATTAACTTCAAAAGTTTTGGTTAAATGAAAGCCAGTCTTGTGATTTAAGACAATTGCAAAAATCGATTACAGAAAATAAAAACTACTAAGTAAATTTTGGACGCACCGATATCTATTCTAATAATTTAATTAAATTTTTAATTGAAATTAAAGACCAATTTAATCTAGATTCGACTCTTTTTTTTTAGTAAAAATGAGGTGTAATTATCCGCCAATCGTGATCATACTTCTATTTTTATGATTTTTTAAATCTTCAAAATCTTTCAAATTATCCATGCCTGCACGAATGGCTTTTTTCTTATTAATGGCTATCTTAATCAAGGGTTCGATACTTTCATCATTTCGAAAGGCTGCTAATAGATCAGTTTCTGAGGTTGAAAATAAACAGTTTTTAATTTTGCCATTAGCAGTTAAACGAATTCTATTGCAAACATCACAAAAGGGATTTGTGACTGAGGAAATAATACCAAAACTTCCCGCGTAATCTTTTATTTTAAAATTTCTGGCGGTAAAATTTTGCTCATTTTTTATAGGAATGAATTGATCGGCGGAATAATTTTCATCAACTTTATCTAATATTTCCTTGAAACTGACTAATTTAGATTTGTCCCAACTGTTTCCACTAAAAGGCATAAATTCGATAAATCTCACGTTGATCGGTTTTATTTTTGTGAATTCTATAAAATCAATAATTTCATTTTCGTTAAAATCTTTGAGTAAAACCACATTAATTTTTACATTAAAACCTTCCTTAATAAGCAATAGAATATTTTGATACGCTTTATCAAATTGATTGCGTTTTGTAATCGTATTAAATTTTTCTGGATTTAAAGTGTCTAAACTGACATTAATATCCTTCAAGTTGTATTTTTTAAAGTCTTCAATGTGACGATCAACCAAAATTGCATTTGTAGTGATCGATATCTGCACAGGTAGTTGCGATAATCCAGCTAAAATTTCTGGAAAATCCTTCCTCAAAAGTGGTTCGCCACCTGTAAGTCTTATTTTATTAACACCGTTTTTCACAAATATTTTTGCAATTTCGATAGCTTCCGATGCCGTCATTAAATTTTCTTTCGGAGACAATTCTACACCATTTTCTGGCATACAGTATGTACAGCGCAAATTACATTTTTCTATAAGCGAGATCCGCAGGTAGTTGTGTTGACGTCCAAAAGTGTCCGTTAATATGTCAGTCGTTGTACTCATTTAATGTTTTTCGCCTTTCATTATTTTAAAACTGTGAAAAAGTGCGGGAAATACAGCATCTAAGCTTTCTGCAACGCCCTTATTCGAGCCGGGTAGCGACAAAATTAAAGTATTTCCAATTATTCCCACAATACTTCTTGATAGCATCGCAAACGGCATTCTGTCTTGTCCGTATCTTCTGATGGTTTCTTCTGCGCCAAATAATCTTTTGTCTAAAAGTGGTAAAACAGCTTCGGGCGTGTTATCTCTCGACGATAATCCCGTCCCACCGGTAATAATTACGATATCATTACTAGTAATTAAATCTTTTAGAGTGTCTTGAATTTGCCCTAAATCATCCGGAATAATATTTATTTCCGAAGATTCTAGTCCAAATTTCTGCATTTTTTCCCGAATCACAGGGCCAGATTTATCTATACCTTCACCATTATATAAACTGTCTGAGCACACTAAAATCCCAACTTTTATATTTGAAATATCAGCAATTGGAAATGAACTTTTACCCCCGGTTTTTTCTAAAAGTTTGATGGTTCTTATTTCAATGCCTTTATCGATCGGCTTAAGCATATCGTAGATATTTAAGGCTACGACGCTTGCACCGTGCATAGCTTCAACTTCTACACCAGTTTTATAGATGGTTTTCACCGTCACTTTTATAATAATCTCAAGGTCTTTTATTTCATATTCTACGCCAGTAAATTCTATCGGCATTGGATGACAATCTGGCAATAATTCCGGTGTTTTTTTTACTGCTAATAATCCCGCAGCTTTACTCATTTCAAAAACATTTCCTTTCGGAACTTGATTATTCTCAATGGCTTTTATAGTTTCCGAAGTACTTACTTTTACCGTCGCCTGTGCTGTCGCACTGCGTAATGTATTGGATTTATGCGTGATATCTACCATCTAAATATTCTTTTTCCATTGATAAGATTCATCTTCAAAAATTTCTTTACCAAAAATGGGAACTTCACTTTTTACCCGGTTCACAATATATTCTGTGGCCTCATACACCTGCGGTCGGTGAGCTGCAGAAACGAAGACAAACAGACAAATTTCGCCCACATTGACGCGGCCCAGACTGTGGTAAATATGCATGCAGGTTAAATTAAATTTGTCAAAAGATTCTTCCCTAATAATTTCTAATTTTTTATCTGCCATTTCCTGATAACAACTAAAATCTAAAGCTATGACTGTTTTTCCTTCTATAGCATCTTTTCGAACTTGTCCCATAAAAATATTATGAGCACCAATTTGTGTTTTTGTCTGGTGTTTTTGGATGGCGTCGGCAATAAAAGCGGATGTTATTTCACCCTGCAGAAAGACCTGCTTTGTTTTCTTTATCATTAATTTCTGATGCATTTTCCTTTAAAGAATAAATTTGTTTAAAACTTTTCTGACTTAAAATTTTTGCGGCAGTGTCACTTCTTTTTCCGCTCTGGCAAAAAATAAATATAGGTCTTTCAATTGGTATTTTAGCTAAATTTTCCTCTAAATCTGCAAGAGGAATTTGAAGGTAATTTTTAAAATTTAATTTCGGTTCTTCTTCCGCATTTCTTACATCTAAAAATGTACCGCTTAACTCAATCGCTTCGTGATAACTTATGGTTTTTAACTTTAAAGAATATTCTTTTAAAAAAAAATCCGCTGTAATATAATCTGTTGCTTTCTTTTCATATTTAAATAAATGCTGCTCATTATTTAAAGTATCGATCAAAAGCATTTTATCAGTCAGCAATTCACCAATATTTAAAAAATATTTAAAAACTTCATTGGCTTCATAAATTCCTGCCATTGCAACGGTAACCGGCATAACGCCAGCTTCGGCGCAACTGAGAATTTCTTTTGGCGGAGTCGGGTAGAGGCACCGATAAGTACCGCTATTTTTAAAATTAAAGGTGGCAATCTGAAACTGAAACCGATAAACAGAAGCGTGAATAAAAGGCTTTCCAGTTAAAAAGCACGCATCATTAATTAAGTAGCGAACATTAATATTGTCAGTCGAATCCACGATAATATCATAATCTTTAAAAATTTGCAAAGCATTTTCCCCGGCTAAATAGTCATTATAATTTTCAATTGAAATATCTGGAAACTGAAGTCGTAATTTTTTTGCCGCGGTCTTAGATTTTGATTGATTTAAATCTTTTTCAGAAAAGAGGATTTGGCGGTGAAGATTACTTTTAGACACAATATCGCCGTCAATAATTCCAATTTTTCCAATTCCGGAAGAAGCGAGATAAGGCAAAACTACATTTCCCAAACCTCCTGCGCCGACAACCAACACGGAAGCCTGTCTTAATTTTTCCTGACCTTTTGCACCAATTTGTGGTAAAGTAATTTGACGTGAATACCTGCTATCTTCCATATCATTTTTTATCCGCCTGCGAATGCCGACAAAATTGCAATTTCATCTGTTTCATCTAAATTTTTCTCTGCTGAACTTTCTATGATTGAATGGTTGATCGCAATGTGAAAGTCACTTTCATTTAATTCATAATTGTCTTTTAGAAAAATAATTAAAGAATTTATACTCGTAATTTCCTCTAAATTTTCTGAGCTTTTACATGTTTTATCAGCGATTTCGCCAAAATAAGTGATTTTCATATAGTCTTTAAACTAAAAATAATTTTACGGCGGCGATGGTTAAAACTCCAGCTAAAACATATTTCAGCGTGTTCATATTAAATTTTTGACTTCCGTAAAGTGCACCCAAACTTCCGCCAATTACGGCCACAGGAATTAGATACCATGTTTCAATCGGAACTTCGCCGCCATTAATAGTGAAACCTACGATTCCAGAGATTGAATTTACGAAAATAAAAAGCGATGAAACTGCCGCAGCCTGCTTCATATTTCCCCAGCCCAAAAGTATAATAATTGGACTCAGAATAATGCCGCCACCAATACCAATCATTCCAGAAAATAATCCAATTGCACCTCCGATCACCAAAGATAAATAGAGATTATTTTCTTTAAATTCTGTTCTTGGTTTCCCAAAAATATTTAGCATTCTTAAAATTGCAATTACAAGAAAAACACCTAAAATCTGCTTGTATAAAATTGGATTTATCTTTAAAAAACCACCGATGAACGCCATCGGAATGGAAGTGATGGCGAACGGATAAAATAATTTCCATTTAAAATGATTGTTCTTTTTAAAAAACCAAAATGAAATCGCCGATACAAAAATATTCAGCAATAATGCAGATGGTTTCATGACGAAAATTGAAAAGGAAAAAAGTGCCATTAGTGCCAAATAACCACTTGCGCCGCCGTGACCCACACTCGCATAGAGAAAGGCAACTACGGCTAAAATGACCATAAATAATATTAATAATTGAGGTTCTACAAATATATTCACTTTATTAATCGAGTTTTAAATAATTTAATAATTCTCCTTTTTTAATTAATTTTATATCTTCCGGAATAATCAAAAGTGCGTTAGAAATTGCAAATGATTTCAACATTGAAGATGCTTGTCCGGAAAATTCTGTTGCAATCTCATTTTCCACATTTCCCTTCAAAAATAAAGTTTTTCCGAAATTATTTTGAATATCGCTGTTAGCTTTTGCCTTTAATATTGGCAAATGAAATGCTGCAAAACCCATTTGCGCTTTTAAAAGTGGCCAAGCGAAAACATAAAAACAAGTAAGACTGGAAGCTGGATTTCCGGGTAAGGCAAAAATTATTTTCTTTCCTTTTTTACCAAACCAAAGCGGTTTTCCGGGTTTTTGATTAACATTATAAAATAATTGTTTTACGCCGTTTTCATTTAAGGCTTCTTCCACAAAATCATAATCGCCGACAGAAATTCCGCCTGAAATCAAAATAACGTCATTGTCATTTAATAATTTTTTGAGAGAATTGGTGGTTTCTTCAAGCGTGTCTTTCGCAAATAAAATTTCTATTTCTTCAATACCAAGACGTTGCAAACCCAATTTTAAAGTTAAAGAATTGCTGTCATAAATCTCGCCTTCTTTTAAAATTTCTCCACTATTTTTTATCTCGTTTCCTGTAATTAATATGCCCACTTTTGGACGACTGAAAACTTGAATATTTTTAATTCCAAGTCCGGCTAAAAATCCAATCGCGGCTTCATTTAAAAAAGTTCCTTTATTTAAAGCGACATCTCCTTTTTTTATCTGTTCGCCTTCCCGACGAACATTACTGCCTTTTGCGGGATTTTTTTCAATAATAATTTCATTATCAATTCTTGAAACATGTTCCTGCATCACCACTGTATCTGCCTTATCAGGAACGCGCGCTCCCGTAAAAATTCGGATCGCTTCGCCCTTTTTTAAATTAATATTTTGAGAAATGCCGGTTTGTACTTCGCCAATGACTTTGTACCAATTCTCATCAGAATAAATAAACGCATAACCGTCCATTGACGACTGTTTGAAAGGTGGCATATTTAGCGGTGAAATAATATTTTCTGCTAAAATATAACCGTAAGAATCTACAACATCTTTGGCCACCGATTTTAAAGGTTTGCAATATTTTTCTACTGCTGCAAGTGCTTCTGAAACTGAAATCATTGAACAAATTTTTTGTAGTCTTCAGGCGTGTCAATGTCTGTAACATCAGGTGTCATTTCGATTGTTTTAACGATTATTAATTCACTGTTTAGTAAATCTGCGGCGCCTTTTTCACCCTGCAATTTAAGCAAATCTGGAAAATATAAGCGTGGAAAAATTGCGGGAACTCCATTTTTCGTTCCATATTTTGAAGCAAAAATAAATTCCGGTGACTTTTCAAAATTAGAAATTAAGGCGTTCAGATATTCTGAAGTGACATTAGGTTGATCGCCGAGTATAATCAAAACGGCGTCAAATGAATGTTTATCTAAATTTTTAATTCCACAAGAAATACTGGAACCGAGTCCTTTCTGAAAGTCCAAATTCTCAATTATTTCAACTTTATAGTTGGTGATGCTACATTTAATTTGATCTGCATTTGCGCCTAAAACACAAAAAACATTTTCAGCATTTGTTTTTTGTGCGTTTTCAATACTAATTCCTAAAAGTGTTTTACCACCAATTGGTAATAATTGCTTAGCAGTTTTCATTCGGGAAGCGGTTCCAGCGGCGAGAATTAGAACTGCAATTTTCATAGATCATAATAAATTTGCCCGATATTATTTTGCATTTCAATAAAATTCGTTTTTCGTGTAACCGCTAAAATCTCTGAAAGAATAGAAAGTGCAATCTCTTCCGGTGTTATCGCGCCAATATTTAAACCGGCAGGACTGTGAATTTTATCTAAAAATTCTTCATTTAGTTCTGGGTTAAATTCTATTAATTCGTTTAAAATCAATTCGCGACGTTTTTTAGAACCGAGAATACCTACATATTGAAGATTAAAATTCTGTAATTTTAAAAGATATTTGAAATCCAGCACGTAGTTGTGCGTCATTAAAACAACTGCCGTTTGATTATCTAAATTAAAATCAGCAACCTCAGGCGTTTTCGGAGAAACTTTTTTTGCGCCCGGAAAATCTGAAATATCTTTGGGATCTTTTATGGAAGTTATGACTTCAACGTCCCAACCCAGAACACTTGCCATTATACAAAGTTTTACTGCATCATGTTCGCCACCAATAATTATTAATCTAAATAAAGGATCTAAATTTTGCGAAAACACATCCAAACTACTTGTGTTTTCCACATTAAAGTGGTCATTAAATTGATAAGTAGAATGATCGGAAAAATTGATTTGGCTTCCAAAGTGTCCTGTCGCGTTATTTTTTCTAACATAATTGGAAGTCAGTTTAAAACTTTCCCGAAGATCTAATGCTTTTTGAAATTTTAAATAAAGTTGCTCAGAAATTATAAAAGGCTCAATTAAAATATATAAAATGCCTTCACAGCCTAATCTATAGCGCCCGTCATAAGTCATTATTTTTGACTCGCCGGTTTTGAAAACACTTTCCGCCCTGTGCTTTATTTCTTTTTCTACGCAACCGCCACTTACAGCACCTGTCATTTTTCCATCTTCCGAAATAAGCATTTGAACACCAGGTTTTCGATAAGATGAGCCTTCTAAAAACACAACTGTTGCCAAAACATTTTTTAATCCTTTCGCTTGGTTAGCGCAGGCATCAGAAAATATGTTTTTTATTTCGTGTGTCATAAAGATTTGATGAAAAACTTTTTAGAGCAGTAATTGTCACATTAAATAAGTAAATCAAAATTAGTGAATTTGAATTTATTTAAAAAATTAATTTCTAAATTTAATGAAGAAATTTAAATAACGAAGTTTATTGATTTTAATTTAATTTAAAAAATTTAAAGAAAATAATCGGTATAATTAAGTTTTTTTCTTAATTTAGTGAATGAAATAAGAGTCATTATTTCTATTCAATTTAAGTTTTCCTTATGAAAAACGCTATAAATAAATCTGGTCTCACCGAGGCAGAACAAAAATTACTTGAAAAAATATTAGCTGAAGATGCTGCGGGGGTTACGCCTTTGGGTGAAAGCCGTCGGCATTTTATAAAATTGATGATGACTGCAGGTGCAGGATTAATGGCGCTGCAGATGGTAGGCGGTGCGCAGGCAGTGTCCAAGGGTTTTTCTGGATCAGAGCCAACGTCACTTGAAAATCCTTTAAAGGTCAGTTTTTTCGTGAACGGAATAAGTAATTCATTGACGATTGATTCCAGAATGACTTTGCTTGATGCTTTGCGGGAACGTTTGCAATTAACAGGTTCTAAGAAAGGTTGTGATCACGGTCAATGCGGTGCGTGCACAGTTATTGTAGATGACCATCGTGTTTTATCCTGTTTAACTTTGGCGGCAACTCTCGAAGGAAGTTCAGTAACGACTATAGAAGGAATTGCAAAAAATGACGTTCTTCATCCTATACAATCCGCTTTTGTAAAACATGATGGTTTCCAGTGCGGTTATTGCACACCAGGACAGATCTGTTCATCAGTGGCTTTGTTAGGTGAAATTAAAAGAGGTGATGTGAGCTTCGTAACACCTGATGTAAAAAATATGAAACCTGAAATTTCTGATGATGAAATCAGAGAAAGAATGTCTGGAAATATTTGCCGATGCGGTGCTTACCCAAATATTATAGCAGCAATACGCGAAGTTTACGGGGGAAAAGAAGTTGAACAGTTTTGGCAATTTTTAGATGATAACCAGAATATTTCTATGAATATTGATCAAAATTTAAAAGAAGAAATAACCATATGAGAGCCTTTAAATATTCGAGAGCGACAGAACCACAACTCGCCACAAAATTAGTCTCAGAAAATCTCAAATCTCAGTTTTTAGCAGGCGGCACTAATCTTTTAGATTTAATGAAGGAAGATGTAGAGCGTCCAAATGAATTGGTTGATATTTCTCGTCTGGAACTTTCTGAGGTTACGGAAAATGGAAATATAATTTCGATTGGCGGGCTCGGTAAAAATACGGCAACTGCAAATCATCCGTTAATAAGAAATAATTTTCCAATGCTTACGCAGGCAATTCTAGCAGGTGCTTCAGCTCAAATTCGTAATATGGCAAGCAATGGTGGAAATTTAAATCAACGGACGCGGTGTTCCTATTTTTTCGAAACTGCAATGCCTTGCAATAAAAGAGAACCAGGTTCTGGCTGTGGCGCTTTAGAAGGTGTAAATAGAATGCACGCTATTTTTGGCTGGTCAGAAAGTTGCATTGCCGTTCATCCTTCTGACATGTGTATTCCTTTAGTAGCTTTGGATGCTGTGGTGAAAATCCAGGGTGTAAATGGTGAAATGAGAAGTTTACCTTTTTCAGAATACCACCGTTTACCAGGTGATGAACCACAGAAAGACAATAATTTGAAGCACGGTGAACTCATCACTTCTATAGAAATCCCTAAAAATAACTTTGCCAATAATTCTTGTTATTTAAAAATAAGAGACCGTTCGAGTTATGCATTTGCTTTAATATCTGTCGCCGCCGCGCTTGATCTAGATGGGACTTCCATTAAAGAAGTTCGCTTGGCTATGGGTGGCGTTTCACATAAACCTTGGCGGGCTTTAACAGCTGAAAAATTTTTAAAAGGAAAAACGGCAAATATTGTAAATTTCAAAGATGCTGCAGAAGCAGAGATGAAATCCGCAAAAGCATTTGAACACAATAAATTTAAAATTGAGATGGGTAAAAAAGCAATTGTTAGAGCCTTGTCTCAGGCGATGAATGGCGGAAAAGTATAGTTTTATTAAACCAATATTTTATTTAGTAGTTCAATCTCTTTGTAATTAATATTAAAATTTTTTTTGAATAGCCTTGATAATTATCTTGCTAAAAGAGTCAATTCTAGGCTGGATTCATCAGATTAAATAAGTCACTTATGAAAAAACAAACTGTAATTGGAAAACCACTGGACAGAATTGACGGACCATTAAAAGTTAGTGGTACTGCAAAATATGCTGCTGAATTCAATCAAAAAGATATGGCTTATGCTTTTCCGGTTCGGTCTACAATCGCGAAAGGGACTATATTAAATATCGATATTAATGACGCTAAAAAGTTACCGGGTGTAATTAAAATAGTAACCTATGAAAATGCACCAAAATTAGCGGCGGCGAGTGGCGAAGAAAAAAACAAAAGTGGAGCAAGTATGGGCGAAAATATATCGCCTATGCAGGATAATCAAATTCATTACTGGGGACAATATATCGCGTTAGTAATTGCTGAAACTTATGAAGAAGCGCGAGCAGCAGCGGCAATAGTAAAAGTTTCTTACAAGAAAGATCAACCTGCTATTAATTTAAAAAAAGCCTTGCCTGGAGGATTTGTACCGCAAAAAGGTAATGGTCATTCCGTTCAAATTAATGAAGGAAAAGCTCAGGCAATTATAGATGCGGCGGCTGTTAAAGTAGATCATAGTTATTCTACTTCTACGGAAAATCACCATCCGATGGAACCTCACGCGACAGTGGCGGTTTGGAGAGGTGATGATAAAGTAATTTTATATAATGCAACGCAAGGCGTTATTGCCATGCGTGGAACGATAGCGTATTTCTTTAAATTACAACCTGAAAATGTGCAGATCATTAATCCTTTTGTGGGAGGCGGTTTTGGTTGTAAAGGTTCAGAATGGGGACACGCCCTTTTGGCAACAATGGCGGCTAAAATAATAAAAAGACCAGTAAAATTAGTGATCACACGGCAGATGATGCAAACCAATGTCGGTCGTCGTAGTGAAACACATCAAAATGTAGCATTAGCAAGTGATAGTAGTGGAAAATTGCAGGCCATGCGCCATGAAAGTGGAACTTATGCAAATCTCTCTGGTTATTACGAGCCAAGCGGAAAACAAACGGCAGTTCTATACGCTTCGCCTATGCGCGAAATCACTTACAAAGTTGCGAAACTTAATATCGGAACGCCAACATTTATGCGCGCACCTGGAGAAACACCCGGGATATTTGCATTAGAAACGGCAATGGATGAACTGGCGCATGAACTTAAAATGGATCCTATTGAGCTTCGGAAAATAAACCACACTTCTGTTGATCCCATGAAAAAACATCCCTTTTCCAGTGAGTATTTACTTGAATGTTATAAAATGGGTGCCGAAAAATTTGGGTGGAATAAAAGAAATATGAAACCAAGGCAGACCAGAATTGGAAACCATTTGGTAGGTTATGGTATGGCAACAGCAACTTATCCTGCAATTAGAAGTGCTGCGTCAGCGAAAGTTCAGATAAAAAGTGATGGGTCAGTAACAGTATTGTGCGCTACTCAAGATATTGGTACAGGGACTTATACCATTATGGCTCAAACGGCGGCAGATGCTTTAGGCGTTCCCGTAGAAAATATTACAGTGAAATTGGGAGATTCAGGTTTGCCTCCAGGTCCAGTTTCGGGTGGTTCTACTACAACTGCGAGTGTAAATCCTGCAGTCTATGAAGCTGGAGAAGCACTTCGGAAAGATTTAATGCTTCTCGCTAGAGCAGATTTGAAATCGCCATTATATGGTAAACCAGTCGAAGAAATTAATTTTGAAAACGGTTCTTTTTACTTAAAAAATGACGAATCTAAAAGAGATACTTATACTGCGGTTATGCATCGTAATAAAAAAACGGTGATGGAAGGTTGTGTTACTGCAATGCCGGCCTCGGGAAGCGGCCTCGGCTCTCAGAAAGCTATGTGCAGTGTTGCTGATATTGATCTGGATGAAAATGGTGATTCAGATAAATATTCATTTCATTCCTTTGGAGTACAGTTTGCGGAAGTTTGGGTTGATGAAGATTTTGGGACTGTGCGTGTAAAAAGATTTGTCAGCGTTCACGATGCCGGTACGATCATGAATGAAAAAACTGCCCGCTCACAGATTATCGGTGGCGTAATTTATGGTTTTGGATCTGCCTTAATGGAGGAAACGGTTTACGATGAGCGTTATGGTAATCCAGTTACTCGAACTTTGGCAGATTATCATGTTCCTGTAAACTTAGATGTACCACCAATTGATGTTTATTTTATCGGTAAAAAGGACCCTCATATTTCACCAATTGGTGCGCGCGGAATTGGCGAAATTGGCATTACCGGAGTTTCTGCCGCGATAGGTAATGCTATTTTTAATGCGACAGGACGTCGGTTACGAGACCTACCTTTTACACCAGATAAGTTGGTTTAAATTTGGTCAAAATTTACGAGATCTTTTATAAGTAAATTATAAAAGATCTGTAACAAAGCTTTATTTAAATATACTTCCTAGTAATTTGCATCCTTGCGGCAAGTGGAGGGACTAGCTAATCAACAATAAAATAAAAAAAAATCAGGAACTAGAATTCCTGATTGGCTTAAGTAAGTAATTGTTAAATTTTTTTGTAGAGAGGATGGGATTCGAACCCACGGTACAGTTGCCCGTACACTAGCTTTCCAGGCTAGCTCCTTCAACCACTCGGACACCTCTCTATTTTAAGTGCGCAAAAGTAGGTTTTTTTATTTAAAAATACAAAATTTATTAGCTTCTAAAAAATTTTATTCAGAAATTTCTCCGCGTAGATTTTTTCCAAAATTGTCTCTAAACGTTCCTTCGTAATTTGGATTGTTTAGTAAATGCATCGCTTTAGTAATTGCACTTTCTGCGGTCATATCTTTTCCGCTGATGGCTTTTATATCCGTGAAAATATTACTGTTGTTATATTTTCCAAATGAAATTTCACCGGAAATACACTGTGAAACAACTACTATTTCTGTTCCGTTTTCTCGCAGTTTTTCTAAAGTGTCTTTCGTTTTATTGGTGTTAAAAATCGTTCCGGAACCAAAAACCTGTAAAATTAAAACCTTCATTGTTGGTAGATCTTGAAAGTGTGAAAGTTGCATTCCCGGGAAAATACGCCAAAATAAAACATCTTGTGAAATATGTAAATCGGCAGAAAATGTCTCGTTTTTATCGGCACGAAAAAGTTCGTTTTTTTCAATTTTTAAATTGACGCCAGATTGACCCAAAATGGGATAATTCGGACTTTGATACGCATCAAAATACTCCGCAGAATATTTCAGACTTCTGTTACCACGCATCAATTTATATTCAAAATAAAGCGCAACTTCCTGCAAAACGGCTTCATCGTTTTCATACAAGCTCGCATAATAAAGACTCGTTAAAAGATTTTCTTTTGCATCGGTCCGTAAATCTCCAATGGGAAGTTGAGAACCCGTTAAAATGACCGGTTTTCTTAAACCTTTTAGCATAAAACTTAATGCTGAAGCCGTGTAAGACATAGTGTCTGTACCATGTAAAATTAAAAACCCATCAAATTTTTCATAGCTTTTAGAAATATGTCTGGCAATAGTTTTCCATTCCTTGGGACCCATATCCGAAGAATCTAAAGGCTTTTTGAATGGATATACCGAAACTTCACATTCTATTAAATTTAATTCTGGTATTTTTTTAAAAATATTCGCAAAATCAAATGCGCGCAAACTGCCCGTTTCATAATCTTTTTCCATACCGATAGTTCCGCCGGTATATATAAGAAGCACCTTTCTTTTCATGTGCTAAAATTAAACAATTTTTTACTTAACCTTAACTTTTGGCTCAATCTTTTACTTTTCATACTTTTGTTTCTCAATTTATAATTTTGAAAGATTACTACTATTTTCTTGGCATTTTACCTGACGTGTCTTGTAGAAGATATTAAACAAGCCTATCGAAATTATCTCTAAAATACCATCTAGATAAAACCGATAATGACATCATCTTTGAAAATCGTCTCCGTGAAGCGAGGGAAGCTTATGAGATCTTTAATTAATGAATTTTACGATGGATCATGATCAAATTTTTCATTGCCAAAATATCTGTCACGTAATAATTTACCACCTTTTATAAAAAGCTTTAGTGCCAATAAAATTAGAGTAAAAAAAGGCGACGAAATTATTATTAATTGGCAAACTCAAAATGCAGATTTGGTAAAAATTTTACCTTTTGGCTTAGAAAAATCTTACGGTGAAAGAACTTTTAAAATAAATGAATTTGTAGATGGCAAGTTTCAAATTTTACTTCACGCGACAAACTCCGTTATCCAAAAGACTTCCGTTAAAGGTATTACTATCACTGAAGTATTCGAAAATGACAGAGAAAAGATAAAAGCAGAAGTACAGGAGTTACTTAAACCACAAAAAAGAACCCCTAATAATTCATCCGGTTTTTCTAAGGTTTTAAAATTTTTTCTGGTACTTTTTATCCTGATTATAATTATTGTATTTCTTTTGAACAAGTAAATATTTACATTTTTTCATCTTGATAAATATCATATATTTAAGCAATTAGAAGTTGTTAACTCCTCTGAATTTTTGTATTTTTACAGTACAATTTTTATTAAAAAATCTTTTAAAATAATATGAACACACAGCAGTTTGTTAATCGGCATATCAGCCTAAACGAAAGTGATACGAAGGAAATGCTTGACAGAATTGGCGTTTCTGATATTTCAGAATTGATTTCGCAAACAATTCCCGATTCTATTAGATTAGAAAAAGATTTGAATATTTCTGAGCCACTTTCAGAATATGAGATGCTTGCACATTCAAAAGATTTAGCCTCAAAAAATTTAATGTTTGATAATTATATCGGTTTTGGTTATCATAATGTTATTTTGCCGTCAGTTATCCAAAGAAATATTTTAGAAAATCCAAGCTGGTATACGGCTTACACACCTTACCAAGCAGAGATTGCACAAGGAAGATTGGAAGCACTTTTAAATTACCAAACTTTAGTGGTTAGCTTAACAGGTTTGCCGATTGCCAATGCATCATTGCTAGATGAGTCTACGGCGGCGGCGGAAGCAATGCACATGTTTTTTGAAAGTAGAACTAAAGATCAGAAAAAGGGAGAGGCAGTTAAGTTTTTCGTTTCAGACTTAGTTTTGCCACAAACAATTTCAGTTTTAAAAACTAAAGCAAAAGGTTTAGGAATTGATGTCATTATTGGCAATCATAAAAACCACCAGTTTAATGACTCTTATTTTGGAGTTCTACTTCAATATCCAGGGAAAAATGGTGGGATTATAGATTACACGGAAAATATTAAATATTATAAAGAAAACAATTTACAAGTCGTCGTGGCTTGTGATCCTTTGTTTTTAATTAAAGCTAAATCGCCCGCAGATATGGGCGCAGATTGCGCAGTTGGAACTACGCAGCGTTTTGGAATTCCGATGGGTTATGGCGGTCCACATGCAGCTTTTTTCGCCTGTAAAGAATCCTACAAGAGAGATATTCCAGGAAGAATTATTGGTGTTTCTCAAGATATGTATGGGAAACGTGCGTTGAGAATGGCTTTACAAACCAGAGAGCAGCACATTAAAAGAGAAAAAGCGACTTCAAATATTTGTACTGCACAAGTTCTTTTAGCAGTCATGGCATCAATGTATGCGGTTTATCACGGGCCAAAAGGCTTAAATTTTATTGCAGATCAAATTCATTTTAAAACTAATGCTTTAAAAGAAGGTCTGCTCGCACTTGGTTATGATTTGGTGGAAGAACCAATTTTTGACACCGTAAAATTCAGAATGCATCCAGAAGATAAAAATTCATTGATGCGTTTAATGCGTGATCAAAAAATAAATTTAAATTATTTTTCTGAGGGTTTTGTAAGTGTTTCTTTAAATGAAACTTCTACCTTAGAAAAACTTCAAAGATTGTTTGATTCTTTTGCGCAGTTTGTAGATAAGCAAAGTTTTAAATTGACAATTCGTGATGAGGTGAAAATCCCAGATGAAATCCTGCGTAAAGATTCAATTTTACAGGAAAATGTTTTTAATTCCTATCATACAGAAACAGAATTAATGCGTTATATAAAGAGATTGGAACGTAAAGATTTATCGCTAACCGATTCCATGATTTCTCTTGGTTCTTGCACCATGAAACTTAATGCAGCAACTGAAATGTTGCCAATTTCTTGGGCAGAATGGGGAAGTGTTCATCCATTTGTTCCGACTGAACAAGCAGGAGGCTATCAAATAATGATTAAAGAATTAGAGAAAGATTTATCTGAAATCACCGGTTTTGCTGGAACCTCTTTACAGCCAAACTCTGGCGCTCAAGGAGAATATGCAGGTTTAATGGTGATTAGAGAATATCAAAAATCAATAGGTGAAGGTCATAGAAATATTGTACTTATTCCACAATCTGCACACGGAACAAATCCTGCATCTGCAGTTTTAGCCGGTGGTAAAGTGATAGTTGTAAAAAACTTGGAAAGTGGCGAGATTGATTCTGAAGATTTAAGAGCGAAAGCCGAACTGCACAAAGAAAACCTTTCTGCCGCAATGGTTACTTATCCTTCAACATTCGGTGTTTTCGACGAAAATATTAAAGAGATAACAAAAATAATTCATGATAACGGCGGCCAGGTTTATATGGACGGCGCTAATATGAATGCACAAGTAGGTTTTACAAGTCCTGGAAATATCGGTGCAGATGTATGTCATTTAAATTTACATAAAACATTTGCAATTCCTCACGGAGGCGGTGGACCAGGTGTTGGACCAATTTGCGTTGCAGCCCATCTGGTTAAATTTTTGCCTACCAATCCAAATATTAAAATAGGCACGAAAGAATCTATTGATGGTATTTCTGGTGCGCCTTATGGCTCATCTTTGGTGTTAAATATTTCTTACGCGTACATTAAAATGCTTGGGACTTCTGGTTTAATGAAAGCCACGGAACACGCCATTTTAAATGCTAACTATTTGAAAGAAGTTTTAGGTGAACATTTTCCTATTCTCTACGTCAACAAAAAAGGCAGAGTTGCGCACGAATGTATTTTAGATTTCCGACAGTTTAAAGCCATCGGAATTGAAGTGGTTGATGTTGCAAAACGACTGATGGATTACGGCTATCATGCGCCAACAATGAGTTTTCCAGTTGCTGGAACCATGATGATTGAGCCAACAGAATCTGAAAGTAAAGAAGAAATGGACCGTTTTGCAGAGGCTTTAATTTCTATTAAAAAAGAAATTGATGAAATCGCAAATGGTGAAGCAGACGAAAAAAATAACGTGCTTAAAAATGCGCCACACACAATGGAATTGGTGATTTCGGATTCTTGGGATAAACCTTATTCCCGTGAAAAAGCGGCTTATCCGTTAGATTGGGTTCGCACTAGAAAATTCTTCGCTTCGGTTTCCCGTGTGGATGATGCTTTCGGCGACAGAAATCTGATTTGCACCTGCGCACCGATTGAAAGTTATATGGAATAAGATATTCATAATCAAATTTAAAATCCTTCATTTTTGAAGGATTTTTTTATTTAATGTAAAGAAATATTAATGTTTATTTTAAAAGAGAATTTGTAACATAATTTTGCCACAGTTCCTCAATATTTTTCCCGGTATTTTTCTTCCAAAATTCTGGCGTGTAATTATTATTTCTGGCGTCATTATTTAATTTAATAATTAAATCTTTGTCAAAATTCTGAGTCAACCAAAGAAGAAATCTCGCGGTAATTCTGTAAGAATTATCAAAATTATTTCCAGGTTTTAAGTCGTATAATTTCCAGCCTGCTTTTTCACTGTTCACGCCTTCTGTTGCTCTTGCGTAATCTGCGATACCTTCTGTGAGCCAACCTGGGATTTTTCCGTCCTTATAATTCTGTACAGTGTGCATTAATTCATGCGTGATCACATCGAGATCTTCAGGGTTTTTTGCAAACCATTCCGGATTAAATTTTATGATTCCATTATCAGTTTCTGCAACGCCTTTGTAATTTTTATCGATAATAAAAGTGACTTTTTTCAGAGAATTTTTATTGTATTTCTGAATCAGTTTTGGATATTGAAGAAAATACATATCAATAAATCTTTGTTTGTAAGCGTCTGTAAAAACAGAATCTTTATCAATTAACATCAAAGATAAATCGCCTCTCGTTTCAGTTTTTATTTGATTTTTAAAAACAGATCTGTCAGAAGTTGTCGTTTTTAAATTGAGTTCCTTATAAATAGGTTCATCTTTCGAGAAAGAATAGGGCAAATCGCTGTCGGAAGTTTTTCTGTTTTTATTTGGTAAATTACTCATTTCAAAATCTAGATTTCCGCCTTTTAACATCTCAAAATGGTTTAAGTAAGTTTTAGAATAATTTTTACCATTCAGTTTTTGGGAAGAAATATATCTATTTTCATCACCGTTTTTTGGTGAATTAATAATGAATTTTTTACCGTCTTTTAGAGTTAAAGTTATTTTTTTAAATAATGGCGCACCAATTACATATTCAGGCGTCGCAGGGCAAACCGGATAAAATCCCATCGCGCTGAAAACATACCAAGCACTCGTTTGGCCATTATCTTCATCACCGCAATAACCGTCTGGCGTTGGTTTGTACATTCTGTTCATCGTTTCTCGCACCCAATATTGCGCTTTATACGATTCTTTAGCATAATTGTACAGATAGATCATGTGTTGAATTGGTTGATTTCCGTGCGCATATTGTCCCATATTTGCGATCTGCATTTCACGAATTTCGTGAATGGTACCGCCATAATAACTATCGTCAAAATCTGGTGCCATTGTAAAAACTGAATCCAACATTTTTGCAAATTCTTTTTTGCCGCCCATCATATTTGCTAAACCATCGATGTCGTGAAAAACGCTCCAAGTGTAATGCCAAGCGTTTCCTTCCGTAAAAGCATCGCCCCATTTTAGCGGATTAAACGGACTTTCAAAAGTGCCGTCAAAATTTCTACCGCGCATTAAATTGGTCGATTTATCAAAAACATTTTTATAATTTAAAGCACGCTGCGCATATTTTTTCTTAATATTTTCATCAATATTTTTGTTTTTAATAAACTGATAAATACTGAAATCATCGTAGGAATATTCTAAAGTTCGCGCCGCGCTTTCGTTTATATTGACATCGTAAGGAACATAACCGATTTTATTGTAATAATCGACACCAAAGCGGCCAACTGCGCTCATCGGACCTTCATTATTGGCGCCATTTTCTAAGGCTTTCCATAAAATATTGGTATCCTGATCTGGAATTTTTTTAATAAAAGCATCTGCAACAACTGACGCAGAATTATTGCCGATCATAATATCTGCAAAACCCGGACTGCTCCATTCCGGCAAAAAGCCACCTTCTCGATAATCATTCGCCAAACCTTGCTCCATTTCAGAACTTACATCTGGATAAAGTAAATTTAATAATGGATAAAGTGCGCGAAAAGTGTCCCAAAATCCCGTTCCGCCGTACATATAACCGGGCAAAATTTTTCCGTTATACGGTGAGTAATGCACAATTTTTCCACTCGCATCTATTTCGTATAATTTATTTGGAAACAATGCTGTTCGATACAGGCAACTGTAAAAAGTTCTTTTTTGATCATCCGTTCCACCTTCTACCAATGCTTTTCCTAAAACATCATTCCAAAGTTTATGCGTTTCAGTTTGAACTTGAGAAAAGGTTTTATTGCCGACTTCTCTTTTTAAATTTAATCTCGCTCGTTTCGTAAACTGATAATTAATGACGACGCCACTTTTGCGGTCACAACCTGATTTTTTTTAGTAATATCAAAACCCACAACTGCGCCAGAATGTTCGCCTTTTGTGGAAAGACTATCTAGTAAATTATCTTTCTGCCAAACTTTATTAAAGGAAAATGGTGTGTCAAAAGTGATGACGAAATAGTTGGCGAAATTTTGCAGTTTTCCACGTCTGTAATATTTATTATAACCTATAATTTTATTGTCGCCCGGAATGATTTTTACAAAACTACCTTTATCAAAAGCATCTAAAACTAAGTAAGATTTATCTTTTGTGCCGAAAGTAAATTTAAAAATAGCGGCTCTTTCCGTCGGTGTAATTTCTGTGGTTATATTATAATCTGCGAGATAAACGCTGTAATAATCCGGTCGGGAAATCTCCGATTTGTGACTGAACCAACTTTGTCTGTCTTCTTCTTTAAATTTTAAATTTCCGCTAATTGGCATTAAAGAAAATACACCATAATCATTCATCCATGGACTTGGTTGATGCGTTTGTTTAAAACCTCGAATTTTTTCGGCAGTATAAGAATATTGCCATCCGTCACCATTTTTTCCGGTTTGCGGCGTCCACATATTCATTCCCCAAGGGGTAGAAATTGCCGGATAAGTATTGCCGTTACTCAAATCGGGTTTCGAAAAAGTCCCCATTAATGGATTGACGTATTGTACTAAATCCGTTTTTTGGCTGTAGAAATTTAAAGTAAAGAAAAAGCAAAAGAGAAAAAATGAGAGTCGTTTGATCAGGGAAGTCATTTTGTTTAGTTTTTATTTCTGTTAAAATTATAATATTTTTATTAAAAAATAGTTTATAAAATCTAATTTGAATTATTGTATAATTGTTTGAGCTGGTGAAAATTGCATTTTTTTCAGAATTTTAGTTGACGTAATTTTCCGATATTTGCCGCATGACTTCACTTAATCATTTATTTACCCATGAAAGAACCGGAAATCATTCCGCAGTTTCTGGCTCACGAACTGATTTTCAGCGGGATTTTGATCGAATTATTTTTTCTTCTGCATTCCGCCGACTTCAAAATAAAACACAGGTTTTTCCTTTGCCCGGAAGTGTTTTTGTGCATAATAGATTAACACATTCTTTGGAAGTTTCTTCTGTCGGTCGAAGTTTGGGTAGTTTGGCTGGTGAATTTATAAATGAAAATTTTTCAAATGATTTAAATGAAAATTCTAAACTATTTTACCAGCACAATTTAAGTAACGTTATTGCTGCCGCTTGTTTGTGTCACGATGTTGGAAATCCTGCATTTGGACATTCCGGAGAAGATGCGATTGCGAGTTATTTTGAAAAAAATGAATTGGATCTAAAGCAAAAATTTAACGAAAAAGAGTGGGCAGATCTAATTAATTTTGAAGGAAATGCCAATGCTATTCGGGTTTTAACGCATCAGCAGAAAGGAAAAGATTTAGGTGGGACACAGATTACATTTACAACTTTGGCAAGCATTGCAAAATATCCGTGTGAAGCCATTGCCAAAAAAAAAGGACAAGTTCATCGAAAAAAATTTGGCTTTTTTCAAACTGAAAAAGACACTTTCAAAACCATTGCTAAATCCACGGGTATTATAGAAGAGAATTCTGAACCTTTAATTTACAAAAGACATCCTTTCGTATGGCTGGTAGAGGCCGCAGATGATATTTGTTATAATATTATTGACATGGAAGATGCGCACCGATTAGGCATTGTTTCAACGGCAGATTGTGAAAATCTTTTTTTTGACTTAATTAAATCCGAAAATTCAAATACCAAAAGGGTTGAGGATAAATTAAAATTTATAACGAATTCGAATGAACGTATTTCTTATCTGCGTGCAAAAGTTATTAATGCCCTAATTAATAAATCTTTGCAATTATTTAAAACTAATTTTAGTCAAATTCTTGACGGTACTTTAAATGAAGCCTTACTTGACATTTATAGAAGAGAAAATCCGACTTTACAGGAAATCGAAAGTTTTTCAATAAAAAAAATCTACAACCACAAAGCCGTTATAGAAATCGAAAATGCCGGTTATAATGTAATGTATGAACTTTTGAACCATTTTATTCCGTCTATTTTAAAACCAAAAGAAACGCAGAAGTCTTATGATAAAATGGCGCTAAAACTTTTACCTGAACAATTTGTTTACAGCGAAGGAACAGATTATGAAAAAGTGATGGGTGTTTTAGATTTTGTTTCTGGAATGACAGATAATTTTGCAACGGATCTTTATAGAAAAATTAAAGGAATTGATATCGGAATGACGATGTAAATCACTTTTTTAATCAATAAATTTTCACTATCTTTAAGATTAATTAAAAAAATAAAAAAACATGCCTTATTTAGCAATTATTGGATTTTTCCTTTTAATAACGCTTTTCGCCTCTTTTTTCACCGTAAAGCAAGAATCTGCTGCAGTAGTAGAACGCCTTGGTAAATTTTTGAAAGTATGCGATTCTGGTCTGCATTTAAAAATTCCCTATATAGATCAAATTTCTAAAAGATTGAACTTAAGAATTCAACAGTTGGATGTAATGATTGATACAAAAACATTGGATAATGTTTTTGTGAAGATGAAAGTTTCTGTGCAATATCAAGTCATTAGAACAAATGTGAAAGATGCGTATTACCGTTTAGAAAATCCGGAAAATCAAATTACTTCCTACGTTTTTGATGTGGTAAGAGCAGAAGTTCCAAAAACAAGATTAGATGACGTTTTTGTGCGAAAAGATGATATCGCAAACGCCGTAAGAAATGAGTTGCAAGAAGCGATGCAAAGTTATGGTTATGATATTATTAAAGCCTTAGTGACAGATATTGATCCAGATGAACAAGTAAAACACGCGATGAACCGTATTAATGCGGCGGAACGTGAGAAAACGGCGGCGGAATATGAATCCGAAGCACAAAGGATCAGAATTGTTGCCGTTGCGAAAGCAGAAGCAGAATCGAAAAAATTGCAGGGGCAAGGTATTGCCGACCAAAGAAGAGAGATCGCAAAAGGTCTGGAAGAATCTGTGAGAATGCTGAATAAAGTAAATATTGGCTCGCAGGAAGCGTCTTCTTTAATCGTCGTTACACAGCATTATGACACTTTGCAAGCAATTGGTGCTAATAACAGAAGTAATTTAGTTTTATTACCAAACTCACCAACTTCTGCAAGTAATATGCTAAATGATATGATGGCTGCGATGATTTCCGTTTCAAAATTAGAAGAAGCAAACAGTCCGGATTTTCCGCCAGCGCCAGAAAGATATGGACACGATAATAAAGATGGAAGATATTAATTTTTTCTACTAAAAATATAATTAATATAATTTATTATAAACCTTTCAAGATTTAATTTCTGGAAGGTTTTTTAGGCTTTAAACTTCTGCTTCCCAATCAACAACTCGAAAAATAATTTAAAATCAGAAATTATAGACCAAAGTGGATGCCGAAAAGTGGCGGGTTGATTGTGCTCAAAAACTGCATGTGAAAACCACGCAAAACCATAACCGAAAATTGGGACATACCAAAGAAAACGTTCTTTGCCACTTTTTAAAACGTAAAAAATTACAACAAATATTAAAAACGTTCCTATAAAATGGAAGATTCGCGTCCAAGTTTTTGAATGTTCTGTCAAATAAAATTGATAGAATTCTGAGAAGTTTTTTATTTTTTCAGGCATAATTTTTTTTTTTAAATTTAAAATTGTGTCTTTTCAGGGCTAATTATTTTTATCTAAGTTAAAATTTTCAAACAACAAATCTACATTTGGATCTATTTTTATTTCTTTTGGCTGAAATGAAATTGTAAAATCTTCTTGCGTCACTTTATTTTTAATATTAAAAGTTTTGATAATTGTTTGGTTTCCATTAGTAAAAGAAATTGACAAAGGAAACTCAAAAAGATTATCTTGAATTTGTTCAATATTAACAGATATTTTTTTAGTTAATTTATCGTATTTCCAGTCAATATTTAAATTGGGTTGTCCAGTTGTGAAAAGCCATTGATGAAAAAATGTCTTCAGATTTTGGTGGCTGACTTCTTCAAATATTTTTTCAAGATCATCTGTATTTGCGTTTTTTCCTTTGTAGGTTTCGTAATAGGAACGAACGCTTTTCCAAAATAATTCGTTGCCGATACGTAATCGTAGCATATGTAAGACCCAACCACCTTTTTGGTAACTGTTGGCATTTAGTAGATTCATTAAATTGTTGGCTTCTGAAGAATCAACGATAGGTTTTTTAAATTTTTTGGAAAAATCGATAACCTCACTTCTCTGTTGTTTCAAAAGGCTTTGCAAACTGTCTTTTCCATACTTATTTTCGAGATACATATCGGTCATATAAGTCGCAAAACCTTCACTCAGCCAAAGATGCGGCCAGTCTTTTTCGGTCACATTATCGCCAAAATATTGGTGCGCAGTTTCGTGTGCCATCAAACTTTCTACACCTTTACTAGTAACAGAATTTTCGTCATAAAAAATACAACTGGCATTTTCCATTCCACCGAAAATCGTTTTAGATTGTACATTGGCTAGTTTTTCAAAAGGAAAAGGACCAATTTTACTGACATAATATTTTAAAATATTTTTTGAGAATTCATAACTTTTAAATCCGTTGTCACGGTCCTCAGGAAAGATCCAAGCAGAAACTGGAACTCCACCAATATTTCCCATATTATTTACCGAGAACTTAGTAACGCCAATCGCCATTACTTTTGTGGACAAAGGAATTTCAGATTTCCAGTGTGTCAATTTTAAATTTTCAGGAAGATTAGTTTCCTCGATTTCCCGGCCATTACTCACCACTTGATAATGATCTGGCGCAATTACCATAAACTCCGAAGTTGCTTTATCCGAAAGATGATCGTTGCAAGGAATCCAATTGTGAGCGCGGTTCGGCCAGTTGTCTGCGAAAAAACTTCGGTCGCCATTTTTTGTATTTCCGATAATTAATCCATCAGCGGGAATGCCTTCATAATTGACGGTATATGTATTTTCCTGTCCTAAAATTCCCTTATCATTAATTATTAAATGTTGCGCATCTTGAGAAAATTCTAAAATTTGATTATTTTTTGTCACGGAAAGGACCGTCATGCCTTTTCCTTCAGGATTTTTATTAACTAAATCGAATACAATATTATTTTCATTATCGGAAAATCCAGTTGTAATTACGGCTGTTCCTTTAATAATATTATTGTTGTCATTCAGCGAGATATTAAAGGCATAATGCTTTACATCCAATCCGTTTGTGGGAAGTTGAGCAGAGAGAAATGAATTGCACAATAATCCAAGAAAAACAATGAAATACTTTTTTTGAGAGATTTCAAAATATAGATTTTGCATTATTTAATTTTTTTAAAAATAGTTAGAAAATATATTCGCTAAGTTTTGACTTCAAAATAATGTTAACTTTATTTCAAACCTAAATTTTACTCATTTTCCGGTCTTAGTTTACTTTTTCTATAGCCGTAAGCAAAGTAGATTACCAAACCAAGCGCGAACCAAATGCCAAAATATTTCCAGTTTTCATGGCTCATTCCTGTTAAAAGATAAAGGCAAGAACTTAGACCTATTAAAGGAATTAGAGATAAATTTTTAATAAAAGATAAGCCGCATAAAAATAGATTGATGATAATGTAAATGACAACTGAGACTTTAAATTCTTTCTCAAGTGGATTACTAAAATCAAGTAAATTATGGAAAAAAGCCGGTTGCCAAAAGTAAAAGAAAATCAAACCACCGATAAATAAAACTGGGAAAATTAATTTAGAATTTACATATGGCATGTGAAATCTTCCTGGAAGTTTTTCCTTTGCTGGTAATAATAAAACGCCGCCACAAACCAAAACAAATGCGAAAATGGTCCCAATACTTGTGAAATCTAAAATAAAACTTTTGTCAGTAAATAAAATCGGAATTCCCACCACAATTCCTGTCACAATCGTTGCGAAAGAAGGTGTATGGTATTTCGGGTGTATTTCCTGGAATTTTTTCGGCATTAATCCATCGCGACTCATCGCGTACCAAATCCTAGGTTGACCCATTTGGAAGACCAAAAGCACCGTCGTAATCGCGACAATTGCGACAAATGAAACTGTCATTTCCATCCAGGCGACATTGGCGTTGGCTTTTTCAAATATGAAAGATAAAGGATCACCAACGCCATCGAATTTTTTGTAATCGACCATTCCAGTAAGAACGAGGGTTAAAACGATATAAATTACCGTACATAAAACAAGCGAAATAATCATCCCGCGTGGTAACGTTTTCTGCGGATTTTTCGTTTCTTCAGACAAAACACTCAATGCATCAAAACCTATGTAAGCAAAGAAAACTCCAGAAACTGCGCTCATAACGCCAGAAAAACCGTTTGGCATAAAAGCAGAAACTTTCGTAACAGGATTAATTGGCGTCCAATTATCAACATTGACATAGGCCACACCTACTAAAATTATTAAAACAATGACGGCTAATTTCATTAAAACCAAAGCATTATTTAAATTTTTACTTTCACGCACACCTCGGTAAACCACCCAAGTAATCAAACCATTTATGACTAAAGCCGGAATATCAACAATTAATTTTAAATTATTAATCATAGGCGCATTTTTCCAGGCAGTTAATAATTCGATATTTTGAGAGGCGCCTAAAAATGCTTTTTTTGCTTCCGGATAGCTACATGTTAAATATTCTGGAATATGAACGCCAACTCGACCCATAAAACTGGTGAAATAATCTGACCAAGAAAAAGCTACATAAATATTTCCAAAAGAGTATTCCATAATTAAAGCCCAACCAATCACCCAAGCGATTAATTCACCAAAACTTGCATAAGCATAAGTGTAAGCACTTCCTGCCGTGGGAATTCTAGAGGCAAATTCCGCATAACAAAGCGCTGTAAAACCGCAAGCGAATCCACAAATGATATATAAAATTATTACCCCTGGACCGCCCCGAAAAACGGCTTCACCTAAACTGCTAAAACTTCCCGCACCAATGATCGCTGCAATTCCAAAGAAAACAATATCCCAAGTTCCCAGGACTCGTAGAAGTCCTGAAGGATGGTCTTTTGTGCTGTAATTTTTTCTTTTGAAAAGTTGATTCATTTTTAAATTTTTAGTTTGAAAAAAACAAATGTAATGATTTCTGAAAAAAAGTATTAAATTTTTCCTAAAATTATTCAATCTATAGTTTGTAATCTGAAGAAAAATCAACCAATTTTAAAATCAAAACAAAAAATTAAATTAGTATAAATTGTAATAGATAGCAATGTAAATAAAGAGTAAAAAATTACTGAATGTTATAAATTTTATCCTTTTTTTTTTAATCTTAGTCTTAAAATTTGTGAATGCTTTCTAACGAATTAATAATATTGTCACTTATAATTTAACAGCCGATTTAACTTTATCCACAAACTAACTAAGTTCAAATTACCTTGTATAAACAATAAGTTTTAACTATTTTCGTTGATATTTTGTGGATAACTTTTCTATTTATTTTAAAAAGGGAAATTGTTTACAAGTCTTCTTCAAACAAAACATTCATTAATGAACTCAAAAAATACCATCATTGCGGCAGCAATTTTCCTATACGGATTTTCCGAGGCTCAACAATCGCAATATTTTACAGATCAAGAAGCGTATCGATTTAATTTAGCGGAAAATCTTTATCAATCCAAAATCTACAATAGCTCACAGTATGAATATGCACGGCAGTACTTTTACAATCAAAATTTAAGCGCCTCAAAAAAGGAAGCTGCACAATTTTTTGACAATATAATTGGCGTTATTTTAAAACGCGATCATGCCGAACAAGGTTTGGAAGCGTTTATACGCGACTATCCAAAATCTGCTTATTTTGCGCAGGCTAATTTACCTTTAGCAGATTATTATTTGGGTCAAAAAGATTTTGCAAAAGCACTTGAAACTTTGCAAAAAGTAAATCAATCACAATTAAGTCCAGAAGAAAATACGCAGTACATTTTAAAATTAGGCTACGCGAAGTTTATGACCGGCGATTCTCAAGGTGCTATTCAGGCTTTGGAAGAAGCTTACAATAATGTGCCAGAAACTGAAAGACCTGAAGTTGCTTATATGTTGGGACATCTTTATTACGCCGATAAAAATAATGAAAAAGCGTTTCAATATTTTGATCAAATTAAAGATAATCCGAAGTTTTCACGTTTGGTAAAACCGTATTATGTTCAGTTATATTACAATCAAAAAAACTATGATCAGGCAATTTCTTCAGGAAATGATTTGTTAAATGAAAATTTACCGCCAAATTACAATACGGAAGTTCATAAAATCACTGGCGAAAGTTATTTTATGAAAAAAGATTACGTTTCGGCTTATCCACACTTAAAAATTTATGCCGATTCTAAGCCAAATCCTTCAGAAAACGATTTGTATGAAATGGGTTTTGTAGCGGCCGAAATAAAAAAATATGACGAAGCGGTTTCGTATTATAACCAATTGATAAATAGTGACTCGCCAACTGCACAGAATGCTTATTACCAATTGGGAAATGCCTATTTGGAAGTCGGCAAAAAGCAGGAAGCATTATCCGCTTTTCGGTCATCTTCGGAAATGACTTATGATAAA
Source organism: Halpernia sp. GG3 (assembly GCF_052976925.2). Classification (NCBI taxonomy): domain Bacteria; kingdom Pseudomonadati; phylum Bacteroidota; class Flavobacteriia; order Flavobacteriales; family Weeksellaceae; genus Halpernia; species Halpernia sp. GG3. Next base: position 71,611 of record NZ_JBRIIR020000002.1, read on the forward strand.
AATGTAAAAGAATTAGCATTTCTTCAATATGCAAAATTGAGTTATGACATTGGAAATCCCTTTGAATCTGCGCCAATTGTCATTCAAAAATTTGTAAAAAAATACCCGAATAATCCACAAGTTCCGGAACTTAAAAAGTTATTGATAAAATCTTACCTCTATTCCGGGAATTACAAAGAAACTTTAGCAGCCATCGACCAACTGCCGAATTCTACGCCTGAAACTGATAAAATCGATCAGGAAGTGTCTTATCTATTAGGAACAGAAGAATTTAATAAAGGAAATTATGATACGGCTGAAAAATACTTATTGCGAAGTTTAGAAATAAACCAAAATAAAGAATTTACACCAAGAGCAACTTATTGGCTCGCTCAAACCTTTTACCAAAAAGGAAATTATCCATCAGCAATTGTTCGTTTTGAAAAATTAAAAACAGCGGATGATTTCCCAGAAAAACAACAATTAAATTACGATTTGGGTTATGCTTATTTTAAATCTAAAAAATTTACTCAGGCGCAAAATTCTTTTGAAGAATATCTAAAAAATCCAAAACCTGAATTTAAAAATGATGCAAAATTAAGATTAGGCGATTGTTATTATGCTAATAATCAACTAAATGAAGCGATTTCTGTTTATGATGACAGCGCAGGCGGAAGTGATTATACTTCATTTCAAAAAGCGATGGCGCTCGGTTTTAAAGGTGATTCTGTTGGTAAAATTGCTGAGTTAAAAAAATTGATTTTAACTTTTAAAAATTCAGATTATACGGATGATGCGCAATACGAAATTGCTTCGGCTTATGCGTCAAATGATGACTTTAATAACTCAAATGATTATTTTAATCAAGTCATTAAAAGCAGTCTAGATGCAGATTTGGTTGCGAACGCAAAAATTTACAGAGCGCAAAATTATATCGATTTAAATCAGTCTGATAAAGCCTTGGTAGATTTAAAACAACTCGGACAAGAATATAAAAATACGGCTTACGCAGAAAAAATCGTACAGGCGGCGCGACCGATTTTTACAAAGAATGGCGATACAAAAGGATATCAAAAATTTGCATCTGATTTAAATGTAAAAATTGATGCCTCAGAAATTGACGAGATAAATCTGAACACGGCGAAACAGTTTTATGCTAAAAAAGATTATAAAAATGCAATTTCTTATTATGAAAAATATTTAACGCAAAACCCAACGGGTAAAAATCTTTATCAAGCCAAATATGAGTTGAGCGAAAGTTATTTTCAAACAAAAAATCCGACAAAATCGCTTTTAACCTTGCAAGAAGTAGCGAATGTTCAAAATGATTATCAGGAAGATGCTACGACGAGAGTGGCACAAATTTATATCGCGCAAGGGAATTCTGCAGATGCAAAAAAATATCTTTTAAACTTAGCTGATTCCTCAAACGCGACGATCAAAAATTATGCAGATGTGGAATTAATGAAGATTTCCGCGGACGAAAAAGATTTCACTCAGGCAGAAAATTACGCGGATCTGGTTTTAAATAATTCTAAAAATTCGGCATCCGTTTTAGAACTAGCCAAGGTAATCAAAGCGCGAAGTTTGATGAATAAAGGTAAAGATAAAGAAGCGCAAACGGCATTTGCCAATTTAGAAAAATCTTCAAATACGGAAGTTGCCGCAGAATCACTTTACGCAAAAGCCTTTTATCAAAATAAAGGAAAAGCCTTTAAATCTTCCAATGAAACGATTTTTAAATTGGCTAATAATTATGCTTCTGAAGAATATTGGGGTGCAAAATCTTTGGTTTTAATGGCGCGAAATTATTTGGCTTTAAAGGATAATTACCAATCGAGTTATACCTGCGACCAGATTATTTCAAATTACAGCGATTTCCCGGAAATTGTTGCGGAAGCCAAAGAGGTTAAGAAATTAATTAAAAAATAATTGTACTATGTAAAATGTAAACTGCAGCTCAAGTACATTGTCCTTTTTACATTATACAACAATTCAAAAGTAAGAAATGAACAAAAGAATTCAAATATTAAGTTTCCTTTTTTTAGGATTGTCGCAGATTGCTTTTTCCCAGATTAAAGAGGAAAAATTAATCTTAGATAAAAAGAGAGAACCTGAAGTGAAGAGAATAGAAAAGAAAAAAACTTCAGTGGAAAGCATCAAAAATTATCCACCGGAAGAGAAATCTGCAAATCCCGTCACCTACGATATCACAAATGTTCCGGCGGTTTCAGACTTCAAAACTTCTACCATTCAGGGTGAAGATATTTCACCAGAATTTAAACAGGATTACCAAGATAATTACGTGCGTTTTGGTTTGGGAAATTATGGTAAAGTTTTGGGGGATGCGCATATTTCTAAGGTTTTAGAAAGTAAAATGGAAGTAGGTGCAGATGTTCATTATCTTTCTACGACTGGTTTAAAGAAAGATTACGACTGGAATTCTAAACAAACGGGCGCTACTTTGGGCGCATTTATTAATTCTTATAGCGAAAAAGGTAAACTAAATTTAGAGGCGAATTTTGGTCTGCAAGATTATAATTATTACGGTATTTATGCGTTGCAGCCTTCAGCGGATGTTGATTTAAAACAGAAAACCAATCAGTTTCAAATCAATGGGTATTATGATTTTTATTCAAATGATATTTTAAATGACGTGCGTTTGCAAACTTCTTATTTAAGTGATCATTTTAATGCAAAAGAGAATCAGGCAGCCATTACAGTAAATCTTTCTAAATATGACCTTTTAAAGAATGAAAATTTTAAAATTAATTCAGATTTAGGTGTAAAATTAGAAACTTTAAAAACTGATTTTGCATTATTAAATCAAAATAGTTCAAACTTTTTTAATGCGTCCTTGATACCTCAAATTAGTTTTTATAAAAATGATTCTTATTTAAAAATTGGGGCGAATGTGAATTTTTTAAACAGAAGCAATGAAAGTTTAATTCTGCCTCAATTTAAAAAAAGTGAAATTTTGTGGTCGCCGAAAGTTGAAGTTTTATTTGCAGCGCAGGATGAATTTAAATTTTACGCCGGCGTCGATGGCGGTTTAAAATTGAATTCTTATACTGAACTTTTAAAAGAAAATCCGTTTCTGGTTTCTGATATTCAGCTGCGCCCAACTCACACAAAATACCACGGTTACGTCGGTTTGAAAGGTGATATTTCCGAAAATGTAAAGTATGATTTCTCTGCAGGATATTCACAAATAAATCAAATGTTGTTCTTTCAAGCAAATCCTATTTTTGATGATGTTTATACTTTAAACCGTTCCGCATATAATTTCGCAAATACTTATTCCGCGATTTATGATAATGGAAATGTGAGTGAAGTGAAAGGAAGTGTTCAATTTTTCCCGTTGGAAAATTTAGATTTAAGCGCTGAACTTTTATTTCAACAATATAAATTGAATCGATTAGATGAGGTTTTAAATAAACCTTTATTACAAACTACTATTTCTGCAAAATATTCGATGCTCAATAAAAAATTGAATTTTGGTTTTAAGGGGATTTTTGTAACAGATCGAACTTCAAATTCTTTTCAAATTACACCCGACAATGTCTCAAAGCCAATGGCTTACGTTTCAACTGAAAATAGAAATACAAAAGTGGGCGGCTATGCAGATTTAAATTTATCCGCAGAGTATAAAATTCACAAAAATTTCAGTATTTTTGCACTCGGTAATAATTTACTAAATACCAAATACCAAACGTTCAATGGCTACAAAGTTTTGGGCGCTCAGATTACAGGTGGTGTGAGGATTACCTTTTAGACATAAGATTTAGGCTGCGTAGTTCAACTGGATAGAATATCAGATTTCGGCTCTGATGGTTGCAGGTTCGAACCCTGCCGCGGTCACAAAAAAACAGGAAAATTGAGAGAGTTTCCTGTTTTTTTTTAACTTTTATATCGCAAAACGTAAAAAAGCCATAATTTTAAATTTGTGGCTTTTTTCTAAAATTTTATATTTTACATATCCTTCACAAAATCTAAAAATACTTTTTTGTGCAATTCGAGATCCAAATCCGGTGATAGGGAAGTGCGAACGATATAATCTTTGTCACCTTCTTTCGTAGTGCCTTGCGTGGAAGTGGCAGGAACCGTCCAATAACAACCTTTTAACTGGCCATAACTCACGCAGAATTTGCTTTCATTTGGAATCTGGGTGATCATTAAGTTAATTAATTTTAAATTTAAGTCTCTTTTATTTTTCTCTTTTTCTGACGGCGTATTGCCTTTTGCGGGAAGATCTAAAGAAAAAACGGAAGGTGTAAAACCTTGCTCCGCCAGATCTTCTGAAACAAAATTGATTTTTGCCTCTGGTAAAACCTCGTGAATATAATTAACGAACTCGCGGGTATTTTTATAAGCGTCTTTAATTCTTTGCGTCATTGAAGGTAACTGTTTCGCCAAAATTTCATATTGAAGATCGGTCGCTTCATTATCACAAAGATTGAGATGCAATTCTATTTTATCTAAAATAGCGTCAGTTTTAGAATTTCCAATAACATAACCTGCTGTGCATTTCCCGCCGCTTGGAAACTTAGATCCACTGGCGTAAGAAATACTCCGAACCGTCGAAAGTATTTCATCTTCACCCAAAAAAAGATAATTCGGGCAAAAAGTTTGATCTAAAACAAAAACAGGATCTACTGCAGTTTCGCCCGTCGAAGTTTTGCGCTCTTTACTTAAAACAGCCTTTAAATCTTCAAGATTTGGAACTTCTACGCGAGGATTAGTGGGGATTTCCGCAATGATGTAGGGAACGGCATCTTCTTTACCTATTTTTTCTAAAATAATACCCAGACTTTGCACCATTTCATTATCACCATCAACGGGCAGATCTACCACTTCTACATTGTTAAGTGATTCAGCGACACGTCTTGCCTGATCATTTGTGCCGCCGTAACAGTTAGGTGGCACAATAAATTTAATCGATTTTCCAGGATGTTTTTCAATCGCTTCGTGAACGAGACCCATCATAATTGCATACTGTGTGGAAAGTCCGCTCGTTGCTACCAAAACTTTGCTCGTGGTTCCGGTAATTTCATGTACAGAATTGGCAACGCTTTTTTTATCGGTTTCTCGATTGCTTTCTTGAGATTTAGATGCTGATCCGTTGACAAGCATTTTCAAAGCAGTGAGGGAATCAGCAGGTGTCATAGCAACAGTTTCCCGACGTCTGACGTGCTGAATATCTGCTATATAATCTTCATTCTTTGAACCATTAATTAAGAGAATACTTCCCAAATTTAAATAAAGACTTATTAGAAAATCAATATTAGGGTTTAATATTTTTTCATCAGATGATGCAGTTAAAACCGTATGATCCTGAGAAATAAAAATTGTACTTCCGTGAAAGGATTCGACATTTTCTAAATTCTCAACTTTCTTTACTTCAAATTCATAACCGTAAATTTCTTTTACAATTACTGTATCGAAAAATTTTGGTAGATTTTCGGTATAAAGAATCTGCGTTGTTTTTTTTCGTACAGCATTAGTTCTCAAAATTGCCAAGATGGGCATTGTCTGGGAAGAAAAACTGATCACATTATCTGCGTTCAAATTATATTGTCTTGCAATTCCCCATTCCAGAATACAGGAAAGCGGATGACCCAACCGAATATAATCGTATGCTGTTGGCAAGGCTTTTAAGGCTGAATTTTCAAAATTATTAACTTTAAATAAATGTTCAAAATGATTCAAAAAATCACTTTTTGCGGCTTGTTCATCGTAAATATCCAGACGATGAGTGGTTAGTCCCAACCAATCTTTTGGTCTATTTTCAACAACATTTTTAATATAATCAATTATTTTATTTTCTTTCATAAATCTTCTTTTAAGAGGTACGAAAGATACGAAAATTAGATTTTTTTAAAGAAAATTAGTTGGATTAATAGGGTGAAATTTAACAGAAAATTATAAATTCTGGTAAGTTGTCTTTTGTGCGATTAACCTTATGGAAATAGGAAATTCTACCACAATTCTATTTTATCCAATATTAATTTAAAACTTTCATTCTCTTTATTGCCAATTAAAAAGGTGATTTCCTGAATGCTATCGTCGGAAAAATTCGGCAGATCTAATTTTTGTCCGCGAAAAACAGGATACATATCTTCCAAAGAAATCTCTATTTTTTGCAATTCACCAGAAGTGTGGAAACTTGAAATATAAGAATGACGCTCCTTTACATTGCTTTTAATTCTAAACTGGTAATCCTTGGCATCACCTTTTAAAGTTAAAATAATTTTATTGAAAGATTTTACACCGGCGACATTTAAATTATGTCGAACAGAAGAAAATCCACCATTATTGGCTAACGAAATATTACCTTCAAAAACACCAAAACCTTCTGAATTTAAATAATAGTTGCCGGCTGATTGGCCGCCCATTACTATATCGTCAACGACCGTCCAGTCCTCAATATTTGAATTTTTATTAAAATTATAAATTGTTTTCGCTTCCATATTTATTAATCAGGAGTTGAAGTTACTGATTTAAAGTACAAAAAACATTAAATGAGAAAGATCCAAATTAAAAAATCTGGATCTTTAGTCTTGAAATTAAAATGACTTAGTTGTTAGTCACTGACAATTTTACTTCAATATTATTTCTTGTCGCATTAGAATAAGGACAAATTTGGTGTGCTTGATCCGTTAAAGATTGTGCCTCTTCCAAAGAAACGCCTGGTATATTGACATCCATTTCAACTGCTAAACCAAAACCGCCATTTTCAATTTGACCGATGCTCACTCTTGCAGTAACAGAAGTTTCGCCGGTTTCAATTTTAGATTTCCCAATTACTAAACTTAGCGCACTACCAAAACATGCAGAATATCCTGCTGCGAAAAGCATTTCTGGATTTGCGAAATCATCGTTTGCTCCACCTAAAGCTTTTGGAGTTCTTACCTCTAATTCTAAGATGCCGTTTTCGCTTTTCACATGTCCATCTCGGCCGCCTTTTGCTGTTACGCTTGTTGTATAAAGTGTTTTCATTTTACTTTGATATTTTAATTAATAATTTATTGACTGTTATTTTTAATTCCTCTAAATCTTCATCACTAAGATTAAGTTTTTCTTGCATTTTTGTAGGAATAGCGCAGGCTTTCTGCTTTAAATCGTTACCTATTTTGGTAAGAAAGACTTCTACCGCACGTTCATCCTCTTTTTTTCTTTGTCTCAAAATATAGTTTTTAGTTTCCAATCTTTTAAGCAATGGCGTTAAAGTACCGCTATCTAAATATAATTTTTCACCAATTTGATTAACTGTTAATCCTTCATTTTCCCAAAGTACCATCATCACTAAATACTGTGAATAGGTAATATCCAATTCCTCCAAAAACGGACGGTACATTCCAGTTATTTCTTTGGAAATGACGTAAAGTGGAAAGCAAAGTTGATTTCCTAATTTTGGGGGATTTTGATTTTTCATAATTTTAATTGTAGAATTATTGAAAAAATTATCTTATTATAATAAATTCTTCCATCGGAATTCGTACTTTTTTCATATGCGCTAAATAATCATTGGCATCATCTCGATAGCCTAAATATAGTAAAGTAACGCTTTTTAAACCTAATTTTTCGAGTCCTAAAATTTCATCTACAACCGCGTTGCTAAAACCTTCTGCAGGTGTAGAATCTATTTTTAATTCTGCAGCTTGAGCCATTGATAAACCCAAAGCAATATAAGTTTGACGGGCGGTATGTGCGAAATGTTCCTCCGGTGTTTGCCCATTATACAAAACTTTAATTTGATCTGTGTAACTACTAAATCTTCCTCTCGGTAAATCTCTCACATCGGTGTGGTGATCGTAAACTTTATCAATTTTTGTATCAGAATAACTGTCCCAAGCGGCAAAAACTAAAACCTGGGAACAATCTCTCATCACCTCTGGATTAAAAGCGCCTTTTACCATTTGTTCTTTTAACATCTGATCCTCTACAACGATCACTCTAAAAGGTTGCAATCCGGATGAAGTTGGAGCTAATCTCGCAACTTCTAAGATTTTATTAAGATCCTCTTCTGATACTTTTTTTGTTGAATCGTAAGCTTTAACTGCGTGTCTCCAGTTTAAATTTTCAATTAATGACATAATTTTCAATTAAAATATTACGGCAAATATAGTGCGCAATTAAATTGTGTGCAATTTTAAATCGATAGAATTATTACATATGTCTTATTTCTACTTTCTACTTTAAATAATCAGTTCAAATATTAATTTTTAGATAATTAAAAAATTGTAATTTTATTTAATATAAAAATTTAGAAAATTATGCAAACGGAAAACATCATATTAAAAATTACAATTTTAGAAAATGTGAAAAAAGTGTGGGAATATTACACAAAACCTGAGCATATTATAAAATGGAACTTTGCAGAGTCTACTTGGCATTGTCCTAAAGCAGAAAATAATCTGGAAGTTGGCGGAACATTTAATTACAGAATGGAATCAAAAAAAGATGATTTTGGATTTGATTTTAAGGGTATTTTTGATGAAATCAGACCTTCAAAATTATTAAAATTTCATCTTGATGACGGACGGAAAGTTGTAGTAGATTTTAATAATATTGACGAAAAAACGACCGAAGTGACCGAAACTTTTGAACCAGAAAATGATAATTTAATTGATATGCAACGTGATGGTTGGTATTCAATTCTGAATAATTTCCATAAATATGTAGAAAATAATTAAATAATTTCATCAACAAAAATAAATTCTATGGAAACTTTACATTTTGAAACTGAAATTTGTGCCTCGCCTGAAAGAATATGGAAAATCCTTTGGAGTAATGAAACTTACTCAGATTGGACGCAGTTTTTTGCAAAAGATTCTGTCTTTAAAACCGATTGGAAAATTGGCGGTCAAACTTATTTTTTAGATCCAGAAGGAAATGGGATGGTTTCTACAATTTCCAGTTTAGATGAGCCTTTTAAAGTTGTTTTTAATCATTTAGGTTTGGTAAAAAATCATATCGAAACTATCAAATCTAAAGAAGTAGAAGAGTGGAGCGGAATGGAGGAAAAATATTTTTTAACGCAGCGCGATGGTTTCACGCATTTAAAAGTAATTGTGCGTTCTCCAAGCGAGTATCATGAAACTATGAAAACTGGATTTATAAGAGGTTTAGAAATGGTAAAAACTTTATCACAGAAATTATAATATTTTAATTTTTGTTCTTTTTCTTTTTATTACTTTTCTTGCTTTTCTTCTCAGTTAGTTCCTCTACAAATTCTCTTAGAGCAGATTTTTGCTTTTTTTGCTTTTTGATTTTCGGGACAACGCTTGTTTTTACGTCAAAAAATTGGTAAAGATCTTCAGTTGAAATGATATTTAAATCGATTAATCGTTCTATCAATTCTTTTGGATTACTCGTAAAGTATTTTTTTAAAAGTAATTTTAATTTAAAGTTTTGATACTCTTCCAAGGGAATTATAACTTGGTATTTAAAAATTCTACCTTCCTTTTCCGTGCTTAAAAATTCTTTTTCCACTAATATTTTAAGGTAGGTTGAAACCGTGTTTTGATGCGGTTTTGGATCAGGTAATTCTGCCATCACGTCTCTCATATAAGCAGAATCTAATGCCCATAAACTAAACATTATATCTTCTTCGGCAGGCGTGAGGTTTGTAATTTTCATATAAAACTTAATTAAAATTTAAAAATATAACAGAGACTAAAAGGGCAATAACTGTCCCGCTTAGAACTTCCTGAAATGTGTGTTTTTTTAAAATGATTCTGGTAATTCCAACAATTATACTGATCATTAACCAAATAATGCCAAAGATATGGTTTTGAGAAAAAAACAAAGCCGCTGTGAAAATATTTAAAGCCGTATGCATAGAACTTTTTATAAAAAAATTGCTGATCTGCATTATAAAAAGCAGGAGGAGTAAATAAATCATCACAAAATCTAATCTACTATTAATTAAATAATCTATTGAAATAAAGATAGCAATTGCTGCTATAAGAAAAATATAAAGTGATTTTCGTTCTTCTCTGTTTGAAACATCCGAATCAGAATATTTTCCGCTTTTAACACGTCTGTAAATCCAAAAAGAAACGGGTAAAATTAATAAGACGAATATCAAAATAAACTTTTTTAACCCGACCGGAAAACTGTTAAACTTTACTGTCACATAGGAAAAATAGAGTAGTAGTGAAAACAGCGGATTAAATAAATTTGAGATAAATTTTGCACTTTTTAAAATTAAAGATGAGAATTTACTTACCATAGATTTTTCAATCCTTCAAAATTAATATAAAAATAGGTATAGATAAAAATTTATTACCAAGGTTTCACCGTAAAAAAGAAAGATTTTTATTATTTTTGCGTAATATTTAAAGTTAGTGTGAAATCACCCGAGTCAAAACTTAGTAATAAAATATTACGGACAAAAGCGATTACATATGAGCCAAAAAAAATAAGAATCTACGTATGAAAGAATTTTCGCAAGAAGTTTACCTTAAGTGGTATGAAGATATGACAATGTGGAGAAGGTTTGAAGATAAATGCCGTTCTCTTTATTTGAAACAAAAAATCCGTGGTTTTTTACATTTATATAATGGTCAAGAGGCGATTCCTGCGGGTTTTACACATGCAATGGATCTATCGAAGGATAGTATGATCACGGCTTACAGATGTCATATTCATCCAATGGCGATGGGTGTTGATCCAAAAAGAATTTTAGCAGAATTATGTGGAAAAGCAACCGGAACTTCTGGTGGAATGGGTGGTTCAATGCACATCTTTAGTAGAGAACACCGTTTTTATGGTGGTCACGGGATTGTCGGTGGTCAGATTCCTTTAGGCGCTGGAATTGCGTTTGCAGATAAATATTTCGAAACTGGAGGTGTTAATATCTGTTTCTTTGGGGATGGAGCTTCACGTCAAGGTTCTTTGCATGAGACTTTCAATATGGCAATGAACTGGAAGCTTCCAGTCGTTTTTGTTGTTGAAAATAACCAGTATGCAATGGGAACACCTGTCAGTAGAACTGCAAATCATGAAGATATTTATAAATTAGGATTGGGTTATGAAATGCCATGTCTTCCAGTCGATGCGATGGATCCTGAAAAAGTAGCAGAAGCCGCTTATGAAGCTATTGAAAGAGCGAGAAGAGGTGATGGACCTACTTTTATTGAAGCCAGAACTTATCGTTACAGAGGGCATTCAATGTCTGATGCAGAACCTTACAGAACTAAAGAAGAAGTGGCGATGCATAAAAATGACGATCCTTTAGAATTAATTAAACAAAGAATTTTAGATAACAACTGGGCGACTAAAGAAGAACTTGAGGTTATTGAAAATAAATCTCGGGAGTTTGTGGATGAATGTGTAGAGTTTATGGAAAATTCGCCATATCCTACAAAAGATAAAGTTTATGAATACGTTTATTCTCAGGAAAATTATCCATTTGTCAATCAGTTCGAAGATAAAAAATAACAATAGTTGAGTTAATTTTTTTAAATAAATCATCATTAATCAATTAGCAATCATTATAAAAATATGGCTGAAGTAATTACAATGCCGCGCCTTTCTGATACAATGACAGAAGGCAAAGTGGCGAAATGGCATAAAAAAGTAGGGGATTCTGTAAAAGAAGGAGATATTTTAGCCGAGATTGAAACAGACAAAGCCGTACAGGATTTTGAATCTGAATTTGACGGGATCCTTCTATATGTTGGCGTTGAAGAAAACGGCGCTGCACCAGTTGATGCTATTTTAGTTATTATTGGTAAAGAAGGCGAAGATATTTCTTCTTTAAAAGGTGATAAAATAGAAAATGGAAATTCTGAAAAAGTTGAAGAAACAAAATCTGAAGAGAAGCCCAAAGCTAAAGCTGAGATTTCAAGTAACGAAGAAACTTCTAATGAAATTCCCGAAGGTGTAGAAGTTATCAATATGCCACGTCTTTCTGATACAATGACGGAAGGAAAGGTTGCGAAATGGCATAAAAATGTTGGCGATAAAGTAAAGGAAGGCGACATTATTGCTGAAATTGAAACTGATAAAGCTGTACAGGATTTTGAATCTGAATTTGACGGAACACTTTTGTACAGAAGTGTGGAAGAAAATGAAGGCGCACCAGTAGATACCATTTTAGCGATTATCGGACCGGATGGAACAGATGTTTCTGGAATTGTTTCTGGAGGTTCTGCTTCAAAAAAATCTGCCGAAAATAAAACTGAAAGTTCACCAACAGAAAATAAAACTGCTGAAATAAAAGAAGAAGCTCCTGCAAAAACTGAAACGCACCAAGTTCCGAGCAATCAAAATTCAACCGACCGTGTTGCAATTTCTCCCTTAGCCAAGAAAATGGCAGAGGGAAAAGGGATTGATTTAAATGCTCTTAAAGGAAGCGGAGATAACGGAAGAATTGTAAAAAAAGACATTGAAAATTATCAGCCTTCAGCGAAAGTTGAACCTGCAGCGGTACAGAAAATTGCAGATGTTGCTGCCGTAAAAGCTACACCAGTTCAAATTCCTAATAATTTTGTTGCGGGTGAAACTACAGAAACACCAAATTCTCAGGTTCGAAATATTATTGCAAAACGTCTAACTGAAAGTAAATTTTCTGCACCGCATTATTATTTAATGGTTGAAATCATTATGGATAAAGCGATCGAAGCCAGAAAAGAAATTAATACTTTGCCAGATACTAAAGTTTCATTTAATGACATGATTATTAAGGCAACGGCAATGGCTTTACGTAAACATCCGCAAGTAAATTCTTCCTGGCAAGCCGACAAAATTATTCACCATGGTGATATAAATATTGGAGTAGCCGTTGCAATTCCTGATGGTTTAGTAGTTCCTGTGTTGAAAAATACAGATTTTATGAATTACACGCAGATCTCCGCTTCTGTAAAAAATTTAGCTGGAAGGGCAAAATCTAAAGGTTTGAAAGCCAATGAAATGGAAGGTTCTACATTCTCAGTTTCAAATTTGGGAATGTTTGGTATTGAAACTTTTACCTCTATCATTAATCAGCCAAATTGTGCTATTTTATCTGTTGGTGCAATTGTTGAAAAACCGATTGTAAAAAACGGACAAATTGTGGTAGGAAATACAATGAAATTATCTTTAGCGTGTGACCATAGGGTCGTAGATGGTGCAACGGGCGCAAAATTTCTACAGACTTTAAGGATTTATTTAGAAAGTCCGCTTAGTTTACTGCTTTAAAAAATATTTTTTAAAAATAGGTAGAACCGTTTAAATTTTTAAGCGGTTTTTTTTATTATTAAATTTTAATTGTAATTAAATTCAAATCCCTATTTTTGATGTTATGATTAAAGCAAAAAATATTCATAAATCTTACGGCAATCTGGAAGTGCTGAAAGGTGTCGAAGTCCATATAAAAGAAGGTGAAGTAATATCTATCGTTGGTGAATCAGGTGCAGGAAAATCAACACTTTTGCAAATTTTAGGGACTTTAGATTCTCCAACTACTACTAAAAAATATAAGACAGAAATCACCTTAGACGGTGAATCGTTTATCAATATGAATGACAGGCAATTATCTAAATTTAGAAATGAAAAAATAGGTTTTGTCTTTCAGTTTCCTCAATTATTACCAGAGTTTACGGCGTTCGAAAATGTATTGCTTCCCACGAAAATCGCTGGAAAAAATGTAAAGGATTCTATGGATAAAGCTTATGCTTTATTCGATGACCTCCGATTAACAGACAGATTACATCATAAACCACATGAGCTTTCTGGTGGTGAAGCGCAAAGAGTTGCCGTGGCAAGAGCATTAATTAATTCGCCAAAAATTATTTACGCCGATGAACCTTCCGGAAATTTAGATTCCAAAAATGCCGATGATCTTCACCAGTTATTTTTTGATTTACGTGACAAATACAACCAAACCTTTGTGATTGTGACGCACAACCAAAAATTGGCAGAAATTACGGATAGAAAGTTGATAATGAAGGACGGCCTAATTATTAATTAATTTAAAACAGATGTCCATTAAATTACTTGCTGAAGACGACCGACCTCGCGAAAAATTTGCTTTAAAAGGAAAAAGTTCATTATCGGATTCTGAGCTTTTAGCAATAATAATGAGTAGCGGAAACCGTGAAGAATCTGCGGTGGAACTGGCAAGAAGAATTTTAGAGTCTGTCGGCAATAACTGGCACAATCTCAGTTTGCTCAATCTTCAGGATTTAATGAAATTTAAAGGAATCGGTGAAGCAAAAGCTATTTCTATTTCAGCAGCATTGGAAATTGGTCGGAGAAAATCTTCGCAGGAAGTACCCGAAAAAGTAAAAATTGCGAACAGCACCGATGCGTTTAAAGTTTTTCACCCACTTCTTGCAGATCTTACAGCGGAAGAATTTTGGGTGATTTTTCTCAATCAAAATAATAGAATTTTAGGTAAATCTCAGCTTTCAACCGGCGGAATTAATTTCTCTTTGGTAGATTTGCGTATACTTTTTAAATTGGCTTTAGAGTTTTCTTGCAGTGCAATAATGATTGCGCACAACCATCCTTCGGGAAATCTCAAACCTTCAGAAGCTGACAATACAATAACCAAGGAAATTGCTGAGGCTGGCAAAATTCTAAAAATTCAACTTTTAGACCACCTTATTATTACACAAAGTACTTATTTCAGCTTTGCAGATGAAAATTTGTTATGATCAAAGTTTTACAATATTCAGAAATAAATTTTGAGAAATATTCCGAATGCGTAAAGCATTCACAGCAGTATAAATATTCTGCAGAGAAATTTTTTTTAGATATTACTTCAGGTCATAGCTGGGATTTGTTGGTTCTAAATGACTATGAATTTGTAATGCCAGTTCCTTTTGTAAAAAAATGGGGTTTTAAATTTGTTATAAATCCGAAGCTTTGCCAGCAGCTAGGAATTTTTTCGAAAGAAGATAAACTTGAAATAAATGATTTATTTTTAGATTTTTTAGAAAAAAAATATTTTATTTGGTACTATGCTTTTAATGCAAAAAACGTATTTTACAGACCATTATCAACAAGAAAAAATTATTTTATAAAACCGGATAATTATGAAAATGTGCAGCGAAAATATTCACCAAAGCGTAAAAGAAAATTACGTCTGGATGAAGAGGTTTTACATAATTCATTTGTGTCCAAGGAAATAGATTTTGGACTTGCCTTGGATTTCATTAAAAAAAGTATTTCCAAAATAATTAGATCTAAAGATTTACATAGTTTTGTAGCTCTTTTTGAAAGGCTTCATCAAAGTAAAAGTTTAGAATTATATGGTTTTTTTTACCGTGATAAATTAATTAACCTGGTTGCAATAGATGTTTCAGAAAAAACTGTTGCGCTTCTTGGAACTTTTAATGAGCCCGATTTCATAAAAAATGGCGGCTCATCAATTTTAATAGATAGAGTTCTAAAAGATTATATCAATACTAAAACTTTTGATTTTGAAGGGAGTGAAATTCCTTCCGTTGAAGAGTTTTTTCGGGGGTTTCGTCCTAGTTTAGAGCATTATTCTTTTTTACAAAATTCTAAAATTGAAATTCTAAAATTGAAATTATTTAATTTAAAATAACAAATAATCAGTCATTAAACGCCAAAATTGAAATGGGGAAATATTTTAAAATAGATAAAATTGCTTTATTATTTTTGACTGTATATTTAAGTATAATGTCTGTTTATCTTTACAAGCATCAATACTATAACTCTGATATTGAGGCTTATATGGGTTTGGTTTATCAAAATAACTTTCCTAAAATGGATATTGAAACCATTCATAAAAAGGTGTACGCAGAGCTAAAAATAAAAAATCCTAAACTTTTGGAAGCTAATAATTCTGCAACAGAAAAAACAATTGGCGAAAACACTTACTACAAAACTATTGCTCAAAGCCCCGAAATTTATGAAGAAGAATTACAGCTGTTCAAGGTGAAACCATTCTACAATTTCATTAATTTAGGTTTTTATAAAATAGGTTTTAGTGCTTCTGTCTCTACCTTTATGATTAGTATTGTAAGTTATTTTCTTATTGTTTTTTTTATTTTTTTATTTTTTAAAAGTCAACTGTCTAATGTTTTTTTAGCGTTATCATTATCTATTTTGGTTTCTTTATTTAAGCCACTTTTAGAAGCTTCAAGACATGCTTCGCCTGATGTTTTAGCGTGTTTGTTACTGCTTGTAAGTGTTTATTTTATATTCATTAAAAGAAATCTTTTTGTGGCCACGATTTTTGGAATGCTTTGTATTTTAACACGACCAGACTACTTTATTTTTTATTCGTTATTTCTGGTGTTGCTTTATTTTTTTAGAAAAAACTTCAATTTTGAGGTGAAAACCCTGCTTTTTTCATTTGTGTATTTTCTCTTATGCTTTGGCTTAATACAGTTTTTTAATCAGATTCCGTGGTCTGTTTTATTTATGAATCAATTCACGAAAGTGCAGTTATACCCGGTTTCTCATCCAGATGTTTTGCGAATTTTAGATTATTTTAATGTCATAAAAAGCAGTTTATTCCTGGAGTTTAATGCGTCCTATTTTCCAATTTTATTGATGATTATAGTTTCAGTTTTATCTAGCAAATATTCATTAAATAAAGAAAACATTCAGTTTTTCGCTTTTTTCTTATTAATCATTTACGCATCAGTTTTTATAAGATTTTTTATATTTCCATCACTTGTAAATAGAATGATGCTCGGTTTTTATTTACTTATTATTTTATCTGTAATTTTTATCCTGAACGGCAAACGACAATTATTTAGAAATTCTTCTACTAAGAGATAAAATATCAGTAATTTTGCACCCTGAATTTTGATATGAATTTCGAGAGTTATTATCCTTACGCTTTTGCCTTAGTTATCGCAATTCCATTTCTGGTTTTTGCTCGTCAGTTTGTTTTTAAATTTATTGAATTAAAAAACAAAGAGATTCAGATTTTAAGCTTAAAATCCAATTCCGAAAATAAACTTCAGGCTTACGAAAGAATGACGCTTTTCTTAGAACGTTTAAAACCGTCAAATTTAGTAATGAAGTTTGACAGAGATCTAAAACCTAACGAATTTATATTTCTTACTGAAAAAAATATTCGGGAGGAATTTGATTATAATGCTTCGCAACAGCTATACGTGAGACAAACTACTTGGAATAATGTGGTAACTTCTAAAAATAATATTATTCAACTTTTACATAAAACTTATGAAGAAGTACATAATTTAAAAGATTTAGAAGATTTTAAAACAGTTTTTTTAATGAAGTATGTAGAAGATTCAGATTTTATTTCAGAAACAATAAATGATATGCGCAGAGATGTTGCGCTTTTAAACTAAAATATATTATAAAATGATTCCAAATTTCAAAGCCCATCCGTGGCACGGAATTTCCGCCGGAGAAAATGCACCTGAAGTGGTGACTGTGTACGTAGAAATAGTTCCTACAGATACAATAAAATACGAAGTAGACAAAGAAAGCGGTTATTTAAAAGTAGACAGGCCACAAAAATTTTCAAATATTATTCCAGCATTGTATGGATTTATTCCAAGAACTTATTGCCATGATGAAGTGATGAAGTTAGCTGTTGAAAGTGGTTCAGAAGACGTTGCTTCAGGTGATCATGATCCTTTAGATATTCTAGTTTTGAGTTCTCATAATATACATGCTGGAAATTTCTTAATGGATGCCATTCCGATTGGTGGTTTTAAAATGATTGATAAAGGTGAAGCTGACGATAAAATTGTTGCGGTAATGGTTGGTGATCAGTCTTACGGACATTTCCGTGATATCTCAGAATTACCGCAAGCAGAAGTTTCAAGACTGCAGCATTATTTTTTAACTTACAAAAATTTACCAACAGAACCTTCTAAGTGTAGAATTGATTTGGTATATGGCTCAGATCACGCAAGAGAAGTTATTCTTGCTTCACAAAAAGATTACGCAGATAAATTTGGTGGCTAGTTTCGAAAACGATAATTGTACTTATTAATAATTACTTTATTAAAAGTTTATGCATCTTAATTTAAAAGATAAATATGAAAATGTTTATCTTTTTTTAATTTAAAGCATCTACTTTGATTGGAATTTTCTATATTTAACACCAATTTAACAAAAACTTTTTAAACTATGAATTTATTTTATTTGGTGCCGGTTTTCGGTATCTTGGCTTTAATTTATACTTTTATCCAAAGCAGGTGGGTCACAAAACAGGATGCGGGCGATGAGAAAATGAAGTTGATCAGCGGCTATATTTCCGATGGAGCAATGGCTTTTTTAAAAGCGGAATATAAAATAATGGGATACTTTGTTGTCATAGTTGCTATACTTTTAGCAATTATGGGTTCTACAAATGAAAATTCTCATTGGAGTATTGCAATTTCATTCATTGTGGGCGCCATTTTTTCGGCATCAGCAGGGTTTATTGGGATGAAAATCGCAACAAAATCAAATGTAAGAACTACGCAAGCTGCAAAAACTTCTTTGGCTCAAGCATTAAAAGTTTCATTTACGGGTGGAACTGTTATGGGATTAGGTGTTGCCGGTTTAGCTGTGCTAGGTTTAGGTTCTCTTTTTATTATTATTAAACAAATTTTTGCGCCAGATGCAGCTGTGAGCTCGCACGAAATGGAAAAAACTATTGAAATCTTAACAGGTTTTTCTTTAGGTGCGGAATCAATAGCACTTTTCGCGAGAGTTGGCGGTGGAATTTATACAAAAGCAGCCGATGTAGGTGCTGATTTGGTTGGTAAAGTAGAAGCGGGAATTCCTGAGGATGATCCTAGAAATCCTGCAACTATTGCAGATAATGTAGGAGACAATGTAGGAGATGTTGCCGGGATGGGCGCCGATTTATTCGGTTCGTACGTGGCCACAGTTTTAGCAACGATGGTTTTAGGTAGAGAAACTATTTCGGTTGACAATTTTAATGGCTTTGCACCGATTTTATTACCAATGTTAATCGCTGGAACAGGAATTATATTTTCAATCTTAGGAACATTTTTTGTAAAAATTTCGGAAGATGTGGGATTAAGTACGCAAAAAGTACAAAACGCTTTAAACTTAGGAAACTGGGGAAGTATCCTGATTACGGCATTTGCTTCATTCTTTTTGGTAAATTATCTTATGCCGGAACATATGGAATTGCGCGGTCACGCTTTCACTAAAATGGGTGTTTTCGGTGCCATTATCGTCGGTTTAATTGTTGGTACTTTAATGAGTGTTATAACAGAATATTATACGGCAATGGGTAAAAGACCGGTTCAAAGTATTGTTAATCAATCTTCCACTGGTCACGCAACCAATATTATTGGCGGTTTGGCCGTCGGAATGGAATCTACTTTTTTGCCAATTTTAGTTTTAGCAGGTGGAATTATTGGCTCTTATGCTTTTGCAGGATTATATGGTGTCGCAATCGCCGCTGCCGGAATGATGGCAACGACGGCAATGCAACTAGCAATTGATGCTTTTGGACCAATTGCAGATAATGCCGGTGGAATTGCCGAAATGTGTGAACTTCCAAAAGAAGTACGAGAAAGAACAGATATTTTGGATGCTGTTGGTAATACAACTGCTGCGACCGGTAAAGGTTTTGCAATTGCTTCTGCAGCTTTGACCTCATTGGCTTTATTTGCTGCTTTCGTTGGTATTGCCGGCATTGACAGCATTGATATTTACAGAGCGGATGTTTTAGCCGGATTATTTGTGGGTGCAATGATTCCATTTATATTTTCGTCATTGGCAATTCGTGCAGTTGGTGAAGCTGCAATGGCAAC
>NZ_JBRIIR020000003.1:0-113688 GCF_052976925.2 Halpernia sp. GG3
TTGGTTAAAGAAATTTAAAATTAAGGTTTTAATTTTTGGATATTTAAATATTTTGAATGGAGGCATTTCATTGTTTAGAACTGATTGGTATTCTTTTTGTGACTTATGGGAAAACTATGCTATGAAATCTAAATCAAAAAATACTCTAAATATTTTTGCCATGTCTTTATTATTTCTTTTGGTTATACAATGTAAAAAAGATAAAAATGTTGAAACCACAAAAAAACCTTCGATTGAAGTAAAAGATGTGACACAGACAATAAATATTAACAAAGAAGATTCTTTAGCCAAAACAAAAATAAAATATACACGCTTCATTTTTCCGAAGAAAAAGAAAGATTCTGCAATGGCAGTTTTTAAAAAACAATTTTCTGACGAAGAACGTTATGCTATTCTGGCTTTAAACCGTTTGGATGAGAAGAATAGTTGGCGTGCCGATACATTGATTATTCCTAATAAATTTCAAGATAATTTTTTAAATTATAGTCCATTTCCTACGCAACTTACTTTATTAAAAGACGTGAAAAAATTGGTTTATTTTTCTTATCCCATTCAAGCTTTTGGCGTCTATGAAAATGGAGAATTAAAGAAATGGGGCCCAACAAGTATGGGAAAAAAAGCGGCAAAAACTGCAACAGGATTGCATTTTGCGAATTGGAAATCAAAAATTGCAACAAGCACCGTAGATTCCGCTTGGAAATTACCTTTTAATGTCAATATTGCAAACAGATTGGGCATTGGATGGCATGAATATGATTTACCCGGGTTTCCTGCATCACATTCTTGTTTGAGATTATTAAAAGACGATGCAGAATGGCTGTATAGTTTTGCGGATCAATGGATTTTAGCTAACGGGAAATTATTGGCAAACGGAACACCTGTAATTGTAAACGGCGATTATCACTGGGGTGGACAAAAACCGTGGCGAAAAATGTTACAAAATTCTACTGCGGACTACCTTTCAGAAAGTGAAATGAGTAAAAACATTCAACCTTACATTGATCAGATTTTAGCAGAACAAAAGAAGAGAGAAGAAGTGATAGCATCGAAAAATTAATTTTTAGATTCTAAGTGAAGTGTAGATTCTAACGCAAAATTTCGAAGTTGTTCCATTTCTGCTTTGCTCTTTTCTCTACCAATTCTGCCTGCGAGGTAAGTGAGAAAAATCAAGCCTAAAAACACCATTGAAGTGGGAAAAGCCCAACTAAAACCGTTGTGTTTTATTTGTTTGGCGACGTAGAATAAGGTAAAACATAACATCCAACCAAGTGATAAAAGCATATACATAAACATAAAAAAAGTCCAAACGGCGGAACTTGGGCCAAAAATCCCACGGACACAGGTTTTATTTTCTTCAGTATCAAATTCTGTTCGCAATGCTAAAAAAGGTTTCCAATAGTCATTTTTATCAGATCTTACACTTATCAAAGCTGTCTCACTATTGATGTTTCCTATAAAAGTGGAGTCGTTTATTTTCAGAAAATCCCTCAAATGTAACGTGTATGCTGCTTTTTCTACAGCAGTATAAATTTTAAATCTTGGACGGGTTCTAATTTGGTCAAAAGTTGTCTGTTCCATTATTTTTCTTCGTAAGGAATAGGATCTTCTAAGATAAAATTAAATTTTAAAACTTCAAATTTCCGTTGAATTTCCATTTTAATTTCTTTTCCCTCGGAAGATTTTAATAAATCTAAAATCTTTTGCAAAGAATAGTCTGCGGCTTTTCTATTATTTATTTTTAAAATCGTATCATCTTTCCTGATTCCCGCAAGAAATGCGGGCGAGCCTTCTCTAGAACCAGCGACTGAATAAATTGGTTTAAGGGTAAATTTATATTGAAAAGAACTTTGTGCATTGTAAGCTTCGGTTGAGACGGAGTTCGAAGATGCCTTTTTTGTTTCTATTTGAACCAAATCTTTATCCCATTCCATTCCATCCTGCCTGATATCTAAGCCACTCATATTGAAAAGAAATGGCTCGTAAAAATCACGGTTCTTTTTTAGATATATTTTTTTATTTGGATAATCTAAAATTACTGTGAAACGACGCAATACGTCATTACCGACAGAGCCTTTTCTTTCTTTTACCAATGTTAAGTGCTGTATAGAATATTCATCTGGCATGGCAATAAGCGGTTTTTCTAAATTAAAATCTCCAATGGAAAGTTCTTTTATTCTACTCCGTTTTCCGAAAATATCACCATTAAAACCGCGTCCGAGATAATCCTGGATGTTAGGCCTATTGTAGACAAAATCTTTAATTAGGTTTGGAAATAACCAGATAGCATCACTATTTCCTAGATCCAAAAGCAATTTAGAAGGTTTTGCATCGCTCGTCATCTTTACAGAAGCTTTTATGTAAGGCTTATTTTCCTCTAATGTTATGTCAAATTCGGAGAATTTTCTTTTTTTCTTCGTAAAGTATCTATCTTCATTATAAACTGTAATTTTCTTTCTGATGTAGTCTATCTGAACAGGATTATTTTTAAAAAAATGATAGCCTATAATGCCATTTACTGGTATGCCAACATGTGATGAAAAATTAAAATCTTCATTTAAAATTAAAAAAATAGTATGAGAAGGGTCTTCAAAATGGTTGTTAATTTTGACGTCATTATTGATTGTTTTTAAACCAAATAGCTCAACATTATCACCAAGACCGGAAAATTTTACTTTCTCAACATTTTTGAAATTGACTTCTTTATTTTCTAAACTGAAAAGAATCGTTTCCGAAACGCCGGAATCTAATAGGAAGGTAAGACTTATGCCATTTACTGTAACAGGAATAAATATCAGATTATTTATTAATTGAAAAGGAATTACCGTTTTTTTTCCGGCATTTATTTTAAATCCCAAATCTTGTGCAAAAGAGAACTGCAAAAGCGTACAGAAAAGAAAAATAAACCGAGCTTTCATCTACTGAAATTACAATTTTTAAGTGAGTTTAAAACAAAAATTTCCGTCTCTTTTTGAGACGGAAATTTATTTTTATTATGACTGCAGCTAGCCCCGATGGAAGTGGTATCCTTTTTTTTATTCTGCCATTAATTTAAATATAATAAACGGTGAAAAAAAAGATTAAACGCACAGCGGGAAAAAGCTCCAAATAAATTATTTAATATCTGTAATAATCTGGCTTGAAAGGTCCGTCAACTTCTACACCGATATATTTTGCTTGCTCTGGAGACAGCGTTTCAAGTTCTATTCCTAATTTAGCTAAATGCAATTGGGCTACTTTTTCATCTAAATGTTTTGGTAACATATAAACTTCGTTTCCATAAGCTTCAGAATTGGTCCATAGTTCAATTTGAGCTAAAGTTTGGTTAGCAAAAGAGTTACTCATCACAAAACTTGGATGTCCGGTTGCACAACCTAAATTTACCAATCTTCCTTCTGCTAAAATAATAATATCTTTTCCGTTGATATTATAAAGATCAACTTGTGGTTTAATTTCAGTTTTTGTATCACCGTAATTATCGTTTAACCAAGCCATATCTAACTCGTTATCAAAATGACCGATGTTACACACAACCACTTTATCTTTCATTTTTTCAAAATGCTCGCCACGAACGATATTGTAATTTCCTGTTGACGTAATTACGATATCCGCAGTTGCAACTACTGTATCTAATTTTTTAACTTCAAAACCGTCCATTGCAGCTTGTAAAGCACAAATTGGATCAATTTCTGTTACTGTTACAATTGAACCGGCACCTTTAAATGAAGCCGCTGTTCCTTTACCAACGTCGCCATAACCACAAACTACAACTCTTTTCCCGGCCAACATTAAGTCAGTTGCTCTTCTGATTGCATCAACCGCTGATTCTCTACAGCCATATTTGTTATCAAATTTTGATTTTGTAACCGAATCATTTACGTTAATTGCAGGCATTACCAAAGTTCCATTCTGCATTCTTTCGTACAATCTGTGAACACCAGTTGTGGTTTCTTCAGAAAGTCCTTTAATTCCGGCTGTTAATTCTGGATAATGATCAAAAACCAAGTTTGTTAAATCGCCACCATCATCTAAAATCATATTTAATGGTTTTCTATCTTCGCTAAAAAATACAGTTTGCTCAATACACCAGTTAAATTCTTCTTCCGTCAAACCTTTCCAAGCATAAACTGGAATTCCAGCGGCGGCTATCGCAGCAGCAGCGTGGTCTTGCGTAGAGAAAATATTACATGAAGACCAAGTCACATCTGCGCCTAAAGCTACTAAAGTTTCTATCAAAACAGCAGTTTGAATCGTCATGTGAAGACATCCAGCAATTCTGGCGCCTTTTAAAGGCTGAGAAGGTCCGTATTCTGCACGAATAGCCATTAAACCAGGCATTTCTGCTTCAGCTAAAGTTATCTCTTTTCTACCAAATTCAGCTAAAGAAATGTCTTTCACTTTATATGGTAAATAGGTTGTTTTTGTATCCATCATAAAAATTTAATTTTATTTATTAATAATTTTACGCAAATTTACGAACTAAAATTTTCTTAACCAAAAACCTAAGCAAAATAATAAAATGTTTTACTATATTTAATTTAATAGTGGGATTGTTTATTATTAATTTCTTATATTAATTTCTGATATGCCACTTTACAAAGATTTTTCGGATAATAAAGCAATCATTCTTCTTTGGAAATATGATGAGAACGAAGAATTAAATTTAGAAGATTTACTTGAGAAAGAAAACGGTGAGAAAATAAAAAACTTTCACCCGACAAAAATTAAAGAAACACTTTTAGTTCGTAAAGCTTTAAAAAGTATCTTACCATCGCACAAAATTTTATACAAAGAAAGAGAGCCTTTTCTGCTTCCGAACGATTTTAATATTTCTATAACACATTCTTATCCTTTTGCTGCGATTGCTGTTTCACGAGAAAAAATTGGGATTGATATGGAAAAGTTTAATGAAAAAATTCTGAGAATTGAGCATAAATTTATCTATGCAAATGAAGCGGAATTTTTTTCAGAAGAAGATAGAGTAGGATATCTGACAGTAATTTGGTCTGTAAAGGAAAGTATGTATAAAATTCACCATTCTAATTATTTTTCTTTAAAACAGAACTACAAAGTAGAATCTTTTGATTTAAAAAATTTACGCAAAATTGATTGCAGCGTTTATGACGACGATAATTCTGATCACTTTTCTGCACGTGTAGAATTTTTTGAAGATTACTGTTTTACGATTGTTGATTAGTTTTTTTATCAATAAAAGTTTGGAAACCCGTTAAGACTTTCCTTTGCTCACGAGCAACATCAGACATTAATTCTAAAAGTTCTGTGATGTTTTTTAGCTCTGTTAAACGAGAGATTTTAGATTGATCCCTTTGGTCGACTAGCTCATTTTCTAGAAGTTCGGCTTTTCTTCTATTTAATAAAAATTCAACTTCACTTTCAGTACTTAGTTCTTTTTCCTTTTGTATTGAAAGTTCTGTATTATTTAAGATGTTTAAAGAATTTTGAAGTTCAGCAGTAATATTTTCTGTCCATTTTTTAGCATCGATTTCTGGATATTTTTTTAAACTTTTTCCGTTAAAAAATTGTGATAATGATGCCGTATATGCCGTAAATAAATGCGATGTAGTAACAAACTGATGTACTTTTTCCAATTTTTTCTGCTGATTTTTTGGATCAGAAAGCATACGCTGAAAATTATCTGAAAGATTAGCCAAAGAAACCAGCGCGGCTTTTCTCTTCATTTTGTACTCTTGCATATTTATTTCAGTTTCTTCCGCTTTAAAATTTTTCATTACAGCTTCAAAATAATTAATGTTATCCTTAGTTGCAGTTTTCATTAAATCTAAATTCTGCGTATGTTCCCAAACTGGCAGTATGAAGTAGGAAACTAAAAAGACTACCAAACCTCCAACTAAATTGTCAAATATTCGGTCTTTAAAAATAATATTGATGTTGCCTGGTTTTAAAAAATTAAAGGATAAAAACACATAAACAGTTATGAAAAGTACGGCCCAATAATATTTGCCTTTTAAGAAACTGAAGGCTAAAACCATGCTTACAAGAAGTAAAAATAGTAAAATAACATTGTTTGAAATTTGCCACAGAATGAAATAAGCAATCAAAGCACCTGAGATTGTTCCAAGTAAACGCACGTAATTTCTATGTTTGGTAATGCTGTAATTTGGACGGATAATAGCGACAATCGTGATCAAAACCCAATACGCGTGACCGACGGGAAAAAATGAAAATCTTGTAATACCGTAGCCTATTAGCAGCGCAATCGTTACCCGAATTGCATGTCGAAACTGCATTGAATTTAAACTCAAATTATTTCTGAAGACTTTGAAATTTAACTTTTCTTCCGGGTTTAAAAATTGGCGCAGATCTAAACCGGATGAAAGACTTTTTGCCAATTTTATATCTTGTGAAAATATTTTGTAGATACTTTTTATTTCTGAGCTGAGCTCTGTGATTCTCATTAAAATCTGGCGCAAGATCATAAAATTTTCTAGATTTCCCGAAGTCATTTCCTTGTTTCGGTAATCGTAGTAAATGGTATAAAGTTTATCACGCTCCGCATCAATATTTGTTAAAGGTTTTGATTTTCTGCCGGATTGAAGATCTATTCCTATATTGGTGATTTCGGTAGCTAAACTTAGCAGAAAAATATTCATTGAAGAAAGTACTTCTAAATTTTTCTTGTCTTGGTGAAGTTTTTTATAATCACTTTCAGAAGTCATGAGTTTTTCATGCAGATCCATAGAATTCAGAAACATCAGCATCAGCAATCTGCTTGTAGTAGTAGATTCTTTAATAATTGCTCTGGTCCGGAAAACAGTTTCACGTGTATCTTCCTGTAGATTTTTTATTTTGATCTGGTGTGCAATAATTTCATCAAATACAAGATCGTAATTTGGATCAGGAAGGTAAAGTTGGGCTCTAATCTTAAGATATTCACCCAGTAAAATATAATTTTCACCAATTTGCTGGCTGGCCAGTTTATAAGGTTGAAGCCTTGTTACAATCAAAAATATAAAAATAAACCAAACACTTCCCGCTAAAAAGATAATTAGACTTTTAAGCTCATCTGTACCGGTAAGATGTCCATCAATAAATATTGCTAAGACAATCAGCGTTAAAGAACCTACTGCCGACAAACGCTGCCCATAAATGCCGATCATACTGAAGAAAAAACCGAATAAAAGGAGTTCTATAAAAATGAAAATGGGATTACCTTTCGCTAAACTTGCAATTGCGGCCGCAATAAAAAAACAAATCACAGCGAGAAGCAGAGAATTTCTTCGCCGGAGAAACCGGTCGACTTGTAAGACCAACAAATAATGTAGCGAGTGGAAATAAGAAAAACTCTTTTAAAACACCAAAATAAGCCATTATAATGCTCGGTAGAACAACTGCAAGCGTTACTCGAACGGCTGCAAAAATATATTGGCTGGTAACAAATCTTTTAAAATCTGAGGTATAAGACATTTAGTAGAAATCCTAAAGCAAAATTAAACTTCTCAAATTAAAAAGAGCCTCACAATGGAGACTCTTTTTTTAAGTTTAAATTAATTTTTATTAATAATCCTGTGCATTTGAAGTTTCATCTCCGATAGTCCAGGTTAAACCAACTCTTAAAGTATTGTCTAGAGCAGAATTAATTTTAGAAGTATTAATTAAATAAGATAAATCTAAACCAAAAGACTGGTATTTTAATCCAATACCGACTGTTCCGTATTGTCTGCCGCCTTGTTCTGCGCTTTCATGAAAATAACCACCGCGTAACGAGAAAGCATTATCATATGTATATTCTAAGGCGCCACTAAGCATTGTGCTTTTTTTATTACTAAAAGATTTGCCTACACCTTGAATTACTCCAACGTTTGGCACATTATAGGTAGGATTACCATTTGTATCAGTACCCGTAATTTCCGGACCTGGAACTAACAATTTAGAAGCTTCAAAACTAATCCCTACTTTGTTTTGGTCATCAATAAATAAATCATAACCAGCACCTAATCTTGCTGTAGTCGGCAAATACGATCTTGATTGATCATCACCGGTATAATCCAGTCTTGGTCCTAAATTTTGAACAGCAAAACCACCTCTTGCCTGTCCTTCATAATCACCAAAACTTTGATGTTTGGGACTTAAAAAATAACCAGAAACATCTATAGCGAATGAGTTTGCAGGTTTTAAAGTGTTATCAGAATTAAAACCTCCAGATAGATCTGATCTGATAAATCTACCTGTAACTGCCATGGAGAAATTATCAGTTAATTTTAAACCATAAGCCACATCAACAGAAAATTCATTTGGTTTCGCGGTTCCTTCAGAAACGACTTCGGAGCCAACTAATTTTGTTAAATCTACAGATCCTAAATTAAAATAGTAAATACTGGCGGAAATAGTAGAGCGTTCATTATCGCCTAAAAATTGGTGATACGCGCCATAAAGCAAAAAAACATCATTTGTAAGTTTAC
Organism: Halpernia sp. GG3; assembly: GCF_052976925.2. Lineage (NCBI taxonomy): Bacteria > Pseudomonadati > Bacteroidota > Flavobacteriia > Flavobacteriales > Weeksellaceae > Halpernia > Halpernia sp. GG3. The sequence continues at coordinate 8,439 of NZ_JBRIIR020000003.1, forward strand.
TCAAATAGGGTGTATATGTTACCGCTAAAGATGAAGTTGATCTACTAAAAGGATATTTTGCAGCATTCCAAAACTGTGAAAATGCATCTGAAGAAGTTGCAACACCTTGATCGCCCATACCGCCAGCCCGTGCGTCTGGTGAAATTCTGAGAAACGGTGCACCTGTAAGAACAGGTCTTATTTGGTCTAAATTTTGTGAAAAAGCAGTAATGCTTAAACCCAGACCTAAAGTTAAAAGGAGTTTTCTATTTATAGTCATAAGTGTTTATTTAATTTTAATTTTATTTCAATAATACCATTTTTTCTACCGCTGTTGCACTTCCCTTACATTTATCTTGATTTGCACTGCGCGCAAATATTTTAAAAATATAGACACCTTTCGCGACAGTATCGCCAAAATCATCTTTGCCATCCCATTCTATAGCAGTTCTGGGAGTTCTAAATCCTTGAAAGAAAGGCTCTGCTGTTACTTGCGCGGTAATTGTTTTTACCAGTTTACCAGTAATCGTGAAAATCTGTGCATTTACATCTAAAATATTATCACAATTATGTTCGAACTGAATGTAAGTCTTATCTGTAAAAGGATTTGGCCAATTTAATAATTTTTTAACAATTAAATTTTGATCTGTTTCATCCTTTACTATAAAGTTTAACGTTGCTGTTGTCGAATTATTGTTAATGTCCCAAACTTTAAATACCAATTGATGCGGACCAGGAGTTAAATTTCTGAACGGGTAGGATACATTTCCCTTCTGATAATCTTCTAAAGTAGCATTAACACAGCCATTGCCTTCTCCAGAAAAATAGAAATCATTTAAAACAGTAGTATTAATTACTTGTCCGTCTAAAACTACGGTAATGTCATGACCGATACCTGAACCTGTTGAATTGATCCCCGTGTTGTCACTCACGCAGGCTAAAAGCGTAGGGTTTTGATTGGTAATTCCTCCGTCTGCGAAGTTGATGTTATTCATAAATAAATGAACAATTGGCGGCACAATATCATTAAGACCGTTCGGATTTATATCGCCGATTTTATAAGGTTCGTTTACAAAAATATCAAATTTTTGATTATCCGCGTAAGCTAAAATTCTACCAGTTCCAATGGTGTAATTAATATCTTTAGGAACATAAAATTTTACTGAAAATAAACCATTTTTCACCTCACCAGAAGTTTTTACAATAGGGCTTCCTTCTTCGGTATATTCTAAGACTGGAACTAAAAAACCAACGTTATTTCGGGTTTTTTTATTTAATCTTTTATCATAAATATTTATGGAGATTCTACCTGTAAATGAAGTGTCAACGGGTCCATCAACTTTTTTTACTTTACCGGTAATCGTTACAAAATCTAAAGCCCGTAGCTGACCGGGAACAGGCGAATCTACATTGTCTATTGTTATCAATTTTTTTGGACGGCTAAGTTTCATCGCAGGATCGCCTAAAAAATTAACTTTTAGATGGTTAGAAGTTGGTCCAGTGATAGATTCTGCTGCTAAAAATGCCGTCCCTAAACTTCTAAAATCATCATTCTCTAATTTAAAAATTTGATCTATAAATGTTCTGGTAAACTTTAAACCGTAATCTACGCCCACTGCACGACTTGATGTAATCATTGTAGCGGCGCCGCCAGTTTTAGATTTTATGACCTGCTCTCCGGTTGAAAAACTGGAAGGATCATCCCATAAAGTAAATTCACAGGTTATAGTGGCAACTAGGGGAAATCTACTGTAAACATTATTAAAATTGTTAAAATTTTGAACTTCGGTACTAGTTAAGACACGTTCTTGCGCCCAACCATTAATACCTCCATGTCCGAAATAAAATAAAAATAAGCTATTACTTACATCACTACTAATCGCTTGGTTTACTTCGGGATATCTTGCCCCACCTGCAGAATTAGTTGCAGGAAAAGCATCTAGATATAATTTTCTGATGTTATATTCTGGTTTATCGGTGGAAGATCCTTCAAAATTCGCAGCTATAGCTTCGTTTGCTGCAGTGTGAAAAGCGACACCACTTGGAGGGCTTTCATTTTGCAAATCATTATCTACTACAAAATCTAATTTCATGCGCCAATCCCCAAAGGGTGTGGATTGACTTGGCAATTGATTATAATAAGCTAAAGTTTTGTCGATCAGTAGTTTTGCCTCTGAAATATTTGCAGCGGGTAATCTGCCAACAGGTAGATCTGGTAACATTCCCTGTATATTTGTGGAAGATTGAGGTGCGGTCATTACAAAATAATTATCCGTTACAAAAGATCCCGAAAAATCTTGGCTGTATTCACTTTCATAGCTTGGTACAATATCTGAAGCTGGAAACTGGATGCCTTTGTAATCAAAAGAGGTATCTCCCAAGATCATTAAATATTTCAGATTTCCGTTGGTAGAACTTAATCTTGTTACAAAGTTTCTTATGCCCGTAATATCTTGGCTTCCACTAGAAAATTCGTTGTAAATTTTATTAATATCCACAACTGCTACGTTATAGTTGTCAATATTTTTATGATAGTCTGCTAATCTTTGCGCTTGTCCCAGCATTTCAGGCGCTGTAATTATCAGATAATCAATATTAGAAAGCGCCGATAAATCTTGATTACCAATTTTATTTACAAAGGTAGGTTCGTAGGCAGACGTGTTTTTAAAGGCAACGAATTCATTATTAAAACTTTGATTGTTTGGGGTATACCCAAAATTATAAGTATCACCAGATGCCTTATTTATCTTTTTCTTCGCATTTGTTATATCTGAAACATCCCAGATTTCTTCTACGGAAGACGCGTCAGAAAGGCTAAAACCATAAGTTTTAGTGCTGTTTTCAGTAATATCGTACGAACGGAAATTCATTTGTGAACCATTAAAGACCAGATCCTGCTTGTAAGTAACTTCTACATAGTTTAAATAAACAATTCCATTTGGATTTGCGCCAATATTGGGTAAATAGTTAAAAGTAATTTGATTTCCCGTTAATCCATTTACGGTTCCACTGCTATTAACAAAAACATAGTCTTGCGTTCCTGCCGTGAAATTATAATTATTTTCGTTTTTATTATTAATATTTATTTTTAAAGAATTCCCTTGAAATTGATAGGGCGCAATTGAAGTTTTGTAAACAATATTATCTCCCGCTTGTAATGGAGTTCTGGTAGTAAATGAAACACTTTTGTTACTGTTAAAGGAGTCGCCAAGAAATGCCCGGCCAATTTTCAGAAGATTAAATTTTTCTTCGTTGATGACCTGATAATCGTCGTATCTTGTTATTAATTGAGAAGGTAGTGCTGTAGTATCTTCAGTTTGAACCCGCTTTCCCGATCCGGTATCAAAATTTATAAAGTAATAGGAATAGTTTTCATAAATATTCTTTAAATTTAAACTTCTGTCTGAGCGCGTATCAGTACGTCGGTTTGTCGCATCTCCCACTGAACCTTTATACAGGTTAAACCCATCGGGACCTTGTGCATAAAATAATGCATAGTCACCATCATTCCAAACACCATCATTTTCTCCATATACTTCGATCGCATCTTCCTGTAAGGACCTGTAATAATTATCCTGATTAAATTCTGGTAACATTAAACCCCCATTTCCATAAACTCGAAAGTTTTTAGGATTTATATCTGACGGATTTATTCCATTTGCGCGCAAAAATTGAGTCGTGATTTTAAAAATACCAGATTTATCGACTTTAATTTTATAGAAAGTGCCTTGTTTTAGAGGATTATCTGTAGTTGATAAAGCTCTGTTAAAATTTATATTTTGAGGTTTATTGTCTTTCACCAAGGAAAAGCCAGACAATCTTAAAATTTGATTTTTTACAGTTTTAAAAGCTACAATTCTAACAGATGCAAAATTTTCCCCTTCTTTTTTGTAAGAACTTACACTTATTTCGTCAGCGGATCTTAGTTCATATCTTGAAATATCAAATAAATCTTTTTCGGAAACCTGTTCCCATTGTAAATTTTCGGCTTTTAAAACGTCATTTGTTTTCTGATTAAGCCGGATAATTACATTTCCCTCTTCATAATTAAAACCCTCATTAGTAAAATGTGGTAATGTTTTACTTTCAGTTCCGTAATCTATTTTCGTGGAACCATCCCATTTTATATTAATATTTTGGGCGCCCGCTAATGAAAAAATACTGCAGAAAATAATAAATAATAAATTACGTTTCATATATTGTGTATCAATTACAAATTAAACGAAAAAATTAAAATAATCATATGATACAATAAAAATATATTTATGTGCGTTTTTCAAAAAACCTAAACCATTAATTGCTTAATTGGATTATTTAATTTTTCTTTGTATCCTGAAAATATTTAAGATAGTATGAACAAACTCAAGTTGTTTTCTTTAATAATAATATGTGCTGCTTTTTTGCTTACGAGTTGTGGCGGAGGCAATTCTAAAAATGGTGGCGGTTCTAAACGTTTCACAAGTAAAACAGGATGGAAACCAAACGACTCAAAAGGTTGGTTTTTTACCGGGAAACAGCAAAAACAAAAAGGTTGGCCAGGCATGGTTTACGTTGAAGGCGGAACTTTCACAATGGGTTTGGTTAAAGATGATGTCATGCACGATTGGAATAATACTCCTCGCAGAATGCAGGTAAGTTCCTTTTTTATGGGTGAAACAGAAATCACGAATTACGAATATAGAGAATATGTAACTTGGTTGAAATTTGTATTTCCACCCTCAGATCCAAATTATAAAGAGATTTATAAAGGTGCTTTGCCTGATACTTTAGTTTGGAATAACAAATTATCCAGAAATGATTTCGCAGAAACGTATTTCCGTTCCCCGGAGTATGATTACTATCCAGTTGTAGGTGTTACTTGGTTACAAGCGTCGCAATACTGCGATTGGTTAACTAATAGAGCAAATGAGAAAGCCCTTATAGATAAAGGTGTATTGCCAAAAGATTATTATAGTAATGAGGCTAATAATGTCGGGTCAAGTTCATTTAACATGGATAAATATAAAGGTAATGATGCAGATCTGGACGCTTTACTAAACAAAGGAAAATTGCAAAAAGCAACAGGAATAAAGACTACTAATACGCGTATTGCTGCTGCAAATAAAAATGCTTCTGCGGGTCTAGTTGAAAAATTTCGTTTGCCGACAGAAGTTGAATGGGAATTTGCCGCTTTGGGACAACAAAAAAACAGAGAATATAACTTAGTAAAAGGCAAGGATCCAGAAATTAATAAGCTTAAGGGGAAAAAAGGTAAGAACCGCGGGATGTATCTTGAAAATTTCAAAATGGGTGCGGGAGATTATTCCGGTGTTCCTGGCTGGAAAAATGATGGAGCTCCTACAACTTCTGATGTTAAGCAATTTCCTTCTAATGATTTAGGAATTTATGGAATGTTTGGTAACGTTTCTGAATGGACGGCTGACGTTTACAGACCAATTATTGATGAAGAAGGCAGCGATTTTAATTATTTCCGTGGAAATGTGACCAGAACTGTTGAAAAAAATGCGGACGGATCCTCTAAAAAGATTGAAGATAACGCTATAAAATATGATACACTTTCAGATGGACGTTTAATTTATAAAGGTCTACCGGGACAATATGCCAGAGAAACGACAGCGGATGACAGAAATTTCAGAGATGGTGATTTTCAATCGTCTTTAGATGCAGGTTATGGAAAAGAGCAGGACAGCAGTAAAGCCGCTTTTAGCATGTATAATGACAGTAAGAAAAAATTTATCGTAGATTCCCGAGGTCATGTGATTTTACAAAAAGATCCTAAAATGCGCACAACAAAAGTTTCGGACGATGTTCGCGTAGTAAAAGGTGGTTCGTGGCTTGACACAGCTTATTGGCTGGATCCGGGACAAAGAAGATTTAAAGATGAAAGCAGAGCTTTCGGCTGGATTGGGTTTAGAGTTGCACAAGATGCAAAATCACAAAATAGAGGCAGAACAAAAAGATAATTTACATTATTTGATATCAAAACCTAAATCGAAAGATTTAGGTTTTTTTTTGTTAGATTTGATATTATAAGTTTTCTGTTTTGACCGATATGGCTGATGTGGTTTTAAAACGATTGTGTTAATAAAAAAAATAAAATATTATGAGCGAAATTCATGTAGTAGCAGATTTGAGATTTAAAGATAATAATTTAGCCGAGGTGATCCCACTTTTAAATGGAATGGTAGAAAACACGAGAAAAGAAGAAGGCTGTGTCAGTTACGATTTAGTAGAAGATTCAAAAAATACAGGTATATTTTTTACAATTGAAGTTTGGGAAAGTCAACAAGATATTGATAGACATTTAAATTCTGAGGGTATAAAAATTATGATGGAAAAAGCAAAACCATTTTTTGCAGCTGAGCCAGCTATTCACCAATGTCAAAAATTATCTTAAAATGAAAAATATCTTTTTAATTTTTTTATTTATGGGTTTTCATGCTATTGATGCGCAAAAACTTTCAGATTATAAATACCTTTATGTACCGCAAGATTTCAAAGATTTTCAAGATAATCAGTTTGAATTAAACTCAACTTTAGTTAAAAAATTAAAGACAAAAGGTTATGAAGTGATACAAACCGAAAATCGTCTTTGGCCAGAAGAATTAAAGCAAGATCCTTGTAAAGTGGCAGTTATAAATGTAATTAAATCTGGAAATATGTTTAAAACTAAACTTACACTTGAAGCTAAAGATTGCAATGGGAAAGTTTTGATTTCACAGCAAGGCGCTTCAGACGAAAAAGAGTATGAAACTGGCTATAGCGAAGCACTTCAAAATATTTTGAAAAGTATCCCAAATTCTTCACCATTGTTTAAATTTTCGGAAGTAAAGGCGATATTTGTTGAAAAAAATGAACCAATTACTGTCAAATCAGTAGAAATAACTAAATCAAGAAGCATCATACAACCAAAATCAGAACCAAAAACAGCTTCAAATAATGTCCAGAATTACACGAATGGCAATTTAATTCTCAAAAAAGTTCTCCTAGACAACAATAGATTTATTTTAGTTCCAGCAAACAGTTCAATTCCCTATGCAACTTTTACAGAATCTACGAAAGAAGGCGTTTATCGTGTAGTTTTAGAAAATAGTTTAATGACTTTAGGTTATTTAGAAAATGGAAATTACGTGATTGAAATACCAAATAAAGACGGCAGTTTTAGAAAAGAAATTTTTGAAAAGAAGTAAATCTTTCAATGATGTTTTTATGAATTTAAATCCTTCTAGCCGTTTTCAAAAATCAGATAAGTTTCTTCTAATTTTGCGTTAAATTTAAGGATAGTAGATGCCGATATCGCAGATTTACAATTCGCGTCCTTAAAACAAAAAAGCCAACTTTCGGGTTGGTTTTTTACTGTTAATGTCAATTAGAAATTGGGGAATCGTACTCAATCAATTTGTTTTTTTATTTGAAGAAAGGCTCAGATTATAAAATCTGAGCCTTCAACTTACACACTTTTTAGTTAGGTGTCACTTCAAATTTAAGAAAAACTTTCATGAAAAAACTTCACTTCCATTTTTGCCAAACTTTTTTTTCAAGCTAATCTTATATCCAATGTCACTTTAAATGCTTGGCTTTCAGAATGGAAAGAAGTTTTTTTTATTCAATTTTTCTTGAGTAGGAAAATAGCAAGCATCCCGAAAGCTTTCAGAATGCTTGCAAGTATTCGTCAGTTTACAATATTTCTCCTTTCGCTGCTTTTAATTCAAATTGTGACTTGTTGTAATTGCTGATCGCTATCAAATAGTCAAGTTGGGATTGCAGGAAAAACTGTTGTGCCTGAAAAACCTCAAAGGGTTTTACTGTTCCCAATTTCTGTCTTTCAATACTTTGGTGCAGAGCTTCTGTTGTAAAATCTAATCCTGCTTTCGCAATTTGTATTTGTTCCTTCCCAATAATAATCAATTGTTGAGCATTTTCAATTTCTTCATTGATGTGTCCTTTCAATTGTTCCGATTTTATTTCTTGAATCGTTATCTGGCTTTTGAATTTTTTAAGATCGCCTCCATATATCAAACGCCCAAGAGGAATTTTCCAAGTTAAAGATGCATTTAGCATTCCTGTCGGATAAAGCTGTTTTGTGTCGGGATATTGTAATGGAAATACTGGAGAGATCGCCCCGTTAATTCTTCCAAAATAGGAACCGTAAGTTCCTATGCTCAATGTTGGAATGAATAAGCCTGTTGTAATGGTTTTTCGTTCTGTTTGCAATGACCGAATCGTCAAATCTACTGCTTTGATTTCGGGTCTATTTTTATACGTTGAATCATTAACCGATAAAAATTCTTGCTGAAAGTTCAAAGGAACCATTACGCTATCGATAATTACTAATTTTACTTTGCTTTCAAGGTTAAGTAAACGCACCAACTCAGCTGATTTTTGATTGTATTCCGATTTTGCATTCAGCATTTCAATTTTTAAATGACTTTGATTGCTTTTTGACAACAATAATTCTGATTGGTAGCGCAGTCCCGCTCCCACCTGAATAGAAATTTGTTGCGTAATAGTATCAGATTGTGCCACCAAGTTTTTATAAGCAACTACCTTCATTTGTGCTGTTTGCAAATTATAGTAAGCTTTAATGGTTGCTAAAAGTGTATTGTTTCTTTCCGCCTGTGTTTGATAGACAGAAGCCTGAACTTGAAGTTTAGCAGATTTAGTTTTGTAAATACCTTCCGCAAAATTCCAGTTTGCATTTAAGCCTAAACCGCCCCAAAGGTTTTGTCTGTTCACATCTAAAAAGAAACGTCCATCTGCGTTCATTGCAGCACCCCAAAGTTGTTGTGTTTGTAAACCTGCATATACATCAGGCAACCACCATTCTTTTGCTTTGGATAAATTGGCTTCTGCTAATTCTTGTTTTGCCTTAAACTCTTTAATGGTTAAATTATTGGCGCCGCCCATTTCCAAAACCGTTTGTAAATTGATTGGTAATGTTGTCTGTGCATTTGCCGTAAATGTTGCTGCCACAAATAGGATGGCAACAAAATATTTTAAGCTATTTTTCATTTTCTTTTATTTAGTGGTTAATTCTTTTATTTTAACAGTTGCTCCATCAGAACAAAGTTGTTTTCCTTGAACTACAATTTTATCTGTCGGTTTAATTTCACCGCTTAATAGTTCTGAAAATTTTGCATCTCGTATCCCTATTTTCACATCCACTTTCTTAACAACCCCGTTTTTAGCAATCCAAATAAATGACTCGCCATCTACGTTCCCAATTGCTTCATTTGGAACTGATAAAGCATCTTTATGCCCGCTTTTTTGGATTTCTACTTTGGCATACATGCCGGGTTTTATTTTTAAATCTGTATTTGGTAAATCAATTTCGATTTTCATGGTCTTGGTAGATTCATCTAAGCCATAAGCAATACGTGAAACGGCTGCCGAAAATTTTGTATTTGACAGCTCAGGGAATACAATTTTTGTTTTAGTCCCTTTGTTTATTAATGGGGCATCTGTTTCTGGTACATAAACTGCCAATCTAATAGGTCGTACGTCTTGAATTTCAAATAATTGCATGGCGTTAGCATTATTTAATCCACTCTGAATAATTGCTCCCTTGTCTACAAACCGATTTACAATTACACCTGAAAATGGGGCCTTTACGTTCAGGTATTTGATCTGCGTTAAGATGTCATCACGTTGTGCTTTAATACTTATGTATTCTGCTTCAGCTTTTTCAAGATCAGCAATGGTAGTAAGCTGAGGTGTTTTTTCATAGATCGCTTTTAATCGTTCATAAATAGATTTTTTGCCTTTCAATTCGGCTTCAAATTTTAATTTATTACTTAATAATTCGGGATTTTCCAAAACGGCAAGGATTTGTCCTTTATTTACAAAATCGCCGATATCTACCTTTAATTGATTTAAAAAGCCACTAGTCATTGCAAACAGTTTTACTTGCTGATTGGGCATAGCTGTTCCCGAAATTTGCAATGATGCATCAAATTTATGGGTTTCGGCATTACTTACTAAAACGGTTGGAATATTTCTATTTTCAGTTGCAGTTTGCTTTTCTGCTTTATTGTTACTACAAGAAGAAAACAAAAGCATAGAAATAGGTATAATGATAATTGATTTGATTGAGTTCATTTTAATTTGAGTTTTTTTGTTGAATAAATAGAATAAAATGGGCACAACAAACAGCGATAAAAGGGTTGCGGCAGCTACGCCTCCAATAATTGCCCTTGCCAATGGTACATTTGCTTCTCCTCCTGTTTCATAGCCTAATGCCATTGGGAATAGCGCCAATATCGCTACAATAGCGGTCATTAGAATAGGTCTAAAACGATTTGTGACCCCTTCTTTTATGGCTTCTACTAATGGTTTGCCCTCCTTAAAGAGGTTGTTCATCTTATCTACTAATAAATTACTATAAGCAACGGTAATTCCAACCATCATTATTATTCCCATCATTGATTGGATATTGAGGTTCGTATTTGTTGCCCACAACATGGCCGTCACACCAATTAATCCCAAAGGAATTACAGTAATAATAATTAAAGGCAATTTGAATGAACGCAATAGTGGAACAATGACAAGATAAACCAAGAGAATTGCCAGGGCTAAACCCAAACCAAGATTGCTAAAGCCTTCTTTCATACTTTGTATTTCACCTCTTATTTCAACTTTGTATCCTTCGGGTAAATTTTTACGAAGTACGCTTAGTTTTTTTTCAATCTCAGCTCCAGTGGAGCCAATATCTCTGCCTTCTACATTAGCAAATACATCCGTTACCCTTTGTAAATTCAAGTGATTAATCTCAATTGGAGCAGAAGATAAAGAGGTTTTCGCTATGTTTTTCAGTTGCGTAACTTTTCCATTTGTTCCTGTCACCGAAATATTTTCAAGCGCCTGAGGATTATCTAATTCTGTTTTTGGATAAGTAACTCCTACAAAATAGTGATTGCCATTTTTCCCATCAATCCAAAAGGAAGGTTTAAAGTTTACAGAAGAATTTAATGCCGAAACAGTATTTTTAACAATATCATCTGCATTTATCCCTACCTGTGCTGCTTTAGTTCTATCGATGTCCACTTTAATTTCTGGATGGTCATATCGCTGAAGAATGCGTACATCTTCCGTTCCGTTTACATTCTGTACAATATCCCGCACCTTTACGGCAATGGCATGAGCTTGGTGTAAATCGTTTCCAATAATTTGCACATCAATTGGCGATGGTAAACCAAAATTTAAAGCACTGGTTATGATTCCACCGGTATTAAAGATAAACTGTACCCCTGGGAACTTTGCTTTTAATTGAGGGCGGAGTCTTTTAATATAATCTGCCGTTTTGGTTTTATGTCCTTCTTTCAACTGGACATTGACTGTTGCATCCTGTGTACCAGAATTTGGGGTATAGGCTGCTGGCCAATCATTCAAAACGCCGAGATTTGAAACAACCAAATTCACGTCATTTCCGATTTCTTTTTTCAAAAAATTTTCAATTTCCGTGACTGTTTTTTCAGACTTCTCGATTCTTGTTCCACTTTCCATACGAACATCCATGGATATTTGACCAACATCCATTTGCGGAAATAGCCCTCGACCTAATTTTTGAAAACCAAACATCGAAATCACAAATAAAACAGCTACGCTTCCTAAGACTAGCCACCTAAATTTTAATGCTTTATCAATCAATTTCACATAGCCGTTGGTAAGACGCGTAATTCCACTGTTAAACATTCTCAGAAATCTTACGGGTTTGTGATCAGGATCGTGCTCTTTGAAAAAAGCAGCCGCCATTATTGGAACAAGTGTCATAGAAAAAAACCGAGAACCAATCATCGCCAACGAAACGACAATGGCAAGCGGTGTGAAAAGAAACTTTGTAATACCCGTAAGAAATAAAATTGGAAGGAAAACAATAATGATGGTTAATGTTGTCACTAAAACAGGTAAGGCTACTTCTTTTGCACCGTCAAATGCAGCTTTAGCCGGTGTTTTTCCTCTTTTTAAGTGCTTATCAATATTTTCGAGTACAACAATACTGTCATCTACCAGTAAACCAATTGCTAAGGCAATTCCACCCAACGTCATACTATTTATGGTATCGCCGGTAAAATACAAGCCGATAAACGCAAACATGATAGAAAGTGGAATGCTCAGTGCAACAATAAACGTTGACCGGAAATCCCCAAGAAATAATAATAAGGCTAAGGAAACCAAAACCAAACCTATAATACCTTCTTTAACCAAACCGTTTATGCTGTGCCGCACATAGGTAGACTGATCAAGGATGACATCAAGATTTACAGATTTTGGTAAGCGTTCTTTCAAAGCCTTTAATTTCCCTTTTACAGCTTCTACAGAGGCTATGGTATTTGCTCCTGTACGCTTGTAAATAGGAATGTAAACTTGCCTTTTACCATTGATGTGAACTATGTTTGTTTGTATGGCACTAGCATCTTTGGCATAGCCAATATCTTTTAAAAAAATGGGTGCACCAGTTTTATCCATTTTTATCACAATGTTGTTGAAGTCGTCCACTTTGGGTAGCATTCCATTGGCATTTACGCTGTAATTCATATCGCCAATATTAATGTCGCCTGTTGGGATCATCACATTATTTTTCTTTACCGCATCAACTACATCTGTTTGAGAAAGTCCATAGGCTTGTAGCTTATCAGGATACACATACATGAAAATTCTCCGAAGCTTTCCGCCATATACGGCAGGGGCAATAATCCCTTTTACAGAGCCTAATAAATTCCGCAATTGAAAATAGGCGATGTCATACAGTTCTTTTCCATCCAAGCTATCGCTGCTCACTGCCAGTAACGCCAAAGGTGTTGAAGCGGTTGGATCATAGGGCATTACCATGGGTGGCACTGTGCCTGGAGGCAAATAATATAAATCAGACATTGCCAATGAGGTTACTTGTGAAAGTGCCGTATTGGGGTCAATGTCTTCTGAAAAAAAATCTTTCACAATACTAACACCAATCATACTTTTACTTTCTTGGCTTGCTATCCCGTTTGATTGCCCTGTCCATCTTTCTATTCTGGAAGTGATGTCTTTTTCCATTACTTCGGCAGGCATACCAGGATAAAGGGTTAACACCTGCACGGCAGAAGTTTTGTAGTTAGGTAGAATATCTACCGGTAGCCGTTTCACTACGACCAAACTGATCACGGCTATCAATAAAGATAGAACGATGATCAAATATTTGTTTTTAAAAGCTAATTCTAACATTTTTCTCCTTTTTTATTTTTAATGAAAAACTAGGTCAAGACATAGCGCTGCTATAAAGCAATAGCGTCTCAACATATTTGAAATTGGCATAAACACGAAAAGCCTTCTTTTATGAAGGGTTAAAGTGTAATATACCGATCATAAAGAAAGGTTAAACTAAGGGAGGTCCGCGAAGTGGATTATCAGAAATTAAGGTTGCCGAACGGCATTGAGGGTCAGGTGGGAATGAAAAGGGTTGTTTGTGATTGCCAAGTTTTACGGATTCACAATCAACAGGTAAAATCACAAATAATTGATTGCCTGGGGCTATATTTTCAACTTGGTGATTTTGTAGGTCGTAAATCTGAGATTGAACGTGCTTACATTCCATCTTTTGTGAGAAATGTTCGCCTTTTTGTTGTGTAGCTATTCTATGAATTTCGCAAAGGCTTGGTCCTTTGTGGTGGTAATTTTCGGTTGCGACTGGATGCGCAATACAAATCATTTGCCACGGGAATAAAATTATTCCTAATATCGAAAGCAGCAATACGGCTGTAAGTCTACGCATAGAAACCAAAGGTAGTATTTATTTCGCAGAGTGGCGCTCTCTGGTCCTTTTTTGTTATGGATAAGGTTTGTAATCTCCCCCAAAAAACTGAAGCATTTAAAAGTATAATTTTTAAATTCGGGAAGAATATAAAAAATAGAAAGTTTACAGAAGTTCAGATTATTGAGATATTAACTGAGCAGAATCAGAGGAAAACGTTAAATAAGTTTTGCCAAGAATATGGGAAAACGGTCGCACTTTTTATAAATGGAAAAATAAGTATAATGGAATAGATTAGAACCATTTGGTACAAACAGAGAAGGTGGAAAGGGAATTAAGCACATAACAGCAATTTTTTATATACGGTGTTGTGTGTCGTTTTTATTCTTTTCTGAGTGTCCAAGATTTAATAACATGCTCAAATAGATCAGTTTTATCTATGTCGATTAATATATTAGAAAGTCCGCTCTTCGTTTTATTTATTCCTTCTCCGTTTTCTTTTTAAAATTTATTGCGTCAATGGAAAATTTCAACGCATTCTCGTAGATGCCTATTTTCACTTGGTCTTTTTGAGTTTCGGCGTAAGATTTTGCAATTATGGTTATTACTAAATTTGGATTGTCTTCCTAAATATTATGGCCTGTTCCATTTGCCGTTATTCCAAATGTATTTGGATTGTTTTCAACAAATTCTTTGTAGTTTTTTTTTGTCAATAGTCAATTCTTTCCTTCTCTTGGAAGGGTGTAAACTCACTTACTATATCTACTAAAGGAATATCCTGTGGTATAGAAATAGTATATAAATAAAGTATAAGTTTAACTTTTTCTCAGATATTAAAAATAGGTAGCTTTATTTCGCTAAAATATCTACTAATTTCTTCCTAATATTTTCAGGATTTATTTCTTATCAATCAAAAAACAAAACTTCAAATTTAGCCGCGGGTAAAGCGGTATCTTTTTAATTGGCGCGCGAAGCGCGCGCCAATTAAAAAATTAGAGCGGAACACGGGAGGAGGTTTCGAAAAACACGAGATTGTCTTGCTCCTAAATAGAAAAAATAAAATGAAAAGTCTACTTTGTAAAATAGAAAATCTGCGAAATCTCCAAAATTAGCGAGAAAAATCTAAATTCTAACTTCTGATCCACTTCAAGAGTTCCTTTGCCGTGGCTTTATTGCCGTACATTAGGATTCCAACTTTGTAAACTTTTGCGGCAATATAAACCATCAATAGAGTAGTTGTTAATAAAATGACCACCGACAAGATAATTTGCCAAACAGGAACGCCAAAAGGAATTCTTGCAATCATCGCAACTGGCGAAGTAAATGGAATCATAGAGAGCCAAAATCCCATCGGGCCGTCTGGATTTCCCATTATTGAAAAACTACCATACATGCCGAGTGTTAAAGGTAGAATCGCGAAAATTGTAAACTGGGAAGTTTCCGTTTCGTTATCGACTGCAGAGCCGATGGCGGCATATATTGAGCTGTAAAAAATATAGCCCAATAAAAAGAAAATAATAAAAACACCGATAATTAATCCATAATTTAAATCTAATAAAGTATGAGAAATCTGCGTCGCAATTTGTTGAATGTCGAATTTATCAATCAAACTCGCTGAAGAGTCGCTGCCGGAAATCTGACCTTTCATCGCAGAAAAACCGGTATTTAAAAATATGGCACCGATCACAGCCATGGTGATCCAAACGGAAAATTGAGTCAATGCGACCAATGTGACACCTAAAATTTTCCCCATCATCAGTTCAAAAGGTTTCACGGAAGAAATAATAATCTCGACCACGCGGTTATTTTTTTCCTCCAAAACACTTCGCATTACGCGAACGCCATAAATTAAGATAAACATAAATGTCGCGTACATCAAAAGCATACTTAATCCTGACTTCACGCCAAAAGTCAAGTCAGAATCTGATTTATTATCATCAACTATATTTTTGGTTTTCAGTTCAAAACCTTTATCTAAAGCGGTTAGTTGGGTTTCCGTAATCCCTAGATTTTTAATTTTTTCTTTTTTAACCAAACCAGAAATATCGGTGGCGATTTTCTGTTTCGTATCAAAACCAATTTTATTGTTTAAAAGTAGTTTCGTTTCGTTTTCAAATTTTGCGTAATCGTTATTTTCTAGTATTGGTAAAATTAAAATACCGTCCGTTCCTTTCATATCTTTCAGCGCAGAAACCAACGATTTCTCTGCACTTTCCGGCACATAAACGTAATTGATGGTTGCGGTAGATCTCAAGTGCTCGGCAAAAACACCACTTTTATCAACGACATCAAAGGTGTTTTTTGTCTGGTTTGCTTTAAACATAAACGCGATGGTTGCACCAAAAGCAATGAGTAAAATCGGCGCTAAAAGTGTCAAAACTACAAATGATTTTTTCTTGACTTGCGTCAGATATTCCCGTTTTGTGATCAATATAATATTATTCATTTCTCTCAGTTTTGTGCACCCACAGCATTAATAAATACTTCATTCATACTTGGGATTTTCTCGTCATAAGAACGAATTGTGCCACAATTAATTAAATTTTCAAGAATATTTTTTTGTGGGATTTCACTTTTTAAATTAAAAGAAATCAGTTGATTATTTTGTGTAATATCCTGGATTTGATATTTAGATTTAAACTGCTCAAAAGCCTCACTTTTCACCTCAGAAATAGTTACGGCAAAAACATTTTTCTTAAATTTTTCTCTTACATCAAATACTTTTCCGTCAATTATTTTCCGCGCATTATCTACCAAAGCCACAGAATCACACATTTCCTGCACACTTTCCATGCGGTGCGTAGACAGAATAATCGTCGTTCCCTGTTCCTTTAGTTTTATAATTTGATCTTTAATTAAATTGGCATTTACCGGGTCAAAACCAGAAAACGGTTCGTCTAGAATCAAGAGTTTTGGGCGGTGCAAAACCGTCACTACAAACTGTATTTTTTGCGCCATTCCTTTAGATAATTCACTTAATTTTTTCTTCCACCATTGGTCGATCTGCAATTGCTCAAACCAATATTTTGCCTCTTTCAGCGCATCATTTCTCGTCATACCTTTTAGTTCCCCGAAATACAACAACTGATCGCCAACCGTCATATTTTTATACAAACCTCGTTCTTCCGGCATGTAACCAATTTCTCGAATATGAGAAGGATTTAGAAGTTTTCCGTTAATAAAAACTTCGCCAGAATCGGCTTGCGTAATTTGATTAATAATTCTTATGAAAGTGGTTTTTCCTGCACCATTTGGACCTAGTAGTCCGTAGATGGATGCTTCTGGAACGTTAATTGAAAAATCTTCGAGTGCCAGTTTTTTGCCGGCATTATAAGTTTTGGTAACGTGTTCCGCTTTCAGCATCGTTATTTTTGATTAATTAGTAGAGAAATGACGGACAAAGTTACGGAAACAGGAAGGAATTCTATTTTATTAGATTATGATTTTTGTGCTTGATTTTGTGAGAACGTGAATAGAGAAAAAATTAAGTTTTTAAATTTGACCTATAATTTTTAAATTTATTTTTTACATTTTGATGCAAGAGCTTTTTTATATTCACTTGTTATAGGTTCACCACCAAGCTTTTGACATTCATTATAATACCTCAATGCATTTTTACAATCATTTTTAAAAAAATAGCAAGCAGACATTTTAAATAAAGTATTTTGATTTTTTGGATCTAAATTGTAAGATTGATTAAATAATTTTAAAGCCAGATTAGAATCTTTGTCTCTATTATTAGTTAAATTACCCGTCATATAAATTGTCGCTTTATCAGTTAAAATTTTAGAACTTTTAGGATTTAATTTTAAACCTTCATCATATTGTTTTAAAGCATTTTCAAAATCACCAAATGAGAAATAGATACCACCAAAGCCCCAAAAAACATCTTCATTTGTTGGGTCAAGAAGCCAGGCTTGATTAAATCTATACATTGCGGTTTTTAAATCATTTTTATATAAATATTTAAAACCGAGATTCACTAAAAGTTCAGAAGCCCTCCTATGACTTCCTTCTTGTGCTAAATATGTTTTAATAAGCTCCTCGTCTGCTTCTTTTTGTTCTTGTGTTTTGATATGGTTTCCATATTTTGGCAAAAGTCTTATTTCGGTTTTGGCGTCTTCTTTCCATTTGGAATAATTTTGCTGCTGTCCAAAAGTAAAAATGAAAAAGAACAAGATGATAATGGAGATATAATATTTCATGGTTTTTGATTTTATGGCGAATATTCAACTGTATTTTTGACTTAAGTTTTTCTTGTCTTCCAGCGCCAGTTTTTTGCCAGCATTATAAGTTTTGGTAACGTGTTCCGCTTTCAGCATCGTTATTTTTGATTAATTAGTAGAGAAATGACGGATAAAGTTACGGAATCGAATATGATTTTAATCTTATAAAACCGTGATATTTAGCTGTTCAAAGTTTAATAGAATCTTGTGGAATTTTTTCAGGTCCAATAAAACATAATTCATATTAAACTTCTGTTAATTTTTTTTTAATTTAGTATTTTAAGAAATTGTTTGCTTTAAATTAGCACTGAAAATAATTTCTTATGAGATCTAAACTATTTCTTTCATTTGTCGCAAGTTTTTTAATTCTTAAAATCGTTGCGCAAACCCCAACAAATAATCCTAAAGCTGAGAAAATTCTATTATCCAACGGATGGTTTTTAACCCCGGCAGGAAGATCATTGCCATTAGGTGACTTGCCTTTAAATATGGCCTTGTCGACGTCCAATAAATTATTGGCTGTTACTAATAATGGGCAAAGCACGCAAACAATTCAATTAATTGATCCAAAATCTGAGAAAATTTTAGATGAAAAGCCGCTCGCAGAATCTTGGTACGGTTTGACTTTTAGTGACGATGGAAAAAAATTATACGTTTCTGGCGGCAATGATAATATCATTTTAATTTATCCGATAATCAATCAAAAATTAGGGAATCCCTCAACAATTAAACTTGGCGAGAAGTGGCCGAATAAGATCAGTCCGGCTGGTATTGCAGTTGATGATAAAGCGCAAATTCTTTACACGGTAACAAAAGAAAATAATAGCTTGTATGTGGTTGATTTAAAATCTAAGAAAGTTTTAAATCAAGTAGAATTAGGCGCTGAAGCTTACGATTGCTTACTTTCTCCAGATAAAAAAACCTTATATATTTCTTTGTGGGGCGCCGATGAAGTCGCTGTTTTTGACACCCAAAGTAAAAAAATTATTTCTAAAATTAAAACTGAAAATCGCCCGAATGAATTGTGTTTAAATAAAAAAGGAACCGTTTTATTTGTAGCCAATTCTGGTGACAATTCTGTTTCTGTCATTAATATTGCAAAGAAAAAAGTAATTGAAGTTATCTCGGCGAGCATCAGTTCAACCAAGTTAACAGGTTCCACAACCAATGGGCTTGCTTTATCATCAGATGAAAAGACCTTATTTATCGCTAATGCAGATAATAATTGCCTGGCGGTTTTTGATGTAGAAAATCTAGGAAAAAGTTTTAGTAAGGGTTTTATACCAACAGGATGGTACCCAACAAATGTAAAAAGTTTTGGACAAAAAATATTCGTCAGCAATGGCAAAGGATTTACCAGTTTACCGAATCCAAATGGACCGAAACCAATCAGCAAAACGGATGACAGCGGCTACCAAAAAAGTCCTTCCGTAAACAAAAACGTACAATATATTGGTGGATTATTTAAAGGAACTTTATCAATTATTGATATTCCAAAAGAAGAACAGTTGGAAAAGTACAGCAAACAAGTTTTTGCAAACGTCCCTGCAAGAAAGCCTTTGCAAACAATTAATTCGATAAAAGATAATCCTATTCCCTATAAATTAGGAGGCAAAAGCCCCATTAAACATGTGTTTTATATAATTAAAGAAAATAGAACGTATGACCAAGTTTTAGGTGATGTAAAAAAAGGGAACGGACAAGATTCTTTGTGCCTTTTTCCGCAAAAAGTAACGCCAAATATTCATGCTCTAGCAAATGAATTTGTGTTGCTGGATAATTTTTATGTGGATGCAGAAGTAAGTGCCGATGGACATAACTGGAGCACCGCGGCTTATGCTAATGATTATGTGGAAAAAAGTTGGCCTATCAGTTATGGCGGTCGAGGAGGAAGTTATGATTTTGAAGGTTCCAGAAAAATTGCCTATCCAAGGGATGGTTTTATTTGGGATTATTGTAAAAGAGCGGGTTTAAGTTACCGCACTTATGGCGAGTTTACTGACGGAAAAACAGGCAATATTCCTTCCTTAGAAAATAATTTTTGCCCTGGTTATGCCGGTTTTGATATGAGCGTGCAAGATACAACGCGGTATCATGTTTGGGAAAAAGATTTTGATCAGTTGTTAGCAAAAAATGAGGTGCCACAATTTAATACTTTAAGATTTTCCAGCGATCACACAAGCGGACAACGTTTGGGAAGTCGCACCCCGACTGCAAATGTTGCAGATAATGATCTGGCCGTTGGTTTACTGGTTGATCATATTTCTCACAGTTCTATTTGGAAAGAATCTTTAATTGTAATTTTAGAAGATGACGCTCAAAACGGTTCTGATCACGTAGACGCGCACCGTTCTCCAATTTTGGTAATCAGTCCTTATACCAAAAGAAATGAAGTGGTTTCTACCATGTATTCTACCAGTGGTGCTTTACGAACAATAGAATTGGTTTTAGGTTTGCCGCCAATGAGTCAATATGATGAAGTTGCCTTACCTTTTTACGATTGCTTTACCTCAACTATTAATCTAAAACCTTTTGATCACCTCGAAGCCAATGTTGATTTAAATGCAGTAAATGTTGCCGTAAATAGCAGTTCTAAAAAATCGGCCTCATTTAATTTGGCTAAAGAAGATGCGGTACCAGATTTAGAATTAAACGAAGTAATCTGGAAATCTGTAAAAGGCGAACATTCATTAATGCCTGCGCCCAGACGAAGCGCATTTGTCAAAATGGAAAAGAAGAAGGAGGATGATTAAAAATTTAGTAATTGATCGGTTTTTTAGATTCTATCCAAAGTTTCATTCACTTGCTTTTCTTTATAAGAAGAATCGGAAACTTTCCCGAAATTATATTTGATGCCAATTGAAAAAACCGGCGTATTACCGTAAAAAGTACCTTTAGTGTTTGTTTGACCATAACTCAAAGATTGGATAAAATTACTTTCCTTAAAGACATCGTTGTAGCGTAAAGTAAAATCGAAATTCGAAATGGATTTTGTTAAACCTAAATTAAGTATCACCATTTCATTGTATTGATAAATGCCCTGCGTTCGATTTGTGATCCAAGATCCATCTACCAGAAAATTAAATCCTTTTCCTAATTTTAAAGTATTATTGGTATAAAAATATAAATAGGGTGTCGATTTTTTCGCAATAGAAAGTCGGTCTTCAATTTTAGAATAATTCAAAGAAAGACTGTTTTGAGATGTTAAAAATTTATATTTAAAAGGAACATCAAAGCCCAAATTGCCACCAATTTCTTTATCGAAATTTAAAGAAGTAAATTTTGAAATATTTTTATCTTCCACATAAACCAAATTGTAACCCATCGGGTCTCTGCTTTCATAATAAGAAGCATTTAACGCCCATTTTTTTAAATTGACACTTGCAGAAATTGTGTTCGTATAAGTTGGCAAAAGGTTTGGATTTCCTTGATATTCTATGTAGGGACTGCTGTATAAACCGCCGGAAGAAAGATCACCGTAATTTGGTCTTTCTATATTTCTGCTAAAATTAAGGGTGTAAACGTAATCTTTGTTTTGTTTAAATGAAATTTCCGCCTTTGGAAACCAATCCAAATAATTTCTCTGAATGGTTGTTTGATTTAAAATTTGGTCAAAACCATTGGCGAAAGTAGATTCCAAACGAAGTCCGGCTTTAAAACTTAGTTTTTCTTTCTCGCCAGAAAATTCTGCGTAAGAAGCCCAGTTTTCTTCCTTAAAAAAATATTTAAAATAATCTGAACTTTGTGCCGAATTGTAATTTGTCAAATTATTAGTTGTCGCTTCTGCTTTGGTAAAACTTCCGCCAAAATCTAATTCGTAATCGTTTTTAAATTTTTTCTCAACGTCTAATCGTCCGGAATAAGCATTTACAGAATAATTTTGATTGCGGAATTGGTTAAAAACAAAATCTGTATTATTCAAATTATTAAAAAAATTATAATCCACTTTATTGCTTTCACGCGTGTATTGAAAACCTGTGAATACATCGGCGTCGAGAGATTTTATCTTTTTATTATAATTGAAAATGGAATTAATGGTCGCTCTTTTTCTGTCTTGATGATTTAAAGTTAAAATATTGGATTTATTTCCATTTTCTTCGTAGTTCGTTACCGTCTTATTATCGCCTTTGTCCGGGCGAAAATTCCCATTGATATTTAAAGTTATATAATCACCGTCATCATTAAGTTCTTGGTAAAGATTTGTCCCCAAAATAGTTTGCGGACGATTCGTAATTGATTTGATTATATAATCGGAATTAATATTTTTGCTCGGCACAGAATAGATAAAACCGTTGCTTTCCCAATGTTCGATTTGATTATAAGCCGCGTTGATTTTCCATTCGGTTTTATTTTTTTTCTGTTGATAATTGGAAGAAAAATAATTTTCAAAACGTTTTTTAAAAGTGGCAGTTTCTGCGATATTAAGTTTTGAACCTTCTTTTTTACTGTTTTTTAAAATTATTTTTATCACGGCATTTCCCTCCGCTTCATATTTTGCCGAAGGATTTTTGATAATTTCTACAGATTTAATATCATCGACAGAAAGTGAAGTTAAAGTCGTAAAATTAATTTTTTGATTGTCAATATAAAGTAAAGGAATTCCTTTTCCGACCAAAGACAAACCTTCGCCGTTTGCATCTATTACTACGAAAGGTAATTTTGCCAAAAGATCGAGAGGTGTCGCAACTTTTCTCAACTCAGAATTTGCAATGTCAATTGTGATATTTCCTTTTTGAACATGAAAAGGCGCTTTTTTTCCTTCAAGTTGAACTTCGGCAATATCAACTGTACTTTCTTTAAAAACGAGTAGGAAGGTTTTGTCTTCAGAAAGTTGAAAAGGTTTTTCTTTCTGAACAGACTTTCCGTTTGTAATTTGTAAATAATAACTTTGTGGCGAAATATTTAAAAATTCAAAACTGCCGTTTTGTGTAATTGTAGATTTTACAATTTGATTTTCAAAATTATAGAGATCAACTTTTGCCGCTGAAATTGCTTGGTTTTTCGAATTTGACAAGTTGCCGTTTATTTTAAAGTTCTGCGCAAAAAAATTAATGCTGAAAAAAAGAAAAAATAGAAATTTCATTTAAAATAGATTTATTAATATGATGATACAAATCAAACTAAAAATGATCATTTATAAAATATAACTTTCCCAAGATTGATAAATCTTGGGAAAATAATTTTATAAACCTTTGAAATTTAAAATTTTGTGATTTTGCTTTACTAAATATTTTTAAGTGCTTTTAAATAAAAAGAAGGAAGAGTTCCCGTTAATTTTTTGAATGAATTTGTGAAAGATTCCGTATTGCTAAACCCAACTTCTTCTGCAATTCCTGCAATAGTCAATTTTTGCAGATGTGGATTTGTTTTTAATTCTTCTACTAGATAAGCAATTCTTTGTTCATTGATATATTGAGAAAAACTTTTGCCTTTAATTTCGTTTACTGCTTTTGAGAGATAATCTCGATTAGTTTTAAATTCTTTTGCCAGACTTTCAAGGGAAAGATCTTTATTCAAAAAATCCTTATTTTTTTCAAACGACTCAAATTTTAAATAAAGTGTATTTAAAATTTCTTCTGAAATTCCTGTTTTAGAATTCCGATGATCCAGTTTTGTTGATAATTCATCCTCAAATCCTAGTTTTTTATTAATTTTTTTAAACGAATTTTGTGCTGAATTTTTGGCTAAAAGCACGGCTTGTTGCTGATAATATTTGGTTTTTTTACTTTTATTAAAGTAAAGAAATATTAGAATAATTAAAACAAAACCAATAATCCCACTGATCCAAAACAGGACAGAATTTTTGGAATTTAGATCAGAGATTAGATTTTCCTTTTCCTTTAGCAAAATGGGAATATCATACTTCTTGTTGATTTCTTTCGCGAGAATTTTGCTATTTTTATTTAAAATACGGTTGACTTCTAAAAAGTGTTCTATATAAAAAAGTTGTTTTTCTTTGTCGCCTGCTTTTTTATAATGCTCAATTAAAATTGGATAAAACTCGACTAATTTTGAATCCGCATTTTTAGTTTTAATAATAATAGAATCAACAGTTTTAAATTTATCTAAAAATATGATATTATTAGTCTTGTAAAAACTCATTCCTGCATAAAACTCACTTAATGCTAAATTTTGAATTTTTGAAGAATTTTGTTTCATCAGTTTAGAAACATTTTCTAATATTTTTGCCGCGTGTAAATAATCTTTTCTTTTATATTGATTAATGCCTGAAACCAGCATTAAATTTGAATAATTTACTAAACTGTCAATCTCAGTATTTTTTCTCAATCCGAGTTTCACATAAGAATCAGACAAATCTAATTTATTCGTTTTAGAATAAATATAAGCAATTGAATATAAACAACTTACATAATTTTTACTATTTGTTAAATTACGATTCTCTAAGTATTTTTTGTAATTTAAAAATAATTTTTTTGCTTCCTGGTAATTGCCTAAATCCAACTTTAAAAATCCTACGTTAAAGTTAGCCGTATTATAAACAACGCCGTCTTTTTTAGAAAAATCTCTCGCTTGTAAATAGTTTTCTAATGATTTGGCATAATCTGAAGTAAAATAAAAATAATTTCCTTTTTTTAAATAACCCAAAGCCACATTGTCTAAATCCTGACTCTTTTTTGAGATTACAATCATACTATCCAAATACGCAGGATTAAATGTGATCTTAAATAAATAAAGATAAGCATCAGCAGTTTTGCGTCGGTCTTTTTCTTTTTTTCCTTTCAGTAAAATCGAGTTGGCGTAAATTGAGGCTTTGTTTGGGTTAATTTCAAATGCATTATTAAAATTAGTTTCTAAAATTTTGAAACTTTTTTTAGATAAAGAATCGGGAATTTTAAAACTTTTTGTACTTTGAGAAAAGTAAAAATTACAGCAAAAATTAATTAAAAAGATTAGAAAAAATTTCTTCATTATTTTTAGAATATTTGCTGTCTAATTCTATTAGAATATTTATTGAGTCTAGAACTGTTAAATTTTCATCTTAAAAAATTGGAAGAATAAGACAAAAATTATAGGTAAATTCTAAAAACTAAACTCCTCATAAAATTCTTCAGTTTCAGCAATTACTTCAGCCATTTCTTCCATTGTAAAAACTTCCAGAAACTTAACGCGGAAATCTTTAAAATGGGGTATCCCACGGAAATAATTACCGTAATGTTGGCGCATTTCTATTAAACCTAATTTTTCGCCTTTCCATTCTGTGCTCCATTCTGCATGTTGACGAACTGCTTCTAAACGTTCTGCAATAGTTGGTTTTGGTAAATTTTCTCCAGTTTTAAAAAAATGTTTTACCTCATTAAAAATCCACGGATAACCAATCGCACCACGGCCGATCATAATACCGTCACAATCATACTTTTGTTTGTATTCGAGCGCTTTTTCCGGAGTGTTAACATCTCCGTTCCCAAAAATTGGGATCTCAATATTGGGATTATTTTTTACTTTCGAGATATAATTCCAGTCGGCTTCACCTTTGTACATTTGGCTACGCGTTCTGGCGTGAATTGTTAATGCTTTAATTCCAGTTTCCTGCAAACGTTCCGCCACCTCCATAATATTAATGGTGTCTGTATCCCAGCCCAATCTGGTTTTTACAGTAACAGGTAAATGTGTAGAATTTACCACGGCTTTTGTGAGACGGATCATTAAATCAATATCTTTTAAAACGCCTGCGCCCGCTCCTTTACAAACTACTTTTTTCACGGGACAGCCGAAATTAATATCGACAATATCGGGTTCTACGGCTTCTACAATTTTTGCAGAAAGTGCCATCGCTTCTTCATCACCACCAAAAATTTGAATTCCAACAGGACGTTCGTAATCAAAAATATCCAACTTTTTCTTGCTTTTCATGGCATCACGGATCAAACCTTCAGAAGAAATAAATTCTGAATACATCATATCTGCACCGTGCATTTTGCACAATCTGCGAAACGGCGGATCTGAAACGTCTTCCATTGGCGCAAGAAGCAAAGGAAAGTCGGGGAGTTCTATATTTCCGATTTTTATCATGGTGCAAAAATAAGATTAATGTAACAATATAGCAATGTAACAGTTTGCCAATTTTAAAATTTTCAGTAAGTCTTCGCCATATCTTGTGGAATTACCAAATTAAAATTCGTTGGTTTAAAGTCTTTCGTAGGAAGAGTTAATTTTATATCGTCACTTTCAAAAACTGAAATAACTGCAATTTTTAAATTTGGATTTTTTTGTTTTAAATACCAATAAATGCCGCCAAATTCTTTACTATGATAATCGCCGTTAAAATGTAGAAAAGTAAAACCTAATTTTAAATTCTGTTCGATTGATTCTGCCATTGTCGCATCTTTTACCGCTTGCGCCGCTACAAAATCCATCGCTTTACCACCAGAATGTTCGGCCATCATTTTTTTCATTTCTTGATAACCGGGCGTTTCTAAAGTAACTGAAATTGGTAATTTTACAATCCATTTTTTCTCATTTTCTGGAAGTGTATTTAAACTTTCTAAACCTTCCTTAGCTACTTTTGAAGCATAAATTCTTGGAATATTTGTAGCGACAAAAGGAATGTTTTTTTCTTTTGCAAAATCAACCAGTGGTTTGTAATCGGTTTCGTAATTACTCCAAAGTCGAACAGAATCTTTCAGATTTTTATCTAAAATTTCTCCTTTTAAATAGTCGTTTAATTGTGCTTGATTATCGCGTTCAAACATTTCTGCACCCAAAATTATTTTTCCGGCTTTTTGTTTGTAAAGTTCTTCAGTCACTTTTAATTCCAACCAATGGATAATAGAATTATTGTGATATTCACCGAATAAAACCACATCATATTGAGAAAGATTTTTAACTAATTTTTCAGTATTTACTTTCTTTCCACTTAGATTATAAAACTGAAAGGCTTTCAGCTCCTGCGAATTTAAAGACGCAAAACTGAATATTAACATTAAGACAATAATTTTTTTCATGAGCTTAATTAATTTTTTTTTCTGGCAACTTTACAACTAATAATTTCACAACCAACAACTAAACAACTTTCATCAAAAACTTGCCTTTACTTGCACGCTTCCAATATGAATTGTTCTTACGCCAGAATTTCGACCTTCGTAATTTAAATCTAAACTAATAAATGAATTAATCGGCTGTTGCAAAAATAAAGACCAAACCTGGTTTTTTCCGGGTTTTAAACCGTCTAACATTTGGTTTCCTACAATGCTAAAACTATTTCCTGTAAAATTATTATTGATGAATGAAAAACTGGCGCGCAAAGACGTTTTTCGCCATTGCCACTGCAAAGTTCCACTGAGATCTAAAGTTTTCAAATACTCCGCGCCATCTAATCTGCGTTTTTGCTTTAGCGACGTATAAAACTCAGTCTGCAGAGCATCTGTAAATTTATAGGTCGCTTTTGGTTTGGTTTCAAAGTTTTGCAATTGGTAATCACGAGTGCTAAAAAGTTCCGATGAATTCTTGATTTGAACCGCATTATTTTCCCAGTCAATCCGGAAATTTTTATTAAATAAATAGCCGACGTTTAAAAAATGTGAATTTTGGTTTCTTTCTTCGTTACTAAAATTAGCATTAATTAAATTATCATTTTTTATAAATCTGTAACTGCCATTCCAACCCGAATTATCTGTGGGATTAAACTGCATAGATCCTAAAAAATTTTGATTTTTTAAAATTTGACGTGAATTTTTTTCAAATGGATTGAGAACTAAAACTTGATTTTCTTTATAAAAGGAATTTTCAGAAAGTAAAGACAAATTAAAATTCCAGCGCTTAAGAAATTGATTTTCAGAACCCAAAACGGCCGATGGATTTACAAATAAAGCCAGTTGTAATTTGTTTTTATTAGATGGTAAATAGGTTACTGTATTTGTATAAACTCGAATATACTGCGCTAAATCTGAATATTCTGCCACTTCAAATTCATCAATTTGCTGTATCCCGTCGCCGTTGTAATCCGTCCATTTATAAACACCTTGCCCATCTGTTACTTTTAAATATTGAAATTCCCGTTGTGCTTCCTGCCCGTTTCCGAGTTCATAAAAAGCCTGTAAACGCATGCCATTATTAAATAATTTCTGATTATAGAGTAAATTTCCCAGGACAAAATCTTGATTTTGAATACTCACTTTTGAGCCATTTTGATAGAAAAATTTTCGGTATTGAACCAAAGCATTTAATGTTGTATTTGGTGTTTTAATTAACTCACTTTGAAGCAATACACCAGTAATCTGATTCGTATTTTGCAATCTGTTATCCCGTACAGAATCATTATTTCTGATGTAAACTTTTGCGAGAAATCTAGTTCGCGTACTATCACCAATTTTTTTCTGCAAAAAGGCCTCTTTCCAACTGTAACTTGTCACATCTAATTGTGCCGTTGAATTGTAATTTTTCAAATTATTTTCAAAACTGCCGCCGATACCCCAACTTCCTTTTTTGGTTAAATATTCGGAAATAACTTTTCCACGTGCAAAGTTTGTATTTTGTGTAATTGCCTTTGTATTAAGGTAAGAAATAGATCCTGTTGTTAAAACTTTTCCTGTTTTAAAACCAAAATCTAAATCATTTTTTATTCCAGTGTAGGTGTTTTTTTCATCTAAATAATTGAGTCTGTAATTTAAAAAAGATTGTGGTCCAATTTGATTTAAAAAACTAAATATCAAGCGATTTTGAGTGGTTTGGTTAAATTCCTGTTCCAAGTTGAAATCTCGGGAAAATTCTACATCATTTATTCTGTCTAAAATATGAAATCGGGAATCAATATGCTGAAATTCTAAACTTGGCGTCCCGGTCCAATTATTTTTTCTAAAAGTTTGATGACCAAAAATCCGTGCCGCATAACCAATATTTTGTGAGTTGTCTTTGGACGAAAATAAATTAACATCATAATTGCTTAGGGAAAAATCTGCCCCAATCTTTCCATTTTCTCCAACTTTGTATTCCGCATTACCAGAAAAAACTTGTGATTTCACGGGCGCAGGTAATTTTCTCACGGCGCGGTAATTTCCTAAATTTTGACCAACATATTCAAAAACACGCCCGTTATTGGTGGTTTGAATAATTTTATAATCGCCCAGATTATCCCCAAAATACGTGAAGGAAACCTGATAAAGAATCTGTGTTTTGTCCGTTGAAAATTGGTAATAATTTCCGCTGCCAACATTAATTACCTGGTACAAAATTTTGTTAACATCAAAATCTGTTTTTACACCCGAAGGCGCAAACATTAAATCTGGATTACTTCCGGCATTCACTAAAATTTGTTGGTCTTCTTTGCTTAAATTTAAAGAAAGTGGGGCGTTTTTATTGTCATTTTCCAGAAACCAGTTGAAACCTAATTTTAATTTTTCTCTTTCGTGCTGCACACTTCCAGTAACCAAAAATCGCGTATAATTTCGGTTAGTATAATTATAGGAAATCGTGATAAAATTTTGTTTAAAAATAGGTCGGTAACTCGTAAAGGTTAATTCCCCCGTGTTGTAATTAATAATATAATCTTGATTTTCACCGCGCTTCATTAAAATTCCATCAATAAAAACCTGTTCAGAACCAGAAAGAATTGTGATAAATTGTTCGCCATTTTTCCCTGTTAATCTGTACGGTCCTTGGTTTCCTTCGATTCCTTGAAAGCGGATTCTATAAAATTCACTTCTGGCAATGCCGGCTGAAAAATCAAAAAAAGTTTTATTTTCTTTTCCTATTTGTGTTTGAAATTGTAAACCCAAACTCTTTCGTTGGTATCTTCCAAAATAGGTTTTGTCGTCAATTAAATCAACGTGTCCGGCACGTAAAATCGAATTTTTTTTGATATTAAGTTGAATGTAAATTTTATCAAATTCTTCTAAAGTCTGCGTATAACCATCCGCTTGAATTGGTAAATTATGATCTGAAATGCTGGCTAATACTGAAACGTCTTTAGATAATTGTCCAGAAAATTGTAAGTCTAAAGAAGATTGTACAGATTGACCTTGGTTATTGCCAAAAGTAATCCCGCGAATAATTGATCCATTAGAATTAATAGTTCCAAAACCGGGATTTTTCGGGTTTTTTACCAAAACAGCTTCATCTACAATGATATTATTTTTAGTTTTTATAAAATCTAAAGTATCTTTTGTGAAGTAATCTTTATTTAATTTTTGACTTATTAAACTGTCTTTTGAAATAGAATCATGTTTTAAATTTCGATTTTTCCACGTGAAAATTTGAGAAAATCCAAAGGAAAATCCGCAAATTACAAAACAGAACAAAAGAAGTTTTTTCACCAAATAACGTACGTTTTAAAGTTTGTAAAAATATTAAATTAAGAAATATATTTCGGCTTTTAATTTCATATTTCTAAATGGTATTTTTAGTTAAATCTTTAACGTTTTCTAAGTGCTATATATTTTATAAAAAAAGCAACTGCCAGTTTTACTTATCTTTAATGGACTATCTTAAAAGATATTTTACCTTCAGATTTTGTAAAAAAAATTGAAAAATCTGTTAATCTGAAGCATTTTTCAGCGAAATGATCATAAATATGGATTCTCTCGTAAAGCATATTCCTGTGATGATCCCGGTAGCATAAAAGTCATAAGAACCGAAGAAAATGGTAGGGAAATTTTGTTATCTCACATTTGGGGAAAGTTTAATTGTTTCAAAACTAGCTAGGATGAAGAACGAAACTTTATAAGTAAAAGACATCGGAGAAGATGATGAAGTAATTGTTCTCAATTCCTTTTGATAATGAGAAAGAGTGGATAAGAAATTATAAGGAACGGACGGATTTGATTTTTAATCTTTATCAAAAAAATGCGAAGAACTTTTAAATGTAAGAAAATAAACCTTACTACTTTAATGATAACCTTTGTACAAACAGCTTTTTTGATGTTTTTGTAATACTAAAAGTGTAAAGAAAAAATATGGAATAGATTCCTATCAAAAACAAATCAGAATTCGAAATAACAAAGTAAAAGCGGCGTGCGACTCATTGAAGTAATCGCATTAAAATTGGCATAAAGATGTAATATTGTTATTATTAACTTAAAATTAATATTAAAACTATTGTATTTATTTTTATTTTACTACTTTTGAAGTAAATAATAACCTTTTAAATTTTTAATTATGAAAAAACTTTATTCTTTAATTGCAATTGCAATGTTTTCCTTTGCAACAATGGCGCAAACTACAATTGCAGAGTGGGCACCAAATTCAACAAATACACCAGGCGGAGCAGGAAATTATGGACCGAGTCCTTTTACTCCTACTACTGCAGATGTTAATTTAACCGTTGGTGGTTTAACAAGAGGGAGTGGTATTTTAACAGCAACAGGCACAGGTGCTGTTTCTGCTTGGGGAGGAACAGATTATCTTAGTGCTGATCCTGCGTCTGCTATAACAGCAAATGATTTCGATACATTTACAATTAGTGCTAATTCAAACTACAAAGTTTCTATTTCAGGTATTAATAAATATAATGTGAGACGTTCAAGCAATGGACCTACTTCAGCGCAATGGCAATATCAAGTTGGTTCTGGTTCTTTTATTAATATCGGTTCAACTATTACTTTGGGTTCAATAACAAGTAGTGCTGGTAATGAGCAGGCTGCGATTGACTTAAGTGGAATTTCTGATTTACAAAATATTGCTGCTGGAACTACTGTTACTTTTAGAGTTCTTATTTGGGGAGCAAGTGCTACAACCGGAACTGGCTATTTAATTAATGGAAATTCAGCCGCAACAAGCAAAACATTAGCTTTTGTAGGAACTGTAGTAAATACAACATTATCCGTTTCAGATTTAAATTCTTCAAAAGTAAGTTTAGTTAAAAATACTTCCGTTAAAGAATCGCTTCAGTTTGGTTCTAAATCAGATATCCAGATTATAAATATGACTGGACAAGTTGTGCAAAAAGCTTCTGTAGATGAAAATACTGTTTTAAATGTTTCTACATTAAACAAAGGTATTTACATTGTAACAGGAGTTGTAAACGGTGCAAAAATTTCTCAAAAAATCATCAAGGATTAACAAAAATTAAAAATAAACCTGCTCTTATTTTGAACAGGTTTATTTTTTAATTTAGATTACAATTAATAAACAAAAAATTATTTAAAATGAAAAAAATTTTTACAATTTTAGGAATTGCTTCAGCATCTTTCATGATGAATGCACAAAATCTACTTACTAACGGTGGTTTCGAAAGTGGTTTGGCGCCATGGGCGTCAGGTACAGTAGCTACTTACACTACACCAACTGTCTTTACAGACGGACACACTGGAACTGCAAGTATAGGCTATACAAATCCTGCGGCTACAACCGGATTTTTTCAAAACGTGCCGGTAACAGATGGTAAAACGTATAAAGTTACTTTCTGGTATAAATCTTCAGGAAATGCAAGACTTTGGAGTATTTACAAAACTGTAGCAGGTGCACCAGTTTACACAACTACTGATGCTTCAACGGATCAATTTAGAACAAGCAATGGTTATTTACCTGCAGCAGCAGCTTGGACGCAATTTACCGCAACAATGCCGGCTGGAACTGGAGTTACCAACCTCGACGTTGCCTTTAGAGTTTATGCCGGTGTAATTGCTCAATTTGATGATATTACAACTACTGATGCTGCTTTAGCAGTTTCAGATTTAACTATTTCAAAACATGCTCTAGTTAAAAGTACAAATGTTAATAACACTTTAATGTTCGCTGCAAAATCTGATATTCAGATAGTAAATATGAATGGCCAAGTTATAAAATCTGCTTCTGTAGATAATAACTCAACCCTTGATATTTCTGCTTTACCAAAAGGAATTTATTTGGTAAAAGGTCTAGTAAACGGAGAGCAGTCAGTTCAAAAATTTATGAAAAACTAAAAAAATATTCTTTTTTTAATTAAACTGTTTCTTTTTGGAAACAGTTTAATTTGTAATTTAGTCTCCCATAAAAATAAAAAATATAATGAAAAAAATCTTCACGATTTTTGCTTTGAGCATGCTAACATTAGCCGCTGCGCAAACTAATGCTTTTAAAGGTTCAGATTTTGAAAACTTTGCAGATTTTACAAAAAGTTTAAATCATTACGGGCTGAAGGACTACGCAACACAGGATTCTGGTAAGGGAATGGCTGGTACTTCTGCACTCAAAATTTCAGGAACGCCTGCAGGAAATGACTACGTTTTTACCGCTACTGCAACAGAAACGCTTCCTGCCAAAATTAAAGAAATAACGCTTATGGTGAAGGGTAAGGCTGAAAAATCACTTTCAATAAACCTTTATAAAACGGATGGTACTTTTTATAAGTTTAATGTGGGTGATCTGAAAAAAGCTGTCATCCTCGCGGACAGTGAAACAAATAATTATACAGGAATTATTGATACGGGCGGTAATTATCTGAAAATAACTTTATCCTGTGCAGGACTTGCAGATATTAATAGAGGTACTTCAGCAAATTTTTTCGCAATAAAAGTGGGAAAAGGTGCAGCTTATAATTTAGAAATCGATGATATAAAAGTGGTTGCAGGAAACTAGAATTTACTTTTAGATTAAGATGAATTTAATAGTCTGAAAAGAAATTTTCAGACTTTTTTTTATGTTATTTCATCAATTAACTAAATCCGGAATCAAACTTTATTTATTTAATACCAACCTCGTCTAAAATAGTTAGTGACCGCCGCAAAATTCAAGATTAAAGTAAAACGGATTCTTCTACCATAATCATTAAATGAAGGCTCGAAACCAAGTGAAGACTGCAAAGGAAAATAAATTTCCAAAAAATCGGGAATAATTTTTAATTTGACCCCGCTATCCCAAATAAATGCAGGAGCTTGAAGCTTATTCTTATAAACGCCTGCATCCACATAAACATTAAACATTTTCCAGACATGAGAATCTATATTTGCGCTGGTAATCCATTTGTTTACGGAATTACCTACGATAGATTTAAAACCTCCATCAGCCAAAATATATTGTTGTGAAAGCAAACCTGTTGTTGCACTTTGTCCCAATAAACCGTAAGAGAAAGAGTAGTTAGAAATTTTGGCAATACCATAATCAAAAAGATCATTTCTGGTTTTATTGCTAAGAAAATATCCGGCAAAAAATCTGAAACTAATTTTTTTGTTTTGTGCAAATTCCCATCTGTAAAAAGCTTCAGCAGAAATTTTTTGAAAATCTTTCATCCCTTGAATATTCGCACTAATGGATTTTTCATGAATTAATTTACTGTCTCCATAGCTGTAACCAAGGCTAAATAAATCATATTGATTATAATCTAAAGAACTTGTTCTTCGTGGGTCTAGATCTTTGTCAAAATAGGAATAAGACACGCCTAAGTTCCTACTAATGGTACTTCTTGGGTCCTTTGTGAAACTGATATTTGCAAATGCAGAATATTTCTGATACGCTAAATTATAATCATAATGAAAATAGGAACCAGAAAAACCAATTGTCAAATTTTGATAAAAACTTTCAGGTGGCAGAAAACTATAGGAAACTCCTCCTGTTCCTGCGATACTGTTTGTTCCGGAGCTGTAAAACGGTGAAATAGAATAGATAAATGGCTGATCAAAAAGAGATTTATTCCTAAAATTTAAACCCAAAAGGATTTTATCGTACGCATTAAATGATAATTTAGGATTAAGGTAAATCTCATTATACTCTGGATTTGGAATATCCTGAAAA
The DNA here is from genome assembly GCF_052976925.2 of Halpernia sp. GG3. NCBI lineage: Bacteria > Pseudomonadati > Bacteroidota > Flavobacteriia > Flavobacteriales > Weeksellaceae > Halpernia > Halpernia sp. GG3. The sequence continues at coordinate 43,032 of NZ_JBRIIR020000003.1, forward strand.
AATTTTAATTTTATTTTCTTCATGTTAGAGAATAAACCTCTTGTATAAATGTAATTATCCCGATAGCTCTTTTCAGGGAAAATATAACCGTCATTAATAGTTACTTTATCTGCGTTTTGTTGCGGAACAATGTATTTAATATCACTTTTCTCTGAGGGAGTATCGTAATAATAAGTGTGCTTTTCCCCGGATTTTGTTTCAGTTTCTAATTTAAATGGTAATGCTAAATCTGTATTTTTCTTAATTCTGATTTGAAAATTGTTCCCGACTTTTTGGTAACTTTTAAGATTGAAATTATCTCTGTTTTTATGTTGAATAAAAGTTTCCAGGAAAGAAGAACTGTATTGTGATTTCACCGCAAGCTGATCCAGAAAGTCTTTAGTATTAATTCTTTGGTTAATATTTTTGATAAAATAATTCTGTAAAAGTGTCGTAAATTTTCCATCACCCATCTTTTGAGCTACAAAATTAAACAGACTTCCCATCTCGAAATTACTGATGGCCATTTCATTAAAATTACTGAGATCAGTGTAAGGAGTTGTGATTTTTTGATCTAGATTTTTAGTTAAAATATAATGATAAGCCAAACCGTAGCGCTCAGTTAATTTTAAATCTGACGCATAAAAATATTTTAAAGGTTTAAGTCCAAAAACCTTCACTTCATCTGGTAATTGCCCCAAAAGTTTAGTCTCTTTGTAATATTTATTTAAATATTCTATCTCAAGATACGTTTTCAGTCCATTTTTAAACCAATGGTCTTTGCCTTTTTCAGTGATAAAGCTTTGATTCAAAATATTCTTAGAAATTAAACTGAAATAATCTAAATCTATTTTTTGAGGATCTGTAAATAGCTGGTATTTAAATTTCCAAAATTTAATGTCATCATTGCCAAAAAAATTTTCTTTTTCTTTAAATTTTTCGTCAATAAAAATTTTGCTGGGTAAAATCCCAATTCTATTTTTGATAAATTGAAGTTGCAGCGGCAGATAAAACTCAAGATTTTCCCGATCTTCACTTGAAATTGGATAACCAAAACTTATCGATATTTCTTGATTTTCGATTTTAAATACAAAGATGTTTGCTCGCATTTGATGAGACAGCAAAATTTGCGGATCAACTGTCAATTTGCCTTTGAAATGATTTTCGTCCACACTTTGCAAATTGGTGAGGGCTTTGAAATCGGTCGGATGATCTAATGTTATATTCCAAAAAGTTCCTGCGTTTTGCGTTTCTTCAATATCTTGAAAATATCTTGAGTATTGATTTTTGTCTTCAAATGTATCAGGAACGATGAAAAAATATTTTAGAGAAATTTCATCTTTAGAAAAACCATATTCCGTAAAAGTTTTTAAGGGAAGATCAAGTGTATATTTTAACTCTATTTTAAGAGATTTCCCGGCTTCCAGTGGTTTTTTTAATTTTAAGTAAAAATTTTCCTCATTTAAATTTTTAATGTTCAGGGTTTCACTATCTATCAAAATAGAGAGGTTTACTAAACGTCCCAAATCATCCTTTTTAGCAAAATGTAAATCGCTTTTTCGGTCTTCTATTTTTCTGAAAGATAAGGGGCTTTTTGGATTTTCATAAGCTGCTATCCAGTTTAATAGCTTTATTTTTGAAATACTTTCGCCTAGATTATTATTATAAATGATGGTTTGTTTTACCTTCAAAACCCTTAAATCTGAACTCAAAACTGCTTTTACAGAAATAGTATCTTGCTGTGAAAAAATTGACGTGTAACCGAGAAAGAAAAAAAGAAAAAAAATGAGGTTTCGCATTGCATTTAATGATTTTCAAATATAATTGTAATAAAGCAAAAAATCATCGTTTCCAAAAAATTTTCTACCTTTAATATCAAATACGTTTTTACCTTGAAAATCAGATTTTTAAAATTTATTTTTATTTTTTTTCTGAACGTTTGCTTTAACCTAAATGCTCAAATACAAGAAACCACGCGATTGTTGAATGTGGATTCTACAAAAGAAACTATTATAAAAAGATTTCAACCTCCAGTTAATTACACTTGGGTTTCACAAATGCCAAATTCGTTTGGCAGTTATTTAATTAATTTTCCGCTTTATCCAAAAAATTTCCCAGTTAGGGATTTTCGTGGGATACCTATTCAAAAACAATATAATCACGCTGCAATTTTAAATATTGATGTAGGAGAAAAAGATTTGCAACAATGTGCTGATGCATGGATCCGCTTGTATGCAGAATATTTATTTGCCCAAAAAAGATTCAGCGAAATAGGTTTTGAGTTTACAAGCGGTCAATTTTTATCCTGGAAGGATTATGAAAAGGGTGTTAGAACTGAGGAAATAAAAAACCGTGTGAAATTTTTAAAAAAGGCAAAATTTGATAATTCTTATCAAAATTTTAGAAATTATCTAAATTTGGTTTTTAATTATGCTGGAACAATTTCACTTAATAACGAAAGTAAATCAGTCATTAAAAATGAAGATATAGGAGTTGGTGATTTTCTTATAAAACCCGGAAGCCCTGGACATTCTGTGATAATTGTGGGTGTTTCAAAAAGTTCTTCTGGTAAAAAATTATATTTATTGGCAGAAAGTTTTATGCCCGCACAAGACATTCATATTTTAATAAATCCATTAAATAAAAAAATATCACCTTGGTACGAATTAGATGTAAATTCTGTCCAAACAATAACTGCAAAATATATTTTTAAGCCGACTTCAATTAAAAGGTTCCGCAATAAGAACTTGCACTAGGTGAAAGCAAATTTGGATGAAATTTTCTTATAAAGAATTTGTGTACGCATTCCAACCTACAATTTTATAATCTAAAGCCGCTTTTTCACTGTCATCTGATCTATAAATACCACGTCCCACAATTATAAAATCCGTTTTTAAATTTTCAAAAACATGTTCTGGCGTGTTATACTGTTGTCCTTTATTATCGCCTTTTGATCCTATGTTTACACCTGGTGTAAATAGTAAAAGTTCTTCAGGAATCGTATTTTGCGATACGCCGCCCATTACATTTGGGTGAGAAATTGCAATTTTTAAAGCTTCTTCGCGGTAATTAACATCCGTTAAAGCGCCTTTAGAAGACATTCCTAAAATAGCGACAACACCCACATTTAAGAAATGATCAAGTGAGGCAAAACCACCAATAACATGTGAGGTCACCAAATCTGCCCATGATGAAATTTTATAAATCCCATTGGAGAATTGCAATTCCTGCGTGTTCCCGATGTCGGCAAACTTTCGATCTTCCATTAAAAGGAAATTATGCTTTGCTGCTAATTCTTTTAATGGAATAATGGTAGAATCAAAGTCAAAATCTGTCAAAATATCAATATGCGTTTTAAGCGCAACGATATTTGGACCGACTTTTTCGGCTAAATCTAAAAGCTCTTTAGTCGTTAAAACATCGGCTGAAACTATTAAATTTGATTTTTTATCAATGCTTATTTTAAGAATTTTTTTCGCCGCTTCATGGGTTGCATTTTGGAATTTTTGCTCATAAGTCAGACGTTTTTCTTCTTCAAATTTCACTACATTTCCGGAAAGGAAATCAGTAATTCTCGTAATCTCTTCTTCAGAAATTAAATTATTTTTCCGTAAAACTTCACAAACTTCTGTAATATTAAAAAGTGAATGAACTTTAAAACCTTTTTCTTCCAACATTTCTTTACCGCCTTGTTCTCTGTCTAAAACAACGACAATATCTGACACGGAAATTCCTTCATTTTCAATTTCCGGAATGGTTTCTAATAAAGATTTTCCACTTGTAATGACATCTTCAACTAAAAGACAGTTTTGACCTTTACTAAAAATACCTTCAATTAATTTTTTTGTGCCGTAAGTTTTTGCTTCTTTTCTTTTGATAATTAAAGGCAATTCACTTTCTAAAGACATCGCCGTTGCCATCGGCAAAGCCGCGTAAGGAACGCCGCAAATGATGTCAAAATCTTTAAAACCAACAAAGTTTAATAAATAATTTGATAGTTTTTTTAAAATTTTTGGATCTGACGCCAATGGTCTTAAATCTACATAGAAAGGACTTTCGATCCCACTTTTTAAAGTAAATTTTCCAAATTTAATGATGCCTAATTGATAACATTCTAATAAAAAACTCTCCTTTTCACTCATAATTTTTACTTTTACGCAAATTTAAGATTATAAATTTTAATTTGTTTAAATAAATAAAAAAGTAGCTAAAATATTTAGTCTTCATTTTTTTACTTTATTCTTGAAAGTATTATCTTTGAAAGGTTTTTAAAAAATATATTACTATGAAACGATTTTACCCAATACTTTTTTTACTGATTTCTATCTTGTCTTTCGGTCAAGTTGATGAAAAGAAACTAGATAATTTAATTCAAAATACTTTAAAAACATTTGATGTTCCTGGCATGTCGGTGGGGATTATAAAAGATGGTAAACTCATTTATGCAAAAGGATTTGGTGTTTCGTCATTAACCACAAAAAAACCAATGAATGAAAATACTTTGGTCGGAATTGCTTCTAATTCTAAAGGTTTCACCGTGACTGCTTTGGCGATGCTCGCAGATGAAGGAAAATTAAATTGGGACGATAAAGTTTCTAAATATATTCCTGAATTTAAAATGTACGACGCTTATCCAAGTCAGGAAGTCACGATAAAAGATCTGGTAACGCATCGCGCTGGTCTTGGTTTGGGCGCAGGTGATCTAATGTTTTTCCCGGAAGGCGGATCGCTTTCCGTAAATGATATTGTAAAAAATATTAAATATTTAAAACCAACTTATTCATTTCGCGACGGTATGGAATACAATAATGTGATGTTTATTGTTGCAGGAGAGGTAATTCACAGAGTTTCTGGATTAGAATGGGCAGACTTTATTGAACAAAGAATTTTGAAACCAGTTGGAATGACTTCAAGTTTTGGAAGTTATAACCGTGCAAAAAATATTACAAATAAAATAGATGCGCACGCACCAATTAATGGAAAAGCAGTTCAGGTGCCACACGACTGGAATGAAACTGCAAACGCAGCAGGTGGAATCATGAGTAATATTAAAGATATGACGACTTGGGCAGATTTCTTAATGAATGGTTGGACGACAAAAGAGGGTAAAAAATTAGTTTCCGATAAACAGATTCAGCAAATTTGGGAAATTCAGCGTCCAATTTCTGTGGCTTTAACAAATCCCTATGACACGCATTTTTATGGTTACGGAATGGGTTGGTTTTTGAGCGATGTGAAAGGTCATTTTCAAGTGCAACATACGGGAGGATTGATTGGAACGGTGACGCAATTTACTTTAATTCCCGATATGAAATTAGGAATTGTGGTTTTGACAAATCAACAAAGTGGTGCGGCTTTTAACACGATTACAAATACCGTAAAAGATTCCTATTTAGGTTTGGAAGATAGAAATTGGCTAAAAACTTATGGCGACAGAATGCAAAGTTATGGTGCAAAAATTGTGAAAGGAAAGGCAGAAGTTTTTGCTAAATCTGATGCTTTTGCGAAAACTAATTTGGAGCCAAAGGATACACAATTCCTAGGAACTTACCATGACCAATGGTTTGGTGACGTTGCAATAAAAAAAGAAGGAAAAATGTACCGTTTTTATCCTAAAAATTCACCGCGCTTAAATGGAACGCTATTACCTTATTCTGAAAATACTTTCATTGTGAAATTAGATAATGCAAGTTATGACGCCGACGAATTTATTATTCTTAATTTTGATAAAAACGGCAACGCGACTTCTGCTAAAATGAAACCAATTTCTGATGTCACAGATTTCAGTTTTGATTTTGGTGATTTGGATTTGCAAAAAGTGAAATAGAAGATTTTTACGATAAAGTCAAAAGGATTTGATTTTAAAATTATTTATTACTTAATATTTTTAATGACTCTAAATCGCATTCGGTTTATAAAATGCTACTAAATTTTTGGTAGCATTTTCAAATTCTGACCATTGTTGGCAATCAATATTAAAAACAGCAATGCCACAAGTAGGAAAGTGAATGAGACTTTCTGATAAGGAATTAGCAAAATTAGAAATACCATTATTGTGAGAAAAAGTAGCGACAGAATCATTTTTGTCATTTAATGAGAAAATCACAGATAAATAATTTTTCTCTGATGGATGGTATAATTTGTCCGCCGTTTCGAAAGAGGAGTGGTAATATTCTGTAAAAATCTTACAAGTATCCACCGTTCTTTTTGCAGAACTTGTTACAAAATAATCAATTTTAATAGCTTGTTTTACTAAAAATTCAGCCATTTTATGAGCGTCTTTTATTCCGGTTTCTGCTAAAGGTCGGTCAAAATCTTCTGTGTTTTCTGGCCAGTCACTCTTTGCATGGCGAATGAGTATCAATGTTTTCATAGGTTTAACGGTTACTAGTCCACTTTTTAAAAGCAGCATTAAAAAAATTACAATAATTAAATTTATAAAAAATTCTTGAGGTATTTAAATAAAGAAAACTATTATAATTCATGGTTTTACTAAATTTTAGTAAATTTGCAACTGAATGGGAAAAGCGCTTGCAATAGATTACGGAAAGGTGAGATGTGGTTTGGCTGAAACCGATGATTTAAAAATTATTGCCAGTGGATTACCAACTGTTCAAACCGTTGTATTGTTTGATTTTTTAAGTAATTATTTAAAAAATAATTCAGTAGATGAAATCGTAATTGGACAGCCATTAGACTTAAAGGGAAATCTTTCTGCAATTGAAAGCGAAATTTTAAAATTTATAGAAAAATTTAAAATTGATTTCCCCGCGATAAAAGTTTTCCGTTTAGATGAAAGATTTACCTCAAAAATGGCGAGTTTTTTCATTAGCCAAAGTGGAAAAAGTAAAAAGAAAAGACAAGAAAAAGGATTAATTGATAAAGTAAGTGCAACTATAATTTTGCAAAACTTTTTAGAACAGAAATAGAAATGATATTACCAATACGGGCATTTGGAGACCCGGTTTTAAGAAAGAAAGGAAAGGAAATTTCTAAAGATTATCCAGAGTTAAAAACATTTATCGCAAATATGTTTGAAACGATGGACGATGCAAATGGAATTGGTTTAGCGGCACCACAAGTAGGTTTAGATATTCGATTATTCGTGGTAGACTTATCGCCTTTAGCTGAAGATGAAGATTATGCTGACATTGCAGAAGAATTAAAAAGTTTTAGAAAAGTTTTAATAAATCCTACGATGCTTGAGGAAACTGGTGAGTTGTGGAAATTTAATGAAGGTTGTCTCTCAATCCCCGATATTCGGGAAGATGTTGCGAGAAATGAAACGATCACAATTGAATATTTTGATGAAAATTTCAAGAAACACACCGAAACTTTTTCAGATATGCGTGCGCGGGTGATTCAGCACGAATATGATCATATTGAAGGGGTTTTATTTACCGATCATTTAAGTTCTTTAAAGAAAAAAATGATTAAAGGTAAATTAGTGAAAATCTCTCAAGGCGAAGTCAATGTGAACTATAAAATGAGATTTCCAAAGTAAGAAATTTCAATAAAAATATTTAGATAAAATTTAATAAAAAAAAGATATGCAATTAGAAAAAATAATCTCAATTTCTGGAAAACCGGGACTTTTTAAATTGGTTTCTCAGTTAAAAAACGGTTTCATAGTTGAAGATATTACGACTCACAAAAAAGCCAGCATTTCTAATTCTTCGCAGGTTAGTTTATTAGACAATATTGCGATGTTTACTTTTGATAAAGAAGTTCCTTTGTTTGAAGTTTTGGAAAATGTAGCTAAGAAAGAAGATTATAAACCAACGATTTCTCATAAATCTACGGACGCCGAATTAAGAACTTTCATGGACGGCGTTTTACCAAATTATGACAAAGAGCGCGTTTATGTTTCGGATATTAAGAAACTAACGCAATGGTATAATTTATTAGAAAAAGCCGGGTATATTTCTCCGGAAAGTTTCGTAAAATCGGAAGAAGAATCTGAGGAAGAAACTATTGTGACTGATAAAAAAGATGATAAAAAAGCAGTTCAGAAAAAGGAAAAAACAGTTACGCCAAAAGTAAAATCTTCTTCTTCTGCAAAATCGACTGCGAAAAGTACGCACAGAAAAATGGGATAAAAAATGAATTATTAGTAATAAGTCATTAACAATATGTAATTTAATTCGGCAAAGTTTTACTCTTTGCCGTTTTTTTTTAATCTGTAACCGGATAACTGCAACCCAAAACCTTAAACAAAAAAAGAAATGACCTCCAAAGAACAAAAACTTCAATTGTTTTCCGACCTTTTAGATATTATGGATGAGCTTCGGAAAAAATGTCCGTGGGATCAAAAACAAACGCTTCAAAGCTTGCGTACATTAACTTTAGAGGAAGTTTACGAATTATCTGAGGCTTTAATTAAAGAAGATTTATTAGAGATTAAAAATGAATTAGGTGATGTTTTGTTACACTTAATTTTCTATGCAAAAATTGGTGAAGAGAAAAATGCTTTTGATATTGGCGACGTCATTAAATCTTTGAGTGAGAAATTAATTTTCCGTCATCCTCATATTTACGGCGACGTTGAGGTGAAAGATGAAGAAGAGGTAAAGCAAAACTGGGAAAAATTAAAATTAAAAGAAGGAAATAAATCAGTTTTAGGCGGCGTTCCAAAAAGTTTGCCGGCTTTAATAAAAGCCTACAGAATTCAGGAAAAAGTAAAAGGAATTGGCTTTGAATTTTATAATGCGGAAGACGCGTGGAAAAAAGTAGATGAAGAATTGGAAGAATTTCATGCAGAAACTGATCTAAGGAAAAAAGAAGAAGAACTTGGCGATGTGTTTTTCTCTTTAATAAATTATGCCCGAATAAATGGCTTAAATGCCGATTCTGCTTTAGAAAGAACCAATAATAAATTTTTGGAGCGCTTCCAATTAATGGAAAAAATGTCTGTTGAAAAAAATGAAAATCTTAGCGATTTAAGTTTAGAACAAATGGATGTTTATTGGGAAAAAGCGAAAGAGGAATTGCGGAATAAATAAATTAATCAGTTTCGATTTTTATTACATTTTTCTTTTTTAAATACAATCTAAAACAAATTGCCGCCGCAATCAACATAAAAAAGCCACCTAAAAGAATGGTTTTATTGGTTTCACCGTAGAAATATTTTTTAGTCAGCAATACTAATAAAAATGCGGCAGCAACTTGCGGAATTACCGTTGAAAAGTTAAATATCGCATAATATTTTTCAGGATCTTCTTCTGCCTCAGAAATCTTGTCTACCATTAAATAAGGAATCGTGCTAATGCTACTCCAACCTACACCGATTAAACCAAACGAAAGGAGTAAAGTGAAAGGCGATGCGAAAAAATAGATTGAAATTAGACCAAAACTTCCGACCATTAATGCAATAGAATGTATTAAATAAGCATCGTATTTTTTAATATATTTATGCAAAAGAAAAGCGATTGACGTTCCTAAAATACTGTAAAGCGCGAAATAGATTCCGACCCAAAAAGTAGCAGTTTCCAAATTCTGTTCATTGTTTCCCACTTTAAAAATATATTTTGCCACGACAGGAACACTATAGATCCACATTGCAAAAAGACCGAGCCAAGTGAAAAACTGAATGATGAAAAGTGGTAATAACTTTTTAAACTTATATGAATTTGTGGTCATTTTCAAAAGAGTAATTTGAAATTAATTGCAATTCAAAGCTAATAAAATAGGAGAAATTTTTCGCAAAATTTAATCACAGTAATTCTAATCAATCGAGAAATAAAAAAAATCCTGAAAATTATTTTTCAGGATCTTTAAAGTCTATTTTCTTTTAGTCTATCATCTAAAAGTTTTTTTATTATTTCATCTTTTCTGCGTCAGCAACAAACTGCGCTAAACCTCTGTCAGTAAGCGGATGATTTAACAAATTTAAAATTGAAGGAAGGGGAGAAGTGATCACATCTGCACCAATTTTCGCACAATTTACAATATGCATCGGCGAACGGATTGAGGCTGCGAGAATCTCACAATCATAATCATAATTATCAAAAATAATGCGTATTTCTTCAATTAAATTCATTCCGTCAACTGAAATATCATCTAGTCTTCCCAAAAACGGAGACACATAATTTGCGCCTGCTTTTGCTGCCAAAAGTGCTTGTCCAGCAGAGAAAATTAAAGTACAATTTGTTTTAATTCCTTTATCAGAAAAATATTTTAAGGCTTTTACGCCATCTTTTATCATCGGAATTTTCACCACAATATTTTTGTGAATTTTTGCTAATTCTTCACCTTCCGCAATCATTTCTGTATAAGTTGTAGAAAGAACTTCCGCAGAAATATCGCCATCCACAATTTCGCAAATCGTTTTATAATGGGCGTTTATCGCGTTTTTTCCGCTGATTCCTTCCTTTGCCATTAAAGATGGATTGGTTGTTACGCCATCCAAAATTCCCAAATCTTGCGCTTCTCTTATTTGGTCTAAATTCGCCGTGTCTATAAAAAATTTCATTTATTTATTTTTAGAATTTAGCAAAGATAAGTCAATTTTTTAGGAGCAACAAGCTTGTTTTTCTGTTTCAAACGTCGTCCAGCTTTCTCTACAATCTTTCATTGCGAGCCGAAGATTTGTCATTGCGATCAAGCGAAGCAATCTCACAATAAAAGTATTTTCTTTCCATCTGGGCTATTTCGAGGTTTTATTTTTTCTTTCAACTAATTTTTATTTTAAAATTTTAAATATATTCTTATAATATATATTAAAATAAATTTCAAAAAACTAAATTTGTTGTAAACTATTACCTAAAAACATGAATCTTCTTCTCGCTTCAACCTCTACAATTTACGGCGGCAATTATTTAGAGTATTTAACTGAAGAAATAAAAATATTATTTCAAAATATAGATGAAATCTTATTCATTCCTTTTGCCAGGCCTAGCGGAATTTCTCATGAAGATTATACAGAAAGGGTGGCGGAATTTTTTGGAAAATTAAATATCAAAGTAAAAGGTCTGCATGAATTTGATGATAAAACAAAGGCAGTAAATGGGGCAAAAGCCTATTTTACAGGTGGCGGAAACACGTTCTTATTAGTGAAAACTTTGCATGATCACGGAATAATGAATATTTTAAAATATAATGTAGAAAGTGGAAAACCCTATTTGGGAACAAGCGCAGGAAGCGTAATTGCTACTTTGGATATGAAAACTACGAATGATATGCCGATTGTTTATCCGAAAAGTTTTGATTGTATGGGTTTAGTTTTATTTAATTTAAATGCTCATTATTTAGATGTAAATCTTAACCTGAAGCATAACGGTGAAACTCGCGAAACGAGAATTAAAGAATTTCTCACGCAAAACGACACAAAAGTCGTCGGCTTGCGTGAAGGCAATTGGATTAGAAGTATTAATGATAAAATAACTGTAGAAGGACCAGGAACAACCAGGGTTTTTGAAATCGGAAAAGAACCTTATGAAATTGAAAGTGGAAGTTTAGTTTAATTTAAAATTATAAATTCGATTTTAAAACGATATAGCGAATTTAAAAAGCTAGATTTGTAATATTGATGCTTTAATCAAAATAAGGTTTTATTAATTCTATTAAAAAATCTGGACAAGCGCAAATTTTTTGTGTTTGCGAATTCAAGAAATATAAAGTGGTTTTAGCTTCAGTAATTTTTTCTTTTTTTGGGTTATAAATTTCATATTCAAATTCAATTCTTACACCGGGAATTTTTTTTATAAAAGTGTGGATTTCTAAAATTTCATCATAAAAAGCTGGCTTTAAATATTTTATCTGATAGTGAGAAACGGGCAACCAAAAACCGAGTTGTTCTATCGCTTCGTAAGACTTTCCAAGTGAGCGAAAAAGTTCTACTCGGGCAGCTTCAAGGTACGCGGCGTAGTTGCCATAATAGACATATTTCATGGGGTCGGTTTCGGCGTAACGGACTCTTAACGTGTGTATTGTGTGTATCATATTAAAGTGTTAAACAAGACATACAAATATATTTTTAAATAACCAATAGTGCAAATATTTTTTTTTATAATTAAAAAATTAGATATTTGTGTAAAACTAAACTTAACTATAAAAACTTGTATTTCTGTACACAAACATGAATGAAAATTTAGACTTAATTTGGGAAAAATGCCTGCAATTTATGCGGGACAATCTCAATGCTGCGGAAGACCATACCGACATAAAAAAATTAGAAAACTCCTTCGATTTATTGTTTGATAAGGTCCAACCTTTATCTTTGGAAAATTTTAATTTGACCTTATTGGTTCCCAGTGATTTTTATAAAGAATACATAGAAGACAATTATTTAGCGCTACTTTCTGCGGCGCTGAAAAAAAATATTGGTAAAGGTGTAAAATTATGGTATTCCGTGATGGAAAATAAACCGCAAGGTAAAGAACAAGCCATTACAATGAATTTAAAAGGTAAAACTACAGTTTCGCCAAAGGTTCAGCAAACAAGACCACCTTCTGTTTCTAGTAATTTAGTGAATCCATTTGCCATTCCAGGGATGAAAAAAGTGGAAATTAATTCTAACCTAAAAGCAGATTTTTCTTTTGACAATTACGTGGAGGGTGAAAGTAACAAATTTGCGGCAACAGTTGCAAAATCGATTGCCAAAAGACCCGGTTCTACTGCCTTTAACCCTTTGTTTTTGCACGGCGGTTATGGGGTTGGGAAAACGCATTTAGGTCATGCGATCGGTTTAGAAGTTAAAGCTTCCTTCCCAGAAAAAGTGGTACTTTATTTATCTTCTGAAAAATTTATTCAGCAATTTATCTCTGCGGCGAAAGCCCGTAAACAAACAGAATTTTCAAATTTTTACCAAATGGTAGATGTTTTGATCATTGACGATATTCAGTTTTTATCCGGTAAATCTGCGACGCAGGATAGTTTTTTCCATATTTTTGATTTTTTACATCAAAATGGCAAACAAATAATTTTGACCTCCGATAAAGCGGCAGTTGACATTATGGATATTCAGGAAAGAATTGTTTCCCGTTTTAAATGGGGACTTTCAGCGGAAATAAAATCTCCCGATTTTGACACAAGACGAAAAATTATCGTTGACCGTTTAAGTCGTGACGGAATAGTTTTGACAGATGATATGCTAGATTTTTTAGCCGCTGAAGCGCAAACAAATGTTCGTGAATTGATCGGAATTATTAATGCTGTAATTGCCTATTCTACAATTTATAAGTCAGAATTAAGCTTAGAACTTTTAAAAGATACCATATCGAAAATTGCGTGCAGCAAGAAAAAAGTAATTAATATTCCCTATATTCAGGATGTTGTTTGTGAATACTTTGGCATCAAAAGAGAGCAGCTTTTATCCAAGACCAGAAAAAGAGAAATCGCTTTACCAAGACAATTGGCAATGTATTTTTCGAAGGAATACACCAACGCAACTTTTACAAAAATTGGCGAAGAAATGGGCGGGAAAGACCATTCAACTGTGATGTACGCTTGCGACACAATTCGTGATGTTGGAAAAATGGATAAAGAAATTAAAAAATATTTAAAAGATTTAACCGAAAAAATTAAAAAATAATTGATTTAAATTCTACTTTAATTTATAAATACAAAACCTTTCAAAATATAATATTTGAAAGGTTTTTTTAATCTAAAGAAAAAATGAAAATATTAATGGTTTGCTTAGGAAATATTTGCCGAAGTCCTTTAGCAGAGGGAATTTTAAAATCAAAATTGTCAGATGATCATGTTGTAGAATCTGCGGGAACAATTGATATGCACCAGGGAAATTCCCCGGATCTGCGATCTATTGAAGTTGCAAAAAAACATGGAATCGATATTTCTAAACAGAAATCAAAACATCTACAAAGTTCAGATTTAGAGGATTATGATTTAATTTTCTGCATGGATAGAAGTAATTTAAAAGATGTAAAATCTCTGACTACAGATAAAGATCAGCTTCAAAAAATTTCCTTAATCTTAAATGAAACAGAAGTTCCAGACCCTTACTGGGGAACGGCGAAAGATTTTGAAAACGTATTTCAACTTTTAGATAAGGCGTGTGAAGAAATTGTGAAAACTTTTAAAAATTAATTTATAATTTTACATTTTAAAATAATATTATGCTTTTCCTAATTCCCGCTTATTTATCGCCTGAAACGCCAAAAGATTATTTTGGAAAAATAATTTCTGAATATATTTTAAAAACAGATTATTTCTTTGTTGAGAATGAAAAACCCGCGCGGAAAATCATCAAATATTTTTGTCCAGAAAAAAAACAATCAGATTTAAAATTATTTATTGTTGATAAATATTCTAAAAGTTCAGATTTTATGGAGGCGCAAAAGTTATTGAGAGAAGGTGTAGATTTTGGTTTGCTTTCAGATGCAGGTTTGCCTTGTATCGGCGATCCGGGAAACATTGTGGTAAAATTTTGCCATGAAAATAAAATTCAGGTTATTCCTGTTAATGGGCCAAGTTCTTTTGTTTTAGCTTTGATTGCAAGTGGTTTTAATGGACAGGAATTTACCTTTAACGGTTATTTGCCTATTGAAAAATCAGAAAGGAAAGGGAAAATTAGTTTTATTGAAAAATTGGTACTTAATACTGGTTGTACCCAAATATTTATGGAAACACCATATCGGAATTTGTCTTTATTTGAAGATCTATGTAAGATCCTTTCACCGCAAACAAAACTTTGTATTGCAGCAAATATTAATCATCCGACTGATGAATACATCAAAACAATCCAGGTAAAAAATTGGCCAAAAGAAAAACCGAATCTTCATAAGATCCCAACCGTTTTTCTCATTGGAAAATAATTAAAAATAACTTTAACACCAATTAACAAAACCTTTGCATCATTCTTGAATATTAGTCTGCAAATAAATTATTATGACAGACAAAAAATTAGCAGGCATTTGGATGGACACAGAAAATGCGATCGTAGTGAAAAATCACGATATTGAAAGCGCTTTTAAATTTTTCCTTTGTGATCCTGTAAAAAGAATTGTACAAGGTGGAAATTCTAATGAAAAAAATGCAAATAACGCAGAGCAAACTAATACAGCGAAATTTTTTAAGGATTTGGAACATTTAATTATAAATACTGAAGAACTATATTTAACTGGAACTGGTGATATTCAGGAACAATTTAAACACCATTTGGCAGAAACTGCACAATTCAAAAATTTAAAAGTAGAATTAGGAACCGATCAGAAAATGAGCGACGAACATTTTCTAGAGCATGTAAAACAGCACTTTAACGCATAGTAAATACTTAAAAACTTTAAAAAAATCCGTACTGATTTATTTCTAGACGGATTTTTTCGGTTAATTTTTTTCGTGATTGTGTCTGGTGCCAGTTAAAATATTAGGAAAGTAGGTGTCAGAAAGATGTTCAAATTCGTCACCCCGCATAAACATTGATGCATCTATTTCGCTGTAACAATGTCTGCCTGTTGCAGCAATTAATTCATTACAAGTATGCAATGTATTTTTATGAAAATGAAAAACACGTTCGCTTTTATCATTAACGTCTAAACCTTTTATTAGCATTTTATCTTGCGTTGCAACTCCCGTTGGACAAGTATTTGTGTTGCATCTTAAAGCTTGAATACATCCCAAGGCAAACATAAAACCGCGTGCATTATTACACATATCTGCACCCATCGCAATAGCGCGTAAAATATCTAAGGAAGTCAAAACTTTTCCGCTTGCGATCACACGCATTTTTTTACGCACATTGAATGCTTGCAATGTATTATTGACAAAAATTAATGCGGGTTCTAATGGCATTCCTACACCGTCTGAAAATTCTGGTGGAGCAGCTCCCGTTCCACCTTCTGCGCCATCAATAGTTATAAAATCTGGATAAATTTTCATAACATTCATTTGCTCGCAAATATCTTCAAATTCAGTGGTATCACCAATACATAACTTAAAACCAACAGGTTTTCCACCGCTTAAATTTCTAAGTTCTGAAACGAATCTCAGCAAACCGCAAGCATCTGAAAAAGAAGAATGTCCAGGAGGAGAAAGAATTGTTATACCCGGTCTTACGTGACGGATCTTTGCAATTTCTGCTGTATTTTTTACTCCAGGTAAAACACCACCATGTCCAGGTTTTGCACCCTGTGATAATTTTATTTCAATCATTTTGACATTCGATAAAGTGGCATATTTTTTAAATATTTCTCCCGAAAATGTTCCATCTTCATTTCGACATCCAAAATAACCGGTTCCAATTTGCCAGCATAGATCTCCGCCACCTTCTAAATGATAGGGAGAAATACCACCTTCACCAGTGTTGTGATAAAAATTTCCTTTTTTTGCACCGCGGTTTAAAGCGACGTGCGCTCTATCACTTAGAGCTCCAAAACTCATGGCAGAAATATTAAACAGCGAGGCATCATAAGGTTGTGAACATTGCTCATTTCCTACAATAACGCGCGGTAATTCTTCTGAAGGACTTTTCGCATATATTGAGTGTTTTAAACCTTCGTATTTTCTTTGGTTGATTTCCAATTGTGTTCCAAAAGGCACCGTGTCACTCAAATTTTTTGCACGGCGGTAAGCTGCAGCTCTTTGGTTTCTTGGGAAAGGTTTTCCATCTGTTTCACGCTCGATAAAATACTGTTGCATCTCAGGCGAAATTTCTTCAAAAAAATACCTGAAATAACCCAAGACCGGGAAGTTTCGAAGAATAGCGTGTTTACTTTGAGTCAAGTTATAAAGACCGAGTAAATAAATAGATCCCAGTAAAATAGGAATCCAATAATGGGTTTTTATAAGAAGTGAAATTGTTAAAGTAAATACTACTAAAACGGCACCCCAAATTAAAAATTTATTTCTCATTTTTTAAATTTTTACAAAACTACCACATTATTTAAATATAGCGCTTTTTGCATTAATTTAATAGAATAATTGAATTTTTATTGAAAATGTTTTATAAATATACTTTACTTAAAGAAAATCTTATAATGTAATTTAAACTTAAGTTTTTAATAATTGGCAGATGGAAATTAAAAAATAGAATTTTTCAATGATTTTTTGAAACGAGTATATCGATACTCAAACCTTTTCAAGAAAATTTGAAAAACTGAAATTTACTGAAACCGTTCCGTCTTCTTCAACTTTATTTAATTCTAATTCTTCAATTTCATTAACAAATTTTTTATTGAAAGGTTTTTTAACGCGCACGTAATTCTCGGTAAACCCAAACATAAAACCATTTTTATTTTCGTGCTCCCAAAGTACAGGCAAAGTTTTTCCCAATTGAGTTTGGTAAAAAGCCATTTTCTTTTTCTCAGATAAAATTCTGAGCATTTTATTGCGGCGTTTTCTTTCTGGAATTGGCACTGGATTTTCCATAGAAGCCGCTTCCGTATTTTCCCGTTCAGAATAAGTGAAAACGTGTAAATAACTGATTGGAAGCGAATTTAAAAAATTGTATGTTTCTAAAAAATGTTCCTCGCTTTCACCCGGAAAACCGACTATCACATCAACTCCAATACAAGCATTTGGTAAAACTTCTTTTATTTTTGAAATACGGTTGTAATAGAGATTTGTAAGATACCGGCGTTTCATTTTTTTTAGTAAATCATCGCTGCCAGATTGCAAAGGAATGTGAAAATGCGGCACAAATCTTTCACTTTGTGCGACTAAATCAATACAACTGTCATTTAGTAAATTTGGTTCGATGGATGAAATACGGATTCTTTCGATCCCGTCAACTAAATCTAAAGCAGAAATCAGTTCTAAAAATGTATGTTCGTGTTTTTTATTTCCAAACTCACCTTTTCCGTAATCACCAATATTTACGCCTGTTAAAACAATTTCTTTTATATTTTTTAAAGCAATTTCTGTTGCATTTTTTACGACGCTTTCAATAGTGTCTGACCGCGAGATGCCTCTTGCCAATGGAATGGTGCAATACGTGCATTTATAATCACAGCCATCCTGCACTTTTAAAAAGGCGCGGGTTCTGTCCCCGATGGAATAACTGCCAATAAAAAAATCTGCTTCTTCGATTTCGCAGGAATGAACTAAAGCGTGATTTGTGGCTTTTTCTAAATCTTCAAGATAACTTAAAACATTGAATTTTTCTTTAGCACCTAAAACCAAATCCACACCTTCAATTGCGGAAATTTCTTCAGGTTTTAATTGGGCGTAACAACCGATAATGATTACCAAACCTTCCGGATTTGCCTTTAAGGCGCGCTTTACGTGAAGTTTACATTCTCTGTCCGCATTTTCTGTAACGGAACAAGTGTTAATAATATAAACCTGCGCCACTTCATCAAAATTTACTTTTTCATAACCAGAATCAGTTAATTGCCGGGCAATAGTAGAAGTTTCTGCAAAATTAAGTTTGCATCCTAATGTATGAAAAGCCGCTTTTTTAGTAGTAATTAAATCCATAATTTGAGATGCAAATTTACAAAAGAATTTTTTATTTATTTAATTGTAAAAAAGCAGATCTTCAAGTGATTTATTTTAAAAATCTTAGTTAAAAACCTTTACCTTTGAAATGTATAAATTTCAGTTCCAAATTATTTAGTAATAGCCAAACTGTTTATACCAAATTTTTCGTATATATGCGTATGGATTGTAAAGTAACTTCTTTTATGGAAGATTTAAACTCTTTGAATATTGAAAATCTTCAAAAATGGTTTAATGATGAGAGCAGAATATGGATTCCGCCAGCAGGCGAAGTGATTGGTGTTAGACGAATTATGGCCTTGTTTAGAGCAATATTCAGAAAATATGAAAAATTAGAATGGAACGTTGATGAAATTTTCCATTTGGGTAATGGTAAATTTTTTTATGAAACAATGTCTAAAGGAACTATCGCAAATAAGGGAATTTACAGTAATCAAATTTGTACTATCGTTTCTTTTGCAGAAAATGGAAAAATAAAATTTTTGTCTGATTATTTTAAAGACACTTCGTGTTTTAAATAATAAAAATAGTTTATAGATATTTCAAAGCCTTTTTACGAAGGCTTTTTTTTATTAATTTATTTTAAAAAAAATTAAAATATTATATTTGTGATTCATAAAAACAAATAGCCAAAAATGGATTTTAAAAATTTCAAGATGCCATATAGCATCGATAATCAATTTTCTGAAAAAGTAGTCTATTTCTCTATGGAATTTGCCATAGATCAAGCATTAAAAATATATTCCGGTGGTTTAGGATTTCTTGCAGGTTCCCACATGAGAAGTGCCTATAATTTAAAACAAGATTTAGTAGGAATCGGTATTTTATGGAAATTTGGTTATTACGACCAAGACAGAAATCACGATCAAACTTTACTTCCGACCTGGACTAGAAAAATGTATAGTTTTTTAGAAGACACGGGAATTAAATTTCAAATCGAAATTCACAGCGCACCGGTTTGGGTAAAAGCCTATTACTTAAAACCCGATACTTTTGATACGGCACCGATGTTTTTTTTAAGTACCGATGTTCCCGAAAATGACCATATTTCTAAAACGATTTCTCACCGTTTGTATGACGCAAATGAATCTACAAAATTAGCGCAAATGATTTTGCTTGGTAAAGGTGGAGCAAAACTTTTAGACATGATGAATTTCGAACGAGACGTTTATCATTTAAATGAAGCGCACGGTTTGCCGGCAGCATTTTATTTGTTAAATAAATATGGTGGCGATCTAGAAAAGGTAAGAGAAAAATTAGTTTTTACGACTCATACGCCAGAAGAAGCAGGAAATGAAAAACACAATCTGCATCTTTGTTATGACATGTCCTATTTCTGCGGATTAAATATTGAGGCTGCAAAAAAAATTGAAGGGTTTAATGATGATCGCTTTAATCATTCACTTTGCGCTTTAAAAATGGCAAGAATTTCTAACGCAGTTTCTCAACTTCATGGCAAAGTTTCAAGAGAAATGTGGAATAAATATCCAGATATATGCGAAATAAAGGCGATTACGAACGCGCAAGAATTTAAATATTGGGCGGATCATCCATTATATAAAGCAAAAGAGGAAAAAGACAATAAAGGTTTTGACCAACGGAAAAAACTTTTAAAAAAGAGAGCGTTTAAAATTGTAGCCGACCAAACGGGAAATCTATTTAATCCGAATATTTTTACAATCGTCTGGGCGAGACGCTTTGCAGGTTACAAAAGAGCAGATTTGCTTTTGCATGATAAAGAACGTTTTGAAAAATTATTAAATAATCCAAAATATCCGGTTCAAATTATTTGGGCAGGAAAACCTTATCCGATGGATTATTCTTCGATTTCTACGTTCAATTCTTTAGTGGAAGCAAGTAAAAATTACAAGAATATGGCAGTTCTAACTGGTTATGAGTTGGCGTTAAGTAAAAGTTTAAAGCAAGGTTCAGATCTGTGGTTAAATAATCCTCGCGTTCCAAGAGAAGCATCAGGAACTTCTGGTATGACCGCATCAATGAATGGTTCGGTAAATTTATCTACCGATGATGGTTGGATCCCAGAATTTGCAAAAAACGGTGAAAACTCTTTCGTGACGCTACTTGCAGATTATAATAATTTGAGTATTTATGACCAAGATCAATTTGACTTAAATAATCTTTATGATGTTTTAGAAAACGAAATTTTGCCAATGTATTATGACGAGCCAAAAAGATGGCGCGAAGTGGTAAAAAATGCAATGAATGACGTTAAAGATCAGTTTAATAGCGATAGAATGGCGACAGAATATTACGAACAGATTTATAGAAAATAGATTTAAAAATTGTCAAATATTAAAAATCCACGAAAATATAATTTTTCGTGGATTTTTAATTATTCCAAATTTCTAATGTCCGTACATTTTATCGTAAAGGTCAAGATATTTTTCTTTTACCGCTTTTCTTTTTAATTTCAAAGTCGGCGTAAGCAAACCGTCTTCTACAGACCAAACATCTGGCGTTAATTCAATTCTTTTTATCTGTTCCCATTTGCCTAAATGGCTATTATATTGTTCTAATTCTTTTTCTATTCTAGCTTTAATTTCTTGATTATTACACAAATCTTGATTAGTATCTCCAACAGTTACATGGTGAATTTTCGCCCAATTTCTAACCATCTCGAAATTTGGTTGTACTAACGCGCAAGGCATTTTTTCACCATCACCGACAACCATTATTTGTTCAATAAATTTCGAGGCTTTTGCCGCATTTTCAATCACTTGTGGCGCAATATATTTCCCACCACTGGTTTTAAACATTTCTTTTTTGCGATCGGTAATAAATAAGAAATTATCTTCATCTAAGTGTCCAATATCTCCAGTCATAAAAAAGCCATCTTTAGTAAAAGATTCTTCATTTTTATCATCTGCTTTAAAATAACCTTTCGTTACAGAAGGTCCTTTTACAATGATTTCGCCATCTTCCGCAATTTTCACCTCTAAATTCGCCAAAGGTTGACCAACAGAACCGATTTTTAATTTGTCAAAACTATTAACAGAAATTACGGGTGAAGTTTCTGTTAAACCATAACCTTCCAAGATAGGAATTCCCGCTGCGTGAAACATGATATTTAATCTTTTAGATAAAGCTGCAGAACCGGAAACCAGAGTTAAAATGTTCCCACCTAAACCGTCCCGCCATTTGGAAAAAACTAATTTATCAGCAATCCAGTGTTTGAAAGTTTTAGATTTATTAATGTCATAATTCTCTGCGATTCCAACCGCCCAAAGGAAAATTTTCGCTTTTAAACCACCGGAAGAAGTTCCTTTGCTATAAATAGTATCGTACACTTTTTCCACTAATCTTGGGACAACGGTCATGTATTGCGGTTTCACTTCACGTACATTATCACCAATTTTATCAATGCTTTCTGCGAAATAAATTGAAAAACCATTATAACTGTAAATGTAATAGATCATCCTTTCGAAAACATGACAAATTGGTAGAAAACTTAAGGCTTTCATATCTTTATAATCAATTTTTAACCGTGGAATTCTGGGATTTGAAGCTAGAACATTTGAAACAAGATTTCGGTGTGTCAGCATCACGCCTTTTGGTTGGCCTGTAGTTCCTGAAGTGTAAATTAAAGTTGCCAAATCTTCTTCATTTATAGATTTTTTTAAATCTTCCACTTCCTCTTGCGTGGCATCATCTTCGCCTAAATCTAAAATTTCCTTCCAACTTGGTGCACTTTTAACATCATCAAAGCAAAAAATTCCTACTAAGGAACTCACACTTTTTTGAACATCTATCAATTTATCATACAATTCTTTATCTGATACAAAGCAATACTTAATTTCTGCATTATTAAAAATATAAATATAATCATCCACGGAAATAGTGGGATAAACTGGAACAGTGATTACACCAATTTGTGAAATACCCAAATCCATAATACACCATTCTGTGCGATTTGTAGTAGAAATTAAACCAATTTTATCGCCCGGTTTAATTCCTAATTTTAATAATCCGCGGGAAACCTTATTTCCTTGATTCACAAATTCTAAAGTAGAAGTTTTTTTCCATTCTCCATTTTTCTTGGTGACTAAAAAATCATCCTTTGGAAATTTTTCCAGAGAATTATGGGCAAAATCAAAAAGTCTCGTAATTGACATATTTATTATATTTAAAAAAGATTGGTATTTATTTTGACTATTAAGTAAAAATATTAAAATTATCGGTATAAATCAAAAAATAAATTTCTTTTAATGTTTTTACTATTTATCGTATTTTTACAAAGTAACATTAAAATTATTTTATGGACTTTAATTTATCCGAAGAACAACTCATGATCCAGCAAGCAGCGAGAGATTTTGCACATACAGAACTTTTAGCTGGCGTCATTGAAAGAGATACAAATCAAAAATTCCCAACCGAACAGATTAAAAAAATGGGGCAACTGGGTTTTATGGGGATGATGGTCGATCCAAAATATGGCGGCGCAGGAATGGACAGTATTTCTTATGTTTTAGCAATAGAAGAGATTTCTAAGGTTGATGCTTCTGCAGCAGTTGTAATGTCTGTAAATAATTCCCTTGTTTGTGCGGGAATAGAAAAATTTTGTAATGAAGAGCAAAAACAAAAATATTTAAAACCTTTAGCAAGTGGCGAAGTTATTGGTGCTTTTGCGCTTAGCGAACCTGAAGCTGGATCTGATGCGACTTCGCAAGCAACCACGGCCATTGACAAAGGAGATCATTATCTTTTAAACGGTACAAAAAACTGGATTACAAACGGTTCGACTGCAACATACTATGTAGTTATGGCACAGACCGATGTTTCCAAAAAGCACAAAGGAATCAATGCATTTATTGTGGAAAAAGGTTGGGAAGGTTTCACTGTGGGAAATAAGGAAGATAAATTAGGAATCAGAGGTAGCGATACATGTTCTTTAATGTTTACTGATGTGAAAGTCCCAAAAGAAAATAGAATAGGAGAAGATGGTTTCGGATTTAAGTTTGCGATGGCGGTATTAAACGGTGGTAGAATCGGGATTGCATCACAAGCCTTAGGAATTGCCAGCGGCGCTTATGAATTGGCGCTAAAATACGCGCAACAAAGGAAATCTTTCGGCACTGAAATTATAAATCATCAGGCAATTGCATTCAAATTAGCAGATATGCACGTGAGTATAATGGCGGCGCGACTACTTTGCTACAAAGCAGCGTCGGAAAAAGATGAAGGAAAAGATATTTCTGAAAGTGGTGCGATGGCAAAACTTTATGCATCTCAAGTTGCCATGGACACGACTATTGAAGCTGTTCAAATTCACGGTGGATACGGTTATGTAAAAGAATACCACGTAGAAAGAATGATGCGTGATGCCAAAATTACCCAAATTTACGAAGGAACTTCTGAAATCCAAAAAATTGTAATTAGTAGAAGTATTTCCAAAAAATAGTGTAAATTTATTTCGTTAAATAATTATAATGGCAGAAAGCATATACGAAGAAAAGAAAAGTGGTTTTGGAAAAATTATTTTTTGGGCACTTTTAATCATTTTGCTGGTTGGTGGTATTTTTACCTGGTACAAATATTTTTTTGTTTTTGGTGAAGGTGTAAAATCTGGGCAATTGAATTATGTCGTTAGAAAAGGAAATGTTTTTAAAACTTATGAAGGAAAATTAATCCAACAAGGTTTTGGAAGTACGGGAAAAACTGGTGCTTTAACGAGTTATGAATTTGAATTTTCAATAGATGACGATGCCGTTTTTAAACAAATGGAAGCCAACAGTGGAAAGAGTTTTGATTTGCATTACAAAGAATACCACGGTACAATCCCATGGCGTGGAAACACAGTTTATATCGTAGATAAAGTGATCGATATGAAGTAAATATCAAATCCTTTCAATATATTTGAAAGGATTTTTTAATTTTAATTTTAAACATTTATTATGAAATATATTTTATTCTTTTTTCTCTTAAATGGAACTTTAATTTTTGCTCAAAAAAATATGGAATTTACCGATGAAGTTGCAATCAAATTGGCTGAAAAACCTTTGAAATGCATCAATCAACAATATCCAAACAAAACCGCGCATGTCATTAATAATGCTGAAGAAGCAACATTGACACCCGCTGATTTACATCCCGCTTTTTATGGCTGTCTAGATTGGCATTCATCTGTTCATGGACATTGGATGTTAGTGCGGATTCTTAAAAGCAAACCAAATCTTCAAAAATCTGACGAAATCACTGCCATTTTAGACGCTTCATTTCAAGCGGATAAAATGAAAAAAGAAGCCGATTATTTTACAAAATACGAGGTGGCTCAAAATTTTGAAAGAACTTACGGCTGGGCGTGGATCTTACAATTAGACAAAGAATTAGCAACTTGGGATAATCCAAAAGCAAAGATTTGGCACAAAAATTTAAAGCCGTTAACGGACGAAATTTTGCGACTTTGGAAAGATTATCTGCCCAAACAAACTTATCCCAACAGAACCGGCGTTCATCCAAATACGGCTTTCGCCATGTCATTTGCGTTGGATTGGGCCAGAGCAAATGGTGACAAGAGTTTTGAAAATATGTTGATAGAAAAATCTAAATATTTTTATTTAAAAGATCAAAATACACCTGCTTATTTGGAACCTGATGGAAGCGATTTTTTCTCGCCCAGTTTAGAGATTGCAGATTTAATGCGTAGAATTCTGCCGCAGAAAGAATTTGTAAATTGGATCAATCATTTTTATGATAAAAGAAGCCTTGAAAACATTTCTAAAATCCCTGTGATAAGTGATATTAATGATTTTCAAACTGTGCATTTAGTTGGTTTGTCTTTTACAAAAGCCTGGTGTATGAAAGGAATCGCAAATGCGTTACCTAAAAATCATCCACTGAAAAAGAAATTTACAGAAACGGCAAATGTTTTTCTTAAAAATGCGTTGCCTTTAGTTTTCGAAGGAAATTATGGTGGTGATCATTGGTTGGCAAGTTTTGCAGTTTATGCGCTGTCGCAGGAATAGATTAATTTTCTTTAAATTTTATATTTTCGCAGATTTTAGGGATTATGCAGATTTTTACAATAATTTAATCTGCAAAATCTGCGAGAAAAAAATCAGTATTTCAATCCGTGCAATTCTGTGAAATCCGTTCGCTAAAAAACTAAATCTTCTCAAAATTATCCGCATTTCGAAACTCACTTATAAAGTGTAATTTCACATTCGGAAATTTTTCCTGCGTCATGTGAATGGTGAAAGAAGAATCTGCTAAAAACACCAGTTGATTGAATTTATCTCTTGCCATAAATCTTTGTTTTAACCTTGCAAATTCTTTAAACTCGTCAGATTTTTCATCGGCTTCTATCCAACACGCTTTGTGAATGGAAAGTGGTTCATAAGAACATTTTGCGCCATATTCGTGCTCTAATCTGTACTGAATTACTTCATATTGCAGCGCACCGACTGTTCCAATTATCTTACGATTATTCATTTCCATAGTGAATAATTGTGCCACACCTTCGTCCATTAATTGATCAATTCCTTTGGCTAATTGTTTGGCTTTCAATGGATCAGAATTATTGATATATCTAAAATGTTCTGGTGAAAAGTTCGGAATTCCTTTAAAATTAATTTTTTCGCCACTCGTTAAAGTATCGCCAATTCTGAAATTTCCTGTATCATGAAGCCCCACAATATCGCCGGGAAAACTTTCTTCCACGACTTCTTTTTTATCGGCGAAAAATGCGTTCGGTGAAGAAAATTTTAATTTTTTACCGTCACGAACTAATAAATAATTTTCATTTCTTTTAAAAGTCCCAGAAACAATTTTCACGAAAGCCAATCGATCTCTGTGCTTCGGATCCATATTCGCGTGAATTTTAAAAACAAAACCGGTGAAATCTTCTTCATTTGGTTTTACCAAACGGCGGTCAGAATTTTTCGGTTGCGGTTCCGGTGCAATTTCTATAAAAGCATCTAATAATTCGCGAACGCCGAAATTATTTAAAGCCGAACCAAAAAAGACAGGTTGAAGCTCGCCTGCCAGATATTCTTCTCTGTTAAAGGGCGGATAAACTTCCTGAATTAATTCTAATTCTTCACGTAAATTTTCTGCGGCTTTTTTACCAACTAAATCGTCGATACTTTCATCATTAATATCATCAAACTTTATAGTTTCACTTATTCTTTGCTTTTTTTCCTCTAAAAATAATTGAATATTATTTTCCCAAATATTATAAATTCCCTGAAAACTTTCGCCCATTCCAATTGGCAAAGAAAGGGGACAAGTGCGTAATCCAAGTTTCTGTTCCACTTCATCCAATAAATCAAAGGCGTCTTTTCCTTCTCTGTCTAATTTATTGATGAAAACTAACATCGGAATATTTCGCATTCTACAAACCTGAACTAATTTTTCAGTCTGTTCTTCCACACCTTTTGCCACATCAATTACGACAATTACGGAATCTACAGCCGTTAAAGTTCGGTAAGTATCTTCTGCAAAATCTTTGTGACCAGGCGTATCAAGAATATTTATTTTATGATTTTTGTATTCAAAAGCCAATACGGAAGTTGCCACGGAAATCCCCCTTTGGCGCTCAATTTCCATAAAATCTGAAGTCGCACCTTTCTTAATTTTATTAGATTTAACTGCCCCTGCTTCCTGAATAGCACCACCGAAAAGCAATAATTTTTCTGTCAATGTAGTTTTACCAGCATCTGGGTGAGAAATAATGCCGAAAGTTTTTCTTTTATTGATTTCTTGTTGTAAAGACATTTGTTAGATTTTAAATTTTAGATTTTGAATTATAAATTTTGAAATTCAAATCTTTGTAAATTTTTAAACATTTTTTTGTTTAAAAATTTACAATTGCAAAAATCGTTATTTTTATTGACAATGAAAAGCATAGACGTTACGGATTGTAGAATTGCTTTATCTTTGCTAAAAATTAATGATTGGGAACTGTTAAAAAATTTGATTATACAATTGGTTGGGGGCAAATAGCGATTTTATTTGGAGGTTATTTTGCCGCACAATTCGTTCTCGCAATTATATTGGGTGTTTACAAGTTCGTTTTAGGTCAAGATATTGCATCATCTTCAGGATTTTTGCTCATAGCTTATGTATTAAGTTTAGGCTTGCCAATCTTATTTTTTGATTTATTTGTAACCCGACCAAGAGGATTTAAATTAAATTTTAACTTCACTTCAAAACCATTCTTAACATACGTCTTAATTTTTATGATGATGTTTGGGATGATGTTGATTTCCGAATTTTTGACCAATTTAATTCCGACAACAGGTCCAGTTTTTGGTTGGTTGTACCTGCAATTTATGGAACAGATGAATTCTATTTCAATTGATCACGCAGCAATGTTAATAATGGTTGCTGTTTTTGCGCCGCTTTTAGAAGAAATTTTATTTCGTGGCATTATTTTAAAAGCAATGCTGAACAAAGGAATAAGCCCAAAGAAAGCCATATTTTTTTCTGCTTTAATATTTGGTGCGGTTCATGGATATCCTTGGCAATTTGTGGGTGCATTTTTGCTAGGTCTAGTTCTAGGATTGGTTTATTGGAAAACAAAATCTTTGTTAATGTCTATTTTACTACATTCTTTTAATAATTTTATTGCGGCGATGTTAATAATCTTTACAAAAGATGAAAGTTTTAAAACAGTTTTAAATCAGCCGGAAATTTATATTTTAATAGTAGGTTTAGTACTATTCGGTATTTCATATTATTTTTTCATGCATCGGAATAAAGTGATTTACCAAGAAAATTAATTTTAAAAAAACTCAATGGAACTTTTAGTTGCAACACATAATCTTCATAAGAAAGAAGAAATTCAACAGATTTTGGGAACAGAATATCTGATTACCACTTTAACTGATTATGATCTGAATAATGAGATCGTGGAAGACGGAAAAACTTTTCAGGAAAATGCTTTAATTAAGGCAAAATATTGTTTTGAAAAAACCGGTAAGTCAAGCCTAGGAGATGATTCTGGACTAGTTGTAGAAGCCTTAGATGGGAGACCTGGAATTTTATCTGCACGTTATGCTGGCAATCACGATTTTAAAAAAAATATTGCCAAAGTTCTAGAAGAAATGAAAGATGAACCAAACAGAAAAGCCTATTTTATCACGATGCTTTGCTTTAAAGATGAACAGGGAGATCACTTTTTTGAAGGCCGGGTTTACGGAAATATTACTGATAAACGTTTTGGTGAAGATGGTTTTGGATACGATCCGATCTTTACGCCGGAAGATAGCAACCAAACTTTCGCCGAAATGCAGGTGGAAGAAAAAAATAAAATCAGCCACAGAAAATTGGCGTTAGATCAGTTTATTAAGTTTTTAAATAGTGGCAGTCAGTTATAATTTGTAAATCAAAACATTAAACAACTATTTTGAGTTCTTACCTTACTATTCTCGGTTTTAATTCCGCTATTCCAACAGTAAACTCTTCCCCAACAGCGCAGTTTTTGGAAATGGAAGAACGCCATTTTCTTATTGATTGCGGTGAAGGAACACAGGTTCAGTTGCGGAAAGCGAAAGCAAAATTTTCTAAAATAAATCATATTTTTATTTCGCATCTTCATGGCGACCACTGTTTTGGTTTGCCAGGATTAATTGCCTCTTTCAGGCTTTTAGGTAGAGATAAACCTTTGCATATTTATGGACCGGAAGGCATTAAAGAAATGCTGGAAACGATTTTTAGAATCACTGAAACTTATCGTGGTTTTGAATTGATCTACCACGAATTAAATAAAAAATATTCTGAAAAAATATATGAAGATAATCGGGTAGAAGTTTTTACAATTCCTTTAAACCACCGCATTTATTGCAATGGTTATTTATTTAAAGAAAAGGAAAAAGAACGACATCTTAATATGGAAGAAATTTCAAAATACCCAGAAATTGAAACCTGCGATTATCAAAATATTAAAAGCGGCAGAGATTTTGAGTTATCTAGCGGTTATATTTTAAAAAACGATCGATTAACAACAAATCCATTGCCACCAATAACCTATGCGTTTTGTAGTGACACAAGATATCTGGAGGATATTATTCCCCTAATAGAAAATGTAAATGTCCTTTACCACGAATCTACTTTCTTGCATGATTTGAAAGAAATGGCAGATTATACAGGGCATACAACAGCTCTAGAAGCGGCAAAAATTGCAAAAAAAGCCAATGTTAAGAAATTAATTTTAGGTCATTTTTCTAATCGTTATGTGGATTTAAGTGTTTTCACGGAAGAAGCGCGCACAATTTTCCCAGAAAGTTATTTGCCAAAAGCGTTGGAAAGTATAAAACTGGAATGAAAAAAAGCAAAGTAAATTTGGATGAGGTTTTTTTACTTTTAAATGAGAAAGCCGAGCAATATAACCATCCAAATTTTATAGAACTAGATCCAATAAGTATTCCGCACCGTTTTTCTTTAAAACAGGACATTGAAATCTCTGGATTTCTAACCGCGACAATCTCTTGGGGAAACAGAAAAGCCATTTTAAATTCAGCAAAAAAGATGTTGGATTTTATGGATAATTCGCCATTTGATTTTATTCAGAATTTCACCGAAAAAGATTTGAGACAAATAGAAAATAAAGCACTTCACCGAACTTTTAGCGGAGATGATTTTGCTTATTTCTTAAGAAGTTTAAAAAGAATTTACAGCAATTTTGAAAGTCTGGAAAAGATTTTTCTTTTACAGGGAAATGAAACTAATTTTTACCACGCTTTAGGGAGATTTCGAACCTGTTTCTTAAATGAAATTCCAGGAAGATCAGCCAAACATGTCAGCTCAACTTATAAAAATTCCGCCGCAAAGCGATTGATTATGTATTTGCGTTGGATGGTTCGCGATGACAAAAAAGGCGTTGATTTTGGCATCTGGAAAAATATTAATCCTCAATATTTATCAATTCCGTTAGACGTTCATACCGCAAATATTTCGCGCGAATTGGGTTTATTAAAACGCACTCAAAACGATTGGAAATCGGTAGAAGAATTAGATGTAATGATCAGAAAATTCAACCCAGAAGATCCTGCAGTTTATGATTTCGCATTGTTCGGAATGGGCGTGAACAAAGATTTTTAGTCAGGTTTTTAGGTTGTATTTTTAGTTTATAATTCATTAAAAACGACTGATTTACTTAAGAATTTTGTTTTTTTAAATTATCATTTTTTCCAGAAAAAAAAATATCTTTACGTGATGAAAAAAAACCAAAAATCTGCTGCGGTAGGTTTTATATTTATCACCATTTTGATAGATATTACTGGCTGGGGAATTGTAATTCCTGTCGTTCCTAAATTGATACAGGAACTGCTACACGCTGATATAAGTGTGGCGTCGCAATATGGTGGATGGTTGAGTTTTTCATATGCTTTTATGCAATTTATATTCGCCTCTGTTTTGGGTGGTTTGAGCGATAAATTCGGACGAAGACCTGTAATTTTATTTTCACTTTTAGGCTTTGCATTTAATTTTTTTATGCAAGCCTGGGCTCCAACAATTATGTGGTTATTCGTTGGTCGCTTACTTTCAGGCGTTACCGGCGCAAGTATTACAACTGCTAGCGCCTATATCGCTGATGTTTCTACGGATGAAAATCGCTCGAAAAATTTCGGATTAATTGGTGCTGCTTTTGGACTTGGATTTATAATCGGTCCAGTTCTCGGCGGGCTTCTTGGTCAGTTTGGTTCTCGAGTTCCATTTATTGCGGCAGGAATCTTATGTTTGGTTAATTTTCTTTACGGCTATTTTGTTCTTCCAGAAAGTTTGCCAAAAGATCAGCGGAGAGATTTCTCGATAAAAAGAGCAAATCCCGTTGGTTCTTTACTTCGATTAAAAAAGTATCCAAAAATATTAGGATTAATTGTGGCACTTATTTTAGTTTACATTGGTGGTCATGCAGTGCAAACAAACTGGACCTATTTTACCATGTATAAGTTTAATTGGACATCAAAAACTGTCGGTTTGTCGCTAGGAGTCGTGGGAATTATTACAGCCTTAGTTCAGGGGGTTTTGATAAGATACATTCATCCGAAAATAGGAAATCAAAAAAGTATTTATTACGGTTTAATGCTGTATTCATTGGGTATGATGTTATTCGCTTTTGCCACTCAGAGTTGGATGATGTTTGCTTTTTTAATTCCTTATGGTTTGGGCGGAATTGCCGGACCAGCCATACAAAGTGTAATTTCTGCGCAAGTTCCCAAAAATGAGCAGGGTGAATTGCAGGGCGCTTTGGCAAGTTTAGTAAGTCTGACCGCCATTATTGGGCCACCTTTAATGACAAACACTTTTTTCTTTTTTACGCATGATGAAGCACCTTTTACTTTTGCGGGCGCACCTTTTTTTCTTGCTTCGATTTTAATGGGAATTGCCGCAATTGTGGCTTACCGGGTATTTACAACTGAGAAATTAAAAAAGGAAAGTGATGTAATTACGGAATAGCATTTCGCAGTTTAAAATTCTTCCCGTGAGAAAAGCGATAAACTAACTTCTAGTCCCGATTGCAGTGAAAATCCTTTTTTTTCTCGTGCATTTGACGAAAAAAAAGATTGCAACGGAAAGCGGGTACAAATTTTGGAAAGGCTAAACTTGTGAAACTTCTAACAATTTATAAATCTTAAAGCGTAGAAATGCCGTAAATATATAAATATTTCTTAAAATGAATTTTTCAATTAAAATGTTTCGTAATTTAGCCAAATGGATTTGAGTGAAATGCTGGTAATTGCCCTAGTAATCGTCGTATTATTTGGACCAGATAAAATACCGGAAATTGCCCGTGGATTGGGACAAGGTGTACGCAAAATGCGTGGCGCGATGGAAGATATTAAAACCGATATAATGAAGGAAACGGATAATCCGGTTTCTGATATTAAACGGGAAATTGATAGAATCCGTTCTGAAGCAAGTGAGTTTAATCCGATGGCTGATATTAAAAAGGATATGATGGATAAGCCGACTTCCCAAGGTTTAATAGACGAGCCAAAACCTGTCCAATTAATTGAAGATGAGACGCACGAAGGTCCGGTAAGTCGATAAAATAGATGGAAGAATTTATTGCCAAAGACCAGCAACTTTTGCTTTATCTCAATGGTTTAGGTAGTAAGAGTTTTGATCCTTTCTGGATTTTAATGTCTGATAAATTTGTCTGGATTCCGCTTTACATTATATTTCTTTATTTACTTTATAAAAATTACAAATTACGTAATTTCATTTTTATTCTTGTTTTCATTGGCATTGGAATCACAATTTCTGATCAATTAGCGAATATTTTTAAAAACGATGTTTTGAGGTTAAGACCTTGTCACACACCTTATTTACAAGCTAAAATGCGATTAGTAACCTGCGGTGGACAGTATGGCTTTTATTCTTCGCACGCTTCCAACATGTTTTTTCTGGCTACTTTTCTTTCTTCACTTTTAGGAAAAAAATATAAATTTTTCACGATTTCAATTTTCATCTGGGCCATTGTAATTTCTTATAGCAGAATTTATTTAGGTGTTCATTTTCCTTTTGATGTTCTATACGGAAACTTAATTGGATTTCTTTTGGGCGGTTTGTTTTCAGTTCTTGCAAAGCGAACGATTAGAATGAAAGCAGATTCAAAATATTTGAATTTATAAAGGATTGAAGAAAATCAGGTGTTGGCTATTAAGTAACGCCAATTTCGTTTTAATTAATCATTATGATATGGTTTCCCTTGTAGTATTGATGATGCGCGGTAAATCTGTTCAATAAAAAATAAGCGGATCATCTGATGTGTGAAAGTCATTTTTGAAAGTGATATCTTTTCAGTTGCTTTTGCATAAATCTCTTCTGAAAAACCGTAAGCACCACCAATCAAAAAGCAGATCCTTTTCACTGAACTACTTATATAAAAGTCCATTTTTTCTGAAAATTCCCGACTTGTATATTGTTTTCCCTTTTCATCTAAAAGAATTATTAAATCTGATCCTTCAAGTTGACTTTGAAACAGTTTAGCTTCCTCTCTTTTAATTAAATCTGGAGTCAAATTTTTTGCATTTTTAACATCAGGCAAGATTGTAGTTTCAAAATTCCAATGTTTTGGCAAACGCTGAATATAGTAGGAGAGCAGGCGGGAAATTTCTTTATCGTCAGTTTTACCAATGCACATTAAATTGATTCTCATTTGTTATCTTTGTTTTACAAATTTAAATTAATGGGCTTAAAATCGCCTCTCTTTATAAAAAAAATTCATACTTATTTCGACGGAATTCACATTCCGTTTTTAGGCATCTCTCTATGGAAAATGTTTGAGATATACGGAAAAGGGATTTTCAGAATTCAACTTGGTAGGCAAGCTGCGAGTATCTCATGGAGTTTTTTCTTGAGTCTTTTTCCACTTTTACTTTTTATGCTTTCGCTTTTGCCCTATTTGCCACATTATGATAAGTTACAATTTTACGTTTTTGAAATTTTAATGCGAAATATTTTTCCAGCACATATGCAAAATGATGTTTCAGATTACATCCAGCATTCCATAATTCCGAATTTAAAGAATTTTAGTAATATAACCATAATTTTCGCCTTGGTTTTTGCGACAAACGGTGCACATTCCCTTATAAATGGTTTTAATTTAAATACAGAATTAAAGAGAACTTTCATAAAGGAATATTTGGTTTCATTTGCCATTACGATAGCTTTTATTGCAGTTATTATGCTTTCACTTTTAGGTATTTATTACAGTGAGGTGGTTTTAAAATTGTTTACGCCACAATATAATATCAGTTGGTTTGTTGATAATCTCTCTAAAATAATCGGTTATATTTCATTTCCATTTTTTTATTTTATTTTGCTTATGTTCTTTTACTGGGTAGGCTGTTTAAAAATCACGACGATGAAACAAGCTATTCCGGGGGCTATTTTCACGACTGTTCTGTTTGTAATTATAACTTTTATTTTTGCCTTCTACGTCAAAAGATTTGCCCGATATAATGTGCTTTATGGCTCAATTGGCTCTATTATTTTAGTGATGGCATGGATTAATTTAAATATCATTTTAGTACTCCTTGGTAATGAGTTAAATATCGCAATAAAAAAAGTGCGCGTAGAGAAAATAATGTCTGAAGAAATTGGCACTTTTGATGATAATTATGTAAGTTCACATCTTCCAGATTCTCCACAAGAAGAGGAAACTCATAATATTGTTTGGCGAGATAAAATCTAAAATCTGTTTTTACATTCCTCTCTGTATTCGGACAAAATAATCTTTTTACGTCTGGAATATTTTAAAAGTAAAAATCCTGCAAATCCTGAAATTAATGAGGCTGCTAAAATTGCAAATTTCGCTTCATCCTGTAAATCTGTATGCCCTTTAAAACTTAAAAGAGCAATAAATATAGACATTGTGAAACCGATTCCTGCTAATAAACCAACGCCAATCATCTGAATCCACGTGCTTTTATAGGGTAATTCACTAAAGCTTAATTTTATAGCGAGCCAGGAAAACAAATTGATTCCTATAATTTTCCCCAGAACTAAACCAAGTATTATTCCTGCGCCAAAACTAGTGAAAAGACCGTCGATCATTCCTGTGTGAAATGTGATATCTGTATTAGTTAAAGCAAAAATTGGCATTATAAAAAAACTAACAGGAATGTGAAGTTTTGATTCTAATTTTTCTAAAGGTGAGGGAATGTCTTTATTAATATTGGTAGGAATTGTAAATGCTAAAATAACACCTGCGATTGTTGCGTGAATACCGGAATGAATCATAAAATACCAGAGAAAAATACCTGGAACTAAGTAGAAATAATAATTTTTAAAATTGAGAAAATTGAATAAAATTAAAATTCCGATAATAATTAAACAAATTCCTAAATAGGTCCAATGAAGTGAATCCGTGTAAAAAAAGGCGATAATCAAAATGGCACCTAAATCATCCACAATTGCTAAGGCCGCCAGAAATATTTTTATGGAGGAAGGAACAGCTTTTCCAAGCATCCCAACAATAGCCAAGGAAAATGCAATGTCAGTCGCCATCGGAATTGCCCATCCTTTTGCGTAGGGCGTTCCGTGATTAAAAAGTAAATAAATTAAGGCGGGGATTATCATTCCACCGATTGCCGCAAATATTGGTAAAGAGGCACTTTTAATTGTTGAAAGTTCGCCTTCTACAACTTCTCTTTTTATCTCTAAACCAACTAAGAGGAAAAAAACAGCCATTAAACCATCATTTATCCAGTGACTTACGGAAAAATTTAAATCGATGGATTCAAAACCAATATAAGAATGTAACAAACTATTAAATCCTTCTGCTGCGGAGGAATTTGCGATAAACAAAGAAATGATGACGCACATAATTAACAAAATACCGGAGGTCTCGCTGCTTTGAAAAAAATTCTTAAAATATTTGGTTAATGCCATATTTGGTTTTTAGTTTTGGTTATTAGTTATTAAACTTTAGTTTTTTTTTCGGAATTTGCGCTTTCGATTTACATTCTTTTTACTTTATTAACCCCATTAATACTTTTTAATTGTTTAAAACTTTCTTCTAACTGTATTTTATTTCGAACTTCTAAAGTGATCGTTCCTCTAAAAATCCCGTCGTTAGATTCGATAGTCATACTTTTCATATCTATATTCATCCCATTGCTGATAACAGCTGTAATATCATTGATCATTCCTATTCTGTCAAGCCCTTCAATTTCTACTTTTATTCTATTTTTAAATCGCTCCTCATTAACCCATTTCGCGGGCATTACGCGGTAATCATAATTTGCGCGCAAATTTATGGCATTCGGACATTGATCATTATGAATTTTTATTCCATCTGAAATCGTAATAAATCCAAACATCTTATCACCCGGAATTACAGTGCAACATTTTGCAAAAGAATAATTCAGTTTTTCTTCATCTTTACCAAAAACAATTAGATCTAAATCGGATTGTGGCGTTTCTTGAAACTCAACACTTTTATTGGTAGATTTTTTAAAACGGCTGATAAAATTGCTGATCAATCCCTTACTCTCTGTGAATCTTTTAATATCAGAAGTATCTAAAGTTCCATTTTGAAAGGAAATAAATAAGTCCTGAGAGGTTTTTAGGTTAAAAAATTTCTGAAGTTTATTAATCTCCTCATCATTAAAATTAATTTTCGCGTGCCGCATTTTACGCTGTAAAGTTTCTTTTCCTTCTTCAACTAAATGTGTTTTTTCAGAATTTAAAATCGCTTTTATTTTTGATTTTGCTTTTGAAGTGACTACAAAATCCAGCCAGTCTAATTTTGGCTTTTGATTCTGCGAAGACAAAATATCGATTTGATCGCCGTTCTGCAAAGTATAACTTATCGGTACCAATTTGCCATTAACTTTTGCGCCTAGACATTTCATCCCTAAATCTGAATGGACAGAAAAAGCAAAATCTAAAGCGGTAGAACCAACTGGTAGAATTTTTATTTCACCCTTTGGGGTAAAAACGAAAACCTCTTTGCTATACAGATTTAGCTTTACATTGTCTAAAAGTTCCGTCGTCGTAAGTGCTTGCTGATTTTCCAAAACATCTCTGATCTCAGAAACCCAATTTTCAATATTTCGCTCGTCAGAATTTTGTTTGTAACCTTCTTTATATTTATAATGTGCAGCAACACCTTTTTCTGCAATATCGTCCATTCTTTCACTACGGATCTGCACTTCTATCCATTTTTTATCCGGTCCTAAAACTGTCAGATGTAAACTTTCATAACCTGTTGAACGAGGCTGTGAAATCCAATCACGCATTCTTTGCGGATTGCTGTGGTATAAATCTGTTACGATAGAATATATTTTCCAGGCAATAAATTTCTCATTTTTAGAATCTGATTTATAGATAATGCGGATTGCGTAATTGTCATACACTTCTTCAAAACTTACGTTTTGCTTCTGCATTTTCCGATATATAGAACTGATGGCCTTTACTCTGCCTTTTATCGTGAAATTTAGATGTTCCGCTTCTAATTGCTCAGAGACCTCGTTTTTAAATTCATCAACATATTTCCTTCTATTTTCTTCTGCAATTTCCAGTTTGCCGGCAATTTCATTAAAAACATCAGGATTATTATATTTTAGAGAAAGATCTTCAAGTTCAGATTTAATCACGTAAAGACCTAGTCTGTGGGCTAGAGGGGCATAAATATAAACGGTTTCACTTGCTATCTTGCGCTGTTTAGACGGCGCCATGCTGTCAAGTGTACGCATGTTGTGAAGTCTGTCTGCAATTTTAATTAAAATAACTCGAAAATCTTCGGATAATGTTAAAAGTAATTTGCGGTAATTTTCAGATTGAACTGATATATTTTGATGGTTCATCACAGAAATTTTGGTCAAACCATTTACAATCTCTGCGATTTTTTCCCCGAAAATCTTTTTTAAATCATCATAGGTATATTCTGAATCTTCAACAACATCATGAAGTAATGCGCATGAAATGGAAGTTGCACCTAAACCAATTTCGTTAGCAACAATTTTTGCCACATCAATCGGGTGATAAATGTACGGTTCGCCACTTTTGCGGCGTTGGTCTTTATGAGCATCTAGGGCAATGTCAAAAGCTTTCCTGATGAGTTTATTATTTTCCTCATCTAAAGTTCTGTAAGTGTTAGAAATTAAATCTTTATAACGTGCAAGAATTTCTTTATTTTCCTGTTCTAAATCATACGGCATATTCGCAGTCTATTTCGAACGAAAATACGAAAAAAAGAGTTTTACTCCTATTTAATTTATTAGGAATTTTTGCTTCATTACTATAGTTTATACCTATTAATTTTTACCAAAAAAAACTTCAGAGTTGATACCTCTGGTTTTCCCATGATGTCTGATTTCGGGTGAGGAATAAATCATGGATTTTGCTCTCAAAGAAACTATTCTTTTTAAATAATGCAATGACTTGGCATCTTCAAATTTAATATTTTCAATTAAATTTTGATGTAGAACGTCGTTTTCATCAAAAATTTGTTTAATCTTTTCTTGAGATTCAACTTCTTTCGTTTTAACACTTACAACTAAGCTTTCATCTTCTAATTTTGTGCTGTCTTTAAAAAATGATTGCCAAAGTTTTGTTTTTACTTCTTTCGAAATAGAATTTTCATGCCTGTAAATAATAAAATTTGTATTACTAAAACCTGCATTCTTTAAGTCTTCGGAAATTTTCTGAGACTGATTTTGACTTTTAAATAAGCCTGTAATAATCGATGCCATAGTATTTTTTTATTAATTTCACTCAAAAGTTACGATTTATTTATAATGTGTACAACGATTTAGTTTTAAAGATTTTATTCTGTCAAGTAATTGTTTTTTGAAAGACGAGTATTTACAGTTAAAAAAAATATATTAATTCTCTATATTTGGAAAGAATTTTGGTTATGAAAAAAATTATGTTTCTTTTTTTAGGTTTATTTCAGATTTTGTCGGCTCAAACGATCAGTCAAAAACTAGAAAAAGCGACAAAAAATTTACTGGAAACTTCAAGCGCCTTTTCTGCTAATTTATCTTTTTACGTCTCAGATAAAGAAGGTAAATTGGTTTATGAATATAATGGAAATAAAGGTTTATCAACAGCTTCAACTCAAAAAATATTTACAGCAGTCGCCGCGTTAGAAACTTTAGGCAAGGATTATAAATATAAAACGAACGCTTCTTTCAGCGGGACCATTTCATCTGATGAACTTTCCGGAAATTTATTTATAGTTTCCAACGGCGATCCAACTTTAGGAAGTTGGCGTTATGAAGGTTACAATGCTGAAGATTTTAAACAAAAATTACTACTGGCATTAAAGAAAAAAAATATAAAAAAAATTGATGGTGATTTAATAATTGATGATTCTTATTTTGATTTCCAAACGATTCCGGGAGGTTGGCCGTGGAATGATCTCGGAAATTATTATGGTGCCGGAGTTTGGAGTGTGAATTGGAAAGAAAACCAGTTTGATATTGACTTTAGCGGCAATAAAATCAAGAAATTTTCTTATGATTTAAGAGATCTTAAATTTGTAAATGAATTAAAAATAGGCGGAAGTTCTGACCAAAGTTTAGTTTTTACCGCGCCACTTTCGAATGTCGCTTACATCAATGGAATGCTTCCTGCAGGAAAGTCAACTACTGTTTCAGGTTCCATGCCAAATCCACCTTTACAGCTAGGTGTAGAAATAATGGAATTGTTGAAAACTAATGGGATTGATTTTAACGGAAAAATCATAACAAATTCCGAAAGATTAGTTGCTGGTGAAAAGATTTTAGTGGCGCCAAAAGAAAATATCTTTTTGACTTATGAATCACCAGCTTTAGATAAAATTGTTTTTTGGTTATTGAAAAAAAGTATTAATCTTTACGCCGAGACTTTTATTAAAACAATGGCAAAAGAAAAAGGAAAAGAAGGAAGTTTTAATGAAGGTGTAAAATATTTAAAAGATTTTTGGGTTAAGAAAGGAATCAATCCTTCGATGATAAATTTTGCTGATGGAAGCGGACTTTCTCCACAAAACTATGTTTCATCAAAGGCCGAAGTTTTGGCACTGCTTTACGCAAAAAAACAAAGTTATTTCTCGCAATTTTATGATGGATTTCCCAATCAAAGTAATGGAATGAAAATGAAAAGCGGAACGATAAAAGACAGTAAATCTTTTGCAGGATATTCAAAAAGTGGCGATTATATATTTTCTATTATCATCAATAATTACAGTGGAAATAACGTTAGTAATGAACTTTATAAAGTTTTAAATGTTCTAAAGTAATTTATGAAAAGAAGGAGTTTTTTTTCCAGATTTAATAATTGGTTTGTTTTTTTTGCATTTACTGCAATGATTACCGCTATAATTTTATCGACAACCGTTTTAATTAATTATTTAAGAAAGGAAGAAATTAAACGCATCAATCTATTTGCGACGGCTATTAAATACCAGCAGGAAATAAAATCGCCGTCACCAGAAATTTTGGATCTGGTTTTACAAATCGGACAATCAAACAATTCAATGCCATTTATCGTCACAGATAAAAATAATGTTCTCACCTTTCAGTCTAATATTCCAGAAAAAACTGCAAAAAGTCCGGATAAAATGCAGCGTTTAATGCAAAGGATGAGAAATAAATATCCACCCATTGAAATTGAATTTCCAGATCATAATAATCAGTTTGTTTATTACGATAATTCCGCGTTACTAAACAATTTGCGCTATTATCCTTTCGCGTTAGGACTATTTATTTTCGCTTATTTACTTTTTTCCTTTTGGTTTCTTCGCACTATTAAAAAAACCGATGAGGGATTTCTTTGGGCAGGTTTGGCTAAAGAAACTGCGCACCAGATCGGAACTCCGTTATCTTCTATGATTGGTTGGATTGAAGTTTTAAGAGAAGAAAATCCCAATTCTGAAGGTGTAAGAGAATTTGAAAAAGATATTTATCGTCTAAAAACCATCAGCGAAAGATTTTCAAAAATTGGATCAGTACCAACTTTAAATGATTTAAATATCAATGAAACTGTGCAGCAAAATTTTGATTATTTAAAGAACAGAATTTCTGCGAAGGTCAATTTTTCTTTAAAACTTTCAAGCCAGGAAATACTAATTCCGCACAGTAAAATTCTGATGAGTTGGGTAGTAGAAAATTTAGTGAAAAATGCCGTTGATGCCATGCGCGGTGCAGGAAATTTAGAAATTATTTTAGCGGAAAAAAATGATTTAGTTACCATTGATATTAAAGATTCAGGAAGTGGAATGACGCCTTCACAGATCAGAAACGCATTTAACCCTGGATTTTCTACTAAAAAACGCGGTTGGGGTCTTGGTTTGTCTTTGGCTAAAAGAGTTGTGAAAGACTACCACAAGGGCGATATTAAAATTGTATATTCCGAGGTCGGTCAGGGGACTGTTTTTAGAATTTCAATGAAAAATACTTAAATTTTATTTAAAATTTCTTCAAAATTCCTTTTGTCATCCTCAGTAATTTGTCTTAAAACTTTACAAGGATTTCCTACGGCAATCACATTTTCAGGAATATTTTTTGTGACCACACTTCCGGAACCAATTATTGAATTTTCTCCGATTGTGACACCCGGATTCACGTTTACATTGGCACCAAGCCAAACATGATCTTGAATAATAATTTCTTTAGAAATTTCATAGCCATTTGCGCGAAAATCTTTATCGATGGGATGGTTGACGGTAATTAACGAGACATTTGGCCCAATCATAACTTGGTCACCAATTTTAACTTTTGCGGCGTCTAATACGGTAAAATTATAGTTAGCATAAAAGTTTTTACCTATTTCAATATTATAACCGTAATCGCATCTAAAAGGCGGTTCTAAGTAAAAAGTGCCTTTGGTCTTTCCAAATAATGGTTTAATTAATTCGTGCCGTTCTTTAATTTTAGAAGGCGGTAAATTATTAAATTCAAAAATTAATTCTTTGGCTTTTTGCCTATCTAAAAATAATTCTTTACCGAATGCTTTATAAGGTTCGCCTGAAAGCATTTTTTCTTTTTCAGATTTCATTAATTTTCCTTCTGATAAAAAATGTAATAGTTGGGATCAAAAGTAACTTCGGCTGTAGAATTTAAAGTTGAATTTTGCCAGTTACTGCTTGGTATAATCGTTTGAGAACCGTTGTTAATACGCATAGGAAGTTGAAAATTATCAACTGTATCTTCCCATTTGTATTTTAAAGAACTTCCGTCTTGTTTGTAAACTAATTTCGGGATTTTAATCGTTTCTAAATACTGATGAAAAACGCTACTAAAATCAATACCTGATTTTTGGGTGATATAATCCTCAACTTGTTTGCCAGTCACTGTTTGATGATAAAAATTCTTATTTAAACCGCGTAAAATTTGCCGAAATTTTTCATCATTATTGATGACTTGCCGAATCGTGTGCAACATATTTGCACCTTTATAATACATATCACCGCTACCTTCATTTCTAACGCCAAATTTCCCTACAATTGGCTCATCATTTCTAATATTTTTACGTAATCCAACAATGTATTTTTGCGCAGCTTCTTTTCCCATATAATTTTCGGTGAAAAGTGTTTCAGAATAGCAGGTAAATCCTTCGTGAACCCACATGTCTGCTTGGTCTTTTGCCGTAATATTATTCGCAAACCATTCATGTCCGCTTTCGTGCACGATTATGAAATCCCAGTTTAATCCAACGCCTGTACCGCTTAAATCTCGTCCCAAATAACCGTTTTCATAATGATTTCCGTAGGCCACCGAACTTTGGTGTTCCATTCCCAAGTAGGGACTTTCAACTAATTTATAAGAATCTTCATAAAAAGGATAAGGTCCAAACCAATATTCAAAGGCTTTAAGCATTGGCTTTACCTGCTGAAATTGTTTTTTTGCTTTATCTAAATTATAATCTAAAACCCAATAATCTAAATCTAATTTGCCCTTTTCACCATTATAAGTGTCTTTAAAATTGACGTATTTCCCCACATTTGGAATGATTGAATAATCATTAATTGGGTTTCTTACTTCCCAAGTATAAATTTTGGAATCGCCTTCAGATTTTGTCGAAACTAATCTTCCATTTCCGACACCAACTAAATTTTTTGGGGTTTTTATTTTTAAAATTAATCCTTCGTCTGGCTCATCGCTCCAAATATCCTTGCTTGGTAACCAAACCGAAACGCCGATTCCTTCGTCCGCAACAGAGATCCAAGGGTTTTTATTTTTGTCTTCAGTGAAAACCCAACCGCCGTCCCAAGGTGGTTTCACAGCAATAATTGGATTTCCGTAAAATTTAAAAGTAATGGTAAATTTTTGATTTTTTTTAAATTTTTGATCTGTTTTTAAAAAAATAAAATCGCCATCTCTTTTTTCGCTTTTAAATTTAATATCAGAAGCCAAAATTTGGTATTTCATAGGCTCTTTAAGATCAATTTGAAAAGTGGGGTTTTCAACATCTTTTGTAATTTCAAAAGAAATTTTATTAGTCCCAATGATAGATTTATCTGCAAAATGAGGTTCTACAAAAACATCATATTTCTTAATGTCCCAAAAATTTCGAAACTCCGTATTTGAACCTTTTAACGTGTCAGATTTTGTAAAAGTTTGCGCCCAAGATAAAGATGAAACCGCTAAAAATAATAAGATTACTTTTTTATTCATTTAGACAAGATTATTTTGAAATCACGATGTCTGTAGTTTTACTTCTTTTATTCATTCTTTTAAGTGTGATTTTACACATCACAATACTAAATTCATAAAGTAATAAAAGTGGAAGCGCCGCAGCCATCATACTTAAAACATCTGCAGGCGTTATAATAGCCGCAACACCCATAATTAAAACAATCGCGTGGCGACGGTATTTTTTCATGAATTCCGGTGTTAAAATTTTTAAATGTGTAAGAAAATATACCAATACAGGAAAAAGAAATATAATTCCCATTCCTAAAACTACTTGAAGAAAAAGTGAAGTATAATCGCTCAAGTCATAAAGTGGAACGATAATATCCGAAATTTTAAAAATCACCCCGAAATTAATTGCGAATGGTAAAATCATAAAATAACCGCATAAAATTCCTGTTATAAATAGGATCCAGATGAAATTAATCAAAAAAACGGAGTTTTTTCTTTCTTTCGGGTGAAGTGCAGGACCTATAAAACGCCAGACTTCCCAGATTAAGTAAGGGAAAGCAAGAACCATCCCTCCAAATAGTGAAACAGCCATCATTACATTAAACTGCTGATATAATTTTTGAACACGCACTGGAAATTGGTTTGGCAAATGAATACTGTCGCTTCCTATA
Organism: Halpernia sp. GG3; assembly: GCF_052976925.2. NCBI lineage: Bacteria > Pseudomonadati > Bacteroidota > Flavobacteriia > Flavobacteriales > Weeksellaceae > Halpernia > Halpernia sp. GG3. Next base: position 87,124 of record NZ_JBRIIR020000003.1, read on the forward strand.
AGCAATCTGGAGAAATGATTAACAACTCTAAATGTGGGAAAATTATTTCTCGTGGGACCGAAGAAAATATGGTCCATTATAAAGTTGATATTAAAACCAATAAATATTGCACAAATAATTATGGCAATAGCTGAGCGAATTAAATGTCCTCTTAATTCTCCAATGTGTCCTAAAAAAGACATTTCTTTTTGTTCCATTCTTTTTTTGATAACTATTTTTATCTCTGCGAAATTAATGATTAATCTAGAAAAAAATTAGATTATTAAAAGAAACTTCGGATTGTTATTTTGTAAAGTACGAAAAAAGAAACTGACTAAGATTTAAATTAAATTAAATTTTAAATAATACCTTCATCCAGAAGCTTATGAATATCAATGATGCCGCAATATTTATCAGAATCCGTGACTATTAACTGACCGATGTTGTTCTCTTTCAAAATTGCCATCGCTTCTTTTGCAAGCGAATCTTTTGAAATACTTTTGGGATTTAAGGACATTATTTTTCCCGCACTGATATTTTCTAAAGAATCGTTGTTCAAAAGCATTCTCCGTAAATCACCATCTGTAATAACGCCTAATATTTTTTCATTTTCCACCACGACTGTGATACCATGCTTTGAACTGGAAATTGAGATTATTATTTCTCTAATTTTAGCATTTTCTGTAACGGTAGGTTTGTTTTGAGATAGAAAATGCTCCACAGTTGCGGTTAAATTTTTTCCTAAACTTCCACCGGGATGGAATTTTGCAAAATCCTGCTCTTTAAAGTTTTTCATTTCCATTAAACACACTGCTAAAGCGTCTCCAAGTGCCATTTGAACGGTTGTGGAACTCGTTGGTGCCAATTTTATAGGACAAGCTTCTTTTTCTACAAATGTATTTAAAACGACATCAGAATACTCGGCTAATTTTGATTCTAAATTTCCGGTCATGCCAATTAACGCAGAACTGTATTGTTTTAAATAAGGCAAAACATTTACTATTTCCGAGGAATTACCCGAATTTGAAATGCATAAAACGATATCGCTTTTTTGAATTACACCTAAATCACCATGAAATGCTTCGGAAGCGTGTAGGAATTGAGAAGGTGTCCCAGTGGAATTTAGCGTTGCTACAATTTTATTTGCCACGTGCGCAGACTTACCAATTCCCACAATAATTAATTTTCCCGTCGCTTTATTGATTAATTCCAATGCCTTAATAAAGCTATTGTCAAGGCGATTTTTAAGGCGACTTAATTCTTCTATTTCAATCTCAATTGATTTTTTTGCTAATTCTAAAAGGTCGGAATTTTTCAATTTGCTAGTTGATTTTAATTAAAAGTTAAGTTTTAAAAAATTGATTTTCATATTTTTTTTATAACTTTGGTTGCACGTGCAAATTTAGCAAACAAAATTAGATGGAAACAAAAAACACCGATTTATCAAAAGAACTTAAAAAATATTTTGGTTTCTCTAAATTTAAAGGTCAGCAGGAAAAAATTATAAAAACGCTACTAAATGGAAATGATGTTTTTGTTTTAATGCCGACTGGCGGCGGAAAATCTCTTTGTTATCAGCTTCCCGCTTTGATTTCTGAAGGAACTGCGATTGTAGTTTCACCATTAATTGCATTAATGAAAAACCAGGTTGATGCTGTAAACGGACTTTCTGATAAAGAAGGTGTAGCGCATGTTTTAAATTCTTCATTAAATAAAGCACAGACCAAACAAGTGATGGACGATATACGAGCAGGCAAAACAAAACTGCTTTATGTTGCGCCAGAAAGTCTTATAAAAGAAGAATACCAAGAATTTCTAAAAACTGTAAAAATTTCTTTTGTTGCCATTGATGAAGCCCATTGTATCTCAGAATGGGGTCATGACTTTCGTCCTGAATACAGAAATATAAAAGCGATTGTAGATAGAATTGCGGATTTACCTGTCATTGCTCTAACAGCAACCGCGACGCCGAAAGTTCAGGATGATATTCAAAAAACTTTGGGAATGAGCGGTGCGACTGTTTTTAAAGAAAGTTTTAACCGACCGAATCTTTATTATGAAGTTCGACCTAAAGTTAATATTGATCGCGAAATTGTAAAATTTGTTTCTAAATACAAAGGAAAATCAGGAATAGTTTATTGTTTAAGCCGCAGGAAAGTGGAAGAATTTTCACAACTTTTACAAGTTAATGGAATTAATGCTTTGCCTTATCACGCAGGTTTAGATCAAAAAACACGCGTTGCTAATCAGGACAAATTTTTGATGGAAGAAGCGGATATTATTGTTGCAACGATCGCTTTTGGAATGGGAATTGACAAGCCAGACGTTCGTTTTGTGATTCACTATGATATTCCAAAATCGCTAGAAAGTTATTATCAAGAAACTGGAAGAGCCGGAAGAGATGGGGGGGAAGGTTATTGTCTGGCTTTTTATGATCCAAAAGATATTGAAAAATTAGAAAAATTTTTGGCACAAAAACCAGTTTCCGAGCGTGAAATTGGTCTTCAACTTTTAAATGAAGTTTCTGGTTACACTGAAACTTCCATGAACCGACGTCAATACTTGCTTAATTATTTTGGAGAACAGTTTGATCCTGAATTAGGTGAAGGCGCAAAAATGTGCGATAATTCTACCAATCCTGTCAGTTTAAAAGAAGCAACAAAAGATTTGTTAAAAATTCTTCAACTTATAAAAGAGTTAGAAGAAAAATTCCGCACTAAAGATTTAATCGCTGTTTTGACGGGAAAAGAAAGTCCAGTTACAAAATCTTATAAATTAGAAACTAACAAACATTTTGGCTCTGGTAAAAAGGAATCTGAAAATTATTGGAAAACTATTATTAGACAAGCAACTGTTCAAAATTATCTTCAAAAAGATATTGAAACTTATGGCGTTTTAAAATTGACTGAAAAAGGAACTCAAACTTTGAGCGGAAAAAATACAGAAAAGTTTATGATTTCTGAAGACCGTGAATATGATCTTGCGCAAACAAAAGCAGATTCGGATCAGGTTGAAGTTCAGAGCAGTGGTGGGTTAGATGAAACTTTGTATTTGCAACTTAAAGATTTACGTAAAAAAGTAGCGCATAAAAATGGTATTCCACCTTACACGGTTTTCATGGATCCCAGTTTGGAAGATATGACCGTGCAATATCCCGTAAGTATTGAGGAAATCGGAAAAATCTACGGTGTTGGTGAAGGAAAAGCAAAGAAATTTGGAAAAGATTTTGCAGATTTTATTAAAAAATATGTCGAAGAAAACGAGATCGAGCGTACGCAAGACATGGTTCTGAAACAAGTTGCAAATAAATCTAGCCACAAAGTTTTTATTATTCAAAGTTGCGATAAAAAAATTGATCTGGAAGATATTGCAAAAGCCAAAAATCTTTCTATTGACGAACTTTTAAAGGAAATGGAACGTATTGTTTATCAAGGAACTAAACTAAATATTGCGTATTATGTAGATGAAAATTTTGATGAAGATCTTGTAGAGGAATTTATGGATTTTATGAAATCCTCTGAAAGCGATTCTATGAAAGTTTTACTTGGTGAATTTGGTGATGATCTGAGTGATGAAGAAGTGAGAATGCTTCGAATCAAATTTATATCTGATGTGGCAAACTAATCTTTAATACTGTGGAAAATCCTATTTTAGACGCAAAAAATGAAATCATGAAATGGGTTGGAAACTTGGATGATTTAGATATTATTCAGCAACTTTTGGAGTTAAAAAATGAAAATAATTCACCTTCTCAAGTTTTTGAAAGTTCTGCGGAGTATGCTGTAAAAGATGATTTTGATGAAAAATTTGCGAAGGGAATGGGTTCCGAAAACTCCCGAAAAGAGTCAAAGAAAAGAGTTAGAGAATGGTGGGGGAAATAATTTATACAGATAATTTTATTTCTCAATTAGATGAACTTGCTAAAGTTCTGTACTTCCAAAAATATTTCAGTTTTATAGAAGATATAGATTTTTACATCGACAAAATTTACCATTTCGTCAATTCCAATACAAATAAACCTTTGTCAAAAATAACACGAGAGAAATTCCAAAAATAGGGTAACTATTTTTTAAAATATAAATCCAATAATAAAACTTTCTGGTACATTTTCTTCGATAAAAAAGAAAACAATTTTTTGGTTAATTTCATTTTAAATAACCATTCAAACGAATTTCCAGAATTAATGTAACTATGAAGAAAATGTCTATTATTTTCATTCTTCCAGATCTGGAAACTGGCGGCGCAGAAAGAATTGTTACCACAATTGCCAATCATTTGCCACGTGAGAAATTTGAACCGAAAATTATGCTTTTGCGCAAGGAAGGCGCTTATTTGGATTTTTTAAAAGAAGATATAGAAATTATTGACTTAAAAATTCAAAGAATTAGAAACTCTTTAATTCCTATTTTAAAGGAAATTAAAAGGAGAAAACCAGATCTAGTTTTCAGCGGTTTTGGTGAAGTGAATGCTTATTTGGCGCTTTTTATTAAACTTTTTCCGAAGACAAAATTTATTGCAAGAGAAACTAATGTTGTTTCGCGACATGTGACAAAAAAGGAAATCAAGTTTTTCTATAAATTTTATAATAATTACCAGAAAATTATTTGCCAAAGTGACGATATGAAAGATGATCTGATCGAGAATTTCAACATCAAAAATGAGAAATTGATAAAAATAAATAACCCGGTTGATTTTGAATTTATAAATGAGAAGTTAGAAAATGCTGTAAAACCCGACACTTTTTCGAACGATTTTAAAAATGTAGTTGCTATTGGAAATCTTTCTGCCAGAAAAGGTTTTGACAATTTACTTAAAGTTTTTTCGCACCTTAAATATGAAAAAATTCAACTTCATATTTTAGGTGATGGAAGAGATGCTGCACTTTTGAATCAAATGAAATCAGATTTAAATTTAGAAAATGTCATCTTTCATGGACAGCAAAAAAATCCTTATCAATTTCTAAAATTTGCAGATCTGTTTGTGCTTTCTTCCCGTTACGAAGGTTTTCCGAATGTTTTGCTAGAAGCCGGCGCGTGCGGAACTTATTCTTTGGTGAATAATTGCAAAGGCGGAATTACGGAAATTATTCAGCCAAAAATTAATGGTGAGATTTGTGATATTGAAAATCACAAGCTATTTGCGGAAAAAATAATTGAAGTTTTAAAAGAAATGCACGATGAAGAATTGATTAAAAATTCTATAAAATCGAGATTTTCGAAGAATTATATTTTGAAAAAATATGAAGATGTTTTTTTGGAGATATGAAATCTACAGTTTTACATTTTTACGGCTGAAAGGGCATTTAAATAGGAACAATAGGAAACATTAACATTATGATTGAAGTCAGTTCGAGTTAAAAATTGTAAATTATTGAATGGATAACAAACTATCTTTTTAATATAAAATTGATAAAAAATGAAAAAAGTACTTTTAGGTTTAATCTTATTAATTTCAATGAATTCTTGTGGACAAAAGCAGTCTAATCAAAAAAAAAATATGACTAGCTCATATCCTTTTACCAACCATCTCATCAACGAAACTAGTCCTTATTTGCTGCAACATGCGCATAACCCGGTAAATTGGTACCCGTGGGGTGAAGAAGCTTTAACTAAAGCAAAAAAAGAAAATAAACTACTTTTAATTAGTATCGGTTATGCCGCCTGTCATTGGTGTCATGTGATGGAACATGAGAGTTTTGAAGATGAACAAGTGGCAAAATATATGAATGATAATTTTGTAGCCATAAAAATTGACAGAGAAGAGCATCCAGATATTGACCAAGTTTATATGAATGCTGTTCAGTTATTGACGGGAAGCGGCGGTTGGCCTTTAAATGTAATCGCTTTGCCAGACGGAAGACCAATTTATGGCGGAACTTATTTTCCAAAAGATAAATGGATTGATATGCTTACACAGGTTTCTAATTTTGTAAAAAATAATCCTGAAAAAGCAGAATTACAAGCAAAAACCTTAACCGAAGGTATTAAAGGCAGCGAAATAGTAGTTGCACAGAATGGAAAAGTAGAGTATAATATCAATAATCTCAATACAATATTTTCTAATTGGAAAAGTACTATTGATTTTACAAAAGGAGGAAATAAGCGTGCCCCTAAGTTTCCGCTACCAGTTGGTTATCAATTTTTATTATTTCAAAATTATTTAACAAAAGATAAAGACGCACTGAAAGCAGTAGATGTTACTTTAAACAAAATGGCAGATGGCGGTATTTATGACCAAATTGGTGGCGGGTTTGCAAGATATTCTACCGATGAAGATTGGAAAGTGCCTCATTTTGAAAAAATGATTTACGATAATTCACAATTGGTAAGTTTATATTCTTCAGCTTTTCAAGCGACAAAAAACCCCAAATATAAAACGATAGTCGATGAAACTTTAGGCTTTGTAGCTAGGGAATTAACAAATGACAATGGCGCTTTTTATTCTTCGTTAGATGCAGACAGTGAGGGCGAAGAAGGGAAATTTTATGTTTGGACGAAAAGCGAATTAGACCCTTTATTAGGCAAAGATGCAGCAATAATTGAGGATTATTATTCTGTTACCAAAAATGGAAATTGGGAAAACGGAAACAATATTTTATTCATTACAGAAAACCTTAAAAAAGTCGCTGATAAATATAAAATATCAGAAAAAGACTTAATTGAAAAAATAGAACTTTCAAAAAAAATCCTTTTAAAAGAAAGAAGCAAACGTATCCGTCCAAAAACTGATGATAAAATAATAACCGCTTGGAATGGGCTTATGCTAAAAGGATATGTAGATGCTTATCGGGTTTTTAATGAACCTAAATATTTAAATGCAGCCCTAAAAAACGCAAATTTTATTTTAAAAAACACTCAAAAATCGGATTATCGTTTAGACAGAAATTATAAAAACGGAAAATCTTCTATAAACGGATTTTTAGATGATTATGCTTTTACGATCGATGCTTTTATTGATTTATATCAAGCAACGTTCGATGAGAAATGGCTCTTAGAAGCGCAAAATTTACAAGAATATGCAATTGTCCATTTTTATGATGATAAAAGTAAAATGTTTTTTTATACGTCTGATATCGACCCAAAACTTATTGCCCGAAAAATGGAAATTTCTGATAACGTGATTCCTTCTTCCAATTCCCAAATGGCAAAAAACTTATTTGTTTTAGGACAGTATTTTTATAATGACAATTATATTTCAATGTCAAAACAAATGCTGAATAATGTAAAACAAGACGCATTAAAAGGCGGAGCATATTATGCAAACTGGGATATTCTGATGGCGTGGTTTATTAGCGAACCTTATGAAGTTGCCATCGTCGGAAATGATGCTATAAAAAAACGAATAGAATTTGATTCCCATTATCTGCCTAATGTTTTTTTGTCTGGCGGAAAAACAGAAGGGAATTTAGAATTACTAAAAGATAAAAATAGACCTGGACAAACCACTATTTACGCTTGCCAAAATAAAGTTTGTAAAACGCCTGAGACTGAAGTAAAAAAAGTTTTAATAGAAATAAAAAAATAAAGCGTTGTTTTTTTGAATTTCATTTTAGTATTCTATTTCTTGTGGGTTTGTAGGAATTGTGGGAGTAGTAAATGTGGGTAAAGCCATGTTTTTAAATAATAAAAGACGCAATTTTTTGCGTCTTTTATTATGAAATTATTTCCAATACCGGTTAGTAAAAATCCGTATTTATTTTTAAAATTTAGCGGTCTGTTTGTGCTTTTTTTGCGTTACGAAGGTTTACCGAATGTTTTGTGACAAGCCGGCGCTTGCGGCACGGACAGGCTTTAATTCTTTACGCATTCCTCGCAATAATAATCAACGCATTTCTCGCAATGACTTTGCAAAGAAATCTCAGGAATTCTATAAGACCTGAAGGAAAAAAATTTCTTAAATTTGCATTACTTTAAATTTAAAAAAGAAAAATAATGAGTCAATTTGATGTTACCGTAATCGGTTCAGGACCTGGAGGATATGTTGCAGCCATTCGTTGCGCGCAATTGGGATTTAAAACGGCCCTTATTGAAAAATATTCCACACTTGGCGGAACGTGTTTAAATGTCGGTTGTATTCCTTCAAAGGCTTTGTTAGACAGTTCTGAACATTTTTATAATGCGAAACATTCTTTCGCAGACCACGGTATTATCATTGATGAGCCGAAAGCAGATCTCGCCAGAATGATCGCCCGTAAAAATGAAGTGGTTGATGTGACAACGAAAGGCATCGAGTTTTTAATGGATAAAAATAAAATCGAAGTTTTCACAGGAATGGGAAGTTTCGAAACGGCTACAAAAATTAATGTGGCGAAAAGTGACGGCACTTCAGAAATTATTGACACGAAATATGTGATCATTGCAACGGGTTCAAAACCGGCAAGTTTACCTTTCATTAAATTAGATAAAGAACGCGTCATTACTTCAACAGAAGCTTTAGAATTAAAAGAAATCCCAAAACATCTGGTTATAATCGGTGGCGGTGTTATTGGTTTGGAGATTGGTTCAATCTATAAAAGATTAGGTGCCGAAGTGACGGTTATAGAATATTTAGATAAAATAATTGCCGTGATGGACGGTGCTATGTCTAAAGAATTACTAAAAGTATTGAAGAAACAGGGTGTTAAATTTATGCTTTCAACAGCAGTTTCGGGTGTTGAAAGAAATGGTGATTCTGTAAAAGTGACCGCAAAAGATAAAAAAGGCGAAGAAATAACCGTTGAAGGCGATTATTGCTTGGTTTCTGTAGGAAGAAAACCTTACACGGAAGGTTTAGGTTTAGAAAAAGCTGGCGTAGAATTAGACGAAAGAGGCAGAGTAAAAACAAACGGACATTTACAAACTAATGTTTCAAATATCTACGCGATTGGTGATGTTGTCGCAGGTGCAATGTTGGCGCACAAAGCCGAAGAAGAAGGCACGCTCGTGGCGGAAATTCTTGCCGGACAAAAACCCCATATTGATTATAATTTAATTCCAAACGTCGTTTATACTTGGCCAGAAGTTTCTGGAGTTGGGAAAACAGAAGAAGAGCTGAGAGCTGAAGGTCACGCGATCAAAATCGGAACTTTCCCGATGCGTGCTTTGGGAAGAAGCCGTGCTTCCGGCGATACAGACGGTTTAATAAAAATTATCGCAGATGAAAAAACAGATGAAGTTTTAGGCGTTCATATGATCGGTGCAAGAGTCGCCGATTTAATTGCAGAAGCAGTTGTCGCTATGGAATTCCGCGCGAGTGCGGAGGATATTGCAAGAATGTCACACGCGCATCCAACTTATGCTGAAGCGGTGAAAGAAGCAGCTTTGGACGCAACGGGAAAGAGATCTATTCATTCTTAAGTTTTAAAATCGTTCAACTGTGAAGTTGTAAAATTTTATTTGTTAAAATAATTAGAGAAGTTTCGGCTTCTCTTTTTTTTTTTGGTTAAAAAAACTGCTTCACAAAATGAAACAGCTTTTTTGATTTGATAAAATATTTTTTATGTCATAATAATGTACAACTGTTTTCGCAACTTTAAATAAATAAATAAATTGCATATGTCAACTGCTCGTATCAAAATTACTTTTATAATTAATATTTAATTTTTTTGAGTGCTAGTTGTCTAATTATATCTTTTGACATCCTATTTTAAATTAATTTAAATGCTTGATATTCGATTTAACCGCGTGTAATGAAAGCATAGTTATCAAAGAACCTTTGCGAATATTTATATCCAGTCACATAAAGCGTGATAAGAAAGTTTTTAAATAATGTTAATTTTTTTTATTTCTAAAAAGTAATTATTTCACTTATTTGAAGTTCACCCGATACATTACTATAGTTTTTCACATCTGCTCCAAATAATTCTGAGTGAGGTAAAAAAGATTTTTTAAAAGAATTAAGATCCTCAAAATGCAGATGGGCAATTGCGACATAAGGTGCTGGTTCCTCATCTTTCCGACCGCCAATGCCCAGATCCAGCTCTAAACCTTTTAATGCAGTGCCGATTTTTTCAGAAATCATCTTCAAATGGGTATTTTTATAATACTCTGCATCGAATTTTACATCATTGCCATTTCGATACAATATTGATACTTTTATCATGATTTTTTATTTATTTAAATTTCTTTAAGACATCAATAAACCTTCCAATTTTTTGGAAGATTTATTAATACCTAAAATTAGATTTTGAAAAATTAAGCTTTAGGATCATTTTTGGTCCATGCATATTGTTGGAAGGGTGCATCTACCGGGGTATTTGCGATATGATTAACATAATTACTAATCGTTTTTTGAGAAAGGCCTAAAATGATTTCTAAAACCTGTCTTTCTGCAAAACCAGCATCATAAAACGCGGTTAAATCTTGTTCGGTTACGTGACCGCGATTTCGGACAATTTTCAAAGTCATAGTTCTCAAGGCCTCTAATTTGGGATTTTGAAGAGGAGTTTCATTGCGCAAAGCTTCTGTAATTTCGTCGTCCACTTTCATCATTTTGGCAATTCCAGTATGAGCAGGAACGCAATAATGACACTCGTGCTCTACGTTAATGGTTTGCCACACTACGGTTTGTTCTTCTTTGTTAAATGAAGAATTCATAAATAATTCATGGAGCGTTTGGTAAGCCTGGAAAATTCCTGGTGCTCCTGCTAATACTCCATGTAAACCCGGAATCATACCGTATGCCTTTTGAGATTTTTCTAGCAACGCTTTGCTTTCTTCTGGTGCACTTTCCATATTATGGATTTTTAGTGTTGTCATATTTTATTTTTAAATTATTAATTATTTTTTCTAAACAATCGTTTAGTTTTATTGTAAAAAAACTATATATTTTTAAAAGTCATTTCTATATAATCTTCGATTTCCGTGTGAGTGTTTACCCGAGAAGCCGCGGCTAATCCGTGTTTTGCTAAAAGTAAAAAATTGGCTTGTTGAAGTACCGTTCTTTCGTCTTTAGTAGTATCTGTTTCTAATTTTCTAATAAATTCCGCCTTCAGATCACGCATAAAAGAAGTCATTTGTTCATTGATGCGCAGATCTCTTTTTTCTGAAGATTCGTTATAAGTATTTGTGATCAAACAGCCTTTTTTCTCGGTATCCATATAATCACTGGATATAGAATCATAAAAGAATTGTTTTATATCTGGAACTCCATTTGACGCCTTTCTGAATTTCTCGAAAATGACGTCGGTCTTTAATTTATAGCGCTTTATACTTTCAAGAAAAAGTCCGTTCTTATTTCCAAAACTGGAATAAATTGAAAATTTGTTTATTCCCATTTCTCGTTCAAGCATTTGCATGGATGTTTTTTCATAGCCATTACGCCAAAAAACATTCATTGCTTTTTCCAAAACTTCTTCCTTAATATATTCTTTTTTTCTTGCCATTTTTTTAATACAATGCAAAACTAAACAATTGGTTAGAAATAAAAAAATTTTTGTGAAAGTTTAACAAAATGTACTAATTGCAGGAAAAAAGCGCGTCACAATATTATTTCACAGAATTAAAGTATTTTACTTAAATTTTTATACTCATTTTATTAAACTAAATTTGCAGATTCTATATTCAATCAATTTACATCTCTTATGAAACTCGGAAAAACTCAATTTTTAAAAATATCAGAACAAAATTATTCCGGTTTATTTCTGGAAGATGAAGATGGTGAGCGCGCTTTTTTGTCTAAAGTGTTCGCTCCAGAAAATCCTGTAATGGGCGATGAAATGGAAGTTTTTGTTTTTCAGGACGATGATAAATTAAAAGCAACAACTGAAAAACCAATTGCGGAAGTTGGCGAGTTTGCAGTTTTAACCTGCGTAGAATCTATGCCTAGCGGCGCTTTTATGAACTGGGGCATTATCAAAGATCTTTTTATTCCTTACAAGCAGCAAAAATCAAAAATTTTAGAAGGCAAAAGATATCTGGTTAATCTTTATGTCGATGAATTCACGGATTTAATTACCGGAACCACTAAATTTAAAAGAAATCCACAATATGAAAATGTACCTTTTCAGAAAGGTGATAAAGTGAATTTAATTTTGATGAACGAGTCAGAATTAGGTTGGAATGTCGTGGTTAATAAAGAATTTATTGGATTAATCTATGCTTCAGATGTATACAAAAAACTTTATCCTTTATCGGAAGAAATTGGCTACATAAAGGCTGTTCGTGAAGATGGAAAAATTGATGTTTCGCTTCAGCCAGAAGGTTATGAGAATAATGATGAGTTCCAGCAAATTATTTTAAATGCTTTGGAACAAAATCACGGTTTGCTTTACTTGTCTGACAAGTCTTCTCCCGAAGACATCAAGCAGGAACTACAAATGAGCAAGAAAAATTTCAAAAAAGCCATTGGCGGACTTTACAAATGGAATAAAATTGAGATTTTAGAGGATAAAATCAAACTGTACGAAGCGGGAGAATAAATTTTTTAATTTCTGTTTTTCAAAAGTAAATAACCGTTTAGAATTCTACCTTCCAAAACTTTAGTATTGTACCAATAAGTTGGAGTCGGTAATTCATTGCTACTTGATTTTGATTAAAATACTCGAAATATAAGTTGTAGAATTACTCATTAAATTTCTTGGTATCTGGTCAGATCTTCAATTTTTGTATTAGAAGACAGTAGTTGGTTTTACTTTTTGTCCAAATCTTAAAACAGATATCGTAAAAAGGAAAAGAAGTGATAGATTTTTTTCATTAATTATTGTAAGTCGCAAATTTTATTATTCCTTTTTAACAAGCAATACCCAATCTTCCTCCAGAAATTTGTAACCTTGGTTATAAATAAATTTATATTCTGCGCCGTTTTTGTAAACCACAACCTGCGTGATATAATCAAAATCAAAACCTTTAGAAGTCAATTTTGTTTTGGTCGTTTTGGTTTTGCCGTCTTTATTAATGGAGCTCAAAATGCGAAAGTTTTTACGAAGTTTGTTATTTATATTGCGCATTAAATTAGTAGAATCACTGTTTTGTTTGTTGTTAAAACTATTTCTACAGGCATCATCGCAGAATTTTTTATCTGCTCTGCCAACAATTTTTTCACCGCATTCCAGACATTCCATAATTATTTTTTAAGTGGTATTTCCTAAAATTTCTTTTTCACACTTTATTTACTGTTCAATATTAATGGCTTCAAAACCCATTAATTCTTCATCTTCAAAAATCACATGAAGTTCAATTGGATTGCAGCAAACCTCACAATCTTCTATGTAAGTTTGGTCCCGAACTGATGAATCGAGTAGGGCAGAAATATTTTCCCAGCAATAAGGGCAGGTATAAAAATGTTCGTACATAAATTAAATATTTTTAAAATTTACTCAAAAATTCAGTTTTTAAGAATTCACAATTAATATATAGTTCAACTAAAATACAACTTATTCGTTTACAAATGACTACAAACGAAAATAAATAGATATCTACCGAATGATTTTTTGATGTTGATGAATCTTTGCAGCAGAGAAATGATAAAACAAATTAACGTTTCATTTCTAATATTAATTTTTTAAAACTTAAATGTTATGTCACTAAGAAACAAAGTATCCTTAATTGGGCACACAGGAAAAGAAGTAGAAATCATCAACTTCGAAAAAGGAAAATTAGCGAAAGTCACTTTGGCTACCAACGATTACTACACAAACGCTGCCGGCGAGAAAGTAGAAGAAACGCAATGGCACAATCTGGTTGTCAATGGCAAACTCGCAGATATTATGGAAAAATATGTGACGAAAGGAAAAGAAATTGCTGTAGAAGGAAAAATTCAGTACAGAACTTACGATGATAAAGACGGAATCAAACGCTATTCCACTGAAATCCGCGTTGATGAATTAGTACTTTTAGGTGCAAAATAATTTAAAATTTTTACTTTGCTAAAGTTTTGAATCTTTGGCAAAGTTTTAATCAATTTCTAAAGTCTATTCCCATGAAAGTAAAAGTTTTAAAAGTTCGCATTTCAGATGAATATTTGTTTTCTGATCAAAAAATAGTTGATGATTTTTTAGAAAAGCATGAAATCTGTAAAACCACGACTGCATATTCAAAAGACGAAAAGTATTGGTCAGTTTTTATTTATTACGAGGACTTAAAATCAAATGTAAATTATTCTAGTAATAAAAATTCAAAACCGGACATTAATTCTTTGAACGATCAAAAAGCTGCTAAATATTCTGCGGAAAATAACGAATTGAATTCTGACGAAGTTAAAACTTTAGAAAGCCTCAAACTTTGGCGTACAGAAAAGGCAAAAGATCAAAATCTTCCGGTCTATTTTGTAGCGACTAATCAGGAACTTTATTCAATTGCAAAATTTAAACCCGCAAAAAAAGAAGAATTATTAGAAATAAAAGGTTTTGGCAAATTTAAAATTGAACATTATGGTACTGAAATTTTAGAAATTTTAGAGCAAATATAGCACGCGGTTTGATGGAAAAGAAAGAGTCGTAGATATATTCTGCGGCTTTTTTTATTTAAACGAAATAAATTAATTTAAAAATATTTAAGTATTTTTAAGGCATGGAAATTACTATTAGAAAAATTCAGAAATCGGATAACTTTGAAATAGCAAAAATCATTAGAAGTTGCTTTCATGATTTTAAAGTCGCTACCGCAGGAACTGTTTATGTGGATTCCTCCACTGATCATCTTTTTGAATTATTTCAACAAGATAATTCAGCGCTTTTTGTTGCGGAAGAAAATGGAAAACTACTTGGTTGCTGTGGAATTTTCCCAACTGAAGGTTTACCTGCAAATTGTGCAGAACTCGTTAAATTTTATCTGCACAAGGATGCGCGCGGCAAAGGAATCGGACGCCAATTAATGGAGGCAAGTGTCAACTTTGCAAAAGAAACTGGCTATTCTTCAATTTACATCGAAAGTTTACCTGAGTTCTCTACTGCAGTTTCTATCTACGAAAAACAAGGTTTTAACTATTTAGAAAAACCTTTGGGAAATTCTGGACATAGCGGTTGCAATCTTTGGATGCTGAAAGATATGAGTAATTAGCAATGTGTAATTTGCAATCGTTTTAAATTAGTTATTTTTGCAAATATTAAATAACTTATTACTCATTACCAATTACTAATAAATAATGAAGCCCAGTTTAGCAAAAGGTACGCGCGATTTTACCGCAGAAGAAGTTTACCGCCGAAAATATATTATTTCAGTTTTAGAAAAAAACTTCCGGCTTTTTGGTTTTCAGCCTTTGGAAACACCGAGTTTTGAAAATCTTTCCACTTTAACTGGAAAATACGGCGAAGAAGGCGATCGATTGATTTTTAAAATTTTAAATTCTGGAGATTATGCGTCAAAAACTAATACCGAAGACTGGAGTTCTAAAAACTCACAAAAATTAACTTCTCAAATATCTGAAAAAGCACTCCGTTATGATTTAACAGTGCCGTTCGCTCGTTATGTGGCAATGAATCATGGACAACTAACTTTTCCTTTTAAACGATATCAAATTCAACCAGTTTGGCGTGCTGATCGTCCACAAAAAGGACGTTTTAGAGAATTTTATCAATGTGACGCTGACGTCGTGGGAAGTGAAAGTTTATTACAGGAAGTAGAATTGGTTCAATTATATTTGAAATCTTTTTTAGATTTAAAAATTCCCGTAAAACTTCAATTAAATAATCGTAAAATTCTGACCGGCTTGGCAGAATTCGCGGGAATTCCAGATCAACTTATTGATTTCACCGTCGCTTTAGATAAGCTTGATAAAATAGGAAGAGATGGTGTTGTAAAAGAACTGGAAAGTAAAAATATCAGTAAAGATTCCATCCAGAAATTAGAATTTCTTTTTATTCCGCAGAGCGATCAACTTAGATTATTATTGGATTTAAAAGAAAAATTCGCAGGAATTCCTGTTGGTTTAGAAGGCGTGGAAGAACTGGAATTTGTTTTAACCAATTGCATCAATCTGGGTATTTCACATGAAAATTTAGTTTTCAATATTACTTTGGCGCGAGGTTTAGATTATTACACAGGTGCGATTTTTGAAATAAAAGCCGACGGTGTAGAAATGGGTTCTGTCGGCGGCGGCGGACGATATAACAATTTAACGGAGGTTTTTGGCGTGAAAAATATTCCTGGAATTGGGATATCCTTTGGCTTAGATCGCATTTATTTGGTGATGGAAGAACTTCAATTATTCCCCGAAAACTCTGTCGAAAAAACAAAATATTTGTTTGTTAATTATGGAATTCAAGAAAGTATTCAGGCATTGAGAATAATTAATGAACTTCATAAAAAAAATATTTCTGCTGAATTATATCCAGAAAATACCAAGATTAAAAAACAATTCATTTATGCTGAAAAAAAAGGTATCGAAAAAATGGTTTTTCTTGGTGAGGAAGAACTTAGAAATGCAACAATTACAGTAAAAAATCTTCAGTCCGGCGAACAAAATACTTATAAACAAGACGAGTTTCTTACACAACTGTAGAGAAAGTCTTCCGGAAATCTAAACTATTTAACACCCATTTTGTAAACTTATAAGCAAAGAAATTGCCTGTTTAATAGACTTTTAACAAAAAATTGATTTCAGCAAATGTTAGTGAAATTTAATTATTTGGAAATACTCCAAAAAAAACTCCTTTCCGAAGAATGGAGTTTTTGTTTTGCTTAAACTAATTATTAGTTTGAGCAGCATTTTCTACATCTGCATGCACATCATTTGCTTTATCTTTAACTCGATCTACAACGTCATTCGCTTTAGCTTTTAAATCGCTTCCCCAACCTTTCAAGTTGTCTTTTGCGTTGTTGATTTTGTCTTTTACAACTTGTTGATCTTCCTTAGAAGAATTTTTGTATTTCCAATAAGCTAATGCACCTAATCCTATTAATGCTAGGAGACCTTTACCTTTAACTGCCATAATTTCTAATTTTTTAAAGTTAATAATTTTTGAATTGTTCTCTCAGCACTGAAAATTATGTGCCAAAGAAATTTATTAAATGTTAATTAAAATATAAAATCTAAATTTCCAGCCAGTAATTCGAAGAAAAAAAATTCCGGAATGATTAAACTCCGGAATACATTCTTAACATCTTAGCCTAAAAAAGGATATTTATAATTTTTCGGCGGATTAAATGTTTCTTTAATCGTACGAACAGAAACCCAACGCATCAAATTCATTTTAGAACCCGCTTTGTCATTCGTTCCCGAAGCTCTTGCGCCACCAAAAGGTTGCTGGCCAACTACCGCGCCCGTTGGTTTATCATTGATATAGAAATTTCCTGCTGCATTTTCCAAGGCTTTGTAAGCTTCTTCAATCGCATAACGGTCTTGGCTGAAAACAGCACCTGTTAAAGCATAAGGTGAAGTTTCATCTACTAATTTTAAAGTTTTTGTCCAGTCTGCATCTTCATAAACAAAAATGGTCAAAATTGGTCCAAAAATCTCTTCGCAAATACTTTCGTACTTTGAATTGGTGGTCAAAATAACAGTTGGCTGAACAAACCAACCTTTGCTGTCGTCACATTTTCCACCGAAAATAACTTCCGCATCTTTCGACGAATTTGCACGTTCAATGTAACCTTTGCATTTATCAAAAGAAACTTGACTAATTACAGCGTTGATATAATTGGAAGGATCTTCTGGAGAACCCATTTTTATAGTTTTCAGTTGTGCGTCCATTGAAGCCTTCACAGCTTCCCATAAGGATTGTGGAATATACGCTCTTGACGCTGCAGAACATTTTTGACCTTGGTATTCAAAAGAACCACGAATCAAACCTGTGGCAACTGCATCCGGATGTGCAGAAGGATGCGCGATTACAAAATCTTTACCGCCCGTTTCACCTACTATTCTTGGGTACGTTTTGTATTTATGAATATTGTCGCCAATTTGTTTCCACATATTTTGGAAAACACTTGTAGAACCTGTAAAATGCAAACCAGCAAAATCTGGATGTTGCATCACTTTTTCTGCCGTATCTTTTCCGCCCGTAAAAATTAAATTGATAACACCATCTGGAAGTCCAGCTTCGCGGAAAACGTCCATAATTACGTGGGCTGAATAAACTTGTTTGTCAGAGGGTTTCCAAACCACTACATTTCCAAGCATTGCCATACATGAGGGCAAATTCCCGGAAATTGCCGTGAAATTAAAAGGCGTTACTGCAAAAGTAAAACCTTCCAAAGGTCGGTATTCTACGCGGTTCCACATTCCTTCGTCAGAGATAGGTTGTTCTGCGTACATTTCACGAACAAACTCTACATTGAATCTTAAAAAATCGATGAATTCACAAGCCGCGTCAATTTCTGTTTGATGCACACTTTTTGATTGCCCGATCATTGTCGCAGCGTTCAGTCTGTCTCTATATGGACCGGCAAATAAATCTGCGGCTTTTAAAAATATTGAAACACGCTGTTCCCATGGTAAGTCCGCCCATTTTTGACGCGCTTCCAAAGCCGTTTTTATCGCATCATCTACGTGAGACATATCGCCTTTGTAATAAAATCCAAAATCGTGCTGGTGATCTTGCGGCGACTGTAATCGCACTTTATCAGACGTTTTTACTTCCTTTCCGTTGATGATCATTGGGATTTCCAGCTTCTCTCCCCACATTTTTTTATAGGTAGAGATCAGGCTTTTTACTTCTGCAGAGCCAGGTTCGTAAGATCTTACCGGTTCGTTTAAAACCACTGGTACATCCGAAATTGCTTTTGACATATATTTATTTTTATAGTTTAAAATCTTGTTTCACAAAGCTAAGGCTTTCAGTTCAAAACTGCGAATTTGTTATCTTATTTAAACTTTTTTAAGATTTAGGAGCAAGACCTTTTTTGCTTTTATTAAAGATTGTACTCGCTGTCCGCTTTATCTTTTTTGGCGCTCGCTTCGCTCGCGCCAAAAAAGGATACCGCTTCCATCAGGGCTAAAGCGACGGGAATTTTTTTGTCCGAAACAAATAATTTCCATGGAAAGCCGCAAAGATTTTTACTGGGAATATTTAAAATTTAATATTCCTACATTTTGTTGCTACCATTTCTTTGCGTTTCTGCTTAAAAAATCTTTCCACTCATTGCGTTTCATTTCATTGCGCCATTACGTGAAATATTTACTGATTTATAAATACATTTGTTAAAAATTAAATTGATGCAAGTGTTAAAAGTTGGTCTTTGCGCCTTTGGAATGAGTGGAAAAGTATTTCACGCGCCTTTTATAAAAGAGCATCCCGGATTTGTTTTGTCCGCGATTGTGGAACGAAACAGAGAGGAATCCAAAGAAAAATATGCCGATGCTACGATTTACAGATCTGTTGGCGACATGCTACAAAAAGCAGATATCGATCTGTTGGTGGTTAATTCGCCCATTCAAACGCACTTTGAATATGTGAAAATGGCTTTGGAAGCCGGAAAAAATGTAATCGTAGAAAAACCTTTTACCATTGATGTTGCCGAAGCAGAAGAATTGGTCAATTTGGCAAAAGAAAAAAACTGCTTTTTAAGCGTTTATCAAAACCGTCGTTTTGACAGGGATTATCTACAAATTAAAAAGATTTTAAACGGAGGAAAATTAGGAACTATAAAAGAAGCTGAGATCAGTTTTGACCGTTTCCGCACTGAAGCTGGTGGCAAAGAACACAAAGAAAATCCACAATTGCCAGGTTCCGGTGCTGTTCATGATCTGGGTTCGCATTTAATAGATCAGGCGACGCAGCTTTTTGGCTTCCCCGAAAAACTCTTTGCCGACGTTTTTTCTATGAAAGGTTCTGCATTTGCCAATGATTATTTTGAGCTCATTCTCTATTACAAAAATGATTTGCGCGTGCGATTAAAAGCGTCTGTTTTCGCCAAAGAAACGCATTACGCTTTTGTACTTCAAGGTGAGAAAGGCAGTTTTTTGCAGGAAAGAACCGATAATCAGGAAACGGAATTGATTTCGGGAATTATTCCAAAAGTGGATGAAAATTTGACAGAAAATTTAAAAGAACCCGACGGAATTTTAAATTATGTAGATGAAAATTCAGTTTGGAAAAGACAATTAACTTCCAGCGAAGCGGGGAATTATATGAATTACTATCAGGAAATTTATGACCATATTTTTTCAGGTAAAAAATTACCTTCTCCCGGAAGTGAGATTATTCAAAATATGAAAATTATTGAAGCGGTTTTGAAAAGTTCTGAGCGTGAAAAGGTGGTTTATTTAAGTTAGTCATTATCAAAAAAAATCTTCCATATTATGAAAAAAGTAGTTCAAATATTATCTATAATTTTTATCCTCAATTCTTTTAAAGGCGAAGGACAAAATATTCCTATGAATATCGAAATAAAAAAAGAAAATGCAAATACTACGGGTCAAAAAATAATGTTAGACGAATTATTTTATGATATAACAGATGAATTTGCACCATTTGGAAACGACGTTGGAAATGACACTTTCTATCTTTACTTAGCATGGAGAAATAAAAATGTAACTAAAAAAGCAATTGAATTTTTAACTGAAAACCTTGCTGAAATCGGCTTGTCGACTTTTGATTTAAATACTACCACAAAAAATCCTGAAAAATTATTATTGATGGTAGACAAAATGCCTAATAAATATTATGATATTAACACAATAGACAACACTGTTATTTCTCTGGCTTTTGCCCAGTTATTTTTATTGGGTAAAATTGATTCGGATATTAAAAATTTAGCAAAAATTGCTATCGAAAGAGAAATTCTATTCGCTGATGTTTGGGAAGACAATTCAAAAACAAGAATTGAAAAATTAAATAAATTTAATAAAGCCATTGATTTGGCTGATTAAATTACATTAAACAACAGGATATTTCTCTTTATCTAAATTCAATTAAACTTGTGAATATTTTTAAATAAAAACTGTAAATTTTAAATAAATTTATGATCCTATTTCTAATAATACTTGCAATTATTTTCACTGTAATTTGCATATTCCTTCATCAGCCAACCTTTGGAAAAGCACCTTCGGGCAAACGTTTAGAACGAATAAAAAAATCACAGCATTATAAAAATGGGGCGTTTGATAATCTCAGTTTTACGCCACAATTGACAGAAGGCTATTCTATGACGAAAGTAATGTTTAATTTTATTTTTGGAAAAAAAGAAAATGTAAAACCAAAGCAGAAATTTAAGTTTACCAAAACAGATCTTAAAAACTTAAACCCCACTGAAAACGTCTATGTTTGGATGGGACATTCTTCTTATTTTATTCAAATTGACGGCAAAAAAATTCTTGTCGATCCCGTCTTAAGCGGCAATGCCTCGCCGGTAAGTTTTACCACAAAAGCCTTTGCTGGAAGTGATTTATATTCAGCGGATGATATGCCGGAACTTGATTATTTAATTATCACGCACGATCACTGGGACCATTTGGATTATAAAACAGTCACAAAACTGCGCCTAAAAGTAAAACAGATCATCACAGGTTTGGGAACGGGCGAACATTTAGAATACTGGAAGTACGATCCCAAAATAATTATTGAACTGGACTGGGGAGAAAATTGCGATCTCGGAAACGGTTTTAAAGTTTACGCGGAAACAGCACGGCATTTTTCGGGTAGAAGTTTTAAAAAAAATAAAGCGCTTTGGGCAAGTTTTATTTTCGAAACCCCCGAACGAAAAATCTACATTGGCGGAGATTCTGGTTTTGATACGCATTTTGAAAAAATCGGTAGAAAATATGGCGGTTTTGATCTGGCTATTCTAGAAAACGGACAGTATAACGAGGCCTGGAAATACATTCATTTGGTGCCGGAAGAATTTTTGGTTGCTGCAAAAAACCTTCAAGCAAAACGCGTTATTGCCGTTCACAACTCAAAATTTGCTTTATCCGTTCACACCTGGAAAGAACCTTTGGAACAGATATCTAAGTTTAATGAATCCGAAAAAATGCGTGTAATTACCCCAAGAATTGGTGAGAAAGTTGATTGGGAAGATAACAGCAAAGTCTATGAAAAATGGTGGGCAGGGTGTGATTGATTTTGTACTTAGCTTTAAATAATACCAAATCTTTTTCTTCGAATATTTGCCGGACACAGCAGATCTAAAATGAGCAACGAGAAAAGAGATCAAGGTTATTTGTAAAATCTCTGAAAGTTTTTGATTTAAGGTTTTCAAAATGTCTTTCAAATTTTACTATCCGATTAATTTGTTCCAAACTTGTATACTAATCATTACTATTTTCTATTTATTAGTAAGATATTTTATTTTAAATTTCTGTACCTTGCTGTTCGTTAAATCCATGAGGAAATACATTATCTCATCTCAATAATTTAACTTTAATTTATAAGTACCACGGGAATTTCTGCTGAAACTATTTCGTAAATTACTAAGCTAATTAAAAGACAAAAAAAGGAAGAATAAATGAAGGATATAAATTATAATTTTGGAAAGGGTTTTGTTTTTAAAAAACACGTTCCAGAGGAAGTCTCGCATTTTGAGCGGGTCTTTGATGTTTTTAAAGATTTACTAACACACACATCTGGTGATATTGAGGAAGCTTTTGAATGGCTGGAAATGCTGAACAAAGAATACGATATTTTCACTGACGACTATTCACTGGAGGATTTTGAAGAAGACCTCAAAAAACGTGGTTACATTAAAGAAGAAATTGACCCGAAAGATGGAAATACTGGAACAGGAAAAGGCAAAAATGTCTTAACTGCCAAACTGGAAAATGCTTTGCGCGAATACGCCTTAGACCAAATTTTTGGAAAACTGAAAAAAAGTGGTGTAGGAAATCACAACACCAAGAAAATTGGCGTTGGCGATGAGCGTGACGGCGAAACCAGAAACTTTCAATATGGTGATGATCTATCAACGATGAATATGACAGAAAGTTTAAAAAATGCCCAAATCAACAACGGAATTTCAGATTTACGTCTGACGGAAAACGATTTAATTGTTGAGGAAACGAAGCATAAAGCGCAGATGAGCACGGTTTTAATGATTGACATCAGTCACTCTATGATCTTGTACGGCGAAGACCGAATTACACCTGCAAAAAAAGTGGCGATGGCTTTGGTGGAATTAATTCACCGAAAATATCCCAAAGATTCCATCGATATTATTGTTTTTGGTGATGAAGCTTGGCCGATAAAAATTAAAGATCTTCCTTATTTAAAAGTGGGTCCTTATCACACAAATACCGTTGCAGGACTAGAACTAGCAATGGATATTCTGCGCAGAAAACGAAATACGAATAAGCAGATTTTTATGATCACCGATGGGAAACCAAGTTGTATTAAATTGCCTTCAGGAGAATTTTACATGAACAGCAACGGTTTAGATGAATTTATTGTAGGCCAATGTCTTAATAAAGCTGCACAAGCCAGAAAATTAAAGATCCCGATCACGACCTTTATGATTGCACAAGACCCTTATTTAAGGAAATTCGTGGAAGCTTTTACCGCACAGAATCAAGGGAAAGCCTTTCTTACCGGACTTTCTGGTTTGGGTGAAATGATATTTGAAGATTACGAAAAAAATAGAATAAAAAGAATTTAAAAAAAGTAAAAAATATAAAAGTCAAAGTATAAAGTATTTTGACATTACACGCAGTGCATTTTACACCAAAAAAAAGATATGAAAAAAGATATTACATTTAAAGAATTAAAAAATTCTGGTTACATAAATAAAACCATTAACCAAGAAATTCAGGCGAATTTAATTGCGCGCATCAAAGCCAAAGAATCCGTTTTTGAAGGACTTTGGGGTTATGAAGATACCGTTGTTCCGCAATTGAAAAAAGCAATTCTGGCAGGACATCACATTAATTTATTGGGTCTTCGCGGTCAGGCAAAAACCAAGATCGCCAGAAGCATGGTGAATTTGTTGGATGAGTATATGCCGATTGTAAAAGGATCTGAAATTAATGACAGTCCTTTTCAGCCGATTTCAAAATTTGCCCGGGATTTAATTGAAGAAAAAGGAGATTTAACGCCAATTTCTTGGGTGCATCGTTCTGAAAGATTTTTTGAAAAATTGGCTACGCCAGATGTAAATGTAGCGGATTTAATTGGTGATATCGACCCAATAAAGGCGGCGACTTTAAAATTACCTTATTCTGATGAACGTGTATTACATTACGGAATGATCCCTCGAGCGAACCGTTGTATTTTTGTATTAAATGAATTGCCAGATCTGCAGGCGAGAATTCAGGTTTCCTTATTTAATATTTTACAGGAAGGCGATATTCAGATCCGCGGATTTCAATTGAGAATGCCCTTGGATATTCAGTTTGTATTTACCGCAAACCCGGAAGATTATACGAACAGAGGAAGCATTGTAACGCCTTTGAAAGATAGAATTGGCTCGCAGATCTTTACGCATTATCCAAAAACTATTGCGTTAGCGAAACAAATTACGGAGCAAGAGGCCAAAGTTTCCGCTGAAGATAAAGCACAGATTTTAGTGCCAAATTTAGCCAAAGATTTATTAGAAGAGGTCGCTTTCGCCGCGCGAGATAGCGAATATGTGGATGCAAAAAGTGGCGTAAGCGCAAGATTGACAATCAGCGCTATGGAAAATTTAATAGCAGCCGCAAAATTACGTTTAATAGAATCTGGTTCTGACAAAACGACCGTTCGTTTGGTCGATTTTATTTCGATAATTCCTTCCATCACGGGGAAAATTGAGTTGGTTTATGAAGGTGAACAGGAGGGTGCAGATTTTGTAGCTAAAATCTTAATCGACAAAGCGGTGATTAACGAATTTGAAAAAATATTCCCAAGGATTTCTAAACTTGAAAAAGAAGGTAAGAAAAATGCGTACACAGATTTAATTCAATGGTTTGAACAATGAATTGGAACTCAATTTTACCGATACAGACGAAGAATTTTTTGCAAGTTTAAAAACCGTAAAACCTTTGACGGAAATCATCAAAGAATATGCGCCTGAACAAAGCAAAGAAGACCAGAATTTCTGCAAAGAACTTATTTTATGGGCTTTGACGATCAGTAAGAAATTAGATAAAGCCGAAAACAATCTCTTTATATTTTGATGCGCCGGAATTGTTGAGATATTATCGCAATTAAAAATTGTACCTTTAGAAGAATTAAAAATATTAAATATGGAGATCCTAATAAACACAGACCATAACATAGATGGGCACGCGGAAATGATTGCTTACTTCAAAACTGAAATTCAAGAAAATTTTGAAAGATTTAATGAACATTTGACTAGAATTGAAGTGAAAATCAGCGATGAAAATGGTGATAAAAGTACTGAAAAAGATAAAAAATGTGTTTTGGAGGCGCGTATCAAAGGTATGCAACCTCTAGTGGTGACAAGCCATGAGGATACCATAGAAAAAGCGGTGAAAGACGCTTCTATTAAAATGAAAAAATCGCTTGATACCGTGATGGGAAGATTAAGTGACCATTAATAGTATTTAAAATTTTCTAGAAAATAATAAAATTAACCTCTTTCAAAGTAATTTGAAGAGATTAATTTATATAAAAATAAATATCGAAAATACCATGAACTTTGACGAACAAAATAAACAAAATGCCATCAATTTTTTATAAAATCGCGTTATCAAAGGAGAAAGCCGAAAGTGCTGTTCGACGCATTTGTGAAGAATATTTCACACAATACCCGCTGTGGAAAAAACTCCAAAACACAAGGTTTTCATTGACTATTTTGAAAAAATGCAGCGAAGATATCCAGTGAAATCGATCACTTTTCCGCGCCATTGTGAAGGGATTTAGTGTCTTTCCCACTCACCAATTTGCCCCGAAGATCAATACATCACTACTGAATTTTTTCCGATTTGATGCGAAAGGAAAAATTTGTGAACATTGGGATTCTATCCAACAATCCCAAAGCGTCCACAAATCTTAATAGAATGGATTAAGTAGATAAAAATTGAGAAAGCAACATCATCCAAAATTTTCAAAAGTTTCAATTTTTTTTAGAAGAGCAGCAGAAAGGTCTACTTTTTTCAAACTTCAGTTCCGACTATCCACTATATCCGTTCACGTCCCTTCGTCCGTGACTCAGATGCCGTTTCCATCGGGGGCTAGGTTGTCGTTTTTATCCTTCTCAGAAGTGTAAATTCTAATAATCGTAATAAAGAAAAAATAATTTGCGCGACCGAAAATTGCACTTATTATTTCCAACCCGCTCATTGCTATTCTAAAATTTATAATGAGAAAAAGAAGATGTTTTTCAAGCCTGTCAGATCCCACAAGGCGTGCTATCGTTTCCTAATTGCATCACACACATTAACACCAAATGCTATTTGCATAAATTTTTAGACTGGCCCGGCAAACATTTTTTAACATTTGAAAAATTCTTCAGAATGTGAAAATGGTCACACAAAATCAGCAGGGTAGAAGATTTTTATGATACACTGAAATTGACAAATTAAAAGAAATTGACAATTGGATAGAACAATTCAGAAGAATTTGGAGACATTAGATTTAACAATTGGATGGAATCTATTTATCAACTTTAAAAATATAATATTTAACCAAACATAAAATGTACTTCGAAAATCGAGCACAAACAATTACCAATTCAGACTATGCCGATAAATCTACTCAAACCGTTCCATCAACGATTTTCAAACTTCTTTAATTTCGGACACTACAAAAAAGAATTTCGATCAATGGTGGCACCAAACCCCTGGGAATCAAGATCAAAA
>NZ_JBRIIR020000004.1:0-2941 GCF_052976925.2 Halpernia sp. GG3
TACTAAAAGGATTTTCACTTTAATCGGGGCTAAAAAAAATAAAAAATGACAAATCCGTATAAAGACAAACCTTGGTTTAAATTTCTAAGTAACAAATATGTCTGGGTCTTGTTGTTTTTTGTTACTTGGATGATTTTCTTGGATAACTATTCCTATTTCGGTCATCGTGTTTTAGACAAACAAATCAACGAATTGGAAGACAATGCCAATTATTACAAGGAAGAAATAAAAAAAGACCAAGAGAATATCAAGCAATTAAAAAATTCAGAACAGATAGAAAAATACGCCCGAGAGAAATACTATATGAAAAAAGATAGTGAAGATATTTATATCATTGAATTCGAAGGCGACACGATTGAAAAAAAATAAAATCCCATCCCAACCGTTCCCAAAGGGAAGGAAGTGTAAAATTTATAGTAATTATTAAAAACATAACACCAAGTTTCGGCTCCCTCTCCTTTGTAGAGGGCTGGGGTGAGGAAAATAACAAACAAAATGGCTACAAACCTTTTCGATGATTTCAATCCCATTTCCTCCAAACAATGGAAACAAAAAATCCAATTTGAACTAAAAGGAGCGGATTATAATGAAACCTTAGTTTGGAATTCTCCAGAGGATATTCAAGTAAAACCTTTTTATCACAAAGATGAGCTTACTAAATCTTTTCCTATTTCTACAAAAGCAACTAACTTTAGTATTTGCCAAAATATATTTGTTTACGATATTGAAAAATCAATCGAACGAGCACTAGATTCCTTGAGTCGCGGTGCCGACAGCCTTCGGTTTACAATAGAAAACGAATCTATTGATGTTACTAATCTATTGGAACAATTACCGTTGGAAAAAGTTACCGTTTATTTTAATCTGGGATTTATTTCAATCGATTTCGTTAGAAAAATAGATGCATTTGCAAAGAAAAATAATACTACTATTTTCTGTAATTTGGATCCAATTGGGCAATTAGCCAAAGACGGAAACTGGTTTACAACCTCAAGAAAAAAGTAATTTTGATACCCTAAATTTACTTTCGTCAGCAACGACATCACGTATCGTTAATTAGTATCAATAGCGCCTTGTATCAGAATGCAGGAGCAACTATAGTTCAGCAAATTGCTTATAGTTTAGGACACGCAAATGAATATTTTAATAGAATTGAAGTTATCAACAAACCCATCGTTTTTGAAGTGGCCGTTGGGACCAATTACTTTTTTGAAATAGCAAAACTCCGAGCGTTGCGATTACTTTTTAATCAATCGCAAAGGAATACAACCACAATATAGACTGCAACATTATCGTTTCGCCTACAAAACGAAACAAAACATTATACGATTATAATGTAAACATGTTACGCACCACTACCGAATGTATGAGCGCAATCATTGGCGGAGCAGATGCTATTGCTAATTTACCTTATGATGCCTTGTACCACAAAGACAATGAATTTGGTGACCGAATTGCGCGAAATCAATTGTTGATTCTCAAAAATGAAAGTTATTTTGACAAAGTTAATAATCCGGCTGATGGCAGTTATTATATAGAGAATCTTACCAATCAATTAGCTGAAAAAGCATTGGCTTTATTCAAAGATATTGAGGCAAATGGTGGTTTCTTGAAACAACTTAACGATGGAATCATCAAAAGGAAAATTCAGGAAAGTGCTGATACAGCTCAGGAACTATTTGATTCTGGGAAAGAAATTCTATTAGGCACAAACAAACATCCTAATAAACAGGATAAAATGAAACATGATTTAGAATTATTTCCTTTTGTAAAAGTCAAACCAAGAAAAACCTTGATTACACCAATAATCGAAAAACGTCTGGCAGAAAAAATAGAACAAGAGCGATTGAATCTTGAATAAACAGCTTAACTCTGTTATTTAACTTAACACCACTGGAAAAGAGTATAATTACTTTACTAAAATATAAAATAATGGAAGCCATCAGACAAATCGTTAAGGTGAAAAACCACAAAATAAGTATAACACTGCCAGATGATTTTACTGCTGATGAAGTTGAAGTGATTATTCTTCCAAAGTCGAATAATGTAGAAATCCCTCAATGGCAAATGGACCAAGTTAGAGAAAGAACTGAGAAATATCTTAAGAATCCTTCTTCAGCGCAAGATATTGATGATTTTCTAAAAGCTATTGATGGTAAGTTATAAAATTGTAATTGTTGAGGAAGCGAAACTTGATTTCATAACAGCTTTGGACTGGTACAAAAGCATTCAACCTAAATTGGGTGATACGTTTTCCAATTCTTTCAAGGAAAGTTTAAAAATAATCAAGTCAAATCCGCTTCTTTTTCAAATAAGATATGACAACACCAGAGTGGCTTTAATTAAAAATTTTCCATACTTAATTCATTTCAACAGCTACGAGAACACAATTGTCATCAAAGCTATTTTTCATACCTCACGAAATACTGAAATATGGATTGAAAGGAATTAAAATTTCAAAAATATAATCTTTGTACTAAACAAATGAAAAGAAAAGATTTACAACATATAAAATTAGAAAGTACACTGTTGAAAGTGGAGCATGAACATGCACCGCTATGCTTTTCTAACTGCAGAAGGAATCGAACTAAAACAAACGTACTCAGAACAAGATATCTCGGAATGCCGATGCCGGTGTCCTCCACGGAAATTTTCACGTTGGATTCGTCTCCTGCCAGAGCTTGACATCCACTCTTCCGCCCGGTCGGTTGTATTTGACCGCATTGTCACAGAGATTATAAAGCATCTCAAAAAGAAGCCGTCTGACTCCGTAAAGAGCAGCCTCTCCCGAGACAGTCATGGTGATATTTTTAAGCTCTGAAGCATCCTGCAGAACAGAAAAGACTTCCTCCGCCAAAGGCTTCAGGCTGACCTCTTCCATGGGAAGGCTTCCTCCCTCATCCAGCTGGGAAAGCCGGATAATGTCATCAATCAGACTGAC
>NZ_JBRIIR020000005.1:0-4189 GCF_052976925.2 Halpernia sp. GG3
GCTTAGTGTAAAGCTGAATACTGCATCAGTTCCTTCAGTAGCCGAAGCCGGAGCGATCGTTGCCACAGTAGGGGCATTGTTATTGTCGATAATGGTACCAGTAGCCGAAGCAGCTCCAGAGGCAATACTAAAGTTTTCAGTTACTTCGTCAATCGCATCCACCGTTGTTGGTACACTTACCGTTCCAGTAGTTGCACCCGCAGGAACAAGTACATCAACATTTGTAGTCGTGTAATCCGCACTTCCAGCCGTACCATTAGTCAATACAAAAGTATAGGTAATAGCTTGATCAGAAGGGTTGCTTAGTGTAAAGCTGAATACTGCATCAGTTCCTTCAGTAGCCGAAGCCGGAGCGATCGTTGCCACAGTAGGGGCATTGTTATTGTCGATAATGGTACCAGTAGCCGAAGCAGCTCCAGAGGCAATACTAAAGTTTTCAGTTACTTCGTCAATCGCATCCACCGTTGTTGGTACACTTACCGTTCCAGTAGTAGCACCCGCAGGAACAAGTACATCAACGTTTGTAGTAGTGTAATCCGCACTTCCAGCCGTACCATTAGTCAATACAAAAGTATAGGTAATAGCTTGATCAGAAGGGTTGCTTAGTGTAAAGTTGAATACAGCAGCACTTCCTTCAGTAGCCGAAGCAGGAGAGATGGTAGCCACCGTAGGGGCATTGTTATTGTCGATAATGGTACCCGTAGCCAAGCAGCTCCAGAGGCAATACTAAAGTTTTCAGTTACTTCATCAATCGCATCCGCAGTTGTAGGTACCGAAACAGTTCCCGTAGTTGCCCCCGCAGGAACAAGTACGTCAACGTTTGTAGTGGTGTAATCCGCACTTCCAGCCGTACCATTAGTCAATACAAAAGTATAGGTAATAGCTTGATCAGAAGGGTTGCTCAATGTAAAGTTGAATACCACATCAGTTCCTTCAGTAGCCGAAGCAGGAGCGATCGTTGCCACAGTAGGCGTATTGTTATTGTCGATAATGGTACCCGTAGCCGAAGCAGCTCCAGAGGCAATACTAAAGTTCTCATTTACTTCATCAATAGCATCTACCGTTGTAGGTACCGAAACAGTTCCAGTAGTTGCACCCGCAGGAACAAGTACATCAACATTTGTAGTCGTGTAATCCGCACTTCCAGCCGTACCATTAGTCAATACAAAAGTATAGGTAATAGCTTGATCAGAAGGGTTGCTTAGTGTAAAGCTGAATACTGCATCAGTTCCTTCAGTAGCCGAAGCCGGAGCGATCGTTGCCACAGTAGGGACATTGTTATTGTCGATAATGGTACCAGTAGCCGAAGCAGCTCCAGAGGCAATACTAAAGTTTTCAGTTACTTCGTCAATCGCATCCACCGTTGTTGGTACACTTACCGTTCCAGTAGTTGCACCCGCAGGAACAAGTACATCAACATTTGTAGTCGTGTAATCCGCACTTCCAGCCGTACCATTAGTCAATACAGGTAAAAGGCTCCATGAGAAGGGTTGCTAGTGTAAAGCTGAATACTGCATCAGTTCCTTCAGTAGCCGAAGCCGGAGCGATCGTTGCCACCGTAGGGGCATTGTTATTGTCGATAATGGTACCAGTAGCCGAAGCAGCTCCAGAGGCAATACGAACCTTCAGTTACTTCATCAATCGCATCCACCGTTGTTGGTACACTTACCGTTCCAGTAGTTGCACCCGCAGGAACAAGTACATCAACATTTGTAGTCGTGTAATCCGCACTTCCAGCCGTACCATTAGTCAATACAAAAGTATAGGTAATAGCTTCCATCAGAAGGGTTGCTAAGTGTAAAGCTGAATACTGCATCAGTTCCTTCAGTAGCCGAAGCCGGAGCGATCGTTGCCACAGTAGGGGCATTGTTATTGTCGATAATGGTACCAGTAGCCGAAGCAGCTCCAGAGGCAATACTAAAGTTTTCAGTTACTTCGTCAATCGCATCCACCGTTGTTGGTACACTTACCGTTCCAGTAGTTGCACCCGCAGGAACAAGTACATCAACATTTGTAGTCGTGTAATCCGCACTTCCAGCCGTACCATTAGTCAATACAAAAGTATAGGTAATAGCTTGATCAGAAGGGTTTGAAGCGCAAGCTGAATACTGCATCAGTTCCTTCAGTAGCCGAAGCCGGAGCGATCGTTGCCACAGTAGGGGCATTGTTATTGTCGATAATGGTACCAGTAGCCGAAGCAGCTCCAGAGGCAGTACTAAAGTTTTCAGTTACTTCGTCAATCGCATCCACCGTTGTTGGTACACTTACCGTTCCAGTAGTTGCACCCGCAGGAACAAGTACATCAACATTTGTAGTCGTGTAATCCGCACTTCCAGCCGTACCATTAGTCAATACAAAAGTATAGGTAATAGCTTGATCAGAAGGGTTGCTTAGTGTAAAGCTGAATACTGCATCAGTTCCTTCAGTAGCCGAAGCCGGAGCGATCGTTGCCACAGTAGGGGCATTGTTATTGTCGATAATGGTACCAGTAGCCGAAGCAGCTCCAGAGGCAATACTAAAGTTTTCAGTTACTTCATCAATCGCATCCACCGTTGTTGGTACACTTACCGTTCCAGTAGTTGCACCCGCAGGAACAAGTACATCAACATTTGTAGTCGTGTAATCCGCACTTCCAGCCGTACCATTAGTCAATACAAAAGTATAGGTAATAGCTTGATCAGAAGGGTTGCTTAGTGTAAAGCTGAATACTGCATCAGTTCCTTCAGTAGCCGAAGCCGGAGCGATCGTTGCCACAGTAGGGGCATTGTTATTGTCGATAATGGTACCAGTAGCCGAAGCAGCTCCAGAGGCAATACTAAAGTTTTCAGTTACTTCGTCAATCGCATCCACCGTTGTTGGTACACTTACCGTTCCAGAAGTTGCACCCGCAGGAACAAGTACATCAACATTTAGTCGTGTAATCCGCACTTCCAGCCGTACCATTAGTCAATACAAAAGTATAGGTAATAGCTTGATCAGAAGGGTTGCTTAGTGTAAAGCTGAATACTGCATCAGTTCCTTCAGTAGCCGAAGCCGGAGGATTCGTTGCCACCGTAGGGGCATTGTTATTGTCGATAATGGTACCAGTAGCCGAAGCAGCTCCAGAGGCAATACTAAAGTTTTCAGTTACTTCGTCAATCGCATCCACCGTTGTTGGTACACTTACCGTTCCAGTAGTTGCACCCGCAGGAACAAGTACATCAACATTTGTAGTAGTGTAATCCGCACTTCCAGCCGTACCATTAGTCAATACAAAAGTATAGGTAATAGCTTGATCAGAAGGGTTGCTTAGTGTAAAGCTGAATACTGCATCAGTTCCTTCGGTAGCCGAAGCCGGAGCGATCGTTGCCACAGTAGGGGCATTGTTATTGTCGATAATCGTACCAGTAGCCGAAGCAGCTCCAGAGGCAATACTAAAGTTCTCATTTACTTCATCAATCGCATCCACCGTTGTTGGTACACTTACCGTTCCAGTAGTTGCTCCAGCAGGAACAAGTACATCAACATTTGTAATAGTGTAATCCGCACTTCCAGCGGTTCCAGTAGTCAATACAAAAGTATAGGTAATGGCTTGATCAGAAGGGTTGCTGAGTGTAAAGTTGAATACCACATCAGATCCTTCAGTAGCCGAAGCCGGAGTGATCGTTGCCACAGTAGGGGCATTGTTATTGTCGATAATCGTACCAGTAGCCGAAGCAGCTCCAGAGGCAATACTAAAGTTCTCATTTACTTCATCAATCGCATCCACCGTTGTTGGTACACTTACCGTTCCAGTAGTTGCTCCAGCAGGAACAAGTACATCAACATTTGTAATAGTGTAATCCGCACTTCCAGCGGTTCCAGTAGTCAATACAAAAGTATAGGTAATAGCTTGATCAGAAGGGTTGCCTTAAGCGCAAGCCGAAACACCCGCATCAGTTCCTTCAGTAGCCGAAGCCGGAGCGATCGTTGCCACAGTAGGGGCATTGTTATTGTCGATAATGGTACCAGTAGCCGAAGCAGCTCCAGAGGCAATACTAAAGTTTTCAGTTACTTCGTCAATCGCATCCACCGTTGTTGGTACACTTACCGTTCCAGTAGTTGCACCCGCAGGAACAAGTACATCAACATTTGTAGTCGTGTAATCCGCACTTCCAGCCGTACCATTAGTCAATACAAAAGTATAGGTAATAGCTTGATCAGAAGGGTT
>NZ_JBRIIR020000006.1:0-471906 GCF_052976925.2 Halpernia sp. GG3
TAATCCGACATTTTCGCCGTTTGATAAAATATCTTTAAAATTCTGTGGTATCATTCTCCTTAATTTTTTAAAGACTAATTACTTGCAGTTTTAACCTCAGTAGTTTTTATATCAGTTCCCAAACGCTGTAAATAGGATATTACCGCTACGATTTCTCTCTTTTCAAGAGGTACAAACTTACTTCCTTCCTCTTTCTTTCTTTTCTCAAAGGCTTCTTTAACGTCCGCTGCTTCAGAATAAATCTGTTTTACGATATGTTCAGATTGATGATCTGCCCATGCATTCGCAGTGTCGATTTCAGATTTTGTGTAAGGTACGTCATAAGTGTCTTTTAGAAATTGTACTTTAGTAACTAATTGACTTCTGTCCAACGTATTAGATATTAACCAGGGAAATCTCGGCATAATAGAACCTGCAGAAGTCACCCTTGGATTCAGCATGTGTTTAAAATGCCACGAACTTGGATTTTTACCGCCTTCTCTTTGTAAATCAGGACCAGTTCTTTTAGAACCCCAGAGAAATGGTCTGTCATAAATAAATTCTCCAGCTTTGGAATATTGGCCATTTTTACCATTAAATCTTACCACTTCGTCCCGGAAAGGTCGAATCATTTGAGAGTGACAAGCGTTGCAACCTTCTCGGATATAAATATCTCTACCCTCCAATTCCAACGGACTGTATGGCTTCACCGCTGAAATTGTCGGAACATTTTCTTTTATTGTTAAAGTCGGAACAATTTCGAAAAAACCACCAATTGAAACTGCACAAAGTGACAGTATTGTTAATAAAACGGGCAATCTTTCGATCCATAAATGTACACCTTCGCCTTCTTTTCTACCACTGGAAATTTTAGCCAAAGCTGGTGCCTCTGCAGGTACATTTTTTTGAAAAGAACCTTGCCTTACTGTACCCACAACATTTACACACATTAGTATAACTCCCGAAATATAGAATATACCGCCCACAAATCTCATTTGGTAGTAAGGAATAATTGCTGATACTGTATCTAACCAGTTTTTATATAATAAAGTACCGTCCGGATTAAATTGTTTCCACATCAATCCTTGTGTAAAACCTGCGATGTACATGGGAACCACATAAAAAATAATTCCCAAGGTTCCTAGCCAAAAATGCCAGTTTGCTAATTTAGTAGACCATAATTTAGTTCTCCACATGATTGGCAAAAGATAATAGATGATACCAAAAGTCATGAATCCATTCCATCCTAAAGCGCCAACATGTACGTGGCCAATAACCCAATCGGTATAATGGCCAATTTTGTTTAAAGTTTTTGTGGCTAAAAGTGGTCCTTCAAAAGTAGCCATGCCATAACAAGTAAGTGCGACAACGAAGAATTTTAAAACGGGATTTTCGCGAACTTTATCCCAAGCACCTCTTAAAGTTAGTAATCCATTAAGCATTCCACCCCAAGAAGGTGCAATTAGCATTATTGAAAATCCTGTAGACAAAGCCTGCGCCCAAGCCGGAATTGCGGTGTATTGCAAATGGTGAGGTCCTGCCCAGATGTAAACGAAAATTAAAGACCAAAAGTGAATAATTGATAATTTATATGAGAAAACAGGTCTGTCTGCTGCTTTTGGTAAAAAGTAATACATTAAACCAAGAATTGGCGTTGTCAGTACGAAAGCCACTGCATTATGTCCATACCACCATTGTACCAATGCATCTTTCACACCTGCATAAGCAGAATAAGATTTCCACCCACCAAAGGTTAAAGGAACTTCTAAATTATTAAAAACGTGAAGCATTGCAATCGCGACCCAAGTTCCTATGTAAAACCAAATGGCAACATATAAGTGACGAACTCGTCTTTTAGCAATGGTCATAAACATATTTAGACCAAAAACCAACCACACGACTAATATTAAAATATCAATGGGCCACTCATGTTCAGCGTATTCTTTTGAAGTATTAATCCCGTACATAAAAGTAGCCAAAGAGGCAATGATCATAAATTGCCATCCCCAAAAATGTACCCAAGATAAGGTATCACTCCACATTCTTGATTTTAATAATCTTTGAAGTGAGTAATAAGCCCCAGCGAAGAAGCCATTCATCACAAAAGCAAAAATAACGGTGTTAGTATGCATCATTCTCAATCTTCCAAAACCAAATTTTCCTTGAGAATTAATAAGACCTTGTAGATTGCCTGAAGACAAACTTTTTATAGTTAGATCATCCGTCCCAAATAAAAATTCTGGCAATTCTGGATAAAATAAGAGCAATGCTACTGTTAAACCAAGTAACATTCCAAGTAGCCCAAATACTACCGTGGCGTAGAGAAATCCCCTGACTATTCCATTGTCATAACTAAATTTCTGTGTTTCCATATGTGTCAATCACTTTTTGTTCTTTATTGTTTAATCTAAGTTTGTTTTTGTTCTGATTTTGGACTTTCTTTTATAACTTCATTTTCCATTAAAATACGCACCGCAGGTGATTCATCATCTTCAAACTGCCCATTTTTCGCCCCAATAATAAATAATATTAAAAATACGGCAGCTATTGAAACACTGCAAATTATCATTAAATAAAGTATATCCATATCGCCTCACAAAAATAGGTTTTATAATTTTTATAAATAGATAAATTAGATGACTTAAGTCAGAAAACGTTAATTATTGTTAAAAATTTTTTTTGAAGGGAAATCCATTTAAAATGTTATGTTTTCACCAAGGTTTTGTAATTTAGAAAAAATTTAAATAAACTTATACAATGAAGCGTAATCTGCATTTTTCACTATTTTTAATAGGTCTTTTATCTTTAGGTGCTTGCAAAAAACAAGAAAAACCACCGGTTGATTTTCTATCAACCAATATTGACCCTACCGTTAAACCCAATGATGATTTTTTTGATTATGCCAATGGTGGGTGGCTGAAGAAAAATCCTATCCCAGACGAATACAGCAGTAATGGAATTGGGAGGTTGGTTACTGATGATCTTCAAAAAAGATTAAGAATCATCAACGAAGATGCTGTGAAAAATCCGCAGGGTGATATTTCGAAAAAAATTGCAAATTTCTGGAAAAGTGGATTAGATACTCTAAATATTGACAAAAGTGGATATGCACCCCTTAACAGTTATTTGTCCCAGATTGATGCAATTACTGATGAAAAATCACTTTTAAAAGTAGCCGCTGATTTACAAAGAATAGGGGTTTCAACGCTTTTTCGTGCTGGTGTTGCGCAAGATTCTAAAAAAAGTTCCGTTGAGGCTTTTAATATTGACCAAGGCGGATTGGGTTTGCCAA
Organism: Halpernia sp. GG3; assembly: GCF_052976925.2. Classification (NCBI taxonomy): domain Bacteria; kingdom Pseudomonadati; phylum Bacteroidota; class Flavobacteriia; order Flavobacteriales; family Weeksellaceae; genus Halpernia; species Halpernia sp. GG3. Next base: position 3,272 of record NZ_JBRIIR020000006.1, read on the forward strand.
ATCGTGATTATTATTTTAATACGGATGAACAAACGTCAAAAGTTAGAAATCTTTATCCAAAACATATCGAGAAAATGCTTTCGATGATCGGGCAAGATCCCGCAACGGCGACAAAATCAGCCGAAAATATTTTAAAGTTAGAAACTGAAATGGCAAAATCGAGTAGAAAACTCGAAGATCTACGTGATCCTTATAAAAATTATAACAAATATAAAATTGAAGATATTCAACAGAAACTGACACCAAATATTGATTGGATTTCATGGTTAAACCAAGCCAATGTGAAAAAAATAGATAGCGTGATCATTGGTCAACCAGAATATTTAAAATCGCTTAGTAGTCTATTAAAATCTACGCCGATAGACGTTTGGAAGAATTATATGAAATACCATTTAATTACGGAATATGCGCCCTATCTAAGTAAAAACTTTGACCAGGAAAATTTTGATTTTTACGGTAAAACTTTAAATGGAACTAAAAAACAAGAAGTGCGCTGGAAAAGAGTTTTAGGAACCGAAGAAAACGCAATTGGTGAAGCTTTAGGGCAGTTGTTTGTTAAAGAAAATTTTGATGCGACAGCAAAAAAACGATATGAAAACATAGTCGAAGAAATACGAGGCGCATTGAAAGAAAGAATTCAAAAACTCGATTGGATGAGCCCGGAAACTAAAGTGAAGGCTTTGGATAAATTAGCGAAAATGAAGAAAAAAGTGGGTTATCCAGATAAATGGAAAGATTTTTCGGCCATGAAAATTAAAGACCAGCCTTATGCTTTAAATGTAATCGCTGCACATATTTGGCTGAATAATTATGAATTAAACAAATTGGGAAAACCCGTAAACCGCGATGAGTGGGATATGACGCCCCAAACTTACAATGCCTATTACAATCCGTCCAATAATGAAATCGTTTTACCAGCGGGAATTTTTATTGTTCCCGGAACAAAAGATGCAGATTTGGATGATGCTCTGGTTTATGGTTATGCCGCGGCTTCTACTATCGGGCACGAAATCACACATGGTTTTGATGATCAAGGTAGACAGTTTGATGCGCAGGGAAATCTTAAAAATTGGTGGACGCCGGAAGATGTTGTAAAATTTAACAAAAGAGCAGATGTAATGGTCAACGAATTTAATCAATTTGAACCTGTAAAAGGAATACACATTAATGGCAAAGCCACGTTAGGAGAAAATATTGCAGATTTGGGCGGCGTACTTCTAGGTTGGGATGCATTTCAAAAAACCAAGCAATATAAAGAAGGCAAAAAACTTTATGGTCAAACGCCTGCACAACGCTTTTTCTTAGGTTATTCTTTAGGTTGGTTGTATAATATCAGAAAGGAATCCTTGGCTCAGAGATTATTGACCGACGTTCATTCGCCCGCGAAATACAGAGTGAATGGACCTTTCCCTAACGTTGAGGCTTTTTACAAAACCTTCAATATTAAAAAAGGTGATAAAATGTACATCCCAGATTCTTTAAGAGTAAAGATTTGGTAGAAATTTTTCAAATAGTTTTTGTTTGATCAAAAGCAGCGAAATTTTTCGCTGCTTTTGTATTTTTTCGACCCTGGAAACGGAACCGTTAAGAAAATTTTATTTAAATCGTTAAAATTTCAAGTGTTTGAGTGGCAGTAAAAATTGAACATCTCAAAAAAAATTGAACATTCCGCCCGAATTTGGAAATTTTAGAATTAAAATCTAATTTTTAGGTAAGTTTCCGGTCTTGAATATTTTCTTCAAGGCAAAAGAAAGATATTAAAATAAACTTATAATTCAAAATATTTCCTTGAGCGCCACCAAGTTGCCGCAGAAGTAAAAATCACGACACTTATTGAACTGATCGGCATTAGAATAGCAGCTTTTAAAGGTGATAGATTGCCCGTAATTGCAAATGTTAAACCAATAATATTATACATCAGACTGATGCCAAATGTAATTTTCACAATTTTCACAGCGTCTTTGCACAAGTCAAAATAATCTTTAATTTTTGTGATTTTCTTTCCATCCATAATCACGTCCGAAGAAGGCGTAAAAGAATTACTGTCATCGGCAATTGCAATGCCCACATTGCTTTGCTTCAAAGCGCCTGCATCATTTAAGCCATCACCGATCATTGCTACATTTTGACCCTTATTTTGTAAATATTGGATGTATTGTAATTTATCTTCAGGGTTCTGATTAAATTTTAATTCCGTTGCATTTGTAATTATTTTCTCTAAAACGCTTTTTTCCGAGGCATTATCACCGCTCAGAATATTTATTTTAAATTGATTTAAAGCAGAAAACATTTCCTTTAATTGCGAACGGTATTCATTTTTAAAAATAAATTTACCCAAAAATTCATCATTTTTTTTGATATAAACTGCACTTTCTAAATCGGTAGAATTTTCACCAACGAAATTAGCAGAACCAATTTGATACACCTGACTTTTCACTTTTCCACTGTAACCTTTCCCCGCAATTTCCGCGTAATTTTCAATCTCAAAATAAGGATCTTTCACATCAATAAAATCATACAAAAGTTTAGAAAGGGGATGCGTCGAGTTTTTAATTAAACTCTTTAGGTTTTCTAAATCAGAGTCAGAAATGTCTATGCCAGAATATTTTATATCAGATTTTTTATTGTGCGTGATTGTTCCTGTTTTATCAAAAACGAAAGTATTGATCTTTGCAATTTTTTCAATTGTTAATGCGTCTTTTACATAAAATTTGTTGCGTCCTAAAATCCGCATAATATGTCCGAAAGTAAATGGTGCAGAAAGCGCCAAAGCGCAGGGACAAGCCACAATTAAAATGGCGCAAACGACTTGAAACATTTTTTCAAAGTCAATTCTTATCCAGAAAATAGCGGCTAAAAGTGTAATTCCTAAAATAATAATTGTAAAATATTTACTCAGATTATTAGTCATCGTATCTAAACCCGATTCTATTTTTTTGAAAGTTTCCTTATTCCAAAGTTGCGTGAGATAACTTTGGTTAACATTTTTTATCACTTCCAATTCTAAAATCGCCCCAACTTGTTTCCCCCCGGCAAAAATTTTATCGCCTGCTTTTTTTGCAATCGAAGCAGATTCTCCTGTGATGAAACTGTTGTCAATATTTGCTTCACCTTTTATTAAAACCGCATCTACGGGAATTATTTCTTGGTTGCGTACCATAATTCTATCGCCCACTTTTAACTCAGACAATAAAATATTTTGTTGAACACCATTAAAATCAACTTTAGTGACCGCAATTGGATAAAATGACTTGTAATCTCTATCATAAGAAAGGGCGCTGTATGTTCTTTTCTGGAAATATTTACCTAAAAGCATAAAGAAAATTAAACCACACAGCGTATCAAAATAACCTTGTCCAAAGTCTGTAAGGACTTCATATAAACTTCTTCCAAAGAGTACAAAAATCCCGATTACAATGGGAATGTCAATGTTTATTATTTTATTTTTTAAAGCATACCACGCCGATTTATAATAATCTGACGCCGAATAAAAAACAACTGGAAAAGCCATAAGAAACATTAAAAAACGAAATAAATTTTTATACTGATGAAAGTAAAAATCATTTCCGCCAACATATTCTGGCCAACTAAAGAACATTCCGTTTCCAAAGGCAAAACCCGCGATTGCAATTTTAATAATTAAAGATTTATCTAAAAATTCTTCTTTTTTTTCTGCAGTTTCTAAACTAATAATAGGTTTGTAGCCAAGATTAGTCAGGAATTTTGCTAATTTACTTAGGGGTAATTCTTCCGAATTAAAGGAAACTTGGACCGTTTTTCGTGTAAAATTGACTTGAGAGTAATAAATATTGTTTTCTAAAGTTTGCAAACTTTCTAATAGCCAAATACAGGAAGAACAATGAATTACGGGAATTTTAAAAGTAATCAAAGTGGTTTTTCCTTCAGAGAAATCCACAACTTTTTCAAAAACTTCTGGCGTGTCTAAATAATCAAATTGATCATTATTTTCAGAATTTGGACGGACTCCTGAACTTTTATTAAGGTCATAAAAAGTTCCTAAGTTATTGATATTAAGAATTTCAAATACAGATTTGCATCCATTACAGCAAAACTCTTTTTGATCAAAAAAGATGCGTTCTTTCTCAAATTCTTGCCCACAATGAAAACAATTAGTCTGAATCATCTATCTTATTGATTTGCAAAATTATATTATTTATAGTTGCATTTCGGTCTTAAAATCTCTATTTTTGTTGATAAATGTCATCAATATGTCTTTAGAACAACAGCAAAGCGTTGCAGAGAATTTTCAGAAGGTTTTTAATGAAGAATCGTTTAAGGAAAACTTATCCGACGAAGATTTTAAAAAATATCTTTCCGAAAAGCAGCAACTGAGTTTTAAAAAAGGACATCTTCTTTTTGAAGATGGTAAAAAACCGAAAGGTGTTTATTACATTGAAAAAGGAACTTTAAAATTATCAAAATCTGGAGTTTATGGCAAGGAACAGATCTTGAGATTTGTGAAAGAAGGAGACTTAATCGGCTATCGTTCACTGCTTTGTGGGGAAGATTTCCAAGCAAGTGCTGAGGCGATGTCTGATATTGAAGTTACTTTTTTGCCAACAGAAGTTTTTATGCATTTGCTGGAAGTTGACACCAAATTATGCTTTTCTATGTTGCAGAAGATTGCCTTTGAATTGGGTGAATCTTCAAACACAGTTACTTTTCTAGCCCAGAAAACGGTTCGGGAAAGACTGGCTGAGATTTTACTTTTACTGGAACAAAAACTTGGAACTAACCCAGAAGGATTTATCCAGATTTCCTTAACCAGAGAAGAAATCGCAAATATTATCGGAACGGCTACTGAAAGTGCGATTCGCTTAATATCTGAATTTAAAAACGACAATTTAATTGAAGTGGAAGGTAGAAATATAAAAATCATTAATCACGAAAAATTAATGAAGGTTGGCCATGTAAATATGTAAATTTAAATTAAAGATTAATTAAAATTTATATTTTTAAGAGCTTTCACTAAAAACAATAATCTAAAAAACATGTCTGTACACTCAGAAATAAAAAGAATTACGACCGAAACTTTGCGAAAAATGAAGTTTGATAAGGAAAAAATCACTATGCTCACGGCGTATGATTTTACCACAGCAAAAATGGTAGATGCGGGCGGGGTCGACGCGATTTTGGTTGGGGATTCTGCTTCAAATGTGATGGCTGGTCATGAAACAACGCTGCCTATAACTCTAGATCAGATGATTTATCACGCACAATGCGTCGTTCGTGGCGTAGAAAAAGCGCTCGTTGTGGTAGATTTACCATTTGGTTCTTATCAAAGTGATTCTCATAAAGCATTGGAATCTGCGGTTAGAATTATGAAAGAATCAGGTGCGCATGCAATAAAACTGGAAGGTGGTGTAGAAGTTGAAAAATCAATAAAGAAAATTGTAAACGCCGGAATTCCTGTCATGGGACATTTGGGTTTAACGCCGCAAAGCATATACCAGTTCGGAACTTATAAAGTTCGGGCGAAGGAAGATGATGAAGCAGAAAAATTAGTTTCTGACGCTAAACTTTTAGAAAAATTAGGTTGCTTTGCTTTGGTTTTAGAAAAAATCCCAGCCCATTTAGCCAAAAAAGTTTCTGAAAGTATTTCCATTCCTACAATTGGAATCGGCGCCGGACCAGACTGTGACGGCCAGGTATTAGTTTACCACGATATGGTAGGGATGAACAAAGATTTTACGCCAAAATTTTTACGCAGATATTTAGATTTATATACTGAAATCACTGGCGCAGTTTCACAATACGTGAAAGATGTGAAAGCCCAGGATTTCCCTAACGAAAAAGAAAGTTATTAATGAATAATCAACTCAGTACTCAAGCAATTTTATCCATTGGCGCGTTGGCGTGTTTAATTATTGGTTGGCTTCATCCTTTTTCTGAACCTATCAATAGCTTTATTTTTAATCAATTATTTTATCTTTTGATTGGTGCGAGTTTCTTCTTTCAAGCGCCTACTTTATCAAATCCAAAATTAATTTATCCAATGTATGCTGCCGCAGTGTTCTGCATCGTGGGCGCATTTATTCCAGCAAGCATGGGCACTTTATTTTATTTAAAAACTATTGGTCTATTGGGAGGAGTAATAATTTCCTTAGTTGGGCGACCGAAAATGCAGCAACGGTAGATTTGCATATATTTAATGAAAATTTTATCAAGCTTTTTTTTTGTTTTCTTTTTCGTAAAATTTACTGCTCAGAGTAATGAAAATTTAAGCAGTGATCAATTATATATAGAAGTAACTGCATTATCTTTGAAAAGCACACACCGCAACTATTTTAATGGTGCGACCGTTTTTTTTGGAAAAGACCTAACTGAAAAATTTAATATTGCCATCGGATTCGAGCATTCCAGAAATAATTTTCATAATGATAATGATTGGCTCTTATATAAACTTCGATTTAATACGATTGTTGTTAGAGAACAAATCCTATTATTTTCAGAAAAAAAATTGAAAATTTCCGCTGATTTTAGGGAGGGTTTATCCTTTATTAAGTTTGTAAAAGAAGAACCTTTAGTCCGTAAAGATTTTCGGTATAAGGTAAAAGAAAAAGGCTTATTTCTTTATTTTGGTTTAAATTCAAAATTATTTTTAACGCAAAATATTGCCATAATTGTAGATTTGGGAATAAAAGGGTTACATATGTCTACAAATGTGTACGAAGTAAATCCGCACGGCATCAATGCAATGACAGGATTGCAAGTAAAATTATAAGAAATGCAAGACCAAATTATCTTTGAAGATAATCATCTTTTAATTATCAATAAAAAAGCCGGACAACTCGTACAAGGTGATAAAACCGGTGATGAATCCTTACTGGATTCTATTAAAAATTTTATTAAAAGAAGAGATCACAAACCTGGAAATGTTTTTCTTGGACTGGTTCATAGAATTGACAGACCAACTTCAGGTTGCGTCATTTACGCTAAAACTTCAAAGGCTTTATCACGTTTAACTGTAATGGTTAAAAACCGCGAAGTAAAAAAAACATATTGGGCAGTTGTTCCAAAGATTGAAATTCCAAAAGAGCAAAGACTCGTTCACTTCTTGCAAAAGAACGAGAAAAATAATAAATCTACCGTTTTTCCGAAAGCTACAGAAGGCGCAAAAGAATCTATTTTAAATTATAAAATTATAAAAGTTTTAGATAATTTCCAGTTGCTTGAAGTTGATTTAGAAACCGGTCGGCACCATCAAATTCGGGCGCAATTGTCTAAAATTGGAATTCCCATAAAAGGAGATTTAAAATATGGTTCGCCACGTTCAAATCCCGACGGCGGCATTAATTTACATGCCAGAAATTTAGAATTTCTGCATCCTGTGACAAAAGAGAAAATTTCAGTAACAGCGCCAGTTCCGCAAAATGATGCAGTTTGGAAAGCGTGCGAAATATAAGTAACTACAAAATTTATTTTATCTGTTTAAATAATTAAAATTCTAAAATTATTTAAAAAAAGTAAACGCAATTTTTAAACCTCTTCCTAAAAGTAAACGTTTTATATTTAAAATCATTTGCCACAAGTGGAACTTACATTATAAAATCTAGCATAAGACTTATTGATAGAAGCGCTAGCAGAAATATTTTTCAATCAGTAGGTGTAAGTAATTCTGATGTTCCAGACGGAATTTGGCTGACAAATACGGTTCTACCGACGCCAGGAGCGAGATGGACCATGCTTTATATCAGAATTGCTTTCTTTAATAAGGATGATCAATTGCGACTTTACATTTACTCCGATCTTCTGGCAACAAATCTATCAGATGCTTCTTTGAATATTGCGTTACTGGAATCAGAATTAAGACCTGAAAAATTGTTAAAAATGCTCCAAATTTTTAGAGCATTTTTAATTTAAATATTTTATTGAACCGGAACTAAACCGCTTTCTTCTTTTTTATCTTTTTCTAATAAATTTTGATCAATGTTTGCATTTTTATTTTTAGTCGGAATTTTATAATTAAAAGAAATCGTTTTTAATGAAAAAGGATTTGATTTGAAAATAAATGAAGAAGCAGGAAAACTTGATTTTTCTATTTACAATTTTAAAGGAAATGGAATAAAAGATTCCGTTTCGGGAATAGGAATTACGAACGTGAAAAAGCGACTGGAAATTCTTTATCCAAAAAAATTTATATTAAATATTAACGAAAACGAAAATGATTTTTCAATACAGTTGATCATTGATTTAAAGCCATGAAAAAAATAAAATTTATTATTGTTGACGATGAACCTTTGGCCATTCAATTATTAGAAAATTATACGCAGAAAATTGATTTTTTACAACTTTCTTCCACTTTTGATAATCCGATCATCGCAATTGATTTTATTCAAAAAAATGAGATTGATCTGGTTTTTTTAGATATTCAAATACCTGAACTTTCCGGTATTAATTTCATGAAAATAGTAGGAACTAAAGTAAAATATATTCTTACTACCGCCTATTCAGATTACGCGTTGGAAGGTTACGAATATGAAGTTATCGATTATTTATTGAAGCCAATTTCTTTAGCTAATTTCCAAAAAAGTGTAGAGAAAGCGAAAGAAAGATTACATTTTGATGCGGTTAAAACAGAGACTTATTTCTTTATAAAATGCGACGGTCAGCTAGTTAGAATTAATTTTAGTGAAATTTTATATATAGAAAGCATTAAAGATTACGTCAATATTAAAACTGAAAATAAAGAATATATTTACCTCGAAACTTTAAAATCACTGGAAACGCAACTCCCACATAATTTTCAACGCATTCATAAATCTTACATATTAAATACCGACAAAATTTTAAAGGTTGGAAGTAATTTTGTGTCACTAATTTCAAAAAAAGATATTCCACTCGGCGAGAATTACAGATCACAATTTTTTTCAAAATTAAAATAAAAAAATCCCTCTCTTCCGAAAGGGATTTGAATTATATTAACTTAAAAAATTAAGCGTTTCTTGCTGCTTCTGCTGCAATTAAATTTAATGCAGAACCTGCTTTATACCAAGCGATTTGCGCTTCATTATAAGTATGATTTGTTAAAACCACATCTGAACTTCCATCTTTATGTTTAAATTCAATATTCAAAGGTTTACCTACAGAAAACTGGTCTAAATCTAAAAAGTTAACAGTGTCATCTTCCTGGATTTTATTGTAATCTTCTTCATTATTAAAAGTCAAACCAAGCATTCCTTGTTTTTTCAAATTAGTCTCGTGAATTCTCGCGAAAGATTTTACCAAAACCGCCTTTACACCAAGATGTCTTGGTTCCATCGCAGCGTGTTCTCGGGAAGAACCTTCGCCGTAATTATGATCACCTACAACAATTGTTGGAACTCCTGCCGCTTTGTATGCTCTTGCTACCGCAGGAACTTCGCCGTGCTCACCAGTTAATTCGTTTTTAACACTGTTTGTTTCCATGTTGTATGCGTTGATCGCACCAATCAACATATTATTAGAAATATTATCAAGATGTCCACGGTATTTTAACCAAGGTCCAGCCATAGAAATATGGTCAGTTGTACATTTTCCAAACGCTTTAATTAAAACTTTTGCATTGGTAATATTTTTTCCATCCCAAGCATCAAAAGGTGTTAAAAGTTGTAAACGATCAGAATCTGGATTTACATTTATTTGAACTGAAGATCCATCTTTGGACGGCGATTGATAACCATTGTCACCCACAGCGAAACCTTTACTTGGTAATTCACTTCCAGATGGTTCTTTTAATTTTATTTGTTCACCACTTTCGTTAGTTAAAGTGTCCGTGATTGGGTTGAAATCTAATCTTCCTGCTATGGCAATGGCCGCAACCAATTCCGGCGACGCCACGAACGCATTTGTATTTGGATTGCCGTCTGCTCTTTTCGCAAAATTTCTATTAAAAGAATGAATAATAGAGTTTTTTTCGCCTTTTTCTGCACCTTCTCTATCCCATTGTCCAATGCAGGGTCCGCAAGCGTTGGTAAAAATTCTGGCGTTTTCAAATTTTCTAAAAGAATCTAAAAAACCATCTCTTTCCGCGGTAAATCTAACTTGTTCAGAACCTGGATTTATTCCTAAAATTGCTTTTGGTTTTACACCTTGTGCAACCGCATCTTCAACAACAGAAGCAGCTCTGGAAAGATCTTCGTAAGAAGAATTAGTACAAGACCCAATTAAAGCCCATTCAATATTTAATGGCCAGTCATTTGCCAAAGCCTTTTCTCTAAATTCTGCAACGGGGGTCGCTAAATCTGGTGTGAAAGGACCATTTAGATGAGGTGTTAATTCATCTAAATTAATTTCTATCACTTCATCGAAATACAATTCTGGATTAGCGTAAACTTCAGCATCACCAGTTAAGTGTTCTGAAATTTTATCGGCCGCATCTACGATGTCTTGTCTTCCTGTGGCTGATAGATATCTGCGCATGGAATCATCATATCCAAAAGTGGATGTGGTAGCGCCAACTTCAGCGCCCATATTACAAATTGTTCCTTTTCCTGTTGCTGAAAGTGAAATCGCACCATCACCAAAATATTCAACGATGCAGCCAGTTCCACCTTTTACAGTAAGAATTCCGGCTACTTTTAGGATGATATCTTTCGCGGAAGTCCAACCATTCAGTCTTCCAGTTAATTTAATTCCAATTAGTTTAGGCATTTTTAATTCCCACGGCATTCCTGCCATTACGTCAACTGCATCTGCACCACCAACGCCAATTGCGACCATTCCTAAACCACCTGCGTTCACAGTGTGAGAGTCAGTTCCAATCATCATTCCCCCAGGAAATGCATAGTTTTCCAAAACAACCTGGTGAATAATTCCAGCGCCGGGTTTCCAAAAACCAATCCCGTATTTATCACAAACTGAGCTTAAGAAATTAAAAACTTCAGAATTTTTATTTAATGATTCCTGTAAATCTTTTTCAGCACCAACTTTCGCTTGTATCAGGTGGTCAGCATGCGCTGTAGAAGGAACTGCAACTTTAGTTTTGCCGGCTTGCATAAATTGTAAAAGTGCCATTTGGGCAGTCGCGTCCTGCATCGCAACACGGTCTGGTGCGAAATCTACATAAGAATTTCCACGTTCAAAATTTTGTGAAGCGCTACCTTCCCAAAGGTGAGAATAAAGAATTTTTTCTGAGAGTGTCAAAGGTTTTCCGACGGCGTTTCTTGCAGCTGCAATACGCTCAGGATAACGTTCATACACTTTTTTAATCATGTCAATGTCGAAAGTCATATGCTTGTTTTTTACTTTAATGTTTGAAGTCCAAATTTAAGAAATTATAAATTGAAAATGAAATAATTTTATTTATATTAAAAATTTTGATTATTGTTTCAAACTATTTATAATATATTTACTTAAAAATTAAATATGGAAAACTACTCCAGTCCAATTTCTAACAATCAGAATGGTATACCGCCGAAAACATGGCTGGTAGAGTCAATTTTAGTAACTATTTTTTGTTGCCAAATCCTGGGAGTCATCAGTATTATTTATGCCGCTGGAGTAGAATCTAAATTTTATCGTGGAGATATTGCGGGCGCAGAAAGTGCTTCCAGAACTGCCAAAACTTTAGTGATGGTAAGTGTTGGAGTTGGTTTATTAACCGTAGTATTATTTATGGCATTCGGAGGAATGGCTATTCTTGGCGGCGTGATGAATCGTTAAATGTGGATTAAAGAAAACAAATTATTATTTCTTTTAATAATTTTATTTTTGATTGGCGGATTGATATTTTATTATTTCGTTGACCCGCTCTCTACAAATTTTATTATTAAATGCCCTTTCAAAGCAATCACGGGTTTAGATTGTCCAGGTTGCGGCAGTCAACGTGCGGTTCATAATTTATTACATGGTAATTTAAAAGCTGCTTTTGCTGATAATGCTTTATTTATAGTTGCGCTTCCTTATGCTTTCGTCGGAATTTTATTTGAGTATTTTTCTTTAAAATATAAATATCCAAAAACACGAAAAATTTTATTCGGGAAAACTGCAATTTATATCATTGCAGTAATCATAATTTTGTTTTTTATACTGCGAAATTTATAATGCTTATTTTTGGTATTTATTTTTAAGTAAGCGCTATGATGAAAACTTTTTTTTTTAATTTTATATTTCTAACAACCTTATTTTCTGCACAAAACGATTCTGGTAGGATAAATAAGGTTCCAGATTTAATTCCTCAAAAAATTAACGGAAATTTTGGCTATGTTAATCATAAAAGAAAGTATGTTATTGCACCAAAATACAATCTCGCCATGTTTTTTAATTCTGACTGTAATCTTTTAAATTCAAAAAATAAAAAAGTAAGACTGTTTGGCGGGTCTGGATATGCAACTGTAGAAGAGAATAAAATTGCGTATCGCATCAACAAAAGTGGTAAAAAAGTTTATAAATATATTACAAAAGATTTAGCAAAATGTCCCTCAGAATATAAAGCTCAAAAATACAAAGCCTATATTATGCATGGTTTTTTTGGCTTGGTTGATAAAGATTCCATCAACGAAGGAAATTATAAAGACTTTGTAATTTACCCCCAATACCAAAGATTGCACGTTATGGAAGGTGATGATATTAATAACCCGATGATAGTTGCGGTTTATAATAATAAATTTGGTGTGATTGATAAAAATGCAAAGGTGATTATTCCTTTTATTTATGCTGATATTAAACTGAATTATTCCTGGTTTTTGGGGAAAATGTTTGAAGTAAGTGTGGATAATAAGGAATATTTCTACGTGGATGAAAATAATATGGCTTACTAAATTTTAAGATACTCTTATTTCTAAAACAAAACTGCGCCCCGAGTTGAGGGGAAATCCTTTTTATCCGCCGCGGCGGAAGAAAAGATTGGGAACGGAATGAGGAAATTTGGCGCCAAAATAATTTTTATTAATTTTTTTATCTAAATTTCCACTATTTTTCTATCTTTGCATGAAGAAAAAAGGGGTGCTGTGAAAGGCTGAGATGATACCCAAAGAACCTAGAACAGGTAATGCTGTTTAGGGAAAACGCCAAATTTTTGGTGACTGTATCTTATTATTTCCCCTTTTATTCCTATAATTTATTTAAAAAAAATTAAAAGAATGAAAGGATTTATTTTTTTAGGACTTTGCGCAGGTCCATTATTTTTTGCGCAACAAAAAACGCAGGATTCTCTCAAAACAAAAGAGATCGAGTCCGTTAATTTTACCCGCAGACTGCCGGTTGCCAAAGACATTATCAATGTTGAAAAAGATTTAGGCGATAAAAATCTCGCGCAGGATCTACCTATTTTACTTAAAAATCAAACCTCGGTTTTATCAACTTCAGACGCTGGAAACGGCGTAGGTTACACAGGTTTTAGAATTCGTGGTGTGGGCGGGGCTTCTATTAATGTAATGCTAAATGGCGTTCCGTACAATGATTCTGAAAGCCAGGGGACTTATTTTGTGGATGTTCCGGATTTGGCGAGTTCGGCTTCACAAATTATTATTCAGCGCGGTGTGGGAACTTCCAGTAATGGTGTTTCGGCATTTGGCGCAAGTGTGAATGTTTTAACGAAAAATCCAGCGGAAAAATTTTACATAAAATCTGATGAAAGTTATGGTTCATTAAACACTTATAAATATTCAGCTGAGATCGGTTCTGGAAAATTTTTTAATAATAAATTGTCTGTGTCCGGCCGGTACTCAAAAATTCATTCTGATGGTTATATCGACCGTGCTTTTTCTGATTTAGAATCTTATCAGTTTTCTGCCTTGTTTGAAGCCAACAAAACCAAATTGCGCTTCATCACTTTTGGTGGAAAAGAAAAAACCTACCAAGCTTACAATGGAATCGCCCGCGAAACTTGGTTGACAGACCCAAAATTCAATATTTCTGGCGCTATTTACAATTCTGATTATAGCCAGATCATTGATTTTTATAAGGACGAAACTGATAATTATAAGCAAAATCATTATCAGTTATTATGGGAGCAGAATTTTAGCAAAAACTGGAATCTTGAAACCACTTTACATTATACAAAAGGACAAGGTTATTATAAAAATTATAAACAGGGTGCTGCTTTTTCCGATTATAATTTACCAAATATTTCGGTAAATAATCAGGAAATTACAAGTACTGATTTTACCCGTAAAAAATGGCTGAATAATGATTTTTATGGTGCCGTTTCTACTCTGTATGGAAAATTTGATAATATTGATCTGAATTTTGGAGCAGTAGCAAATCAATATTTTGGTCGCCACTATGGTAATGTTTCGGGCGTTCAGTTTCCCCAGGTTGATAATTATGAATATTATAGAAATAATTCTTTAAAAAATGAGGTTTCTGGCTTTGCTAAGGCTCTAATCAAAGTTCATGATTTTGAATTTTTCGGTGATCTGCAACTCAGAAACATCAATTATTCTACAAAAATTTTACAGCAGGGTGATAACGACGGTGTAAATTTAGAGAAAAAATGGCTCTTTTTTAATCCAAAATTTGGGATTAATTATAGAATTAATGGTGGTAAATTGTTTCTTTCTTATGCCCATGCACATAGAGAACCGAACCGTGACGATTTATTTGCAAATCAGCAAACGCAACCGGAAAAACTTCATGATTTTGAAGCCGGCTGGGAACAGAAAATTGGGAACGCCTCAGTTACAGCCAATCTATATTACATGAACTATATAAATCAATTGGTTTATAATGGTCAGATTAATAGTGTGGGAGAATTTATCCGCGTTAATTCTGGTAAAAGTTACCGAAGAGGACTTGAGATTTCTACTGCAATTCCTATTTATAAAAAATTTTTACTTGCGGCAAATGTGACCTTAAGTCAGAATCGAAATAGAAATTTTTTCACTGAGGAAGGAGCTGCCATTCAGAATCTTGGAAATACAGCAATATCTTTATCGCCAGATTTTTTGTCTAACCTAAGTTTACAGTATTCACCCACGAAAAATCTTAGTTTTAAAATTCAGAATCAATATGTTGGCAAACAATATTTAGATAATACGGAAAATGCGCTTTATAAATTGAATGATTATTTGCTTTCAGATTTTTCTGCGCAATACAATTTGAGCTTCGATAAAAACAATTTCACTTTTAATGTATTAGTAAATAAT
Source organism: Halpernia sp. GG3 (assembly GCF_052976925.2). Taxonomy (NCBI): domain Bacteria; kingdom Pseudomonadati; phylum Bacteroidota; class Flavobacteriia; order Flavobacteriales; family Weeksellaceae; genus Halpernia; species Halpernia sp. GG3. The sequence continues at coordinate 18,361 of NZ_JBRIIR020000006.1, forward strand.
TTGTTTAATAAAAAATATGTAAATAATGGCTTTGTTTATGATGGACCGTACTATTTTTCTCAATCTGGGACAATAATAATGTTTGGTTTTTCATGGAAATATTTAAAATAATTTACTTTTTCATGTTAATTATTTGATACATTTGTTATGATATTAACTAAAATTTGTAGAAAATGAAAAAACATTTATTCTCTTTCTTAATGATTACGTGCGGATTTTTTATCAATGCACAGCAAATGAAAATTACTATTACTGGTAATAGTGTTAAATTTAGTACCAAAGTTGACGGAACTACCGGAACAGATTGGACCTCAGCACCTGTTAATTTGTATGCTTATACTGATGTGGCAGATACAGCGCCCAATCAAGCAGCATCAACTAACGTATTAGGTGCTTACCCAGGAACCAATTTGGTAAATGATGGTAGTGGTAATTATACCACAACAGTGAACCTATCAACTTTATTTCCTTCAGGAACTAAAATAAATAATATTAAATTTATTTATAATTATGCAACTAATCAAAATCCTGGTGGTGGAAGTTCTGGATTTAGTACTACTGACGCGGCCCACGCAACAGGTTGGAGTCCAGTAACTATTTCAACATTAGCGGTAAACGATTTACAAAATGCTAAGAAAAACACCTTCGTAGCAAATGGAAAATTGTACACCAAACAGACTGGGAATTTAGATATTACCATTTATGATATGTCAGGAAAAGTTATTAAACAATCTCAGGTAAAATCTTCTGGTTCTGCGTTGGATCTTAATATTGACCAAAGAGGAAATTATATGGTAAAAGTTTCTAATGGCAGCGAGACTGAAGTAGTGAAATTCATCAAATAATATTTTTGTTTTTTAAATTTAAAGACTGCTGTTTTGCAGTCTTTTTTTTGATTAAATTTACTTTAAATTTGCGTAAAATATGATGATGACGGATTTAATCTTAAAATATTTAGTAACAAGAGGCGAAGTAAAAATTCCTGGTTTCGGAATATTTCAGCATCGGGATTCTCCTGCTTTTTATGATGAAAAATCAGCGGCCTTTTTGCCCCCGGGAAAAGAATTCTTTTTTGATGTAGATTTTGATCTAAAAGATGAAAGTATTGTTCATTATTTATCAGTACAAAAAAACATCAGTGTTTCTGAGAGTAACAGTAAAATAAAAGAATTAACCAGCTACTGGAAATCTTCTTTAGAAAATAAAAAAGAATTTACATTACCGGAATTAGGCAGTTTCTTTATTAATGACAATAGCTTAGTATTTAAAGGAAAAAGGTTTACAACAAAAAATCCAGATAATTTTGGTTTAGAAGAAGTTAATTTAGCCCAATTAAAAAATAAGCATAACAATTTAATAACAAATTCAAACACGGATTACAGAACTTCAAATAATAAATTGTGGTGGTTATTTTTTATAATTCCAACCGCTGCAATTATTTATTTTGCCAGTCAAAATCCAGATTTAATTTTCGGTAAAAAATCCTTTCAAAACTCAAATAAAATAAAAATGAATCCTATTAAAAAAAAACAAAGTTTAAAAACGGATTCTATTTCTCTTAAAAATACTGCAAATGCCCAAAAATAAAAAAACTGTCGGTGAATCGCTCACAGTAATGACCAATATTGTATTGCCCAACGAAACCAATTCTTTAAGAAATTTATTCGGCGGCGAATTGCTTGCAAAAATGGACCGTTGTGCCGCAATTGCTGCTGCGCGGCATTGTGCGAGAAGAGTTGTAACTGCTTCTGTCAATCACGTTTCTTTTGATAAACCCATTCCGGAAGGAGGAATTGTGGTTTTAGAAGCCAAAGTATCCCGCGCATTTTCCACTTCTATGGAGATTTATGTGGATGTTTGGTTAGATGATCCGATCAGACAGACGAAAATTCACACCAATGACGGTATTTATACTTTCGTTGCGGTGGATGAATATAATGTGCCAGTTCCTATTCCTCAAGCAATCCCGGAAACTCCGCAAGAAATTGAAAGATGGGAAGCCGCTCTTCGTAGAAAGGAATTGTCACTAATTTTAGGTGGCAGAATGAAGGCGAAAGACAGTGTAGAACTGAGAAAATTATTTTCGGAGTAGATTTATTTGGGCAGCATTTCCGTCTTCCGTTCCCGCTCTTTTGCTCAGCCTTCCGCCTCGCAAAAGGAGCTTCACTCAAGCCGGGCTGCTAGTTAGTGCAAATAATTAATTAAATTTTTGTCAACACAATTTTTTATGAAAATTCTACTTTTAGATAAAAATCATCCTCTTATAGAAGAGCAACTTTCCGCGAAAGGTTTCACTTTTGAAGAAGATTTCACCTCGACTTACGATGAGGTTTTAGAAAAAATATCTGATTTTGAGGGAATCATTATTCGCAGTAGAATTCCTTTAGATGAAATTTTTTTACGCCATGCCAAACATTTAAAGTTCATCGCAAGAGTTGGTGCGGGAATGGAAAACATAAATATTGAGGTTGCCAAAGAATTAGGAATTACACTGATCAATTCACCAGAAGGAAATCGAGATGCCGTTGCAGAGCAGGTTTTAGCGATGATCTTATTACTAACCAATCGTTTAATTATTTCTTCCGAAGAAGTAAAAAAAGGAATTTGGAAACGTGAAGAAAATCGGGGTGAAGAATTATTAGGTAAAACTTTCGGGATTATTGGATATGGAAATATGGGGAAAGCTGTGGCGAAAAGACTGATCGGTTTTGGTGTTGAGGTCATTTTCTACGACATTTTGCCAAATTTGTCAGATAACTTAGGAAAGCAGGTTTCGCTAGAAGAATTGCAAAAAAATGCAGATTTTGTCAGTTTACATTTACCGATCGATGAAAGCACGCAATATATTATTAATGAAGATTTCATTTCCAAAATGCAGAAAAACTTTTTTCTAATAAATACAGCCCGAGGAAAAAATGTTGATACGAAAGCGCTTGTAACCGCTCTGAAATCCGAAAAAATTAAAGGTGCTGCGTTAGACGTTTTAGAATTTGAAAAAGCCTCGTTTGAAAACATAGAAATTGAGAATGAAGAGTTAGATTTTCTTCTTAAATCTAATAAAGTTCTCATCACCCCACATATTGCAGGCTGGACGATCGAAAGTAAGGTGAAACTTGCTCAGGTAATTGTGGACAAAATTTTGTTAAAGTATTCTTAATCTTTTCTCGATCTTCAGGTTTTTATAAGATTATTGCTAAATTCGTTTTTCTTTAAAAAAACCTGCTGATAATAATGCTGCAACGAACTTTTATATTTCTCTTTTTAGCTTTAAGCCTTTCGTCCTGTAAAAAAAAATCCGACTCAAATAAATCTTTAGAAACCTTACTTCCAAATTATGGAAATGTAGATGTTGATAAGATTTTTACCGATGAAAATAATACACTTCAAAACGAAGCATCCATAAAAAAAGTAATTGCGAATTACTACCAAACAGTTTGGGAAAAAGGAAATCTCAGCGGCGGAATTCTGGTTGCGAAAGGAAATAAAATTCTTTACGAAAATTACCGCGGTTTTGGACGGGAAAATGAGCAAATGCCCATTAATAAAGATACGCCGTTACATGTCGCGTCAGTTTCAAAAACTATGACTGCGATGGCGGCTATGAAATTAGTAGAAGGTGGTTTATTGAAATTAGAAGATCCTGTCACCAAATTTTTTCCGAAATTTCCTTATCCTGAAGTGACAGTTTTTAATCTTTTATCGCAAAGGAGCGGCTTGCCAAAATATGAATATTTTATTGAAAGAATAAAACCCGCGCCACCTGAACTTTCTAAAAAATACCTAAGTAATCGGGATATTTTAAATATGCTCACTACTTATAAACCGGAACTTGCGAAAGCGACTAATTCTGGATTTATGTATTGCAATACCAATTTTGCAATGTTGGCGTTGATCATCGAAAAAGTAACGAAAATACCTTTTCCCCAAGCAATGCAAGAAATTGTTTTCAAGCCTTTGAAGATGGATTATACCTATGTTTTTGAAGAAAAAGATTCAGCAACAGCATCAGAGTCTTTTTTTAATGGTAATAATAAATTGTATCCGCTTGATCGGTTAGATCTGATCTATGGTGATAAAAATGTTTATACCACACCCCGGGATTTATTAAATTTTTCAAAAGCTTTGTTTGCCAAAAATTTTCTTCGTGAAGATTTAATGAAAATGATTTTTGAACCGCACAGTAATGAAAACCCTGGAATTAACAATTACGGTATTGGTTTTAGAATGAAAATTTTTGATAATGGTGAAAAATTAACTTATCATAATGGTTGGTGGCACGGAAGCAACGCCGTTTTTGCCCATTTACTTAAATCTAATGTTACCATTGTGGCGATCGGAAATAAATATTCATCTCGTGTTTATTCCGCATTATCTTTATCCAGTTTATTTGAAGATTTCCCATTTGAGAAAGAAAAATTAGAAAAAATAACAAATCCGAATGACGGTTTTAAGACCGATGATAGTTCAGAATAAGGATTTTAGAAAAGAAAATACGTAACTTTTCACCCGATTTTAAAGTTAAAAAAATCGCATTAAAAATTTTAAAAAGACTTATTGTTAATGAGCGGTATTTTAGTCATTAAAAAAGAAGATATAAAGTGGTAGTTATGAAGAATTATTTGTATTTACTTTTATTCACACTTCTTACTTTTTCCTGCGCAAGAGTTGGTTCTCCAGTTGGTGGGAAAAAAGACACAATTGCGCCCAAATTTTTAGGTTCAAATATTGATTCTTTGCGTGTAAATGTGCCAAGAGATATTCACCAGCTCCGGTTAGATTTTGATGAATATGTAATTCTAAAAGATGTTAATAAAAATCTGATTATTTCTCCACCCATCAAGCAGATTACAAAGATTTTTCCCTCAAATCTTGCCACCAAGTTTGTACTAGTTCAGTGGAAAGATACGCTTCAAGCCAACACCACTTATAGTTTTAATTTTGGAAATTCTATACAGGATAATAATGAAGGAAATCCGCTTCCATACTATAATTTTGCTTTTTCCACAGGTGATAAAATTGATAATTTGTATATCAGCGGTGTCGTAAAAGATGCGTTTTTGAGTAATAAAAAGAGTGCGGATAATAAAGAAAAAAATATTGTAGTCGGTCTTTTTCAAGTGAAGGATTCTATGAATTACCGCCAAAAGCCCTATTACATTACAAAGACAGATCCTGATGGTTATTTTGAGTTAAATTATCTCTCTCCCGGGAAATATAAAATTATCGCATTTAATGATGAAAACGGTAATTCTGTTTTTGACAATGGCACAGAAAAAGTAGGTTTTCAAAAAGCTGAAATTGATTTAAAAAATGATGTTTCAGGGCTGAAGTTTAATATTTATCCTTCAAAAAAACCGGTTAAATATGTAGAATGGAAACCGCAGCCTGGTGGTGTTTTACTTTTATTTGAAGGTCATCCCGAAGAAGTGAAAGTGCAACTGAAAGGTGACTTATTAAAAGATTATAAAATAGTTCATCAGCCAAAATCGGATAGTGTAAATGTTTATTTTGATGCGTTAAAAGAGAATGTTGGGGTTCAAAATTCTCAGAATTTGAAATTTGGTTATCAAACCGGCCTTAAAAAAGACAGTATTTCTTTATTTTATAAGCATGATGCAAAAGCGCTTATGGGATTAAGCAGCCGGGAAGGAAATTTATTAGCGCCGAAGAAAGCCTTCAAAATTTATTCTAATTTACCGGTCGAAAATATACTGCCGGAAAAATTTTCCATTCTTTCAGATAGTATTAAACAAAGTTTTACTGCTGAAATCTCAAAAACAAATCCGCATGAAGTTTTAATAAGATCTGATTTTAAAGAGGGTAAAAATTACCAGTTAACTGTTTTAAAGGGATCAGTATCGTCTTATTTTGAAAGTATCGCAAAATCTTATCAATGGAATTTTGAAGGGGATAAATCTGAAAACTATGGCAGCTTTACTTTAACACTGATTAATAAACCAGTTCACCCTTTTTGGATAGAAATCGTTGACGCAGATAATAAAGTTGCCTATTCTAAAAAATCAAATGATGAAAATAGTAAATTCACGGAGCTTAAACCAGGCACGTATACAGTCAGGATTTTAGTAGACAATAATGAAAATGGAATTTGGGACAGTATCGATTTTCTAAAACAAACTTACGCGGAGGATGTTTTTATGTTTAATAAAAAATTGGTGGTAAAACCATTTTGGGAAATTGTGGAGTCGTGGGATTTAAATAATATGACACCGTATGATGAAAATAGTGATTTACCAGAAACATCTACTAAAAGTAATTTTGGCAATTCGAAAATGGAAGTTAAGAAAGACAGAGCCTTAAAAAAACCTTCTGCAACTAGGTCTTCAGGTAAATAATTATGCAGGTATTCAAAACGGTTATATTTTGGTTCGTAATTGCTGTATCATTAATTCAGTTTATACCTGTAGACAGAGAAAATAAGCCAGTGAAAAAATCAGAAAACTTTACAGCGGTTTTTAATGCTACAAACCAAGTGAAGGAAATTTTAAAAAATGCCTGTTACGATTGTCATTCCAACGAGACAGTTTATCCTTATTACGCTTTCATCGCACCTTTTTCATGGTCAATAAAACATCATATAAATGAGGGTAGAGAACATCTCAATTTTTCTGAATGGACTACTTTTAATTCAGATTTAAAGAAAAACATGTTAGAAAATTCAGTAAATGAGTTGCAGGATAAATCAATGCCGATGGCGGCTTATATTCCTTATCACCCGAAATCAAATCTTACCGATGCGCAGCGAAAAGTTCTGATTAATTATTTTCAGGATATTATAAAATCTCAGAAATATTAAAATATTTTTTAAGAAATTTCCTTTGTGAATCAAAAGCGAGATCGCCTAGTTCTATTTCGTTTTCCCCAAGCCAAATAGTTTCAGAGATTTCTTCTCGCTGAAGCTTAAATTGGATTTCACTTTGAATTTCATATAAATAAAATAAGTCTAATGTATTATATTTGATATTTTTATAGAGGTAGATATTGGGTAAACTTCCTAAATACTGTAAATTTTCTGTTTCAACATCAAGATTTAATTCTTCCTTAAGCTCTCTTTTACAAGAAATTTCAGAGGATTCTTCAGGATCTGTAAAACCTCCGGATAAATCTAAAAATCCTTTTTTCGGCTCTTTATTTCTTCGGGTAAAAAGGTATTTTTCCTTATATTTTATTAAAACTGCGACGGCTGCTGCTACATTTTGATACATCACAAAATCACAATTTTTACAGGATAATTTAGAAATGCCATTCCAAATTATTGTTTCCTGACCACATTTCGGGCAAAATTTCAAATCTTCCATTAATTTAGATATTTCTCGGATGGCAATTAATAATGACTTCGCGAAGTTCTTCTGTCTTTAAATGTGTATATATTTCTGTCGTTGTAATACTCGAGTGACCAAGCAACTCCTGAATGTATCTAAGATCAGCTCCATTCTGAAGTAAATGTGTTGCAAAAGAATGCCTAAAAGTATGCGGTGATATTTTCTTGATAAAACCTGCTTTTTCTGCTAATTCCTTTATAATAATGAAAACCATAACGCGTGACATGGATGAACCTCGTCTGTTTAAAAAAACAAAATCCTCATATTTTTTTTGAACTTCAATTTTGGTACGCACATTTAGAATATAGTCTGCAAGAACTTTCCCAGTGAAATCGGTAAATGGGACGAAACGCGTTTTATCGCCTTTGCCATCAACTCGCAGATAATTTTCCTTAAAATTAATATTAGAAATCTTTAAATCTACCAGTTCTGACACGCGCAGCCCGCAGCCGTATAGGACTTCTAAAATACAGTAATTTCTTTGTCCCAAAATAGAACTCCGATCAATGGAATTTACTATTTTTTCAATATTATTTTCCGAAAGCGTGTCAGGTAAATAAAAACCGAGTTTAGGACCTTCCAATAAAGTTGTCGGATTGTCTGTTCTAATATCTTCTTCAACTAAATATTTAAAGAAGGATTTTAACGAAGAAATCCACCTCGCTTGTGACCGCTCACTAAACTTCAGCTTACTGTGTATGAATAAATATTCTTGAATATGCTCGTACGTTATATTTTCCGGTGTAATATTCGCTAAATTTTCGATTGCGAAATCTTTTATTTTATTGATGTCACTTAAATAAGCTTCTAAAGTATTCTTTGAAAAATTTTTCTCTAATCTTAAATAATCTTCAAATTCTTTAATTTGTTCCTTCCATTCCATTTTTTTAAATTTAAAATAAATGGCTTTTATCAATTTTAAGAATTTCTATATCATGTTCTTTTAAAAAAGAAATTCCATCAAAATCTGAATAATCTTCTATGTAAACCAATTTTTTAATGCCGGCCTGTAGAATAAGTTTGCTGCATTGTTTGCAAGGTGATAATGTGATATAAAGCGTGGAATCTTTCGCAGATTGTGTGCTTGATGCCAATTTTAAAATTGCATTTGCTTCAGCGTGTAAAACATACCAAAGTGTATTTCCGTCTTTATCTTCACAGCAATTTTCAAAACCAGACGGCGTTCCATTGTATCCATCAGAAATGATCATTCTGTCTTTTACAATTAATGCACCTACTTTTTTTCGTTCACAATAAGAAAGTTTTCCCCATTCCAATGCCATTTTAAGATAGGCAATATCGAATTTTGTTACTTCTGTCATTTAAAAATTAGGTTTTCTTTTTTCCAAAAACGCTGCTACACCTTCTTTTTTATCATCTAAATCAAACAATTCTCCGAACGATTTTATTTCAGTTTCAAAGCCATCTGCGGTATCAGATAGATTTACTGATTTTATAGCTTTTTCGATTGCTAAAGGAGAATTTCTTGCAATAATTTTTGCTAAATTTTTACATTCTTCCAGAAGTGTCTCGCTGCTGAACACTTCATTCACCAAACCAATTTCTTTTGCTCTATCCGCTGTTATCATTTTAGCGGAAAAGATCATCTCATTTGCCCATCCTTTCCCTACTAATTTTGGAAGTCTTTGGGTACCGCCATAACCCGGAATCAAACCTAAAGTAACTTCCGGTAAACCCAATTTTGCATTATCTGAAGCGTAACGAATATGGCAACTCATCGCCAATTCTAAACCGCCTCCTAGAGCAAAGCCGTTAACCGCCGCAATAACTGGTTTTTTTAAATTTTCAATTTTATTAAATAATTTATCTTGTCCGGTTCGTGCTAGATTTTCTGCGTTAGAAGAACCAAGATCACTAAATTCCTTTATATCAGCACCGGCGACGAAGGATTTTTGACCTTGACCGGTTAAAATAATAACGCGGCAATTTTTGTTTTTTTCTTGGTTTGAAAAAGCGTCACTTAATTCCTCAATAATTTGTTTGTTTAAAGCGTTCAAACTTTCAGGTTTATTGATTTGGATAGTCGTTATAAAGTTTTCTTCTGAGAGATTAAGAAATTGATAATTCATTTTTTTATATTTATAATTAGAAGCAGTTTATTTGAAGTGAGGACTTTAAATATTTTACAGTTTAATTTGAAGTGTGACTCATCATATTTGCGTCAATCTCAATTTGCAATTTCTGAGCGATTTTCATCCCTAATTCTATATTTGCGCGGAAGAAATGACACAATTGACGGTTTATAATTTCATCTTTTTTAGGCCCTTTTATTCCGCTCATATGATCTACGATATTATCAATTAGATTTTGTCGAGCCTCAGGATTCATTGCTTTGGTGTAAAGTAAGCCTGGTTGCGTGTAATGATCATCGTCATTTTCATTTCTGTTGAAGTTTGCAACATGAAGACTGTCTAAATCATATTCAAAATTCTTGTATTTTTCATCTGGTTTAACATTACCAAAACTATTAGGGAAATAATTTGGTGTATCTTGGTATTGACTGGAATCAGCCATAAAGCCATCCCGCTGAAAATTATTAAAACCAATCGGACATCTATTTACTTCCAGTTGATTTCCATTTACTCCAATTCTATACCTTGCCGCATCTGCATAAGAAAATAATCTTCCTTGCAACATTTTATCGGGACTAAAACTTATACCGTTAATTAAATTGCTGGGTGCAAAAGCAGCTTGTTCGACATGAGCAAAATAATTATTTGGAATTTCATTTAATTCCATTACACCGACTTCTATTAAAGGATACTCGTCTTGAAACCAAACTTTTGTTACATCAAACGGATTCCAGCGGAATTCTTTTGCTTGTTCTTCAGTCATCACTTGGATATACATTTTCCATTTCGGAAAATCACCTTTTTCTATTGCATTTACCAAATCTTCCTGTGCAAAATCCGGGTTTTCACCTTTCATTTTTATAGCATCTTGCGCTGTAAAATTTTTAATTCCTTGTTGTGTTTTAAAATGGAATTTCACCCACACTCTCTCATTGTTTTCATTGATCATCGAAAATGTATGCGAGCCAAAACCATGCATATGCCTGTGTCCATGAGGAGTTCCGCGTTGTGACATTACAATTAAAACCTGGTGTAAACTCTCAGGATTCAAACTCCAGAAATCCCACATTACCGTTTTATCACGTAAGTTCGTTTTTGGAATTCTTTTTTGTGTATGGATAAAATCTGGAAATTTTTTTGCATCTTTTATAAAAAAAACAGGAGTATTGTTTCCGACTAAATCCCAGTTACCATCTTCGGTGTAAAACTTTAAAGCAAAGCCCCGCGGATCTCTTTCTGTATCGGCGCTTCCTTTTTCCCCCGCTACCGTAGAAAATCTTGCAAATAATTTACAACTATTTCCAACTTTTGAAAATAATTTTGCCTTAGTATATTTTGAAATATCATGTGTTACCGTAAATGAACCATATGCGCCGCTACCTTTAGCATTAACAACTCTTTCCGGTGTTCGCTCTCTAACAAAATGTGCTAAATTTTCCTGCAAAATAAAATCCTGTAATAGTAATGGTCCGCGTTCCCCGACGGATTGTGAATTTTCATGATCAGAATAAGGAACGCCTGTTCCGCTTGTTAATTTTTTAGAATCCATGAGTAGAATTTTAAGTGTGAACAAATTTACTATATAGTTTGATTTAAAGGTATGAAATTCTAAAAACATAATTATATTTGTAATAGATAAAATAAATTAAATGAACATACAGCAGTTGGAATATCTTATCGCAGTAAATAAATTCAAACACTTTGGAAAAGCGGCGCAATCCTGTTTTATTACACAGCCCACTTTGAGCGCGATGATTCAGAAGTTTGAGGAAGAACTGGATGTGAAAATCTTTGACCGAACCACGCATCCTATTAGAACGACTGATATAGGCGCGGAAATTATTAAGCAGGCGACTTTGATTATAGATGGCGTTATGGAACTTCGGAATAAAGCAAATGTGCTAAAAAATATTCTCGGTGGAAAATTAAATTTAGGTATCATTCCAACCGTTTCTGGCTCCTTAATCCCAACTGAAATTTTTGATTTTATTAATAAAAATGACAAAATTGAGTTGAACGTAAAGGAAATGACAACCGATAATATTATAAAAGCTTTAAAAACTGGGGAATTGGATGCAGGCATAATTTCCACACCTTACACTGGTGCCGAAGAATTTTCGCAAAGTTTTATTATTAATGAGGAATTAATGATTTATTCTGCTGACGGAAATAAAACGAAGGAAGGTTCTTTTGTTTTGCCAGAAGAAATTGATGTTGATAAAGTATGGCTTTTAGAGGAAGGAAATTGTCTGAGAAATCAGTTTGAAACTATTTGCCAGTTAAAAGAAAACAAAGCCAAGCCAAAAAACTTAGAATTTGTAGCGTCTAATATTAATACGCTGATTCACATGGTTGATAAAATGGGAGGTATCACTATTTTACCGGAAATTGCAGTTGATCAACTATCTTCTTTGCAACGGGAAAAAGTCTCTAGATTTGCAAAGCCTTTTCCGTTCAGAGAGATATCTGTAATTTACTACAAACCTACTTATAAACAGAAAATAATTGACGAATTGGTGATTTCAATTCAAAAATCATTGATGAAAAAACTGAATTATTACGAGGCTCCTGCGGATTTTGTTGCCATAAAAGCATCTATAAATTAGTGCTAAAAAGTTGGTAATATATAAATTATTAAACATAGATTTGCACTTACAATTTCGAGGAAAATTTGAACTGATTGCAACCTCTCTAAAAAATGCTAAAACAGATTTTCTATTTTAGCATTTTCAAAGGTCTTTATTTTCAAAATTTTTCTTAATTAATTTTAAAAAAAATATAAATTTATGTCCTATCTATTCACTTCTGAATCAGTATCTGAAGGTCATCCAGATAAAATAGCAGATCAAATCTCAGACGCTTTAATTGATAATTTTTTAGCTTTTGACAGAGAATCGAAAGTTGCTTGTGAAACTTTAGTAACGACCGGACAAGTCATTTTGGCGGGCGAGGTAAAGTCTAAAGCTTATTTGGATGTTCAACAAATTGCACGTGAAGTCATCAATAAAATTGGTTACACAAAAAGTGAGTATATGTTTAATGGCGATTCTTGCGGTGTAATTTCTTGTATACATGAGCAGTCACCTGATATTAATCAAGGCGTAGACAGAATAAAAAATGAAGCTAATTTTGAAACGCGGGCAAATGCGCAAGGCGCAGGCGATCAGGGAATGATGTTCGGTTATGCAACTAATGAAACAGAAAATTATATGCCTTTAGCTTTAGATTTGGCACATACTATTCTAAAGGAGCTGTCAAATTTTAGAAAAAATGATAATGCGATTAAATATCTACGCCCTGATGCAAAAAGCCAAGTAACTATAGAATATTCTGATGATCACAAACCCGTGAGAATTGACAGTATTGTTATTTCTACGCAGCACGATGATTTTGCAAGTGAAGAAGCGATGCTTTCAAAAATCCGAAAAGATTTGGTAGAAATGCTAATTCCAATCGTAAAAGAAAAGCAAAAGCCAGAAATTCAGAAATTATTTAATTCCGACATTAAATTCCACATTAATCCCACTGGAAAATTTGTAATTGGCGGTCCACACGGAGATACAGGTCTTACAGGCAGAAAAATTATAGTAGACACGTACGGTGGAAAAGGGGCGCATGGTGGTGGAGCTTTTTCAGGAAAAGATCCTTCTAAGGTGGACAGAAGTGCGGCATATGCTACACGGCACATCGCGAAGAACCTTGTGGCAGCGGGAGTTGCAGATGAGGTTTTAGTTCAGGTTTCTTATGCAATTGGTGTTGCTGAGCCTTGTGGTCTTTTTGTAGACACAAAAGGAACTGCTAAAGTGAAATTAACTGATGGTGAAATAGGTAGAAAAATTCAAAAAATATTTGATCTTAGACCTTATGCTATAGAACAAAATCTAAAATTAAGAAATCCTATTTATCAGGAAACTGCCTCTTATGGGCACATGGGAAGAGATTATTACATCGGTGATAAGACTTTTAAAAATGCATCTGGTGAAAATGTGGTAGTAAAAGATTTAGAGTTTTTTACCTGGGAAAAATTGGACAGGATAGACGACATAAAGAAAGAATTTAATTTATAAAATTTCTGCAGCTTTATGATATTTCATAAAGCTGTTTTTTTAATTAACTTTATAATTAATTAATTTGTAAATGATAAAACGTTTAATATTAGCTTTCGGTTTCTTTTTTTTGAGTCAAAGTTTCAGTGCGCAATATACCACGCATAAAATGATACAAGTGGGCTATGTATACCAGAATCAAAGTTTTGTCGAGTTGGGCGGATGCTTATTATTTCTAAAAAGCGACGATTTGATTTATAGATTGGGCGCGTCTGCCATGATTGGCAGTACAAATTCTAAGTTTGCAATTCTACCTAAATTACATGGTGACATTTTAATTAATACAGAAAAAAATGTTGATCTCTATCACGCTTATTATTTTTTAGCGGGCGCAGAAATCACCTCCAAATATGTCGCACCAAAAATAGGCGCCACTTTGTTTGGAATTATTGATCTAACTGGTGGTTATGCATTTCCTTTTTCTGGTCAAACCATTAATGGAAAGGAATTGAAGGGTTTTAATCTCAATTTCACCATCAATATTCCTTTGGTAATGATCCGCGATTTGTTAAATTAAAATTAAAAAATATCAATAAATTTTAATTTTTTTAACATAGTGTTAACTTTTTTTGTATTTTTACAACCAATTCAAAAATACATCTATCGTATAATTCTACTTCCTAATTGCTAAAAATTGATTTTCACAAAGCGTTGTGATCGACTTTTGGATTTAACTAAAGAAGAATAAAATGAATACCTATACCGATAGTCAGTTGATAGATTCTTACCAAAATGGCTGTGAGAAATCTTTAAATTTTCTTATTTCCCGTCATCAAAAAGATCTTTACACTTACATTTTCTATAAAATAATGGATGAGGATCTGGCTAATGATATTTTTCAGGATACATTTATGAAAATTATCGTAACGCTTAAAAATGGAAGATATAATGATCAGGGAAAATTTGTGTTGTGGGCAAAGAGAATTGCGCACAACTTAGTAATTGATCATTTCCGTTTAAAATCTAAACATTTTAAGGTGTCTGAAACGACTTATGATAACGATGAATATTCAATTTTCGATACACTTCAGGTACAAGATGAAAACATTGAAGAAAAGATGATTAGTGAACAAATAAATTCAGATTTATTAGACCTTTTGGTGCATTTGCCAGAAAACCAACAAGAAGTTATAAAGCTGCGTTTTTTTGATGGTTTAAGTTTTAAAGAAATTGCAGACCAAACAGATTCCAGTATCAATACAACATTAGGTAGAGTTCGTTATGCGTTGATTAACTTGCGTAAAATAATGGACGAAAAAAATATTATTTTAACCAGATAACAATAAATTTTAAAAGGCTACGTTTTAAATTTACATTAAAAATAGCCTATGAAAAATTTCGACACTTTAAAGATCAAAACGCTTTATCCAAAAAAAGAAACGATCTTATTTCTACTTCAATTTTCAAAAAGTTTAACTGTTCTGAAAACTACAACAAAAAAATATTTAATTTCCAAGAATTAAACTAACTTTTAAAATATTAAATTTGTGCCTTATGAAAATAGAGCACATTTTTTTTGATTTAGACAATACCCTTTGGGATCATCGCAAAAACGCAAGACTTACTTTAGACATCCTGTTTAAAAGGTATGAAGTAGAAGAAGTTCACCATATCAACTTTGAAGATTTTCACACAGCTTATGACATCGTAAATGAAGATTTGTGGGCGAAAATAAGAGATGAAAAAATTGATAAAGAACACCTGCAAAAACATCGTTTTTACGATACTTTTTTAAGATTTAACATTGATGATTTTGAACTCTCACAGAAATTTGAGCATCATTTTTTAGATGAAATTATTGCATTCAATGAAGTTGTTCCTGGGACTTTTGAGATTTTAGATTATTTAAAAAATAAAAATTATCCACTGCATATTATTACTAACGGTTTTCACGAAGTGACGCATCGAAAAATAGATGGTGCAAAACTGACGCATTATTTTGAAACTGTTACTTCTGCAGATGAAGTTGATGTGAGAAAACCAAACCCCAAGATTTTTGATTATGCCTTAAATTTAGCAAATGCCAAAAGAGAAGAGTCAATTCTTATTGGAGATGACTGGATTGCAGATTTTCAAGGTGGAAAAAATTATGGTTTAGACGTTATTTTCTTTGATGTTTTTAAAGAAAAATCAGATTTAAAGGATATTAAAAGAATTGAAAATTTAATTGAAATTAAAGATTATCTTTAAAAATCTAGGAATATTAATATTTCAATTTCTATCTTTTTTTCATTAAAATGTCTATTTATCTAAACTCCCAGGCTATCTCGAACTCTTTTTAAAGTTTCTGCGGCAATTTTTTTAGTTTTTGCGGCTCCTTCATTTAATTTTACTTCTAATTCGGGTAAATTATTCATGTAATAACTAAACAATTCTCGTTCTTTGGAATATTTTGTGAGAATTAAATTTAATAATTCGTTTTTTGCGTGTCCGTAACCGAAATTTCCTGCGAGATATTTGTTCTTTAAAATTTGCGTTTCTTCAGTAGTTGCAATCAATTTATAAATCGCAAAAACTTTATCGGTTTCTGGATCTTTTGCTTCTTCTAAAGTTTTAGAATTCGTTTCAATAGACATTACTTGCTTTTTTAAATCTTTCTCGGGAAGAAAAATATTGATAATATTTCCACGGGATTTTGACATTTTTTGTCCGTCAATTCCGGGAACATATTTTGTGTCTTCCTGTAATTCTGCTTTTGGCAAAACAAAAATTTCACCCATTTGATTATTAAATCTTGCGCCCATATCGCGCGCCATTTCCAAATGTTGCAACTGGTCTTTTCCCACGGGAACAACTTCTGCGTCGTACAATAAAATATCTGCAGCCATCAAAACAGGATAGGTAAAAAGTCCCGCGTTTACATCTTCTAAACGGTCGGCTTTGTCTTTAAAACTGTGTGCCAAAGTCAATCTCTGAAAAGGATAAAAACAACTTAAATACCAGGAAAGTTCTGTTACTTCTGGAATGTCACTTTGTCTATAAAAAAAAGTTTTATCTGTATTTACACCGCAAGCGAGCCACGCTGCAGCAATTTCGTAAGTATTTTGTTTTAAATCTTTTGCATTTTTAATTTGCGTTAAAGAATGTAGATTAGCGATAAACAAAAAAGATTCATTTTCTGATTGTTTAGAAAGTTCGATTGCAGGAATAATGGCCCCCAAAAGATTTCCTAAATGTGGTGTTCCAGTTGCTTGTATTCCGGTGAGAATTCTTGGCATTTTTTAAAAAATAATTGATGAGAATGCCTGATCAATCAATCAAACAAAATTAAAAAGTTTTATCAGAATTTTTTAAAATTCCAATCCTTGGGGAAATGCTTTTTTTCTAAATATAAACAGTAAAATGGCGCCTACTGTAATTGCGGCATCCGCTACATTAAAAATATATTTAAAAAACTCGATGTGATGACCGCCAATTATCGGCCAACCCTGCGGTACGTCCCAATTTACCAAGGGAAAATGAAACATATCAACCACGCAGCCCTTCATAAAAGTAGAGTAGCCATGGCCAAATTGTGTAAGTTTTGAAACGCCGTCATAATCGATCCATCGCCCAATATTTTCCACATAGACAGTTCCAGAATCGTAAATTAATCCGTAAAACATACCGTCAATCAAATTACCGATCGCTCCTGCAAAGATCATTGACATTGGAATAATAAGATAATTTGAACTGCCTTCTTTCAGCCATTTTTTAAACAAATAAATCATGCCACCAATAAGAACCAACCGTACTAAAACCAGAAAATATTTGCCGAAAAGTCCGCCGAAATGAAAACCATAGGCCATACCTGGATTTTCCACAAAAGTAAATTTAAACCCTGGAAAAATGTTATGAGATTCACCAAGGAAAAAATTAGTTTTAATATAATATTTAGTGAGTTGATCGATCAATAAAATCACAATTGTGATTGAAGCTATTTTCTTCATTACTATCCTTTTGGTTTTGATTTTTTCACAATTTTTTCAATCTTTTTATCATGTAATTTTTTTACAGTCTTTTGATTGTGAAAAGTATTTTTGTGAAATTTTTCAAATTCTATATTCATGTCTTTTAAAACGGTTTTTACAGCCTGAAGCTCCATCGCGTTTTTAGTATGTACAATTATAGATTCCATTATTTTAAACGTTTAATTTTTTTGATAATTCATCCAGACGCTTTTGGTCTTTTTCAGACAAATCTTTTTTACCATTTTTACCCATTTTAGACAGTAAAAGATCGATTTCTTTTTCCCGTTCTCGTTTATCAGAGTTAAATTGATCATCCATAGTATAACTTGCTTTTACTTTCGGTTTATAAATTTTCGAAAATCTATTTCGAAAAAAATAGAGAAAAATAACTAGTGCAATTATAAAAAGAATGATAAATTCTGACATCAAAAATAAATATTTTAACGCTGCATATTTTTTGCTTCAATACTTAGAGTAGCGTGCGGAACAGCTTTCAACCGATCCTTTGCGATTAATTTTCCGGTCACGCGGCAAATACCGTACGTTTTATTTTGAATACGTATCAACGCATTTTTTAGATCACGAAGAAATTTTTCCTGTCTTCCCGCAAGTATAGAATTTTGCTCTTTGCTTAAAGTTTCTGCACCTTCTTCAAAAGCTTTGAATGTTGGTGAAGTATCATCAGTTCCATTATTTTTGTCATTAAGGAAACTTTCTCTAATAAGCATTAAATCCCGCTCTGCTTTATTTATTTTACTTTGGATCAGAACTTTAAATTCCTCTAAATCACCATCGCTGTATCTCTGTCTATCTTCTGTCATGTTCGTAATTTTTACAATTTTATTAAAAAAAGATTAAACTAATTTATATTTATTAAAATTAATTAAATCATTAAATTTTGTTCACATTTATTTTGAATTCCACTTCGTCAATCTCGATATTTTCAAAAATTGAGAGTGAAAGTACAACCTTTATTTCATCTGACAATACTTCGGTAGAAATATAATTTTTATTGTCTAAAATTTCTGTTTTAAAAGGACAGTTTTCTTCAATTTCTATTAAAATTCTATCCGTCAAATCAAAGTTTTTCTCCTTTCTAATAGTTTGTACACGGTTTACAAATTCTCTTGCAATCCCTTCTGCCTTAAGCTCTTTCGTTAAAGTTAAGTCTAAAGCAACGGTCAGTTTATTATCAGAAATCACCGTCCAACCTGGAATGTCTTTTGTGGAAATTTCTACTTCTTCCAAAGTGATAGGAAATCCATTAATATCCATTAATCCATTTTTTTCTAAACTTGAAATTTCGTCTGAATTTAAACTTAAAATAGCATTTGCAACGTCTTTCATGTCTTTGCCAAGTCTTGCACCTAGAACTTTGAAGTTAGGTTTTATTTGCTTAATGATCAGATGCGATGCCTCTTCCGCGTTGATTAATTGAATTTCTTTTACGTTTACTTCACTCTTAATTAAATCTTCAACCGCTAAAATCTGCTCTTCTAATTTTTTGTCTAAAACTGGAATTAACACTTTCTGTAAAGGTTGTCTTACTCTAATGTTTTCTTTTTTTCTCAATGAAAAAACCATCGATGTAATTTGTTGTGCTAAATGTGTTTTTTCAACTAAACTTAAATCAATTAAATCTTCGCTAATCTCCGGAAAATCCGTTAAATGAACCGATTGAGCAGGATTTTTACCGGAAATGTTATTTAAATCCTGATACAATTGATCCATGAAAAATGGTGCAATTGGCGCGGCAATTTTTGCGATAGTTTCCAGACAGGTGTATAGAGTTTGATACGCTGAAATTTTATCTTCAGAATAATCGCCTTTCCAGAATCTTCTACGACAAAGTCTTACATACCAATTACTTAAGTTATCATTTACAAAAGTATTTATTGCTCTTGCCACTTTAGTTGGTTCATAATCATTGTAAAATACCGTCACTTCTTTTACCAAAATATTAAGTTCTGATAAAATCCAACGGTCAATTTCCGGACGGTTTTCTACCTCTTTTTCAGAATAATTAAAATGATCGACATTGGCATAAAGCGCAAAAAATGAATAGGTGTTATAGAGCGTTCCGAAAAATTTTCTTCTTACTTCATCAATTCCTTCCAGATCAAATTTTAAATTTTCCCACGGATTAGCGTTAGAAATCATGTACCAACGTGTCGCATCTGGTCCATATTTTTCTAAAGTTGTAAAAGGATCAACGGCATTGCCTAATCTTTTTGACATTTTTTGGCCGTTTTTATCTAAAACTAAACCATTTGACATTACATTTTTATAAGCTACAGAGTCAAAAACTGCTGTTGCAATTGCATGTAAAGTGTAAAACCAACCACGAGTTTGATCCACACCTTCGGCTATAAAATCTGCGGGAAAAGCTTTTCTATCGTCAATCATTTCCTTATTTTCAAAAGGATAATGAAGCTGCGCATAAGGCATTGAACCGCTATCAAACCAAACATCAATTAAATCACTTTCCCGCTTCATCGCTTTGGCAGAAGTTGAAACTAAAATAATTTGATCAACAATATTTTTATGCAAATCAATATTCAAATAATTTTCAATAGACATATTTCCCACTTCAAATTTTGAAAAAGGATTATTTTTCATAAAACCTGAAGTAACCGATTTATTGATTTCATTCATCAATTCTTCAACCGAACCGATAATAATTTCTTCCTTTAAATCTTCGCTGCGCCAAATTGGCAAAGGAATCCCCCAATAACGGGAACGCGATAAATTCCAATCATTAACATTGGCCAACCAATTTCCAAATCTTCCCTCACCAGTTGATTTCGGTTTCCAGTTGATGGTCTCATTAAGTTCCACCAAACGATTTTTTACAGCCGTCATTTTCACAAACCAAGAATCTAATGGATAATACAAAACCGGTTTGTCAGTTCGCCAACAATGTGGATAGCTGTGGATGTATTTTTCAACTTTAAAAGCCTTATTTTCTGTTTTTAAAAGAATTGCTAAATCAACGTCCCAAGATTTTTCTGGTGCTGTTCCGATCGCGTAATATTCGTTTTTAATGAATTTATCAGCAAACAATTCCGGTACATTTTCACCTTTAATGAATTTTCCCTGTAAGTTCACAAGTGGAACTAAACTGTCATTTTTATCTCTTATTAAAAGTGGTGAAATATTATTTTCTTTCCCAACTCTTGCATCATCGGCACCAAAAGTAGGCGCAATGTGCACGATCCCAGTTCCATCTTCAGTCGTTACAAAATCACCAATAATTATCCGAAAAGCATTTTCAGGATTTTCTGCGGGTAAAAACCACGGAATTAATTGTTCGTAGGTAGTTCCCGCTAAATCTTCACCAGTAAATTCTTTTAAAATTTGGTAAGGAATTACTTTGCTTTCTGAAGTATAATTTATAAAATCTGCTTCGGTTTCAACCGAGAATTTTTTACCAAAATTTTTCTCTAATAAAACTTTCGCCAAAACAACTGTAACTGGTTCAAAAGTATATTGGTTAAAAGTTTTAACTAATACATATTCAATATCTCTTCCCACAGCAAGCGCAGTGTTAGAGGGTAAAGTCCAGGGCGTGGTTGTCCAGGCTAAAATATGAACATCACCAGAAATTTCATTAAATAAACTCGTAGATTCTTTTTTTACTTTGAATTGTGCTGTCACCGTTGTATCAGAAACATCGCGATAAGTTCCTGGCTGATTCAATTCATGAGAAGAAAGTCCAGTTCCTGCAGCCGGAGAATAAGGCTGAATTGTGTAGCCTTTATAGAGTAAATCTTTTTTGTAAAGTTCTTTTAAAAGCCACCAAACCGTTTCCATATATTTTGGTTCGTAGGTGATGTACGGATCTTTTAAATCCACCCAGTAACCAATTTTTTCAGTGAGATCATTCCAAACATCGGTGTATTTCATAACTGCTTTTCGGCAGGCATCATTATAATCTTCTACTGAAATTGTTTTTCCGATATCTTCTTTTGTAATTCCTAATTCTTTTTCAACGCCTAATTCGATTGGTAAACCATGTGTATCCCAACCCGCTTTTCTAAAAACCTGTTTTCCTTGTTGCGTTTGGTAGCGGCAAAAAATATCTTTCAACGCTCTCGCCATTACGTGGTGAATTCCTGGCATTCCGTTGGCGGAAGGAGGTCCTTCGTAAAAAACATATTCTGGTTTTCCAGAGCGCATTTCTACAGATTTTTCGAAAGTGCGGTTTTCTTTCCAAAATTCAGAAATATTGTTGGCTATTGCAGTAAGATTCAGACCTTTATATTCGGTAAATTGACTCATCAATTTTAATTTCTATGGTTAAAAATAAGGCGCGAAGGTACGGATTTTTAGATAATTTTTAAATCACTTCAGAAACAAAAATAAATGGAGTTCTAGGTGACATATTTTGTGAAAAATAATTCCGAAAGTATTTAATTTTTCGAGTATTTAATTTTCATTTCTTGATATTTATTAAAAACGATGCAGCCCATACAAATATTAAAGAACGCTTCCATTGCTGCAAAAAATGCTAAAATGGAGGTAATAATAATTGAATTTAAATTTAGAAAATAAAAAATAATTAAAGAAATCGAAAAAACCAACCCAATTTTTGCGGCAAACTGTTTTGGTGGAAAGAATACTGGTTTTTCGGCATAGGGAAGAAATTTAACAATTTTAGAAGAAATCACCGATAAAATACTGAATTTACTCGCGTTGAAACCACGCAGTGCAAAATCAACTGTAAGAAAAATTGGAATTAAAATAAAATTAGAAAACATAAAAATTAAAGTAAGAATGAAGACTAAAAATGCGATTATTCTAATTTTATTTTGTGAGGCGTTTTTCATTAATAGAGTAAGATTAATTTTTAAATAACGTTCGAAATTCTATTTATTTTTGAAGATCTCGAGAAAAAAATAGGTGATTGAACCAAATATTATAGAAGCGAAAACTGCTAAGATAGAACTTCCAACAATATATTGCAAAAGATGTTCTTTTACAAATGCAAAATTCATTTCTTCATTAGAAAAATCAATAGAGTCTCCTAGAAAATGTCCTCCAACATACAGGCAAATCGCTATGATGAAAGGAAGAAAAACAGGAAAACTGACGTGGGTACTCATGTAAGATAAAACTTTATTGAGTTTGAAATAGCTGGCTAAAAAAATAACGATCACGGTATGAAAACCCCAAAGGGGAGTCAAGCCCACAAAGACGCCTAGAGCTACGGAAAGTGCTTTTGTTTTGTTACTCCCGTCGCTTTCGAGAATATTTTCTTTCAAAAATCTTCTAAAACCTTTCTTCCGCATATACCGAAAAAAAACTTTTTGACTCTGAAAGGTATTTTTAATAAAGTTCTTCAAAAATGAATTTTTTTTTAACTGATTAATTATTTATTTAGTTCAAATTTTTTGCCAAAAATTTAGTTCAAATTTCTTAATCATCAAGGAGAGATGTATAACTACAAATAAAGGTAACGATTATTAAATGTCATAAAAAATTCCCGTGTAAAAAAAAACTTCTACTTTTGCAAAAATTTCGTCTATGTCAAAAAATCTCGTAATTGTAGAATCTCCCGCTAAAGCAAAAACAATCCAGAAATATTTGGGAAGTGATTATGAGGTGAAATCCAGTTTTGGACACATCAGAGATTTACCTAAAAAAGGAATGGGCATTGATCTTGAAACTTTCACACCGGAATATGAGGTGTCTGCAGACAAGAAAAAATTAGTTGCAGAATTGAAAGCCGCAGCTAAAAAAGCAGATATTATTTGGCTAGCTTCGGACGAGGATCGCGAAGGTGAGGCGATTTCCTGGCATTTGGCACAGGAATTAAAATTAAAAGAAGAACAGACAAGAAGAATAGTTTTCCATGAAATTACAAAAAATGCGATTTTAAAGGCCATAGAAAATCCAAGAAAAATAGATCAAAATTTAGTTAATGCGCAGCAAGCAAGACGGATTTTGGACAGAATTGTTGGTTTTGAAATGTCACCTGTTTTATGGCGAAAAGTAAAAACCGGGTTATCTGCAGGAAGGGTGCAGTCAGTTGCATTAAGATTAGTTGTAGAACGTGAAAAAGAAATTCGCGACTTCCAATCTTCTTCATCTTATAAGGTTGAAGGGACATTCCTGAACAAAGAAAATCAGGATATTTTATCTAAATTAAAGAAAGATTTTTATGTTGAAAATGAAGCAGAAGATTTTTTAAATTTAGCAAAAGATACAGAATTTAAGGTTTTAAATGTTGAGAAAAAACCTGGAATTCGTTCTGCATCTGCACCTTTTACCACTTCAACTTTACAGCAGGAAGCGTCTAACAGATTGGGTTACAACGTAACTAATACGATGCGAATTGCGCAAAGATTATATGAAGAGGGTTTTATCACTTACATGAGAACTGATTCTGTTAATCTTTCTGAAGAAGCAATAAATGGGGCAAAATCACAAATTATTTCTGAATTTGGAAAGGAATTTTCTAATCCAAAAAAATTTACAACGAAATCTGCTTCTGCTCAGGAAGCGCACGAGGCAATCAGGCCTACTGATTTTAGTTTAAAATCAGTGCCAGATGCGCTATTAAATAAATTATACCAACTTATTTATCGCCGAACTTTAGCATCGCAAATGGCAAATGCTAAAATTGAGAAAACGGTTATTGAAATTGGTAATCCGAAATTACCCCAACATTTCGAAGCAGTTGGTGAAGTGATCATTTTTGAGGGCTTTTTAAAAGCGTACGGTATTGAAAAAAATGATGATGAAGATGCGGAGGATAACAGTAAATTATTACCAAAAGTGACCATTGGTGAGATTCTAAGTTATAAAAAAATTACTGCAACTCAAAAATTTACCCGTCCTGCGGCAAGATATACGGAAGCAGGTTTGGTAAAAAAATTAGAAGAACTTGGGATTGGAAGACCTTCAACATATGCACCAACTATTCAGACAATTCAAAATAGAGAATATGTTGACAAGCGTGAGATAGAACCTCAAACTCGTGAAATTTCAAAGTTAACTTTAACGAAAACTTTAACGAAAGAAATTTTAGAGGAAAAATTTGGTGGTGATAAAAATAAATTTGTTCCGACCGATATTGGAGAAGTAGTAACTGATTTTCTAACTGCTAATTTTGCCGAAATTTTAGATTACGGTTTTACTGCAAAAGTTGAGCAGAACTTTGATGATATTGCGAAAGGAACTGAAAAATGGAAGGAGACTTTACAAACTTTTTATAAAGACTTTCATCCAAGAATTGAGGATGTGCAGGAAAATGCAGAGCGCGCAAATGGGGAACGACTTTTAGGAAAAGATCCAAAATCTGGTAAAAATGTGTATGCGAGAATCGGAAGATTTGGACCAATGGTGCAAATTGGAGAGCAAGATGATGAAGAAAAACCAACTTTTGCAAGTTTGATGGCAAATCAAAATATTGTCACTTTAACTTTTGACGAAGCTTTGGAATTATTTAAAATCCCTTTTGATTTAAACGATTATGAAGGTGAAAAAGTTTTAGTTGGTGTGGGAAGATTTGGACCTTACGTGAAATGGGGCGAAGCATTTATAAGTATTCCAAAAGGTATGGATCCATTTTCTGTGAATGACGAAAAAGCCATCGAAATTATTGAAGAAAAAAAAGAGACAGACGCACCAATCACAACTTATAAAGAAGAGCCTGTGACAAAAGGAACGGGAAGATTTGGACCTTTCATTAAGTATAAAGGTATTTTCATCAATGTTCCGAAGCGTTATAATTTTGAAAATTTATCTCAAAACGATATTCAGGAATTAATTGATGCTAAATTAGAAAAAGAAGCTAACAGGTATATTCAGCAATGGGAAGCGGAAAAAATTTCTATTGAAAATGCAAGATGGGGTCCGATTATCAAGCACGGAAAAAATATTCATAAAATCCCAAGGACAAAGGCGGGTGAAAAATATGAAGTTGAGGATTTAAAAGAAGTTGTTTTGGAGGAAGTGAAACAATGGATTACAGCTCAGGATAAAAATGCTTTTAAAGAAAAACCAAAGAAGGCAGTTGCGAAAAAACCAGCAACTAAAAAATCTACTGTGAAGAAAAAACCAGTAGTAAAGGCAAAATTAAAATAATAACAAATTTTATTGTTTTGTAATTAATCACCAATATATTTGGTGATTTTTTTTGACTTTAATTTTGAATTTTAACTAATGTTAAATATTTATTAAAATTTTCTTAGAAAATATTAGTTTTCTTAGAAATTTGTCATATTATTGATATACACAAACGGTGCTTCAAAAAATTATCGGACAACACACAAAATGATGTTAAAAAAATAGATTTAAAAATCTTTAATTTTTTTAACTAATGAAGCAACAAATTTCCCTACTATTTATAGTACTGTCTCTTTGCGCAAAATCTCAGAATATAGATTATGTAAAATCCCCAAATAGTTTTATCTATGACCTAGATATTGCGAAGTTTCAAAATTATGGTGGTCTGCAAATTCCCGTTAAGAAAGCGTACAAAATGTGGACAAATTACACCTATCTGAAAAGCGGTGGAATGCCGAATCCCATTCCTACGGGCACTTTAACCGCAAGTTTATATTGGGAAGATGTGCCGGGTTTAATTGAAAATGTTTCTCTATTAGGAGCTTCTTTGCCGGAAGAGTCTAATATTAAAGTAGAAGTCAATAAAGGAAAAGGTGCGGGTAATGCGGTAATTGCTTTTAAAGTAAATGGCGTCATATATTGGAGCTGGCACGTTTGGGTGACAGATAGCCCAGAAAATGGCGTAAAATACACCCAAGGTCTTGAAACTGATATTAAGGGAAACCCTGTAGAAATCCAATATATGGATCGGAACCTAGGGGCTTCTACTGGAAATTTTTTAGGAAATAACTGGCAAAAATCTGGTGGGTTGCTTTATGAATGGGGTAGAAAAGATCCCTTCCCGGGTCTTGCTAATAAAGATTTCTATTTTTATGAATTAAATGGTGAAGTAGGCTCCATAAAACATCGCGCAATAGATGGACTAAATACATTACCTCTCAAAATCCGTGAGTTTGATGATATCGAAAGAAATATGGATTTTGCAGTTAAAAATCCGCTCACATTAGTAATTAATACCGATAATGCAAATTGGTTTTCTAATAAAATCCATCGTTCGGAGGGAACGGCTGGAAACTATGCATCATGGGATTTATGGTCTGATAATTATAAAGGTGGAAATGGCAATGCAAGCAGCTCAAACACGACCGTCAAAAACGATTCACGTTCATATGAATTAAAGTCTGAATTAGATCCTTGTCCAGACGGTTGGCGAGTGCCATCTTATTATGGGCGTGAAACAGTGAATAATAATTTAGGACCTTGGGGTAGAAAAAATAGTGGAGCTAATGACGATAAAAGCGATTATAGCTTGCTAAAACCTGATGTAGCTAACGGGGCACTTACGGGCATAAAAGTATATCCAGGAATTGGAATGGATTTTTCTAATGCGCAAAATGGTGCCAGAAATCTAGGAATGATGCCGATTTCAGGCACTTATGTATATTATCCAAATTCAGTATCTCCTAATTCTTCCATTTTTTCCATTTATCAAGATGAAAATTCTGATGGCGGTCTATGGAGTGGAACTTATGGGTTTGACGGTCCCAGATATTTAGGATTAATTTCCGATGCACAGAGAAAAGATATTTCGTCTGCTGGTTTACACGGTGTTTGGATCAATCAAACGGGTTCAACTAAAAATGCACTTGCGGTAAGATGTATGAAAGATCCGAATGTTGATTTTATCGGTCACTTTCCGACCAATTATTTTGTTTCGGATAAAGAAAATTATACAAAAGGTTTGCATGATCCTAATACTTATATGGTTGTTAATCAATCTTTTTTAGAAATTTCAATAAGTAAGGCGTTTTCAGTTTATAATCAACTTCTGACAGACCAAGAATCTTTGGCGACAAATCATTTAGTAGCCAAAGTGCTATGGACGGATAATCCTGATTTAGTTCAAAGTATTAGTTTCGAAGCTGGTATTGGCGATGTTCGGGACGGAAAAATAATTCTACATTTAAACAGTAAAACTAAAGGTAACGCAATAGTATCACTTCATAATAATTCTACTGACACACCCGCGTATTGGAGTTGGCAAATATGGAGTCCGGGGGAAGAACCTGCCAGTATAACTTACACTACAGAAAAAACAATTCCAAGTGCATTTAATTTTGTAGGCTTATCACAAAGTAATTTGCCCCCAATCACCACTACTTTTATGGATCGTAATTTGGGATCATTTGACAAAATTAGCGGAGTAAATGAAAAAAATGCCAGAGATGAAGCTAATAATGCAAGTGGTTTACAATACCAATGGGGCAGAAAAGATGCAATGCCAATTTTCCCAGTTTACAGCAGAATGCTTTATAGCAATGCTAATAGTAAGATTTTTGTGGGATCAGAAAATATGACGGATAATGGTACTTTGAGTTATACCAGTATTTCAAGCAATGGATATGAGCAATATTATACAAAAGAGTTTCAAGAATATAAATCAAATAATGAAGTCGCGTCAAAAAAAATCTCAGAAAATATATTGTACTCAGTGAATAATCCGCTTTATTTTTTATATCAAAATGATACGGGTGAATTATACGATGGCGGAAATAAAACTAACAATGATGTGACTCAAATTCGTGACTGGGTTTCTGACAAGCAATCTCAGGCTCCAGAAAGATGGGGTCATGCAGATCAAAAATCTGTTTACGATCCATGTCCCGAAGGTTGGAGAGTTCCAGACGTAACTTACACCGCACTCTACACAAGTTCAAAAGGAAATTCTCCTTTTTATAATGGGAACCTTACAGATCAATATAATAACGTTGGACTTATACAGGATCAACCAACGGGTATTTCAGAATTTTATGAGGGTCAAAATATAAAGGGATATTATTTAAAATTTACATCGGATAAATTTAATATTGGTAATTTCCCGTATGCCGGGATGAGAGGTGAATTAGGCGGTGAGGGAGTTTCATTTGACAGAAGTGGGGTTTGGCTAGCTTCTATGGCAGATTTAGGAACAGGTTATGCACTTGCAATGGAATTTGATGACAGTAATTTACAGACGGGAACAGGTGCTTATCCGCAGGCAGCAATGTCAGTAAGATGCGCAAAAGATGAACCTAGATTTTTAGTGAACGATCCTTCAAATACCAAGAAAATATCTAAAAAAATTCAACTTCCTGAACTTGCTGCAAAAAATTCAAATACAGATATTTATCCAAATCCATTTCAAAATAAAATTTATTTAAAAAATGATTTAACAGCAATATTTGAAATTTTTGATACATCTGGAAAAATGATTCGAACCGGTAAGGTTAAAAATAAAGAAATAGATGCAGCAGATTTATTGCCAGGTATTTATATTCTTAAAATCACTGAAAGTAGTGGTGATGTAATTACAAGGAAAATGATGAAAACTAAATCTTAGACAGTTTTTAAAAGGCGCAATTATATTTGCGCCTTTTTCTTTAAATTTGCTGATACTAATAAATCAAATCATTTTATGAATATTGACGATTTCATTATTCCACCACCTCATATAAAAACAGAAAACTGGCAACTGGGTCACTTCCTAAAATCAGAAATTTTGGAAAACAGCATTGTATTAGTTTTTGTGTCAGATTTGCGAGGTGCAAATGGAGGTGGTGAAAGCCAAGACTTCAGAAAGGTCCGAAAGCAATTTTACAGTCTTTCAAATTTACATTTTGAAACGGAAATTTGTGATTTAGGTGATCTCATTTCGGGTAACACACCAGAAGATACGCATTATGTTTTACAGGAAATTCTTTCACTTTGCCATTATAAAAATGCAATCCCAGTCATCATTGGTGGCAGTAATGATCTGGCATTTTCTCTTTTTTCAGCTTTAAATTTTCATAAAAAAAATATCAATTATACCCAAATTAATAGCAAAATCAACTTAGGAAATCAAGAAGAACCGCTTTCTGAAAAAAATTTTTTATCTAAAATTTTAAGTTCTAAAAATTTATCTGTAGAAAATTACCACCATTTAGCCTATCAAAAGCATCTCAATCCTGAGGAATCAGTAAATTTAATAAAAGAGGTAGATTTTGATATAATTAGACTCGCGGAAATGATGAATGCCACAGAAAAGGCAGAACCTTTTTTCCGCAGAGCAGATTTAGTTACGGTTAATTGCGATGCGGTGGAAAGTTTTGCTGAAGCATTTTCAATTCATCCTCAAGTGAACGGCTTGAACAGAAGAGAAATTTGTGCTTACATGCAAGAGATCGGTTTGGGTGAGAATCTAAAATCAGTTGGAATATTTAATTTTAATTTTGAAGCAGAAGATATTTTAAATCATCAGTTGTTAGCGCAGATGATCTGGTACTTAATTTTAGGTATAGATTTAGAAAAATCACGTCCGCGAGAACGTTTTTTTGAGACTTTTCATGTTATGGTAAATGAAGAAGATCATACCTTTAAAAGGGATACTTTTAAAAATCTTTGGTATTTTGGTGATGACGAAAAAATAGAAAATTTATTACCGTGTTCTAAAATTGAATATGAAGATGCGAAGAGAGGCTTTTTAGGAACAAGATTTTTAAAAAATCTGTGATTTATCGTTCAAAAATAAATCGTAACTGAGAACACATTAGTAGACATTTACACACAAAATGGGAAAAAAAGAACAATTAAAAAGTACTGTAAAAAGTATTAAAACACAATTTGTAGGAAGTAACGCTAATCAAAAATATTTTTTGGCTGCATTTTATAACCACTATATTTTCAAAGTTTTAAAATTGCCGCCAATTATTAAATTCCCAAAAGCTCAGTTTAAATATCAGGATGTAATTTTAGAAACAAGGTCAAATACAATTGATTTTTGGGCAACATTAGAAAGTTATGAGCCGGATTTTACGCATTTTCTTGTAGAAGTGGTGAAGGATGAAAATGGAACTTTTGTAGATGTAGGTGCTCACATTGGTCGTTACAGCACCTTGATGGCTAAAAAAAACTGGAAGGTAATTTCTTTTGAACCATTGAAGATTAATTTTAATGCGCTTGAAAATAATCTTAAATTTAATAATGTTACGCATAATGCAACCCTTTTCAATTTTGGATTGGGTAATAAAAAAGAAGAGCAAACCATTCATTATAAAAAACTTGAGCTTGGTGAAGCTTCCATCGGTGAAAAGGCAGGCGATAGTAAAGATTTTGTGAAAATTCTGCGTTTTGATGACGTTTACAAAGATTTAAAAATAGATGATTTTTGTGTTGTAAAAGTAGATGTTGAGGGTTATGAAGAGCAGGTTTTAGAGGGAATGCATGAGTTTGTGAAAGAGCATAAACCGCTTTTCGTTATTGAGTTATGGAAAGAAAAATCACCCAAATTAGTAGCGTTTTTAAAATCTCAGGGCTACAGAAGACTTCATATTTTTTGGTTTTCAGATGAAAAATATGCTGCATGCATGAACAAAATGTATCAGTTGTATAATCGTCACCAATTAATTTATGATTATGAATAGAAATCTATTTAAAGTTTTAGCAAATCCTTTTTGGCTGATCTTCATAACGGTAGTTGTCAAAATACCGGTGTTTTTAACGAAGCACATTCAGGAAGACTCCTTCATTACTTGGCGCGTTGCGAGAAATTTTCTTCATTATGGTGTCATTGGTTTTAATGGTGATGAAAGGATTTCAGCCTCTACAACGCATCTCTATGTCTTAGTGAGTGCGTTTTTTCAATTAATATTTGGGCAGCATTTTATTTATCCTTTACTCATTTTCAACGGAATTTTTTTTGCGGTAGGCTCATTGTGGCTGGCGAAAATTTTGTTTCCAGATGATAAAGTAAGAGGTGGGATTTTCGTTATTTTTCTAAATATGCTTCCGCCCGCACTCACAGCTTCCAGCTTGGGCATGGAATACGGAATTTTATTTTTTCTCTACAATGGGCTGATGTATTTCGGAATTTTTAATGGCAAAAAGTGGGCGTATTTAATCTTTCCTATATTACTTCTCTGGACGAGAATTGATACTGTAATTTTTCTTGGCGTTTTCTTTTTAGCCGATTTGATAATTAAGAAAAAAATTAATTATTTATTTGTTTTAGGAGGTTTGATAGGGCTTGGCACCGTGTTATCTTTTAATTATTTTTATTTCGGCGAAATTGTAAATCATACGATCACAGCAAAAAAAATAGCGTATAAGAATGTTATGCAAAATAACAGGTTAGCTTATTTTTTCTACCAATGGGCTTATTACGGTGGTTTAATAAAGAAATATTCACTGTTCACGTTTTTGATTTTTATTGCATTTCTTATTTTACTTGGTTTTTGTATTTTTAAAATTACGAGAAGTAAAACACAAATTCTATTTTCTACAAAAATTATTTTAGTTGCAACAGTTGTTTTTGCTTTATTAAAACTTACGGTTTTTGCGTATTTTAAAGCTTATTTTGATTGGTATTACTGGCTTCCCCGAGTTTTTATGCTTGCAGTAGTTTTGTTTTGTTCGCTGCATTTTTTTAAAAATAAAAATAAGATCATCCTTCCAATATTATTTTGTATTACCCTTGGGTTATATGCATTTCAATTATTGCAATCGTACACCATCGGTTATATGGAGGAAACGCAAAGAATGCAAATTGCAAAAGATATAGAAAGTGAACATACGGATATCAGCAAATCAATAATATTGGAGCCAGCGGGGAAAATTCCCTTTTATACAGGACTTTATACGTATGATGAGGTGGGTTTGGTAAACGAAAAAATTACCGATGAAATGCTGAAAGATGAAAATTTCTGGTGGATAAATTCTGTGAAGGATTTTAAACCGGATTATATTTTAACCATTAATAATAAACCCGGCGACAATGCGAGTTATTACAGAATGAAACCAGATGAGCAGGTTTATTTTGATTCTCATTATAGCTTCGTGAAAAGTTATCCAATTGCTGAGATCCATAATAACGCTCCTAAAATTTTGAGATGGATGTATAAAATAAGACCGATCGGAAAAGACTATTTTCTCTATAAAATTGTGAGTAAATGATAAACTGATGAATAAGGTTTCTGTAATCGTTCCGGTTTACAATGTTGAAAAATACCTGAGGAAATGTTTAAGTTCTTTGGTGGCTCAGACATTGGAAGATATCCAAATAATTGTTATTAACGATGGAAGTACAGATGGGTCTTTAAAAATTATAGAAGAATTTCAGCAAGAATTTCCTTTAAAAATAAAATATTTTAACAAACAAAATAGAGGATTAAGTGAGGCGCGAAACTTTGGTTTAGATAACGCTGAAGGAATGTACATCGGTTTTGTGGATAGTGATGATTATGTATTAGAAAATATGTTTCAGGAAATGTATGATCTGGCGCAAAAACACAGCGCTGAAGTGGTTGTCTGTAATCTTCAAAAAGTAAATGAGAATGGAGTTATAACTCAAAAGCTAACGCAAATTCCACATCTTCCGGAGGTTATAAATTTAAGGGAAAACTTCTCCGTTTTTTCAGATTTATCTTATTTTGCCTGTAATAAAATATTTGAAAGAAATTTGTTTAATGGCATGCGTTTCCAAAAAAATATGCACTTTGAAGATATTGAATTAATACCACAACTTTTATTAAAATGCAAAACCTTAGCGCAAACGCAGGTTTACCATTATCAATATCTCGAGCGGGAAAATTCTATTAGTAAAACACATACGGAAAAGGGACTTGATATTTTACGAGCTGTAAAAACTGTTTCTGATCAATTTAAAACTTCCGTATATTTCACTGAGAAAACTGGGTTAAAAAACTTTCAGATTTTGGAAGGAGTTTATACATATTTAGCATATTTAGCATATGTGAAAGATGAGATAGTTGCGAAAAAACTACATCAGGCTTATTGCGAATTTGTTAAGGAAAATAGTATCAGTTTGTTTGAAATAATAGGATACAAACGCTTTGGTAAAAATTATCTGCTATCTTTGCCAAAGCGTAAAATAATTTACTATATGGTATATTTTGTTGGATTAAATAATTATTTACGAAGATTTATATAAAAAACACAGAAGATTAGGTGCAGCTTTTACATCCAGTTTTTACGATATCCATTTTAATTTTAATAGGCTACAGTTTTTTAGAAGTTTATGGCCGTGAAATTAAAAACTATAAAAGTGTTTGGTTTATAGTCATTGCACTTATAATTTTTGCAGGTTTTAGAAAAGGTGTAGGTGCAGATTATCCTATTTATCAAAGTATGTACACCTATTTTCCCCTGCATACAGATTTTGGCGAAATATTTAGCAAAGCTCTTTTTCAAAAAAACAATTTAGAAATCGAATGGCTTTTTATCCTTTTTAATAATATTTTCTTTTTCTTAGGATCTCCCTTTTTTATTTTTACGGCTTTTGTGGCAATTTTGTCGATAGCGCCAAAGTTTTATATGATGGAAAAAAGCGTTGCTTATCCTGCAACGGCATTACTTTTATATTTAATTCCTTCTTATTTTATTGCCGATTCTGGGCAGATCCGGCAGGGACTTTCAATGGCTTTAGCAATATATTCTTTCAAATATATAAAGGAGCGGAATCTGTTTATGTTTTTAATTGTAATGTATTTTGCACTAGGATTTCATAAGTCAGCCATTTTGTTTATTCCTGCTTATTGGTTGGCAAAGGTTTCACTTACAAAAGCTAAAATAATAGGTTTAGTTGTTTTTTGTATGATTTTGTCACCGTTTGAAATTTATAATTACATAGGTTTTTTAAATAGCATTGCACCGGAGGAGGTCTATAAAGGCTATTCAGATTATCTCAGTATAGAAAGCGTTGATACAGGGTTTATAAAGTTTTTTGATTTAATATCTCTCTTGTACCTCTTTTTTATTATTACGCTGAATAAAGTGACATGCGAGAGAATTCCGTATTATGAGTACATGAGAAATATAGGCGTATGTGGGATCTGTTTGTATTTTATATTTAGAGGAAGTCCTATATTTTCAACTAGATTAGTTGGAACTTACGTTGTTTTTGCCGCTTTAATTTTACCAAATAATTTAGCGGCTATTAACGATATTAATTATAAAAAATTTTTACATTTTATATTAATATTATTCGTTATTTTTTATTACTTTGTTTTTGGAAACTATCAGGCAACAAAGGGTAAATTTACTCCAGACACTTATCAAAATTATCTTTGGAATTAAGATATGGAAAAAGTACATACTATTTTAAGTTCAATAGAATTTCCATTTTTTTGGTTAAAGATTTTCCTTGGTTTTAGTGCATCATTTTTGATCACTTTTTACACAATCCCAAGCATTATCAATATTTCCAGACGGAAGAACTTGATGGATGAGCCAGGATCAAGAAGTTCACATCTTCGCAAAATATCCAATTTGGGTGGCATTGCTATTGTTTTTTCTTTATGTGTCTGCGCGCCTATTTTTGCTTCTGAACTTTTTAAAGAATATAAATTTCTTTTCGCATCATTGACAATATTACTTTTCATCGGTGTGATGGACGATATTATGATCATGCGGGCTTATAAGAAATTGATTGCTCAGATCTTGGTCTCCACTCTAATGGTTATTGGCTCAGATGTTAGAATTGGTAGTTTATTTGGTGTCTTTGGTATTTATCAAATGTCCTACACATTAAGTGTTTTTTTTAGTGTCCTAACCTTTGTAATTTTAATAAATGCTTTTAATTTAATTGATGGTATTGATGGTTTAGCTGGAAGTTATTCGGCACTTTGCAGTATATTTTTTGCGATAAGTTACTTTCGTTTAGGACCGTATAATTATCCTTTGGTCATCCTTTCAGCTGTGATAGTAGGTTCTGTTTTAGCATTTCTATATTACAATTTATCAAATTTTAGACAGAAAAAAATATTTATGGGTGACACTGGATCTATGATTTTGGGTTTCCTATTGGCCTTTACGGGAATTTGTTTTATCAATATCTTTGTAGATAAAAAGGTGGCTTCAATACCAAAATACCATCTAGACAGTGCACCAGTAATAGCGGTTGCAATTCTTATTTTGCCAATAATCGACACGCTGAATGTCATAATTACCCGTCTAATTACAAAGAAATCCCTCATTGAAGCGGATACCAATCACATCCATCACAAACTTTTAAGATTGGGTTATACGCATAGAAGGTCTACAGCTTATATTTTATTCTATTATCTTTTGGTAGTGCTTTTCGCGTATTTTTTTAGACATCTAAATAACAATCTATTACTTTTTTTAGTTGTATGTCTCGGTTTTGTAGGTGCTTTCATTCCGGAAATTAAATTTAAAATAAGAAAATCCAAATAAATTATTATTTTTGCAAACTTTACAACCATGATGAAATTCTTAAAAATTTTCTTAATATTATTTACAGTTTTTTCTGTCACCTCATGTGTCACAACAAAAGATGTTCGCTATTTTCAACCAAGTGAAAGTTTAGTGATAAATGGGGAAGGCTTAATTCCGTACAACATCCCTGAATATAGAATTACAAAAAATGATATCCTTACCTTAAATATCGTAACCACGCCGAAGGGTGATGCGGCACAATTTTATTCGCAATTGTATGCTGCTGGCGAAGGTGGATCAGGAACAGTTGGTGCAACATCAGCGACAAGCGGCGTCAGTGTTTCAGGTGGCGGTGCAAGTTCAGGAAATGCGTCAATTTATTTTAATGGTTTAAAAGTGGACTCAAATGGTGAGATAAATATTTTTGGCATTGGTTATATTAAAGCTGAGGGCAGAATTATTAAAGACGTTTCAGATGAGATTCAAAAGCGGGTCAATGAAAATTTTTTAGATGGAAAATCTCAGGTCAGATTGAATACTGATGGTATTACTTATACGATTATTGGTGATGTTGAAACCGTCGGAATGACCGGTGAAAAAGTAGCACATAAAAATACGTTAACACTAACAGAAGCACTTGCAGATAATGGTGGACTAAACAGAACTGTAGATCGTAAAAACATACAGATACACCGAAAATATCCAGAAGGAATAAAAATTGCGAAGATAGATCTTACCAGAGAAGATGCTATGAATTCGGAATATTATTGGGTCCAAAATGGTGACGAAATTTTTTTAAATACAAGACCTAAAAACTTAAATGGCTTGGGTAAAGATCCTATTCAAACTTTAACGACGGGCGTAAGTGTTATCACAACTGCACTTTCTATTTATTTAATTCTATCTAGACTTTAATCATATGATTCCAGAAAAAAAGGAAGGAAATATCCCGGCGAAAGAAAAACTTGGCACTTTTGCTTTTTTTGATACAGAACATTTTATTAGAAATGTTTTAAAATATTGGTACTGGTTTTTGCTCATGTTTGTAATGGGCTATTTTATATCTTTCATCTATGCAAAGTATTATGCGCAGAGAATTTACGCCTCAGACCTTTCTTTAAGTATTTCAAATAGTTCTTCCAGTTATTTTACACCTAATCAATCTATCAATTTTATCTGGGGACAAACGGGCAATCAAGATGGTATATTTTTAAAAAAATTATTACTCTCCAGAACTCACAATGAATATTTGGTAAGGCAACTGGATTTATATTCAAATTACTCCACAAAAGGTCTTATTAAAGCCACTTATTTAGATAAAAACGATAGTCCAGTTTTTTTGGAAATAGATAAAACGCATCTGCAGCAGGTTAATTATCCCATAACGCTTTTTCCCAAAGGTGGTAGTAAATATGAGGTAGAATTACCAAATGACGGACAACAGACTTCCTTATATAGTTTCATTGGTGAGGGATTTCAATCAATTTCACCTTATAAAAGACCGGCAAATAAAATCATCAGTGTCAATGAATGGTATACAACACCTAATTTGCGCTTTAAACTGGTGCAAAACCCATATAAGTCTACAATAAAGCTTGAAAATGTTATCATTTCACTTACGACTATTAATGCTGCGGTCAATGAGCTTACTCAGGATATAGGTATTACGTTTGATAAAGAAATTAGCAGTATCATGATTATTTCTAAACGCGGTTATAATTTAAATGGAACGGTTAATTTCCTGAATAAATCGGTCGAGGTTTTAAAAAAGAAGCGAATTGAAGATCAAAATATGGTGGATGAAAACACCACGGTTTACATTAAGGAAAATTTAGATAAAATAAGAATAAAATTAGATTCGAGTGCAAATAAATTAAATAATCTGAAAGTAAATGAAGGTTTGTACGATATTACAAACAGAGATGAAAAACAACTGAATGAAATAAAAAACTTAGAAAAAACCAAAGCAGAATTAATAACTAAAATTAATTCTCTTAACAATGTAAGAAATTCCGTCGCATCTTCTAATTTAGATAATCTCATCAGTCTAAATGCCGCAGGTATTGAAGATGGAATGTTTACTGCATCAGTTTCTGAGTTAAAAGCACTCTATGCTAAAAGGAGAGAAATGGGGACGATCTACCAGGCAAATTCTGCGCCTATGAAAGAAATAAATAGACTCATTAACGAATCCCGTGGCAAATCTGAAGGTAGTTTAAGAAAATATTACAGCGTTTTTGCAGATCAACTTCAGGTAATAAATTCTAAAATTTCTACTGCAGACCAAGATTTAGCCACTTATCCAGAAAAGGAAAGAAAATATCTGGATGTACAACGCGGTTATAATATGATAGAAGCTAGTTATAACGCACTTTTGACCAAGCAAAATGAAACTTCTCTTAGGGTGGCGAGCAATAAATCTGATATCACTGTTATTGATTCAGCTAAAAATTTAGGTCAAACACCAATCGCTCCAAATATTTCCCGTGCAAAGTTACTCATCATTAGTATCTTAATGCTTTTTCCATTACTGATAATTCTTTTGAGAGAATTGTTGGATAATAAAATTAGAAATGTTAAAGAATTGCTGCACGTTACCAAAATGCCCCTGCTTGGCGTGATTGGAAACAACAGTAATGACAGCAATATTACGGTTTTAGTACAGCCAAAATCCTCCATTTCTGAGGCTTTTAGGGGGATTAGAGCTAATCTTAGATTTTTACATAAACAAGATAATAAAAGTAAAGTAATTTTGGTGACCTCTTCTGTGGGCGGTGAGGGAAAAACTTATGTTTCCATCAATATTGCCTCTGTCTTGGGCTTGAGTGGCAAGAAAACTATATTGCTAGGAATGGATTTAAGAAAACCAAAGATCTTTGGTGATTTCAATATTGATAATAAATATGGAATTTCAAACTATCTTACAGGTGAAGTTACCATAGATCAAATCATTAATAAAACTAATGTACAAGACTTGGATGTAGCGACATCTGGACCCATACCTCCAAATCCTTCAGAATTATTGATGAGTGACAGAAATATAGATTTTATAACTGAGCTTAAAAAGCACTATGATTTTATTGTAATTGATTCTCCGCCAGTTGGTTTGGTGGCAGATTCTTTTGAACTTATGAAGTATACGGATGCTAATGTTTATGTGGTGAGGCATGAATATACAGAAAAGTATATGCTGAAAATGATTATGGAAAAACATAAAAATCAAGAAATAAAGCATCTTGGTTTAGTTTATAATGATTATTCTGTAAAACAGGGCTATGGTTACGGCTACGGCTACGGCTACGGCTATGGCTATGGTTATTTTGATGAGGATAAAAATTATGAAGAACCATGGCTTGTAAAATTCTCAAATAAGTTGAGAAATATATTTACTAAAAATTAAAATTGTCTGATCTGCACCAAAACTTTTCTTTTTGCATTAATTTTAAATTAGAATAAAAGGATTTAATTTTCGTTTTATTATTAGAAATTTATACTTATTTCGGGTTTTTTAACGAAAAATTAAGATGCTCCTTAAAACTAATTTGTTTTATATTTGCAAAAATTAAATTTGAAATATTAAAATAGGTCAAACTTACTTAATGAATTTGAAATCTTTCTTTTCTATTATGGCAGCGCTGCTACTGAGTTTTTTTGTAAAAGCCCAACGCTATGAAATTGGTATGCAACTTGGCATAAGTAATCTTGTGGGCGATATTGGGAATACGTCCTATGTATTGCAGAAACCTATTTTAAATGATATTACAACTTATGGCATTCCGTTCTACGGGGGTATAGTTTATAGAATGAATTTTAACCCATACCAAACATTGCGGTTTAATGTAGGTTACAGTCATATACAGTTTAAAGATTCCGAAGCCAAGGAAAATTACAGGCGAAACCGAAACTTAAGCGGAACAAATTCTATATACGAGGTAGATGCTTTATTTGAGTATAATTTATTCCCCGTTAATGACGAACAAAAAAGCCTTTTGAGTCCCTACATTTTTGGTGGTTTAGGCGGAATGATTATCAATGTTGCGCAGGCACAGTTTAACTTTGATTTTAATAGAGATCCTAATGGGAAGGCAATTTCACCGGGACCTCCAAATGATTTTGTTTACAGCCAATCCTACTCAAAATCACAATCATTTACTATGTCCATTCCGTTCGGTGTTGGTTTAAAATACAAGTATAATTATAATTGGGCAGTTTTCGGGGAATTTATGTTTCGTCCAACTTTCTCAGACGGTCTAGATTACAGTATGATTTCCAACAAAGATGTTAAAGCGACTTATAATAAAGATATTCTAGATTCAAGTGGTAAAAAATCTCTTCTGCAAAGCGATCCATATTTCGCAGCTACAAAAATGGTTGAAGCAGATTTCATTAAAAATAGACAAATAGGAAATATTAATTCTAAAGATTGGGTAAACAGTGTCACTCTTGGTGTATCTTATTCTTTCGGCAGACAACCTTGTTATTGTGAACAATAAAACTATGTCGTCAGCTAAAGATCAAATATCCCTCGATAAACTTCCACAGCATGTTGCCATCATTATGGATGGAAACGGACGTTGGGCAGAGAGCCGTGGTGAGGAGCGTACTTTTGGGCATAAAAATGCGATTGATGCTGTGAGAAATGCTATAAACGCTTGTAACGAGATTCAAATCCCATATCTTACGCTTTATACATTTTCGTCAGAAAATTGGAACCGACCAAATAAAGAAGTAAACACTTTGATGGGTTTACTCTCAGAAACGCTTTTACTAGAAGCTGAAGATATTCACAATAAAGGTTTAAGAATGCATGTGATCGGTGATATTAATTTATTGCCAGATTTAGTAAAAGATCAGTTACTAAGTCTTGTTGACATTACTAAAGATAATAAAAATGGAAATCTTATATTGGCTCTAAGCTATGGTTCCCAAAAAGAAATGCTGAAAGCTGTAAAAGAAATCAGCCAGAAAGTGAAAGACGGTAAATTAAAAGTAGAAGATATTACAGAAGAGTGTTTTGAAAATCATCTTTACACAAAAAATTTTCCACCAGTAG
Organism: Halpernia sp. GG3; assembly: GCF_052976925.2. NCBI lineage: Bacteria > Pseudomonadati > Bacteroidota > Flavobacteriia > Flavobacteriales > Weeksellaceae > Halpernia > Halpernia sp. GG3. The sequence continues at coordinate 59,188 of NZ_JBRIIR020000006.1, forward strand.
ATTTACTAATTAGAACCAGCGGTGAAGTAAGAATCAGTAATTTTTTACTTTGGCAAATTGCTTATGCTGAACTACAGTTTTTAGATGTTCTCTGGCCAGATTTTACGAAAGAACACTTTTTTCAGTGTATTTTAGATTACCAGTTAAAAGAAAGAAGGTACGGAAAGACAAGTGCACAAATAGATATTAAATAAAAATAAATGTTTAGGATAAATTCAATGAAGTTTAAATTCTTATCAATTATCATTTTTGTAGCGTCGCTGCAAATTTATGGTCAGGTTACGCCGCCGCCAACGAAGGGGGCAGATGCAGTGCAAACAGAAAAGTCTGCAGGAACTTACATCCTGAAAAGTATTGTCGTAGATGGTGTTAAAAAGTATTCTGCGGATCAAATATTAAGATTTACGGGGTTAACTAAAGGCGAATCTGTAGACATTCCCGGACAAAAAATTAGTAACGCCATAAAGAAACTTTGGGAAACAGATAATTTTTCTGAAGTAGAAGTTTATGTGGAAAGTATAGAGGGAGAAAGTGTCATTTTAAAATTTAATCTTCAGGATTTAAAAGAACTTGGTGAAGTGAAATTCACGGGGAAAGGCATTGGTAAATCTAAAGCTGAAAAATTGGCGAAGGACAATAATCTAAAACCTGGCACAAAAATCACTCAAAATTTAATATCAACTTTAAAAACTAATATCCCAAAAGATTACGTTAAAAAAGGGTTTGCAGATGCAAATATCACAATTGAGGATAAGGTTAATGCAAAAGATCCAAATCTTATTGACTGGACGATTAATTTAGATAAGGGCAAAAGAATTAAAATTGACCACATTGAATTTGAAGGAAATACTGTGGTTTCCAGTAATAAATTGCGTAAAAAAGCTTTTAAAGATACAAAACAGAGAAGATTCAGCATCGGCGGAATTTTAAAACCTTCGAAATTTATTGAAAGCAAATACGTTGGCGACAAAGAAAACTTGATCAATTATTATAATTCATTAGGTTTTAGAGATGCAAAAATCGTTTCAGATTCAGTTTATCGGGATCAAAAGAATAATTATCAGATCGATGTGAAACTAAGTGAAGGTAAAAAATATTACATTGGAGATATTTCTTTTCTTGGCAATACTACCTTCTCCACAGATTTTTTACAAAAAGTATTGGGATACAAGAAAGGTGATATTTATGACGCGGTTGGTTTTAATAAAAAAGTAGGTGCCGATGGAGGTAAAGAAGATGATTCGGATATTAAATCCGTTTACATGAATAATGGTTTCCTTTTTTCTAATATTACGCCAATTGAGAAAACTGTGAAAGGAGATTCCATTAGTCTAGAGATTAGAATCAATGAAGGCGAAAAAGCCACTTGGAACCGTATAACATGGTCTGGAAACACTACGACGCATGATCACGTTATTCTGCGTTCATTACGTACAAAACCAGGAAATTTATTTGCGAAATCCGATATAAAAAGAACTTACTTTGATCTGGCGTCTATGACATTCTTTGATCCACAACAGATAGGGCAGGATATACAGCCGCATCAAGAAGATAATACGGTTGATTTACATTGGAAGTTAGTTGAGAAAGGCTCCTCCCAAGTTCAACTTCAAGCTGGTTACGGTGGGAACTCTTTTATCGGAACTTTAGGTTTAACATTTAATAATTTCTCACTTAAGAACTTCTTTAAATTTAAAGATTTTAAACCTGTTCCACAAGGTGATGGACAGACGTTATCTGTACAGGCACAGGCAGGACAATATTTTCAAAATTATGGTTTGTCATTTACGGAGCCTTGGCTATTTGGAACAAAACCAACAGCTTTATCTCTAAGTATCAATCAATCTTTTGTAAATTATGGTGCTGTATCTAATGCAAGTACGGGGGTTCGCAGTGATCAGAAATTAAATATTTTCTCCGCTAGTGTTGGTCTAAACAGACTTCTTCAGTGGCCGGATGATTATTTCTCGCTTTACACAGGAATTCAATATCAAAAATATACATTCAGTAACTACCCATTCCAGTTTGGTACTACCACAGAGCAATTTGGTTCTGCTAATAATTTTAGCTTTAATCTTGGTTTAAGTAGAAATTCTGCGGGTATTGATCCTATTTTCCCAACACAGGGTTCTAATATAGAAGCAACGGTTAAATTTACCCCGCCTTACTCTCTTTTCAGTAAAAAAGATTATTCTACAGAGACGCCAAGTCAGAAATATAAATTGTTAGAATTTTATAAAGTAAAACTTAAAGCCGACATTTATAACACGCTTATTGGTAAATTAGTTTTAAGAAGTTCTGCGGAAATGGGCTTCTTAGATGGTTATAACAGACAGCTAGGACCACCACCTTTTGAGAGATTCTACGTTGGTGGTGTTGGCCAGGTTGGTGGTAATTATGACGGTAGAGAATTAGTGCCGTTGCGTGGTTATGAAAATGCTACTTCTACTGGTGGTCAAACAAATGATATTACACCATACGGCGGTGCGACAATCTATAACCGTTTCAATTTAGAACTGCGTTACCCGATTTCAATGAATCAAACTGCTAAAATATATGCACTAACTTTTGCAGAGGGTGGAAACGCCTGGAATAGTTTTGACAACTATAATCCTTTCCAGTTAAAAAGATCTGCTGGGATTGGCATCAGGGTTTATATGGGGGCCTTTGGTTTAATCGGTTTTGACTTCGCTTATGGTTTTGATAAGTCAATTGGTAACAATGATCCAGCTGGTTGGAAAACGCACTTCTTGTTAAATCAAAGTTTGTAATTATATTTAACAACTATAATAGTAAAGGGTATGAAATATTTTGCAGTCTTTTTTTTAATTATTAATACATTTGCCAGCGCTCAAAAAATCGGTGTGGTAGATACCAATTACATTTTAGAAAAATTACCGCAATATAAAGAAGCTGAATCTCGCTTAAATGCTCAGATTTCCTCTTGGCAAAATGAAATTCAGAGTATGCAAACTGATTTTGACAAAAAAAATGCAGCTTTTGAAAATGAAAAAGTGCTCTTGGTTGGAGAGCAATTAAAGCAAAGACAAAAGGAAATAGATGATTTAGGAAAAAAAATAAAAAATGTACTTAATTCAAGATTTGGTAATTTGGGAGAGATCAACAGTTCCCGCTCAAACCTTACGAAACCCTTTCAGGATCAGATATGGAACGCCATAAAAACCGTCTCTGATAAAAATAGCTTGGGTATAGTTCTTGATAAAAGTAACAACATCAGCGTAATTTATTTAGAAAAAAAGTACGATTATACAGATAAAGTTTTAGATTTGCTACTGAAAAACCAAAATCAACCAAACTCAAGCGGTAACCAATCTAAAAAAAATGAAAGCGTTCAATCAAAAAAAACAATGAATTCTTTCCAAAATAAAAAAACACTCGATAAACAAAAACAGGAAATAAACCAATAAACAATTTTAAAATTATTATAGTTAGATTATGAAAAAATTAAGTGTATTATTTGCAGCCGTAGTGATGCTTTTAAGTGTAGGTGTAAAAGCCCAGAAAGTTGCTTCTTTAGATGTAGCAGGTATTTTAAATATGATGCCCGAAAAGAAAAAAGCTGATGAGCAGTTAGATGCTTATTCAAAAGCAAAACAAGCCGAAATTTTGAAAGCTGGCCAAGCATCACAAGCTACATTTCAAAAATATCAGGAAGAAGCACCGAAGCAAACTGCTGAAGTGAACAAAACCCGTGAGGCAGAATTACAGAAAATGCAGGCTGAGTTACAGGATAAATCTGCAGCAGCTCAAAAAGATGTGCAGGAGAAAACAAGTGCGGCATTCGCACCAATTGAAGATAAATTCAACGCTGCAGTTTCAAAAGTTGCTAAAGCTAACGGTTATGACTTCATCTTTGATGGTAACAACCCAAGTTTGATTTATAAATCTGGTCCAGATGCAACTGCATTAGTTAAAAAAGAATTGGGACTTTAAACGAAATCAGTTCTTAAAAACAAAACCACTTCTTTTGAAGTGGTTTTTTTTGTTTTGTATAAGTTATTTTACATAATCAATCGTATTTTTGCATTAATGGAAACAGAAATATCAACAAAAGTAAAGATTCGTTTTAGTGATTGCGACCCAATCGGTCATCTCAATAATGTTAAATATCTGGAATATATGTTTAACGCTAGGGAAGATCACGTAGAAGATTTTTATGGCTTTACCTACGAAGCCTGGACTAAAAAAACAGGTTGCACCTGGATTACTGTTCAGAACGAGATAGCGTATTTAAAAGAAGTGCGCTACAATCAAAAGGTGGTTATTAGTAGTAAAACGGTATTTATTTCTGACAGAACTTCAACTATAGAAATTCTTATGAAAAGTGAAGACGAAAAAATCATCCACGCGGTATTGTGGGTTCAAGTCATTTATTTTAATATGAAAACCCGGAAATCTGATGTGCAGCCACAAGAAGTAAAGGAATTATTTCTTAAATTTAAGGTGAATATTGAGGAATCCGATTTTGCAGGTAGAGTAAAGTATTTTAGGAAACAGAATAAGCAACTTTAGAAAAATAGTAATTTAGATTTTTTGGGCAGCTATTTCCGCCTTCCGCTCTCAATCTTTTTACTCGTCGTTCCTCCTCGTAAAAAGGATTTCCGCTCAAGTCGGGCTGCAGAGGATTTTCATTATTAAAACACGTAGAACAAAATTAAATTAATACCAAGAAAAGGTAACATTATTACAAATTATATGAAAAAAATATTAATAACAGGTGGAAATGGTCAATTGGGACAATGTTTTCAAAAACTATCAGCTAGTTTCCCCGAGTTTGAGTTTCTTTTTAAAGACTATGATAGTTTAGATATTACGGATGAAAATCAGGTTAAAGATTTCTTTTACAACTTTAAACCGGATTTTTGTGTCAATGCTGCTGCTTACACCGCAGTGGATTTAGCAGAAACTGAAAAAGAAAAAGCCTTTGAAATTAATAGCGTCGCCGTTTCTTATTTGGCTAAAGCTTGTGCAGAAAATAATTCAGTCTTGATCCAGATTTCTACAGATTACGTTTTTGATGGAAAAACGAATCTCTGTTATGATGAAGAGGATTTTACAAATCCAGAAAGTATTTATGGTGAATCTAAAAGAGATGGGGAAATTGCTGCTTTAGAAGAAAACGCAAATACAGTTGTTATTAGAACCTCGTGGCTTTACTCAGAGTTTAATAAAAACTTTATGAAGACCATGTTAAATTTATTTTCGCAAAAAGATGAAATGAATATTGTAAACGATCAATTTGGTCAACCGACTAATGCCAATGATTTGGCGGAAGCAGTTATGAAAATAATTAAATCAGAAAAATTGGTGCCCGGTATTTTTCATTTTTCTAATTATCCGGAAACAACCTGGTTTCATTTTGCCCAGAAAATAGCAGATTTATCCGGTAATAAAATAAAGTTGAATCCAATTACAACAGCAGATTTTCCTACACCTGCAAAAAGACCAGCTCGAAGTACAATGTGTTTAGACAAAATTGAAAAAACTTATAATGTAGAATTACAACATTGGGAAAACAGCCTTAAGAATTCTATTAAAAATTATACAACGCAATGAAAAATTTGATTACGGGTTTTGCACTTTTTTTAATTAATATTTCTTTTGCGCAAAACGTTCTATTGAATAAAGTGGAAGCGACCGGAAAAAACACAGATAAATTTCTCTATAAAATTAATCCTGACTCAGTCAAATCTCAATATTTGGGAGAAATTGAAGTTCAGGGCTTTTCAGGAAATGATACCGAAGTATTTGATTTAATATATAAGAAGGCAAAATCTATCGGTGCAAACGCTTTTTCCTACAAACCTTTTAATTCTATTGACGGCATCTTAGAAAAACTTAACCCTACGCATTACTTATTAAATTTATATGAGGTCAAGAGAGACGATTTTCCTGATCACAGCAATTTACTTTACGTCATTTCTTCCGCACCCAAAATGCAAAAAATCAGTATCAATGATAAAGTTATAGAATTGCCCGTTAGATCATATAATTTAAAAAAACTTTTGCCGGGGGAGATTTACACAATTTCTACACGGAAATTTTTGGGTTCATCTGTTAAAGTTATTTCAGATAAATATGAAAACGGCCAATATTTTCAAATTTCGTCGTTCAAAGTAAATTCTAATTCTTACGGAAAAGCGGGAATAAATATTAAAACAGGAGATATTTTAAAATTGGAAAAATCTTATGGTGATTTTTTATCTATAATTTACACCCTAGTTAAGTAAAGGTCGCGATTTATTTTAGCAATATAAATAATAGAGATTTATTTTTTATGTTGGGTTTTTTTTTGTTGATGTTGCTGTTTGGATAGTGGTGTTGGGTTTAAATTTAAAACTGAGATAGGAACGCGAAGATTTTTAGAGGTGATTGACAGGTGTTTAGGATTTAATTTGTGTGCAGGGATAATTAATAGTTGTGAGGTGTTAGAAGATGGTGTATTTTTGCACTCTCAAATCGAAAGAAGAGGGGGCGAAGAAGAGGCATTAATAAGGGCAAAAATTTTTTTATAAATTTATTTAGAAAGAGTTGTTAAGTTCGAAATTAAGTTATACTTTTGCAAACCAAAATCGAAAGATATTGAAGCGAAGATGAAGCGATAATATAGTCAGAAAAATTATTCAGAAATTTATTTCAAAAATAGTTGTGAGATTAAAATAAACTTTATACTTTTGCACTCGCAAATCGTGATTAAGAACAACGACAGAAGTTCATACGAGGAGGCGAAGAGCGAAACAGATCATTGAAAATACAAATAACAACCAAGTAAGAAAAAGACTAAAGCGTCAATTAATAAACTTTGAGTTAGGGTGGACAAACATACAATGGAGAGTTTGATCCTGGCTCAGGATGAACGCTAGCGGGAGGCCTAACACATGCAAGCCGAGCGGTATAGAATCTTCGGATTCTAGAGACCGGCGCACGGGTGCGTAACGCGTATGCAATCTACCTTTCACAGAGGGATAGCCCAGAGAAATTTGGATTAATACCTCATAGTATATTGAATGGCATCAATTTAATATTTAAAGTCACAACGGTGAAAGATGAGCACGCGTCCCATTAGCTAGTTGGTAAGGTAACGGCTTACCAAGTCAACGATGGTTAGGGGTCCTGAGAGGGAGATCCCCCACACTGGTACTGAGACACGGACCAGACTCCTACGGGAGGCAGCAGTGAGGAATATTGGACAATGGGCGCAAGCCTGATCCAGCCATGCCGCGTGCAGGATGACGGTCCTATGGATTGTAAACTGCTTTTACACAGGAATAAACACTAGCTACGTGTATCTAGCTTGACGGTACTGTGAGAATAAGGATCGGCTAACTCCGTGCCAGCAGCCGCGGTAATACGGAGGATCCAAGCGTTATCCGGAATCATTGGGTTTAAAGGGTCCGTAGGCGGCCTAGTAAGTCAGTGGTGAAAGCCCATCGCTCAACGGTGGAACGGCCATTGATACTGCTAGATCTTGAATTATTATGAAGTAACTAGAATATGTAGTGTAGCGGTGAAATGCTTAGATATTACATGGAATACCAATTGCGAAGGCAGGTTACTACTAATGCGACTGACGCTGATGGACGAAAGCGTGGGTAGCGAACAGGATTAGATACCCTGGTAGTCCACGCCGTAAACGATGGATACTAGCTGTTGGGAGCAATCTCAGTGGCCAAGCGAAAGTGATAAGTATCCCACCTGGGGAGTACGTTCGCAAGAATGAAACTCAAAGGAATTGACGGGGGCCCGCACAAGCGGTGGATTATGTGGTTTAATTCGATGATACGCGAGGAACCTTACCAAGGCTTAAATGGGAATTGACCGGTTTAGAAATAGACCTTTCGCAAGACAATTTTCAAGGTGCTGCATGGTTGTCGTCAGCTCGTGCCGTGAGGTGTTAGGTTAAGTCCTACAACGAGCGCAACCCCTGTTGTTAGTTGCCAGCGAGTCATGTCGGGAACTCTAACGAGACTGCCAGTGCAAACTGAGAGGAAGGTGGGGATGACGTCAAATCATCACGGCCCTTACGCCTTGGGCTACACACGTGCTACAATGGCCGGTACAGAGAGCAGCCACTGGGTGACCAGGAGCGAATCTACAAAACCGGTCACAGTTCGGATCGGAGTCTGCAACTCGACTCCGTGAAGCTGGAATCGCTAGTAATCGGATATCAGCCATGATCCGGTGAATACGTTCCCGGGCCTTGTACACACCGCCCGTCAAGCCATGGAAGCTGGGGGTGCCTGAAGTCGGTGACCGCAAGGAGCTGCCTAGGGTAAAACTGGTAACTAGGGCTAAGTCGTAACAAGGTAGCCGTACCGGAAGGTGCGGCTGGAACACCTCCTTTCTAGAGCCTTAGTGTTAGGATGAGTATACAAAAAGTACTTTAAATAGTCAAACATTTTAACAAAAAAGTTTAGTCGCTTTATTTTTTTTACTTCGGTTGTATTTTATAAAATAAACGCTAGGGAAAGAAGACGAAAGTTCGAGTAGGAAAGGCCAAGTTCAAGACAATTTTATTACTCTTGCTGTTAATTCAAATGAATACCATTTAAGAATAAGACTGTCTCGTAGCTCAGCTGGTTAGAGTGCTACACTGATAATGTAGGGGTCGACAGTTCGAGTCTGTCCGAGACAACTATTTTAGACTTAAAGAAAAGAAGAAATTCTAGAGTTGAGAGTTATTAAGTATTTTATAATTCATAATTCACAATTCATAATTAGATTGGGGGATTAGCTCAGCTGGCTAGAGCGCCTGCCTTGCACGCAGGAGGTCATCGGTTCGACTCCGATATTCTCCACAATTACGAAAGTAATAGAATAAAGACAAAAAAATAGTTACGAAAAGTAACAGCGAAGAAGATATTTAAAAATATCCATTACATAGACGAAGATTAGCATTGACATATTGAGAATTAAGAATTACGGGCCAAAAGGCTAATAATTTATAAGTAGAAAGGTTCGTACCATTATTTTTCACTATTTAGGAATCTATTTTAAAGTTGCGGTAGCAAAAGAAACACTGCGTCTTAGATGACTTTTAAACTAAAAGATCATTGACAATAACGATAAAGACATCACAAAGAGAAAACCAAAGCACTTTTAAGTGCTTTAAGAAAATAAAAATATTAGGAAAGAAATCGTTAAGGGCGTATGGCGGATGCCTAGGCTTTCAGAGGCGAAGAAGGACGTGGTAAGCTGCGAAAAGCTACGGGGATCGGCACACACGAATATGATCCGTAAATATCCTGAATGGGGCAACCCGGCTATGTTGAAGACATAGTACACTCGATTATTTAGAGAGCAAACCCGCTGAACTGAAACATCTAAGTAGCCGGAGGAGAAGAAAACAAAAGTGATTCCGTAAGTAGTGGCGAGCGAACGCGGATTAGCCCAAACCAATGTTGTTACGGCAATATTGGGGTTGTAGGACCACGACATTTGTTGCGGATAGAATTAGAATTTTCTGGAAAGTAAAGCCAAAGAAGGTGATAGCCCTGTATAAGTAATAGAAGATAACGATAAGTGGTATCCTGAGTAGGGCGGGACACGAGAAATCCTGTCTGAATTTGGCGGGACCATCCGCCAAGGCTAAATACTCCTGAGAGACCGATAGTGAACCAGTACCGTGAGGGAAAGGTGAAAAGAACCGTGAATAACGGAGTGAAATAGATCCTGAAACCATACGCTTACAAGCGGTCGGAGCCCTCTCGTGGGGTGACGGCGTGCCTTTTGCATAATGAGCCTACGAGTTAACGTTGCTGGCAAGCATAAGTGGTTAAGCCACGGATCCGTAGCGAAAGCGAGTCTGAATAGGGCGCTTTAGTCAGTAGGATTAGACGCGAAACCTTGTGATCTACCCATGGGCAGGTTGAAGCTTTGGTAACACAAAGTGGAGGACCGAACCGGTTGACGTTGAAAAGTCTTCGGATGACTTGTGGGTAGGGGTGAAAGGCCAATCAAACTGGGAGATAGCTCGTACTCCCCGAAATGCATTTAGGTGCAGCGTTGCGATATAGTTTATTAGAGGTAGAGCTACTGATTGGATGCGGGGGCTTCACCGCCTACCAATTCCTGACAAACTCCGAATGCTATATAATGTTTCGTAACAGTGAGGGCTTGGGTGCTAAGGTCCAAGTCCGAGAGGGAAAGAACCCAGACCATCAGCTAAGGTCCCCAAATATATACTAAGTTGAAAGAACGAGGTTTGTCTGCCCTGACAGCTAGGATGTTGGCTTGGAAGCAGCCATTCATTTAAAGAGTGCGTAACAGCTCACTAGTCGAGCGGACGAGCATGGATAATAATCGGGCATAAGTATATTACCGAAGCTATGGATTTAGAAGTTTGAGTTAACTGGTAGGGGAGCATTCTAACAGCGCAGAAGGTGCATCGTAAGGTATGCTGGAGCTGGTTAGAAAAGAAAATGTAGGCATAAGTAACGATAATGCGGGCGAGAAACCCGCACACCGAAAGACTAAGGTTTCCACAGCTATGCTAATCAGCTGTGGGTTAGTCGGGACCTAAGGCGAACCCGAAAGGGACAGTCGATGGACAACGGGTTAATATTCCCGTACTAGCTCATTACTGTGATGGGGTGACGGAGTGATGAAAGCGCCGCGAACTGACGGAATAGTTCGTTGAAGTACCTACCTATAAGCTGCGCAGTCAAGATCCTACGCGGCTTGGGGAAATACGATAGTACTCGGAGTCTTCGGACAAAGAGATAGTGCGCCTAAGGGCTTCCAAGAAAAACCTCTAAACTTCAGGTAAGAAGTACCCGTACCGCAAACCGACACAGGTAGTCGAGGAGAGAATCCTAAGGTGCTCGAGAGAATCATGGCTAAGGAATTAGGCAAAATAGACCCGTAACTTCGGGAGAAGGGTCGCCCCATCAGCAATGCTGGGCCGCAGTGAAGAGGTCCAGGCGACTGTTTATCAAAAACACAGGGCTCTGCTAAATCGTAAGATGAAGTATAGGGCCTGACACCTGCCCGGTGCTGGAAGGTTAAGAGGAGATGCTTAGGGATCTATCCGGAGAAGCATTGAACTGAAGCCCCAGTAAACGGCGGCCGTAACTATAACGGTCCTAAGGTAGCGAAATTCCTTGTCGGGTAAGTTCCGACCTGCACGAATGGTGTAACGATCTGGGCACTGTCTCAACCATGAGCTCTGTGAAATTGTAGTATCGGTGAAGATGCCGATTACCCGCAATGGGACGAAAAGACCCTGTGCACCTTTACTATAGCTTAGTATTGACCTTGGATAAATGATGTGTAGGATAGGTTGGAGACTGTGAAGCGGCGTCGCTAGGCGTTGTGGAGTCATTGTTGAAATACCACCCTTTGTTTATCTGAGGCCTAACCCCCTAATACGGGGGACATTGCTTGGTGGGTAGTTTGACTGGGGTGGTCGCCTCCAAAAGAGTAACGGAGGCTTCTAAAGGTTCCCTCAGTACGCTTGGTAACCGTGCGTAGAGTGCAATGGCATAAGGGAGCTTGACTGAGAGACATACAGGTCGATCAGGTACGAAAGTAGAGCATAGTGATCCGGTGGTTCCGTATGGAAGGGCCATCGCTCATAGGATAAAAGGTACTCCGGGGATAACAGGCTAGTCTCCCCCAAGAGCTCATATCGACGGGGAGGTTCGGCACCTCGATGTCGGCTCGTCACATCCTGGGGCTGGAGAAGGTCCCAAGGGTTGGGCTGTTCGCCCATTAAAGTGGCACGCGAGCTGGGTTCAGAACGTCGTGAGACAGTTCGGTCTCTATCTACTGTGGGCGCAAGAAATTTGAGAGGATCTGATTCTAGTACGAGAGGACCGAATTGGACAAACCTCTAGTGTATCTGTTGTCACTGCCAAGTGGCATCGCAGAGTAGCTACGTTTGGTAAGGGATAAGCGCTGAAAGCATATAAGCGCGAAACCTGCCTCAAGATGAGACATCTTTTAAGGGTCGTTGGAGATGACAACGTTGATAGGCTATAGGTGTAAAGGCAGTAATGTCATAGCCGAGTAGTACTAATTACCCGTAGATTTATAGCTTAATATACTTTAAGCTGCTTAAAAGTGCAATACTGGTTTGCTCTTTGTGAACGTTTTTATCGATTTTTTAATTAGAATCAAGATAAAAGAACCAAGAACCAAGACTTTAAAGTCTTGACTCCTTGCTCTTCAATCTTCAGTCTAATTAATACCCATATACTTTGTACATCTTACATTGTACAACTTTAACAGCCTTTAGGGTGGTTTTAGCAGAGGGGCTCACCTGTTCCCATTCCGAACACAGAAGTTAAGCCCTCTAGCGCCGATGGTACTGCTAACGCGGGAGAGTAGGTCGCCGCCAGTTTTTTTTAAAGCCTCAATCTTTTACTAGATTGAGGCTTTTTTGTGACCAAAAACCAAACACCATTTAAAGCTTTTTTAATCGTATTAATGAAATCTTATTAATTGAAATTATAGTTTATTTTTTTTAAATTTAGATAGCAAAGAAAAGTGCTTCTTTTTCAACTTTTGTTTAAAAATAAAATAAGTATATTGTCAGCACAGCTTGCTAAAAAGTATTTTTAATCTTCATATATATTTATAAGTTACGCATTCTAAAATCTCAATTGTATTATTGATCAAAATTTATAAGCGATCGTAAGCTGCAACTATTTAATAACCATTATGCCATCAGAAAAAAAACCAACATCATTACTTAAATCATTTGGCCTAAAGATGGCGATTATAATTCTGATGAGTTCAATAATTGGCTCCGGGGTGTTTAAGAAAGTAGCGCCAATGAGTGAATTGTTGCATGCTCCATATTTAGTTTTGCTCGCGTGGCTATTCGCGGGGATTATCGTTTTATTCGGCGTCCTAAGTATTGCAGAGTTGGCAGTTATGTTTCCTCATTCTGGGGGACCATTTCGATGGCTAGAAAAAATCTACGGTAGAACAATGGCATTCCTTTATGGCTGGTCTTGCTTCGCTGTGATACAGACTGCAGCCATATCTTCTATTGCGTTCGTTTTTGCTGGAGCACTTAATACTTTTGTCACTCTTCCGCAGCTCCCAGAAAATTTCCAGTCATTTCAGTTTATTGGATTGCAACCTTTTTCTAATTTTGGTGCTAAAGTAGTAGCCTGTATGCTTATCATTACATTGACTTTAATTAATATAAAAGGTGCAAAAAGTAGCGGTAAATTAAGCTTAATATTTACACTCCTGATTGTAACGTCGATACTGCTCATCATTGTTGCTTCTTTTGGCGGATCTCAGGGAAGTATGAAAACCTTTGAAACTGTTTCTACCAACTATCCATCTTCCGGTTTTACGGCAGTTGGTTTATTTATGGCAATGGTTCTCGCGATGCGTAATGCTTTTTGGGGTTATGAGGGCTGGATTGCCTTAGGATTTATAGGTGAAGAGATAAAAAATCCCACTAAGAATTTACCAAGAGCACTTACTATCGGTATTTCGTTGGTTATTTTAACGTATCTCCTGATCAATATGGCCTATTTATACATTATGCCTATAGACGAGATGCTTTCTTTGTTGAGTCAAAATGAAAACAGTATTGCAGCCGTAGTTGTAACAGATAAACTATTCGGTAGTGGCGGAACCTATATTATCAGCGGTATGATCTTGATCTCAACTTTGGGCTGTACCAATGCCACAATTCTAGTCTCATCCCGAATATATTATGCCATGGCAAAAAAGAGATTATTCTTTAAACGCGCCGCGCTAATCCATACTACCAATAAAACACCTTATTTTGCTTTAAAATACCAGTGTATTTGGGCTTGTATTTTAATTTTTTCTGGTTCTTTTGATACACTTACTGATCTGCTGATTATCACCGGATTCATTTTCTTTGGGATGATAGTTCTGGGTGTGGTGATACTTCGGATAAAAGAACCCCATCTTGTCCGTCGTTATAAAACGCCCGGTTATCCTATCGTTCCAATTGTTTTTGTCATTTTTTGTATCATCTTATTAATTATTTCCCTTATTGAATCTCCCATAAAATCTTTAGTAGGAATTGGGTTTATTTTCTCAGGCTTGCCATTTTATTATTATTGGACGAGAAACAAGTTAGAAGATAAAAATAATGTTGAAAATATTGAGGAATTTTAATGCTTTAGGTTTGAAGATAATTGTAAAAGCTTATTAAAATAATAATCAGTTTAATGTCCTCTAATATATTATTCTTTGATAATCCCTTCTATGTTTTGGGAAAAGGTTAAAGCAAAGTTATCAAGCAATATTGTTTTTGGCAAAAACTAGGTCGTTATTTATACAAATATTTTTAAAAATCTATAGTTTTTTTTCGTAGTAATTCAGTAAGAGTAACTGTAAAAGGCATACCTACATTAATTCTTGGATTTCTTTCAATCGACGTTACCTTTTTATATTCTTCTAATTCCTTGAAATTAAAACTAGTATTAATAAAATCCTTCGCATCTAATTTTTCAATTTCAATAGACAAGTAATAATCTTTTGGATTATCAGATTTAGGATAATTTAAAGAATCTAAATAAGCAGTGGAATAAACTTTTGGTCCTTTGCTTTTTATTCGATATAAATCCGAAGCGGTTTCTTTACCATTTCTTCGTAACAATAAATACTTCGCATTTACAACTTCATTATCTAACTCTACAGAACCTTTCGCTCCATCCATTCGGAAGATATATTTTCCTCGATCATCATAGCATTTGAATCTTTTTTCAGTTTTAGAATATCCAACTAAAACGAAAGCATCGTCGGGAATTAATTTAATAGATTTTTTTATGTCAAAGTACTTTGGCATTGGTTCTTTAAGAATTTCACCGTTATCTTTCTTATACCCGCAATTTCGTCCTCAGTATTCCAATTGGTTTTTGGATTGGTAATTATTTTTTGAACGACTTCCTCAAAATTTTTATTTTGAACAATCGCATTTATAAAACTAAGCCTCTGATAAATCGTTCCATTTTCTCTGCTAAAATCAGTTTCAAAAATTTGGCATTAGTTTTTATCCCTTATAAATTTCGTTTCGATGGAAATTTAAAAATTGCTGCCGTCCATCTATCGGTAGTGAAGGATATAAGGTGTCATTTATTAAATTTAGTTTTTGCCTATTTTCTTTTGAAAGTATTGTTGAAACTAACAATCTTTTGTCATCAGTGAAAGAAATATAACCTCTGTCAAATAGTTTGTCATATGTTGGAGTTAATAAAATACCATTTTTTGGGTTTATACGTTCAATATTGTCAGAAACTTTCCACGGTTTAATGTGACTTGCAATTAAAAGTGGGGTTTCATCTACTTGTGTGATTGGACAAAATCCACATTCTAAAATCAAAGTTCTTCTAAAATATCCCTGTCCAATTCGTGCGGCTACAATTTGATTTTTTTCCGTTTGTGTTAGATTTGGAAGATCTTGAACTTGATTTATTAATTCGATTTCTTGTTGATTTATGTCTTGAACTAATTTGTACAGGTTGTTTTCTAGAATATTTGGAATAGAGAATAAGTCAAAGAAATATTCCTTATTATTTCTGTTTATATTTATGTCAACGTTAATGTAGGGAATTAATTCATCATAAGTTTTACCTACAATTAAACTTACATTCCCATTTTCTACAGTAATAATCGGTGAATATGACTTGATTGAGTTTGCTAATATATCCTTATTTCCAATTTCTTCATCAAAAATTTCTAATAATATATCGTTATAATTTAAAGAGTTTCTTCCCTCGTATAATTTCTTTCATAATTTCGAGTGTATAGAGATGGTTGTAAATAGTGAAAACTGCTTTTGTATTGACTGAGTATGCAATAATGAGTTCATTATAAATTCAAGTTTAATGAATCTAGATATTTCTGTCCAAAGATATCGTGATCTAAATGACTGTAATAAAAATGAACTCCAATTTTTGCTTTAGAAGCAGAAAAAAGACTTATTAATTCAGTGTCTTCTGTGAATTCTCCCAGATCTGCGTCTATTAAAAACCTTTTAATTGCATCGGATTCTGACTTACCTCTCCTATTACTAATATGTTTATTTTTTCTAAATATGGCATATAATGGTAATTTTACTTTATTTTTCATTTCTTAAAAATATTTTCATGATGATATTCTAAAAATTCTCTATTAGGTAAAAATCTTTTTGGTAATTCAATCACTTTATTATCAAAGTCTAGAAAAAATTTTTTAATATTTTTTTCATTATTATAATCATTGAAATATTTTGATGTTTTTATCTTGTAATCAAAATCAATAGTAATGAAACCTTTGTCAAACGCTTTATCATGCATAGAATTTAAGCATAAGCCATTTTCAGGATTTAATCTATTCCTTTCGTCTTTAGACCAAGGTACAATATGACTTGCAATTAAAAAATCAGAAATAGAAATACCGGTAATACAACATTTATTTTCGTACGAGGCCAAAACTGTACTTCTAAAAAAAGATTGATTTACCCGAACTTTTACTATTGACTCTCGGACCTTACCTTCTTTAATTTCAAAGTCTATGTCTTCCTCTATTTCAATCGTTTTATTTAATAATTTTGATATTTTTAATTCACTTTCATAAGCAAGATTGTTCCAATCTTGATAAAATTCTTCAAAAATTATTTTGTCTAATTTTCCTGTGTTGGAAGCACCTTTAATATTCCTTTCTTTTAAAGTTGGATCTAAACTTGCAAAGTTTGCTAATTTCCATGCTATTGCGGAAGGTGTTCTTCCAATAGCATTTGCCAATTCAATTATAAGTTGATGCTTGTAATTAATTTTGCTAAATGGTATCTTGCAGTACAAATTGAATGCAACAATCAATT
The DNA here is from genome assembly GCF_052976925.2 of Halpernia sp. GG3. Lineage (NCBI taxonomy): Bacteria > Pseudomonadati > Bacteroidota > Flavobacteriia > Flavobacteriales > Weeksellaceae > Halpernia > Halpernia sp. GG3. Next base: position 76,010 of record NZ_JBRIIR020000006.1, read on the forward strand.
CTTCTCTCGTCCAATTTCTTCTTTCGATAGCCATAATATTATTTATTTTAAGTTCAAAACTGAAACGAAAACTTTGTTTTTAAACTAAAAAATTTCAAAATAATGTATGATCCAGAGAAGTAAAAATCAAATAAAGTTATTTTTATTTTCATATTGAATTATATTTTTTCTATTTTAGATTCTTAGTATTGAATTAAGAAAAATTTGAGCGTTAATATACTAATTTAATTTTTTCCCTTTAAATAATTTTTGCATCATTCTCTCCAACAAACTCGCAACCCCAATCATCAACAAACACCCGATCGGATTAAGCCACAAAAATTACAGTTTGATAATTCCTTTAAAATCTAATAAGTAAAGTAAAATATTAATTGGTTCTACAATTAAAATTCTCCACATCGTCGCCTTTCCACCAATTTTTGGAAAGAGAAATGCGATGGCTAAAACCAACAATTTAAAGTAGCAGGATTGGTTAAATTTTATGCGAATGATTAAAAAACTCTCTAATGCAAAAACCCCTCAATAATCGGAAATAATTTCGCCGGTTCTTCCACTTGCGGATTATGCCCAGATTTTTCAAACATCACAAATTTTGCCTGCGGACAATAGTCTTTATATTTCACCATCATTTCAGGAACTGCAACGTGATCATATCTACCACCATAAATTAAAACGGGCATTTTTAAATTTTTCAGTTCTTTGCGAAAATCAAAAGTTCCAATATCACTTCCCACGATAAAATCGCCATCTCTTCCCACCATTTGATAATAGAGTTTCGAGTTGAATGGATTTGGGTAGGGTTTTGCGTTATGTGACAAAAAATTATCAGGATTATAAGCGTAAAGAAATCCGTAAGGCACTTTGCCGTAAATTTTTTGGTGTTCCGGATCACTTGAAACGGCACCTTTTTCTCGGATCGCCATTAACTCACTCCAAACTTCCGGGTAATTGGTTTTAATTTCGTGGTTAGAATTGTCATCATTTTTCTGCCACATTAAATAACTGTGAAAAGTGTCTGCAAGAATCAGATGATTTACATTTTCGGGATATTTTATTGCATAACCTTGCGCAACTAATCCACCGTAGGAATGTCCTAAAACATTAATTTTATTAAGATGAAGCGCTTTTCTCAAACCTTCGATGTCTTCAATGTCGCGAGCTAATGTATATTCCGTAACCACTTTTGCAGTGTCACTTTTTCCTCTGCCGAATCCATCATAATAAATGATTTCATTGTCTTTTGCTAAAGCATCGAAGGCACGGTAACCAAGATGATTTCCACCAGGTCCGCCCGGAATGATGATCATTGGATCTCCTTTTCCAACTTCTACTACATAAAGTTTTGCGCCATTTACTTCGACATATTTTCCGTCGGTGTAGCTGCTTGGGTAATTTTGGGCAAAGCCAAATTGTGATCCAATTAAGAAAAATAAGAAGAGAAAAATTAGTTTTTTCATGGTATGAATTATTTTTATATTTTAAAAGTGAGTCTTATAATTTATGTATCTAAATTAGGAATAAAACAAGTCATTAGAGTTATTTATTTTAAAAATCTAAAGCGTTCGCAGTTTGTCATCTTTTAAAAGTTTTTGTAATAAACTCGCCACTAAAATCATCAACAAACAGCCAATTGGATTCAACCATAAAAATTCCAGGTTAATAAATCCTTTAAAGTCTAAAAAGTAAAGCAAAATAATCACAGGCTCCACAATTAAAATACTCCTCATGGTCGCTTTTCCGCCAATTTTTGGAAAGAGAAATGCAATGGCAAAAACGCCCAGAATTGTTCCGTAAAATAATGAACCAATAATATTCACCGCCTGAATTAAATTTTCAAACAAACTCGCATTTATAGCAAAAAAAACGGCTACTATTCCCCACATTAAAGTGAAAAGCCTGGAAGCATTTAAGTATTTCTTATCCGAAATATCGGGTGCGAAGTTTCTTTTGTAAATATCTACAACGGTTGTTGTTGCCAAAGAATTGAGTTCAGAGGATGTAGAACTCATCGCCGCAGATAGTATAACGGCGATCAGTAAACCTACAATTCCGGTCGGCAAATAATTTAAAATGTAATAAATAAAAATATAATCTTTATCATTAGACTCGATTTCCGGCGCCTTTTTGTCAATAATTTTTTTTGCATCACTTCTAATAAGCACTTCTTTCGCCTGAAGCGTTTTCAGCTCCGCCATTACTATTTCCGAATGGCCATTTTTCCATTCCGCAATTTTCTCTTTTTTCTGCTCAAAATTTTTGTTAAAGTCAGCGTTTAATTTTTGGTATTCGGTGTTATTTTGAAGTTTTTTAGATAAAGGGTTGAAATTTAACGGTGTTTTTTCAAACTGAAAAAAGACGAAAACCATCACGCCAATAAACAGAATAAAGAACTGCATTGGAATTTTAAGTAAGCCATTGAAAAGCAAACCCAATCTTGCTTCTTTTAAACTTTTCCCTGTTAAATATCTTTGAACCTGACTTTGATCTGTCCCAAAATAACTCAAAAACAGAAATGTACCACCTAGAAATGCAGACCAGATATTGTACCGGCTATGCAGATTAAATTCAAAATTAACGGGATTGATTTTCCCCATAGAACCTGAATAAAGTAGCGCATCATTTAAATCTAAAGGTAATTTTTGCAAAATCAGAAAAAATGCGAGAAACATGCCGATAAAAATCACGATCATCTGCTGTTTCTGCGTTTGACTTACAGCTTCCGTGCCGCCAACCAAAGTATAAATGGTCACCAAACCGCCAATCAAAATATTGGTGAAAATTAAATTCCAGCCTAAAATGGTAGATAAAATTATGGCCGGTGCGAAAATGGTAATTCCCGCTGCCAAACCTCTTTGTATTAAAAATAAAATGGCCGTTAAAATTCTGGTAGAAAGACCGAATCTATTTTCTAAATACTCGTAAGCTGTTAAAACGTTCATTTTGAAAAACTTCGGAAGTACCCAGACGCACAATATTACCATTGCGATCGGCAAACCAAAATAAAACTGAACAAATCCCAAACCGTCATTAAAGGCTTGTCCAGGCGTAGATAAAAAAGTAATGGCGCTGGCTTGTGTGGCCATAATTCCCAAACCCACCATCCACCAAGGATTGGTTTTGCCACCTAAAAAAGATGTTGAAGTTTTTACTTTTCTCGATTTATAAATGCCGTATATGACAATAAAAAGGAGCACGAAAACTAAAACTACCCAATCTAAACCCTTCATTTATAGTGATTTTGAAAGACGAGCATTGCAACAATCAACAAAAATATAAACACCAAAAGTGAAATATAAAGTTTTTTCCAGTTTGTATTTCCCCCCTGATTCATATATTTTTCTTTTTTTTGGGCAGACAACTCCGCCTTCCGTTCCCAATCTTTTTTTTCAAATGCAAAAAAAAGGATTTCCACTCAAGTCGGGCTGCAGAAAAATTACTTTTTTGAAAACTGTTTTTTGATTAGTGATATATACTTTTTTTTAAAATATTATCTCAAATAATCCATCAACCGACAACTATTGACCAAAAACTATTTCCTTTTCCCCAAAGCCAATAGATTCATAAATAATTTATAAGTACCCGGAACGCCAGCCGGTAATTCCCGGAAAAATGATAAGCCGGTATAAACATAAGTGCCTTTTCCATAATTTCCAACCAATAACATTCCTTTTTGCGGTGTTTCGCCTGTGTCATTTCCTTCCAAAAGTGGAATTAAATTTTTATCCCAAGAATCTGCAAAATACAATCCTCTTTCCTGGATCCAATTTTCCATATCATTTTGAGTGATTTTATTCGGAACATTAAAAACAGGACTGTTTGGAACTAAGAATTTTAATTTTGCGTCTTCTTCAGAAATTCTGTTTCCGCCTAATTTTAGGTCAAAAGGCGCAATTTCATTAGTCAGCAAACCACGATTTACGTTATACTGATTAATGACCAAACCACCATTTTCAATAAATTTCCAGAGGTCTTTATTGATCAAACTCATTTCCGCTTGAGTATTGTAAATCCTGATACCCAAAATCAGAACGTCATAATTTTTTAACAGTGCGGGATTCCAGTTTTTTAGATCGAGTTCATCCACCGTTAAACCAATGGCTCGCAACGAGGCAGGAACATCATCACCTGAACCTTTGATATAAGCAATTTTAACATTGGGAATTTTTAAATCTAAATTTTGGATTTTTACTTCTGCTTTTTTAAGCCAGATTTGACGATCAATATGCGGATAATCTACCACATCTAATGATTGATCATAAATTTTTCCTTCAGATTCAATATTTACTTCTAACTTAGAATTGGCGTTTTTTGAAAGTGGTTCAATCGTAAAAATTATATTTTTCTTTTCACCGATTTCTTTAAAATCAATAGTTTGCGGCGGCGAAACTTTCCAGTCTTGATTGGCTTTAATAGAAACTTTCGCTGTTGAATTTTCAACAAAACTTTCTACTTCAATGTTTATTTGTTTTGGTTTATTACTGAAAATATAATTTTCTTGTTCAAAATTAGCAATGAAAGCCGGAACATTGTAAAATGGTTCGTAACGCTCACCAATAGAAGGGTTTATCGTTTTTTGTTGCAAAGAGATCTCGAAATCTATTTTTGTAGAACCAAAATTAATTGAAAGGCTTTTCATTAAAGGATTTAAGATTTCTGGCTGGCCAATATTTTCCAAATCATTAACGACATATAAATTATTGATGGGCTTTTCCTGCAGCCAGTAAGGATTTGAATAAGTATCAGTGTCGATTTTATATTTTTGTGATATTTTAAAAGAGTCACCCGCTAAAATTTCCTGTATATTGTTTTCGGAAATTGAAAAAGTAAGATTTTTAGGGCTTCTATTCGAAATTTCCAGATTGGTTGAAATATCTTCACCTTTTGTTCCAAATGCATTGGATGTCGTCCATTCAAAATAAATGCCTTGGGTTTTTAAAATCAGATCTTTTACTTGCGCTAATTTTAATTTTTGCGTGGGATCATTTTTAAATAAATCATATAATTGAAGTAGATTATTTAAAGATAATTCTGGATTTTTAAACTGATAACTAGAGATTAATTGCTTCATTTTATCGTTAATAGCCACATTTTCAAAATTTAAAGGAATTCCTTCAAAAATATCGCTGGTTTCCGATTTTTTACCTTTTAATAATTTTAAATATTCGGTCTCATTTCCGCGTTCCAAAGCCATTCCAAAACCTTGACTTGCGTGATTACTTCGGCTTTTGGAAGAAATTTCATTATTTGAAATTCCAAGATTTGGGTAATAATTTCCGACATTGATGGAATATAGATCCTTCTTATCCGCTTTGTCAAAATCTTCTTTATTTCTGTAAAACCACCAACTTGTGTTCCAAAATAATCGTTTTGGCTGCCATATTTTTACGTATTTTAGTTGCTCGGAAAAAGCATTTTTATCGCCTGCTAAATCAAATGCTTCCATTGCTAAAATAGCTGATGCGGTGTGATGGCCATGCGTTTTCCCATTCGAATCAGGGTCAAAACGGGTAATGATTATTTCGGGTCTATTTTTACGAATTGCCCAAACAACATCTGCCAAAAGCTTCTGTTTATCCCAAAGTTTCAAGGTTTCAGTGGCCGTTTTAGAAAAACCAAAATCCATCGCTCTGGTAAACCATTGTCTTCCTTTATCAATTTTTCTCGCCCGTAAAAGTTCCTGTGTACGAAGCAAACCCAATGATTCACCTTTTTCTGTACCGACTAAATTCTGTCCACCACCACCACGGTTAAGTGATAAATAAACTGCGTCAACATGTTTTTCGTGCGTTAACCAAGAAATGATCTTAGTATTTTCATCGTCAGGATGCGCCGCCAAATACATCACAGTGGTATTGTTTTGCAGCCGGAGCATGTCATCATAAATTTGGGAAGAACTGCTAGAAACGGACTGTGCAGAAAACTGAATGGATAGAAATAAGCAAATGCAGACTAAAAATTTTATCATTTGCTAAAGTTAAAAAGTTATTTCAAGATTGATTGCATAAATGAAAAAACCTTTGCAATTTACTTTACGATTTTTTTATTTTTTTATTTAAAACAATAGCCTTGTCATCCATGGAAAGAAGAACTGAAAAAACTTCTAGCCCGATTGAAGTGGTTTTTTTTTCTTGCCGATTTTTAATCGGAAGAAAAAATAGAGCGGAAAGCGGGACCAGATTCAGAAAAAAGCTAAAATATGGTGGCTCCTTATTTTTAAGGAAGATATTGACTACGCAGAAATTGGATTCGTCTCTTTCTCATTTAAATGCAGGAAAATATTAAATATATTAAATTGAGTGGTGGCCTGTAAAATTCCATATCCTAAAAGCATCCCAAAGGTATTGAGGACAACATCATCAATGTCAGCAGTTCCTCTTCAAGTAAAATATTGAGCAAATTCTACTAAACAAATAAAAGTTAAAAATCCAAAAGATAGGACACCGATTTTATTAAACTTTTTAAGCGAAAGTCCAATCCAACCGAACGGGGAGAAAACAAAAATATTTCCAATAATGTTGAGTATAAAATCCTGATGTTTGATATTTGGACCGCAAAAATGCGTGATGGTTTGGAAAGGATGGAGTTGCAAAAACCTAAAATCAGAAGCGCGTTTCATAAACTACGTTATTTTTAAAAGTTAGGATTTATAAAAATCAAAAGGATAAAGCTTAAAAACGACTTAAGAGGCCCCAAGATATTTTGGTAGATTTAAAATTGAAAGCCTCGCCAAACTGTGAACCGTTAGAAATTTGAACGCTCATCAAACCTAATGGAATAAAGAATTTAAAACCAAATCCCAAACTGTATAATTTTATTTGAGAAGTTAAATTTGGATTATTTAAAATGCCATATTGACCAAAAACATCAAAGAATGTTTGTGGATTTACTAGATAGCGGTATTCGGCGCCACCATAAGCGTAAAAATCCGCAAATAATGAGTTTTCATTAAAACCGCGGAGGGAATTCCAACCGCCAAAGCGGAATAATTCATTCGTATTTAATTCATTTTTGGCATTGATCAACGCAGATTCGCCATTAATATTAAGATAATGATTTCCGGTAAGATGAATGCTATTTTCAGCACTTAAAAAGTATTGAATTTGATTAAATTTCTGATCAGTATAATTTGCTCTCAAATAATCAACCGTCGTGTTAATGCGCGTTTGATACTGAAAGATTTCAATCTCTGTTGGTTTTGTGTATTCATAAAAAAGTCCAATTCCTTGTTTTGTGTAATTTTTCCCACCAGTGTAAAGAGAATCTAAAATTGCTGAAGTTTCAAAAGTGCCACGAAGTCCGATTTTTTGGTTGCTTGAAATATGGTAGTAAAATCCCGGGATGGCTTTCACGGTTGCATAAGTAGAATCTTGACGGTAAATATTCACATTTAGATTGAAACCAACTTTAGAATTAAAAAGATAGGGAATGTCGGTTCCCAGATTAAAAGTTTGCCCGCTGTCCGGATTTCTTTGCCAGTACAAACCAATTGTTTCAAAGCCGTTAAAAATATTTTTTAAATTTAAGTTTAATGAACCGTTAAGTGTAAATTTATTGGTTTTATCATTTCCAAAACCAACAATTCCATCAAATGTACTGTTGACTTTCTTTTTTATAAATAAAAATATTTCTGTAGAATCTTTTTTAAATAATGTTTGCGGCGGCCTTTCCAGCAGAACAAAAGGGTGATTTTGTAGACTTCTATTTATTTGCAAAAGATTCTTATCATTGTAAGTTCTGTGCAGGAAATCTTCTTCTAAACTTTTAACAAAACGTTTCGGGGCTTTGTTATAATCTTTAAGTACAAATTTATCAATAGTTCGTTTCCCAGCGTTAGAAACATCTAAATCGATTTGTGGGATATCATTCTTAAAACCATTAAATTTAGTTTTAACTCTATTAAAAGCAAAGCCCTTGTTGCGGTAAATCTGATTGATTTTTACCTTTAAAGAATCTAAGTTTTCAGTGGTAAAATTTTGAGATAATTTTAATTGCTTAGCTAAAGAATCCGAAATATGAACCGCGGCCTTATTAAAATTTTGCTTTTTATCGAAGTAAATTTCGGTTGAGTACCCCTGCTTTTTCACGCTGGTGACTTCCGTTAAATAAAACGAATTCTGCGAAAGAGAATCTAAAAATTTTACGGCAGAAAGGGAGTCTGAAACTTCTTTTTTCTGATTATTTTGAATATCGATCAGAATATATTTTTTCTTTTGCGCTTGGTAAAAAATGCAATTAAATATTAGTAGAAAAAATAATATTTGTTTCAATAACGATATTTAGTTTCTAACAAGTTTTAGTCTAATTTATTGTAGTTACGCATCAGTTTTTCATAATAATTTTGTGGCAATATCCATTTTAAAGGAACGCCTATTTTTTGCCCAAATTTTCCAAAATAATAGTGAGCCTTCCAATGTTTTTTTATCAACAATTTTTCCACGTATTCTGCCACATCGATGGGTTCTATTCCATCTTTCACGTGGCCGTTCATATGCGCGTAAACTTTATCAAATATTTTTTTGTAAGGTTCGGAAACTTTTGTTTTTAATCTGTTTTCAGCAATATTAGTTTTAATATCGCCTAAATGCAAACTGCAAACATCAATATTCCATGGTGAAACTTCATATCTGATTGCTTCTGTTACTTTGTCTAAAGCTGATTTTGATGCAGAATAAAATCCGCGAAACGGCAAACCCATTTCTGACCCAATACTTGAAACGTTAATGATTTTACCTCTTTTTTGCTTACGCATATTTGGCAAAACTGCGCTCATGAGCATCACAGAACCAGATAAATTGAGACTAAATAATTTTAAAATATTTTCCTGCGTCGTATCTTCTACGGGACCAACCATCCCCATTCCGGCATTATTAATCAGCAAATCTATTATGGAATTTTCTTTTAAAATTTCTGAAATTGCAAAATCAATAGATTCTTTTTTAGTAACATCCGCAGATATTGATTTAAAAAACGGACTATTATTTAAAGTTCTACTCAAACCAAACACCTGATGCCCTTTTTTCCCAAAATACTCAGCTAAAGCAAATCCAATTCCCGACGAACTTCCTGTGATAATTATTGTCATTTATTTAATACCTAAAATTAATAACCACGCAAATTATTCAGAATTACTTTATCTTTTTCAGCCGGCGTCAATTGATAATTATAGCCTGGCAGAGCCGGTTCCCAATCACCGTAACCAGAATTAGGTAACATAATAAAAAGTTTTCCAAATTGATTAGAATTTTGATCTACCAGTTCATTGCGCTCAGTCTGTGGTCTTTTATTAAATATTTTTGAAAAATCTGCTAAATTATCGCCCATGTAAAGGATGACATCGTAATTTTTTAAAACTTCTAGACGCCGCGCTTCTTTATCAGAAGTTTTACTTTTCAACATTAAATGTGCTTCATCTGCGAAAGGAAATCCTAAATTTTGTAGATTTTTCAATGTCCCGATTCGATCGTTTTCGTCACGGTTTGTAATGTAAAAAACAGTTACTTTTTTAGAAGCAGCGTAATTAAATAAATTTACTGAACCAGGATACGCTTTTGCTTCAGCTTTTGCCGTCCAGTTCATCCAGGTTTTTGCGTCGAAATCTTTTCCTTTATTTGCTTCTGTCACAGCATAAGGTGTATTATCTAAAAAAGTTTCGTCAATATCGGTGATAATTGCCAAAGGTTTTTTTGAATTTGTTCTTACATTTTCATCAATTCTTAACTGCGCAAGATTGTAGGCCTGGTAACAAAGCGCACGAAATTCGCCAGAATTTTGCTGCCAAAGTGCAGAAAAAACTTTTCCATTTAAGGAAATGTTGTTTGGTGTTTGGTTGGAATTTGTCTCCGGTAAAGTATTAATTGAAATTTTACAGGAAGTCATCAAAACCAGTAATAATGCTAAAGATGTAATTTTTACAGTTTTCATTTTTTTTAGAATATTTATTTAAAAGTTTTTATAGAATTTAAAGAACCGTTTCTGTGAGAGTCTCTAAATCTTCCCAAAACTGCGGATAAGATTTTTCAACCACTTCCGGATTTTCGATATTTAAAGTCTTGATCAAAGCAAAAGGCGCAAAACTCATCGCCATTCGGTGATCATTATAAGTTTTAATGTAAATATTCTCTTTAGGTTCAAAAAACTCAACTGATTTTATTTCTGTTTCTGTGATTTCTACGAGGCATCCAATTTTGAACAATTCATTTTTTAAGGCTTCTAATCGATCCGTTTCTTTTACTTTTAAAGTTGCCAAACCCGTTAGATGAAATGCAATTTTCATCGCAGCTGCAGTGACGCAAATAGTTTGTGCGATATCCGGCGCATCATTTAAATCTAAATTAATTTCTTCCGGTTTTTTATAATTGCGGTTTGGCAAAAGAGAAATTTGATGCTCGCCACTTTCTGAGATGGTATCGATCCCAAAATATTGCCAGTAAATCTTTTGTAAAATGGAATCTCCTTGTATAGAATCTGACATAAAGTTTTGCAACGCTATTGATTTTCGTCCGATCGCCGCTAAAGCATAAAAATATGACGCGGAAGACCAATCGCTTTCAACCGTAAAATGTTTCTTAGATAGATTTTCTGTTCTGTTTGAAAGATTTTTTACAACAATTAAAGTATCAGAAATCTCACAACCAATTCCCAGTTCATTTAAAATTTCCCTTGTCATTTCGAGATAAGGTCTGGACGTAATTTCGCCTTCAAGATTGATCCGGATCCCATTTTCTAATTTCGCACCAATTAGCATCAGAGAAGTGATGAATTGACTTGAAACTCTCGCATTTATAGAAACGGAATTTTTCACAATTTTTTTCCCTGTTATTTTTAAAGGTGGAAATCCTTCTTGTTCTAAATATTCTATGTCGCAACCCAAACTTTGCAAAGCTGAAACTAAATCTTTTATCGGTCTTTGTTTCATTCGCTTAGAGCCTGTTAAAACCGTTGTTTTGTCGGGTCTTATTGCGAGATATGAAGTTAAAAAACGCATTGCAGTTCCAGCGTGGTGAATGTCTATTAAATCACTTTCACTTTCTAAAGCTTTTTGTAAAAGTTGCGTGTCTTGTGAATTTGAAAGATTATGGATTTTAAAATGAGAAAAAATATGATTTAAAATTAATAAACGATTCGAGATACTCTTTGAACCGCTAATTTTTACATCTATATTTCCTTTTAAGATTCTCTTTTGAAGATTAAGCATTGATGAAATTTCAGTTATTTTAGTTTTTTATTATTTTGATGGCGCTCAAAATCGCGTTCTGTTTTGAGTTTCATTTTTTTATCGAAAGATTCCTGTAAATTAACTCCAGTTTGGTTTGCTAGACATAACGTGACAAATAATACATCTGCTAGTTCTTCACCTAGATCTTTCTTTTTGTCTGATTCTTTTTCAGATTGTTCGCCGTATCTTCTGGCTATTATCCGTGCAACTTCACCCGTTTCCTCCGTCAAAATTGCCATATTCGTCAGTTCATTATAATAACGAACACCAACGGTTTTTATCCAATTATCAACTTCTTTTTGCAGTTTTGTGATTTCCAATTTTAGGATTTTTGAAACTTATTCAATTTTTCATTTAGTATTTTTATCTCGTCTTTTAATTCTGAGATTTCATTTGTCATTTCGCCTCTTTGTTCTGTGTAATTTGCATAACTTTTTGTTAATCGGCGAAAACGTAACCAAACAAAGATTAAAATTCCAAAAATTACGATAGAAACTAAAATTCCTACAGGGTTTACAACTATTAAATTCATGATTTTAAAATTTATTCATTAGTGTTAAGATTTTCTTTTTAAATAATATCTGTACTATTTATTGATAAGCGCCCAAAGTAGGATTAGAAGTTCTAGATATTTTTTGAATGTCAAAAGGAACCGAAACTGCTGCAGCCAGATTTCCTTTGCCTCGAACCGGTGAATCTGGTTTAACTCTTAAATTTAATTTTTGAGTAAAATAATTTATAAATTTTGGATCTTGGTTTTGTAAAGAATTTGTAATGCTCGGGTTCCCTTCAAATGCAAAACCGGCCGAAGCAGCGTCTTTATATTTTAACAGAGAATTTAAAATAGTGTAAGAAAAAGTCTGTCCGGCAATTGGCTTGAAAAAAACGGAGTTATCAGCTTGACCATATAAAATGGAATTTTTGATATTTAAAGTTAACGCGCTACTCTGAGTTCCGCCCGTAGGATTTTGAAATTCATTAGTTGCATAAATTGACAAAAACGGCAAAGAGCCTGAATCAAAATTTTTGTAAGCCGCAAAAGTAGAGTGCGAAATATTATAAGCTCCACCTTTAAAAATACCAAAATCTGCCTGTCCGCAATTATTCATCACTAGATTTTCTGCGGTAATGCTAGAGTTTACGGAATAAATCCCATAATCTTGAAAGGTATGAATGATTGAATTTTTAATTGTCGCAGTTCCATTGTTAAATGATAAACCAGAAGTGCCTCCGAAAACTTTGCTGTAATTCATATTTAGTTTCGCACCGTCAAGGAAATCAACTGTTTTCCAGTTTACAGGAATTGTATCGTACTTTGTATCACTTCTGTCGCCACGAAAAGTGACTTCCGCGCCCAAATCACCATTTACATTTAAAGTAGAATTCTTTGAAATTGTTAAACCACTATTTTTATGAAAATATATTTTTGTGCCTTTTTCAATATTTAAAGTTTTTCCTGCCGCCAAAGTTAAATTACCAAAGATTACTTTTACTTTATCATTTTTCCAGGTTGTGTTATCTGTTAGAACATTCGGATTTGTTTTATTTTGAATAAAATATTGCGCATCCTGAACGACGGAAAATAGAGTTATGTGTTGATTTCCTGCTGGTGTTTCTATCTGGATCCTATCTTCTGCAATAGCTTGTGGTGCATTTGCAACAGGTGCTATTTCAACGAAAATATACAAACTGTCTTTTTTACGAAGTGGAATATTAGTAAAATTAGTCCCTGGTTTGCCATCTAGATTGATTCTATATAGAGAGGAAGCGCCACCAGCTAAATAAATTTTAGGGATTTTTATATCTTTATCTTCCTTGTTGTAAATTTTTACAGCGTAAGTTTCAGACCGGGCTTGAGCATAAACGGTATCACAAAAAACGGTATCTGCGGAAAATTTTAAGGTTTGGCTCGGCGCGTCAAAGTTAATAGTATCCCTATTACAAGAGATCACAAAGAGTGAAAGCCAAAAACAGAGGGCAATTATGACGTTATATTTCATCTATATTTATATGATTTCAAATTTAATTAAAATAGTTGAATACAGAAATGAAAAAATACAAAACAAGATTTTGCAGATTAAATATAATTTCTTATTTTTGCGGTCTAAAATTTTACCAAAGAAACAGCCATTACTGTTCTTAAGAAAAGTTTAAATCAAAATAAATATTAAGATTATGCAATCACTTTGTGATTACATAAGACAAAAAAACAATAAAAATTTTCTTATGAAAAAAGATATCCACCCAACTAATTACAGACTTGTTGCTTTCAAAGATATGAGTAATGAAGAGATGTTTATTTGTAAATCTACAGCAGATACAAAAGACACTATCGAATTTGAAGGAACTGAATACCCATTGGTAAAAATGGAGATTTCTTCTAGTTCACATCCATTTTACACAGGTAAGGTAAAATTGGTAGATACAGCAGGTAGAGTTGATAAATTCATGAATAAATACAAAAAATTCGCAAAATAATTTTCGAATTTTACAATACAGAAAAGTCTTTCATTTTTTAATGGAAGACTTTTTTTAGTTTTAGAATCAAGAGAAAAGACCCAAGACTCAAGATTTTAAAAAGAAATTTCTTTGTATTTTTGAAAAGATTTACATTATTAAATATATATTATAAATCTATTGTCTATCAATCTATCATCTTAAAGTCTAATTCTATGCAACTCGTTTTCTCTGATGCTCAATATTGGGAAGAATTTCTTCCACTCACTTTCACAAAACCAACAGCAGAAATGCGATGCGGAATTCTAACTTTTAATGAAAGATGGCAAAAACTGTTAGATTGTTCCGAAGTTTCATTTATTACGGAAGATTATTTGCAGGAGAAATTCCAGAAACCAGAAAACGTAGAATCTTTATTTTTAGTGCCAAATTTTTTACCAAGTAAAACGATTTTAAACCAAATTAAAGAATTAAAATTGGGTGAAGCATTGGTTTACGAAGATGAACTTTTAGCAGCGAAAATAAATATGAAAGATTTTTCTCTAAAACAAATTGAGAAAATGACGGATATTACTGAAGAGTTAATTTTCTTTAAAAATTCTACAGATTTATTTTCTTTAAATGAAAAAGCCATCAATTTTGATTTTGACCTTTTAACTAAAAATAAAACATCTCAAAAATTATCTTCAACCAACGGATTTTTGGGTGACGAAAAAGATTTATTTATCGAAGAAGGCGCGGAGATAGAATTTACGACCATCAATTGCAAAACCGGAAAAATATATATTGGTAAAAATGCAGAAATTATGGAAGGTTCAAACGTTCGTGGACCTTTGGCTTTGTGCGACAATTCTAAAATAAATATGGGCGCAAAAATTTATGGCGCAACCACGATCGGTCCGCAATGTAAAGTGGGCGGTGAAGTGAATAACATTGTGATCTTTGGTTTTTCTAATAAAGGACATGAAGGTTTCATCGGAAATTCTGTGATTGGCGAATGGTGTAATATCGGCGCAGATACTAACTCTAGTAATTTGAAAAATAATTATGCAAAAGTAAAATTGTGGAATTTTAAAGAAAATGATTTTAAAAGTACAGACTTACAATTTTGTGGTTTAATTATGGGCGACCATTCTAAAGCCGCAATCAATACACAGTTTAATACCGGAACTGTAGTTGGAGTTGGCGCAAATATTTTCAAATCTGGTTTTCCACCGAATTTAATAGAAAATTTTTCTTGGGGTGGAATGAAAGGCGATCCAAAATTTAATTTAGAAAAAGCCTATGAAGTTGCCGAAAAAGCGATGGAAAGAAGAAAATTGCCTTTACAAGATGTTGATAAGGATATTTTGAAATACATTTATCAAAAGTATTAGTTTGTGAACAACGATAATTGCAGCCCGACTTGAGTGGAAATCCTTTTTGCTTGCGAAAAAATTTCTTTTAAAAAACCTATTTCTTAGCAAAAAGATTGGGAACGGAAGGCGGAAATGCTGCCATAAAAAAATAATAAATAAGCATTCGACGCAGTCAAATGTCTGCCCAAATAAATCAATAAACATTTATCTTCAACTCTGAATTTCTTATCTTTGCAAAAATATTTTTCTCACTTAAAACGTTGATAGCATGCAACTGTATAACAAATTAAGCGCAGAAGAAAGAGCGATTCTTATTGATGAAGCCGGAAAACAGCGGCTCACTTTGTCTTTCTATGCGTACGCCAAAATCCTGGATCCCAAAAAATTTCGCGACGAATTATTTATAGCTTGGAATGCACTCGATGCTCTTGGTAGAATTTACGTGGCGAATGAAGGCATTAACGCGCAAATGAGTATTCCTGCGGAAAATCTGGAAGTTTTTCGGGAAACTTTGGAAGTTTATGATTTTATGAAGGACATTAGATTGAATGTTGCGGTAGAGCAAGATGATCATTCTTTTTTAAAATTGACCATAAAAGTGCGGCATAAAATTGTTGCCGATGGTTTGAATGATGACACTTTTGATGTGACCAATAAAGGAATTCACCTTAAAGCAAAGGAATTTAACAAGTTGCTGGAAGATTCAAATACAATTGTGGTTGATTTTAGAAATCATTATGAAAGTGAAGTTGGTCATTTTGAAGGTGCAATCACGCCGGATGTAGAAACCTTTCGGGAAAGTTTGCCGATTATTAAAGAGCAATTACAGGATTTTAAAGAAGATAAAAACCTTTTAATGTATTGCACCGGCGGAATTCGTTGTGAAAAAGCAAGCGCTTATTTTAAGCACCAGGGTTTTAAAAATGTATTCCAATTGGAAGGAGGAATTATTGAATATACGCGCCAAATAAAAGAGGAAAATATTGAAAGTAAATTCATTGGCAAAAACTTTGTGTTCGACCAAAGATTAGGTGAAAGAATTACAGATGATATTGTTTCGAAATGTCACCAATGTGGAAAACCCTGTGATAATCACACGAATTGTGCAAACGATGCTTGTCATTTATTATTTATTCAATGTGATGATTGCAAAACAGGTATGGAAAATTGCTGTTCTACGAAATGTTTAGAAATAATTCATTTGTCTTTAGCGGAACAGTTGCAATTGAGACAAGGAAAAGATGTGGGAAATAAAGTGTTTAGAAAAGGAAAATCAGAGGATTTGATATTTAAAAATTCGGGTGATTTAACTAAAACAACTTCGGCAAAAGTAGTGATAACTAACATTATTAAAAAAATAAAAGTTAAAAAAGTCTTCATTGGAAAAGCAGAACATTATTATACCAAATCAAAAATTGCCCAGTTTTTAATTGAAAATAGTGAGCTGTCAATTGGCGATAAAGTGTTGATTTCTGGACCAACAACGGGTGAACAGGAATTAACAATTACTGAAATTTTCGCGAATGAAAATTTTTGTTACACTACAAAAATAGGCGACCAAATTACTTTTAAAATACCTTATAGAATCCGGTTGTCAGACAAATTATATAAAATTTTAGAATAATAAAATATAAAAAAAATGTATTCTTCAGTTTTAATTAAATCAGAACTTCGAAAGTTTTACTTGGAAGGACGAAAATCTTTTTCTGAAGAAGAAATTAAGAAATATTCTGAAACCATTTTTGAAAATTTTTTAAGACATTTTGATTTATCTGAAGTAAAAAAAATCCATTGTTTTTTGCCAATCAAGAAGTTTAATGAAATAAAAACACTACCGTTAATAAAGCATCTCTGGGAAAAAAATATTGAGGTTTTTGTCCCAAAAATCATTGGTGAAGAAATTATCTCTGTAAAATTTGACAGATCTACAGAACTGCTGGAGAATTCTTGGGGAATTTTAGAACCAAAATCTAATGACGATCAGTCCGAAGATCACTTTGATTTAGTTATTACGCCTTTAGTTTATTGTGACAGTGAAGGAAATAGAATTGGCTATGGGAAAGGGTTCTATGATAAGTTTTTCACAAAAATAAACTTGGATTCTATAAAGATTGGATTAAATTTATTTGCGCCAAGTCAGCAAATTGAAGATGTCTCCGATGCAGATATTAAGTTGGACTATTTAGTTACGCCCACAGAAATACTATCTTTTTTTGTAGGAATATCAAAATTTACAAAATAAAACTTAAATTCTTTTTTGAATTTTACAGGGTATGCTTTTAAAATATACTGCGCATTTTTATCAAAATTCCCTATTAATTTATTATTCCTATCGTAATATTCTACATTAAATTTGGCAAAATCCAAAGTGTCATTGTTTTTCATTTCCTTTCGGACTTCAATATTTCCAACTTTTGCCGTTTTTACTTTTAAACTGTCTAACTGGCGAAAAATTAGTTTTAATTTCTGAGAATCCTGTACTAGAAAGTAATTATTAATTTGTGAATAAATGACAGAATCTATTTCTGTATCGCGATTTCCGGAAGTGTAAAGCGTAGAAAGATCAAATAATTCCTGAATTTTTTGTTTCGTAATGAACGAAATTGCCTGTGCACTGTCCATTTTTGTAACGGGATAACTTATTTTGTTATTATTTTTTCGCAAAGTTTCTAAATCGCTTACGGAAGAATTTTCTTTTTTACAGGAAAAAAGTAATGTTGCTAAAAGTAGAGCGAAAATTAAATTATTTAGGAATTTCATCTTTTGCTATTTTAAATTTTATCATATCAATTTTACCATCTTTGTTTGTTCGTGTATCTATCACTTCTAATTTTTCTAAAGAGGTAGAAGGGATTGTTACCAGATTAATGTATCGTTGTTTGTCCATTGTTTCTACACCATATTTTTCATTATCATAAACTTGATATATTAAAACATTATCACTTATCAGATTATTTAAATTCTCTCTTTTTCTTTTCAGATCTTTGAGAGATTTTGAATAGTAAAAAAGCATAAGAGCGTAGTCGTTCGGTTTTAGTTCAATGTTTTCGGCGTCTGGCGCAGTATCAAGATTTCTTTGGATAGTATCTGTTCTATAATAAGGGGATGAAACTACCATCGTGAGAGTTTTAGATTTAGTGGTGTAAACGAATGGTTCATTGGGTTTTGCTACGTAAAGAATAGGGGATTCATTATCTTTCAAAATTTGAACCTGTAATTCTGCGTTAATTTTTGAATTTCGGTCAGCATCAATAAAACTGTAATAATATTTTCTACTAAAAATTTCATCTTTGAAAACAAGCAGACCGACTAAAATTAATAAAATCGCTGAAATACCAAGCCAAAGGTATTTTTTTACAAAAGAATTATTTGATATTGAGTCCTGATCTTCTTCAATGTTTTTGAAAGAGACTTTTGCATTAACTATTTGCTTATCAGTATCATAATCTTGTAAAATAGAATTTTCTACCTCTTTTTTTTGTGTAATATAGGAAGAAACTGCAATTAATTCATTTTTACCTAAATTTTCTTCCAAACCTTCGACTTCAGTTTCATTTAAAGTTTCCACATCTTCGTTGTCATGAAGAATTTCATTGGCGAAAAGATGCTCTTTTTTAAAACAATACCAAGTATCGTAACCCGCGTAAACAGCAAGGATGTTAAGCATATCAATGCGTGGTAATTTGCTTACGGGCGAATTTTTAAAATAGGTATAAAAAGACTTCTCACTAATGTTCCCTTTGGCTAGTTTCCGAAGATCTTCCTGAAAGTAAATGATGTCAATACCTTTCCATTTTGAAATTTCATCAAACGAAGGGGAGTGATTCTCTATGTATTTGGCTTGAACTTCTGATTTCAGTTGCTCAAAATGTAATAAATCTAAATCTGTCAAAATACAATAATGCGGTTAATGTTTTGATTATCAGTTATATAAATTTGTAAAACTGTTTTACAAAGATAATACAATTAATTTGCTAATAAAATTTTTTTGCTCACTCTATCTTTGTACCGTTGAAATGATGTAATAGTCAGTACAACAAAACAATTTAAAACAAAGTAAAACAATTTAATTTAATTTATTATGAAAAAATCATTATTCGTAGCTGCTATCGCTGCTATCTCATTAGTTGCTTGTAAAAAAACTGAAACTGTTGAAACAGCTAACGCTACAGATTCTACTGCTGCTGCAATGTCTGACTCTTCTGCAATGGTATCTGATTCTGCTGCTGCTGTAGTTGATTCTGCTGCTTCAGTAACTGTTGATGCTACTAAAGATGCTGCTTCTGCAACTACTGCTGCTGGTGCAACTGCTGCTAAAGATGCTGCTAAAGGTGCAGGTGCTGCTGCTAAAGGAGCTGCTGATGCTGCTAAAGGAGCTGCTGCTGACGCTAACAAAGCTGTTAAAGACGCTGTAAAAAAATAATTTATCTCTCAGGTAAATTGAAACCCACTTTCGAGTGGGTTTTTTTATGCTTAAAATTAAAAATTTAATTTATTTTTTTTTGCCGAAGAATTTCGTAGCAGGAAATTGCTACTGCATTACTGAGATTTAGTGAATCTATAGTGCCGGACATTGGGATATTAATGTTTTCTCCAATTGGCGTCCAGAAATCAGAAAGTCCGCTGTGTTCAGTTCCAAATACTAAAGCGCTTTTTTTCGTAAAATTCTTTTTGGATATTTCGACTGCATTATGGTGCATGTTGGTGGTGAAAATTTGAAAATTATTTTCGTTCAGAAATTTTGAAGTCATTTCATTATCGCTTTGAAAAATAGTCATCCCAAAAAGACAACCTACGCTAGACCGAATAACATTTGGATTAAATAAATCCACTTTTGTATCAGTAATAATTAAAGCTTCTATCCCGAAAGCTTCACAACTTCGCAATATTGCACCTAGATTACCAGGTTTTTCTACACTTTCAATAACAATTACAGCAGCATTTTCTGTGGGAAAATAATTTTCCAACTCTTTTTCATTAGTTTTATATACGCCAATGATTCCTTCAGAACTGCCTCGATAGGCTAATTTTTCGTAAATTTTCAGGGAAACAGTCTCATAATTTGTGGGCAGTTTTCCAGTAAAAATAGGTTCACAGATAAAATAAGTAATTGGTTTAAAATCATATTTTACTGCTCTTTCATTTTCTTGAACTCCTTCAACAGTGAGGACACGCTCTTTTTTACGAAATCGATTGTCCGTTAAAAGTCGGTTCAGATATTTTATCTTCTCGTTTTGAAAACTTTCAATCATTATAATTTAGATTTAGAGTTTCAGCTTGGCCCACCAAACTTTGAGAGATTTCTTTTTTATTTTTAACACCGAGATTTTTTAATTTCTGAGTCTGCATAATTAAATTATCATTACCAGTATGAAGTTGCTTATAAGCATTTTCATAAACATTTTTTGCTAAATCAATATTTTTACCGACTTTTTCCAAATTTTCTAAAAATCCGACAAATTTGTCGTAAAGTTTTGCACCGCGTTCAGCAATTTCTGTGGCATTTTTATTTTGGTACTCTCGCTTCCAAAGATCTGCTACTAATTTTAACGAAGTGATTAAATTACTCGGATTTAAAAGTAAAATTCTTTTTTCATATGCGAAATTCCATAAATTTTGATCGGCTTGCATCGCGGCAATATAGGCAGCTTCACTTGGGATAAACATCATGACGAAGTCTAAAGATTTATCATAATCATCATAGGCTTTATCGCTTAGTTGTTTGATGTGATTCTTAATAGAATCCAAATGTTGCTTTACTTTAATTTGATGCGTTTCCGAGTCAGTCTCGTCCACTAATTCTACGAAAGCCGTTAAAGAAACTTTAGAATCTATAATGACATTTCTTGCATCCGGGTATTTTATTACGGCATCTGGACGCATTTTTTTACCAGAAAATTCGGAAAAAAGGGCTTTATTGTCTTCGTCCCGAAGCTCATGTTCCAAAAAATATTCTCGTCCTTTTACCAAACCGGATTTTTCCAAAATATTTTCCAAGATCATTTCACCCCAATTACCTTGGGTTTTGCTTTCACCTTTTAAAGCGCTCGTTAATTTTTTGGCATCTTCGGAAATTTGTTGATTAAGCAACGCCAATTCTTTTACTTTGTCCGCTAAAGAAAATCGTTCTTTGCTCTCTTTGTCATAAGTTTCATAGACCTGGTTTTTAAGTTCAATGATTTTCTCATTAAAAGGATCTAAGATCAATTTTAATTTATCGGAATTGATTGCCGTAAATTTTTCGGTTTTTTCTTCAAAAATTTTATTTGCTAAATTTTGAAATTCAATTTTAGCCACTTCCTGCATTTTTTCAATTTCTACTTTTTGATTTTCTAAAGAT
The DNA here is from genome assembly GCF_052976925.2 of Halpernia sp. GG3. Taxonomy (NCBI): domain Bacteria; kingdom Pseudomonadati; phylum Bacteroidota; class Flavobacteriia; order Flavobacteriales; family Weeksellaceae; genus Halpernia; species Halpernia sp. GG3. Next base: position 97,380 of record NZ_JBRIIR020000006.1, read on the forward strand.
TTTTTTAAATTTTCATTGATGGCGCTTAACTGGGAATTATTAGAAAATATATTTTTATTCTCATTAATTAAATCTTCAAGTTTTAGGGTCTGTTGAGAATGGACTTGTCGATGTTCCGAAAATTGCGTGTTTAGTGAAGAATGTTCTGCGGTAATTTTTGACAAATTTTCTTTTAGTACTAAAATATCAGACGATTGCAGACGGTTTGATTCTTTTTCATTACTTAAAAAACCAATGATTTCATTTATTTTCTGGTTCGCGTTTTCTAAATCTGAATTCGATTTTATGTAATTGCCATTTAACTCATCGAAATCCTTCCTTAATATATGAGAAGATTTTAAAAACAAATAAATAATCACTGCGCCTAAAATGGCACCAATCAGGAGTCCGATTCCTAAAGTTGAAATTTCCATACTTCAAAAATAATGTAAAAAGTATGATAAACAAAGTTTAAGGTAAAAAGGGCCTTGTGAATAATCCATTGTACTTTTAAACTTAAACTTAAACTTAAACTTAAACTTAAATTTAAGTTTTAATTAAAGTGATTCCCCATGTTGAGATTTATCTAAACCTTCCATTTCATAATTTTCCGTTACACGAAGTGGCGTAATTAGATTGGTAATAAATAATAAAAAGTAGGAACCGAAAAATGTGAACATTGATATTCCGATGATTGCTACAATGTGTTTGATAAATAAAGATGTTTCGCCAAACATTAATCCTGGTTCAGTTACCGCAGAATTGATATGCGGATCCGCAAAAACGGCGGTTAAAATCATACCTACAATTCCGCCTACTCCGTGGCAGGGAAATACATCTAAAGTATCATCAATGTTGGTTTTTGCCCGTAAATCTACTACCCAACTGCTTGCCGCTACTGCAATAATCCCAATTACAAGCGCGTGCGCTGTGGAAACGTAACCTGCGGCCGGAGTTACGGCTACTAAACCAACTACTGCGCCGATGCAAACGCCCATCGCGGATAATCTTTTTCCTTTTATTTTTTCTATAAATCCCCAAGAAATTGCTGCAGTGGCAGATGCGGTGGTTGTATTTACAAAAGCTTGTACAGCAATAGATCCACTGCTGAAAGCTGAACCTGCATTAAAGCCAAACCAACCAAACCAAAGTAACGCGGTTCCTAAAATTACGTATGTAATTCTACTTGGATCGTGAACGGGTTTTACTCTTTTTTTTAAAAATAATGCGCCTGCCAAAGCGGCCCAGCCGGCGCTCATATGGACAACGGCGCCACCCGCAAAATCTAAAATACCAAACTTAAACAATAGACCGTCTGGATGCCAAACCGCGTGTGCTAGAGGTGCGTAGATGAATAATGAAAATAAGATAATAAATAATAAGTAGCCCCAAAATCTAATTCTTTCTGCAAATGCGCCTGAAATTAAAGCAGGTGTAATAATTGCAAATTTCATTTGAAACACTGCAAATAAAGCGAGTGGAATGGTGGGCGCCAAAGACCATGCTGACTGAGTTCCCACGTTTTTAAAAAATATATAATCCAGTGGATTACCGATAATGCCGCCGATAGATTTGCCAAAAGCTAAACTGAAACCAACGATGACCCAAACAACAGAAATAATCCCCATTGCGATAAAACTTTGTAAAATGGTGCTAATGACATTTTTTTTCTGAACCATACCGCCGTAGAAAAAACCCAGTCCGGGTGTCATAATTAAAACCATTGCAGAGGCAGCGAGCATCCAGGAAATGTCTGCGCTATTAAAATTGGGGATTTTATTTTTTGATATTAAATCTTCGGGGAAAATAAATTGTGAAAAAACACCTAAAAGTAAAACTGATACCAAGGCAAAAGATAAAACATATTTTCTCATAATTTTGTGTAATTTATCGTAAAAATATAAAAAAATATTATAAGCCCCAATATTTTATGGGGTATGATAATAAATTATATAAAATAACAACAATACACCCCTAATATTTAGTAAAATATTATCATCTTATAAAATTATTATTATGCCTGATAAAAAACGAAATATAAAATAGCCCCGATTAAACGGTCTGTTTGAGCTCTTTTTAAAATTTTTGTCAAAAATTTTAAAAAGAGCGAGTAGTGAAAGCGGGAAATAGCTCCTAATTAGAATGAAAAAGATGCGATTTATTCTTCTTCTATTTTTTGTAATTCGGCGAGATTTTGTCCCAATCTTCTTAGGATGATACCGTAGACAATCTTGTAATAAAGCCAGATTAATCCGACGCTGAAGAGCGTAGTTAAAGATAAACCGACAATGAAACCAATAAGAGTGGGATGCGTAAGAGATATATTTTGCGCGGTAAATATATTGAAGATAAATACCGTTAAAACTGCCGTAAATAATATAAGTAAAGCAATATTAGTAAAAATAAAGACATTCACCGTTTTTCTGAATTTTACGATCTGAAGAATTAAAAGTTTGAGATTATCCTGCACTTTTATTTTTTTATAATTTAAATAAAACTGCACTACAAAAAAGCCGGTTATCAAGAGGCTCACGATTTTTAATCCTATGTAAAGATGCGCAAAGCTTTCCTGCAACTGAACGGTTTGCTGAACTCCTAATTTTTTTAGAATTTTTAAAAAACTAGTGTCATTTTCTGCTCGAAAAATATAAAAAACGCTTAAACTGAAAAATATAAAAAATTCAACCGCGGAAATCCAGAAGATATACTTCACATAATTACGAGATTTTTTGTGCAGCATCTGAGAGATTTCAGATGGAGCATATTTTGATTGCGTATCTTGATCCTGCCAAGATTTTTTTAAATCGTCAAGATTAAAATCAGACATTTTTTTCCATTAATTCTTTTAAAACTTTTTTCAAACGGTTCATTTTAACTCTTGCATTAACCTCTGAAATCCCTAAATTTTCTGCGATATCTCTATAAGGTAGATCGTCTAAATACATAGTGACAATGGCCCGCTCTATTTTTGGCAATAATTTTATATTTCTGTAAAGCGCGGAGATCTGTTGTTGTTTTTCATCATCATCCTCTAAAATTTTCCCCTGATGAAATTCTTGTAACTCGTCTGTTTCAGGAGATTTTTTTTTCTTTCTAAAAATGGTAATCGCTGTGTTTAATGCTACGCGATACATCCATGTTGAAATTTTAGATTGACCCTTAAATGTGTCGTAGCTTCGCCATAATTGTAACACTATTTCCTGAAATAGATCTTCTTCGTCTTCCAAAGTATTCGTATAAAGCCGAGAAACCTTGATGATCAAACCTTGGTTATCATCAATCAGTTTAGAAAATTCTCGTTCTTTTTGGGTCAATTTTGTTTTTTGAAGTGACGAAGATAGCGATTTGATAATTTAAAAGAAAAAGTATAACATTATAACAATTTAAAAGATAGACCCGCTTTTTAATTTATAAACTAATCGTAAATCAGACGAAAAGATTTTCTATGGTGAACGGTAGGTCCAAATTCTGTAAGCGCCTCTCTGTGAAATTTAGTGGCATAACCCATATTTTTATTCCAGCCGTATCGTGGGAAATCTTCGTGAAGGTTGATCATTAATTCATCTCTGTAATTTTTTGCTAAAATAGACGCGGCAGCTATACTTAGATATTTTGCGTCGCCTTTTATGATACATTCAAAAGGAATGGTCTTAAACGGATGAAATTTATTACCGTCAACGATTATAAATTCTGGTGTAATATCTAAGTTTTCAAGCGCTTTATGCATGGCTAAAATACTTGCATTTAATATATTTTTTTCGTCAATAATTTCTGCTGAAACCTCACTAATTGCGAACGCGAGACAGTTGTCTTTTATATAAAAGTCCAATTCCAGTCTTTTCTTAAATGTTAATAATTTTGAGTCTTTAACAAAATTTTGTTTAAAATCTGGTTGCAAAATTACTGCGGCTGCGACTACTGGACCGCACAAACAACCACGGCCAACTTCATCGCAACCTGCTTCAAATCGTTTCAGTGAATGTTTTTTTATCAATTCCATAATTTTAGACTAAAAATAGTATTCAATTTTATGAGGTCCATAAGTTGCAAATTTATTAAGATTATTTAACAAAAGATTTGGTCATCTTATAAAAGTTTTGCAAATTTGTAACAATGAAAAATTTAATTTGATATGAAGAAACTAACAACAAGCGTATTAGCAGTGGTTTTGAGTTCAACATTTGTAATAACAAATGCTCAACAAAAAAAAGACACTGTTTCTACAACAGATATCGAAGGCGTTGTAGTGACAGCTTTAGGTATTAAAAGAGAAAAAAAATCTCTAGGTTACGCCTCTCAGGAAATTAAAGCAGATGTGCTTTCTGATGGGACAACAAACACGGGAAACATTGCTTCTCAGTTATCCGGTAAGATTGCCGGTTTACAAGTAAACACCACGAATAACTTTGGTGGTGCATCTAATTTATTAATTAGAGGTGTAAAAAGTTTAGGTGGTGGAAATCCTCTAATTGTTATTGATGGGTCTCCCGTTAATAACACTACAACTTATAGCACTTATTCTAATGTAGATTATGGTAATGCATTATCTGATATAAATCAGGACGATATTGCATCTATCAATGTACTGAAGGGTGCAGCAGCATCTGCTTTGTATGGTGAAAGAGGTTTGAATGGCGTTATCGTTATTACTACAAAAAATGGTAGAGGAAAAGATGATGGCTCATGGGGTGTAACACTATCGAGTGCGATACAAGGTGGACAAATAGATAAATCAACTTTCCCCAAATATCAAACTCAGTATGGTGGAGGTTACGATCCTTCATTTTCTTACACAGGACCTGGCGGAATTCCTTACGTGAATTATGCCGATGATGCTTCTTGGGGACCAAAATTTGATCCAAATCTTCAAACCTACGCATGGGATTATTTTGATCCAACTTCACCAAATTTTAATAAAACGACGCCTTGGGTAGCTGCGAAAAATGGTCCAATCAAATTTTTTGATACACCCTTTTCATTCAGTAACAGTGTTTCGTTAGATAAAGGAACAAAAGGTAAGAATATCAGTCTTAGTTTTGACAATTTACAGCAAAACGGTCTTTATCCGGGTTCAAAAATTAATAAAAATACATTCAGTACAAAAATTAATTATGATTTAACCGATAAATTACATACTTCGGTATTTACTACCTTAACGTTACAAAATACTAAAGGTAGAGCAACAACCAACTATTCTGATAATACATTAAGTAATTTCAGACAATGGTGGCCGGTAAATGTTGACATCTTACAACAAAAAAGAGCTTATGAGCAAAGTGGGCATCAAAATATTTCTTGGAATAGAAATGCTTTTGATGATGGTACTGCAATTTATTGGAATAATCCTTATTTTCAGGCGCTTGAAAACCAAACAACTGATAATAGAACAAGAAATTTCAGTTATGCCTCAATAACTTACGATGTTTCAAAAAATATCTCTGTATTAGGAAAGGTATCTTATGATAAAACTCAACTTTATGCTGAGAACAGATTAGCAGTTGGCGCTATTGCACAAACTTTTGGTCAGTCACAAAATCCTGCAACTTCTGGGTATGCACGGACCAATGTTGATTCAAATGAGATTAATTATGATTTACTATTAAACTATAAGTTTGATGTTACAGATAAAATTAATGTAAGCGGTGTAGCGGGTGGAAATGTGAGAAGAAATTACGTTAGTTCAATTTATAATTCTACGGAAGGAGGTTTAATTTTACCAGGATTATATGCTTTGAGTAATTCTGCAGCGCAGACTTTAGCTCCAAATGAAAATGAATCTACAACTGAAACAAACTCATTATTCGCAACAGCATCTTTTGATTTTTACAAATTATTTTATTTAGATGGAACTTATAGAGTTGATAAAAGTTCAACTTTACCAAAAGGAAATAATGTTTATGGTTATCCTTCAATAACTGGTGCATTAATACTTTCTGAGTTAGTAAAACCTTCTTGGTTAAATTTCTGGAAAGTAAGAGCCAATTACGCCGAAGTGGGTGGTACTGCGGATCCTTACAAAACATCAAGCAGCTATACCTCAGCAGGTGGCTTTAATGGTACAGGTTTATTTTTAAATCAAACTAACCAGCCGAATACTAATTTAAGACCACAGAGATCGAAAGAAATTGAGGTTGGAACTGAAATTCATTTCTTGAGAGATAGAATTACTTTGGATGTTGCAGCTTATAGAACTAAAACTATTGATCAGATTATTAATCTTCCTATTTCATCAGCCAGTGGATTAACTACCGCTTCTGTAAATGCGGGAGAGATTCAAAATAAAGGTATTGAGGTTCAGTTGGGATTGGTTCCAATCAGATCACAAAATGTTACATGGTCTATTGATGCTAACTTTTCGAAAAATGAAAATAAGGTTATTTCATTGTTACATAATGGTGTGACAGATGTGTCTAACATTCTATTGAACTCTTTCCAAGGTGGTGTTTCTATTAATGCAACTGAAGGTCAAGCTTGGGGTGCAATTGTTGGCCAAGATTACCAATTTATTAATGGTCAGCCTGTAATTAGTGCAACTACTGGTAGATATTTAAAATCTGCAGATAAACACGTTATTGGAAACACGACACCTGACTGGGTGGGAGGTGTAAGAAATACTGTTAGTTACAAAGGTTTTGCAATGTCATTCTTGATTGATGTAAGAAAAGGTGGCGATATATTTTCTGTGGATCAATACTATGGTTTAGCCACAGGTTTATATCCAGAAACGGCTGCTAATGGAGTAAGAGAAAAGGGTATCGTTTGGCCGGGTGTTAATCCAAATGGTCAAGTCAACCAAACAAATACTATAAATCCTACAGCTTTCGGTTCCCTAGATGGATACGCTAGAATGCCTGCATCGAGATTTGTGTATGATGGTGGTTATGTGAAATTAAGAGAAGCAAGTATTTCATGGACATTACCAAAGTCTTTAATTAGTGGAACATTCCTTACAGATGCTAAAATATCGTTAGTGGGTAGAAACTTGTGGATCATTCACAAAAACTTACCTTATGCAGATCCAGAAGCTGTAGTAGGTGGTAATGTTGCGAACGGTACTTCAACCGGTAATGCAGGTTTAAGCATCGGCTCTCTTCCAACTACAAGAGATTTTGGTGTTAATGTTACCGTTAAATTTTAATAATTAATATTTAGAAAATGAAAAATATATCAAAAATATTTTTGGGGACGGTAGTCGCAGCCATGACCTTGTCTTCTTGTACAAGTGATCTTACAGGGCTCAACGTTGATCCGAAACACCCAACTTCAGTGCCTTCTACTAACTTATTTGTTAGAGGGCAACAGCAGCAGTTTTATTATACTTACACAGGTAATGTAAATAATAATAACTATGTGTACTTTACACAAATGTGGGCAGAAACTACGTATGCAGATGAAACTAATTATGATATAGTTACTAGAAACCAACCACGTAATACTTTCAATAGATATTACAATGGCGTTTTAAATAACTATGAACAAGCTAGGAAAAATTTGGCAACCGAAGGTTCTACTCCTAATAAAGTAGCTTCTATTGAGATCGCCGAAATTACGATGTGGGAAACTATTGTTGATACTTTTGGTGATGTGCCGTATTTTAATGCATTGCAAGCAAGTACAGGTCAATTTGCACCTGCATATGATGATGCTAAATTAATTTATGCAGATTTATTTAAAAGAATCAATGCAGTAATACCAACTATCACAGCTGGTGCTGGGTATTCGGCTGATCAAGTTTATGGTGGAGATATGACGAAGTGGGCGAAAGTAGCAAATTCAATTAAATTGAGATTGGCGCTTAATTTAGCAGATGTCGATCCAGCAACTTCAAAAGCTGCCGCTGAATCTGCTATCGCAAGTGGCGTAATGACTGCTAATTCAGATAATTATTCACTTTCATTTCCAGGTGGTATTTTCTCTAACCCTTTCTACGATGATTTCGTAGCCTCAGGTAGAAAAGATTTTGTGCCCTCAGAATTGATTGTTAACCTGATGAATGGTAAAATGGACCCTAGAAGACCTGCTTATTGGACTACTGTAGGTGGTGTTTATAAAGGTGGTGTTTTTGGAGAACTTAATCCTTATGCTAATTATTCGCATTATAAAGATGCAACCTGGACTGATGCTACGTTACCAGCTAATCTCTTAACATATACAGAAGTGTTATTTATGAGAGCGGAGGCGGCTGCAAGAGGTTACAATGTAGGCGGCACTGCTGCAACATTGTATACAATGGCCGTTACAAACTCTATGAATTTTTATGGAGTAGCAGCGGCAGATACTGCAACTTATTTAGCAGCACATCCTTATGATTCTTCTAACTATAAAAAATCTATTGGTGAAGAAGTTTACGTTGCATTACATAACAGAGCTTTTGCAGAATGGAATTTTTCAAGAAGATTAGATTATCCAGTTTTTGTTAATCCTACAAGTTCTAGAATCAGCGGTGTTCCAGTTAGGTTACCATACTCTGATCAGGAATATGTTCTTAACGCGAAAAATGTTAATGCTGCAGCTTCTAAAATTGGAGGTGATAAAGCAACAACAAAATTATTCTGGGATAAATTTTAAACTTTGTTTATAATTATATTTCTAAACCGCCTTCGGGCGGTTTTTTTATTTCCCTATCTTTGCAATGCAAATTTTAAACTATGAATATTAAAGCACACCTGCAGAAAAGTCTCGCAGATATTACCATTTCTGTTTTTCAGGTAGAGTCAGTAAAACTAGAAGTGCAGGATAACAAAACTAACTTCGAAGGTGATTATACTATTGTTATATTTCCGTTGGTTAAAATCGCTCAGAAAAAACCGGAAGAAATCGGTATTATTTTAGGTAATGAACTTTTAATTAAAACAGATTTAATTAAAAGTTTTACGGTAGTTAAAGGTTTTTTAAATGTCAACATTAAAGAAACTTTTTTCTTAAATCAGCTAAACTTTATCGCAGCAGAATTAGACATTGTTAAAGATAGAGAAGAAACCGTGATGGTGGAGTACTCATCTCCAAATACTAATAAACCACTACATTTAGGACATGTTAGAAATAATCTTTTAGGATTTTCAATTTCAAAAATTTTAGAAGAAGATGGTTACAACGTAATAAAAACACAAGTTATAAATGACCGAGGAATACATATATGTAAATCAATGTTGGCTTGGGAAAAATTTGGTGGAGGCAAAACCCCCGAAACTGAAAATTTAAAAGGCGATAAATTAGTCGGCAATTATTACGTAAAATTTGACCAGGAATACAAATACCAAATCGCACAATTAGTTGCAGATGGAACTGATGACGAAACTGCAAAAAAACAGGCGCCATTAATTTTGGAGGCGCAGGAAATGCTTTTAAAATGGGAGAAAAATGATCCCGAAGTAAGAGCACTTTGGGCGAAAATGAATGCTTGGGTCTACAAAGGATTTGAGGAAACTTATAAAAGCTTAGGTGTAAATTTCGATCAAGTTCAGTATGAAAGCAAAACTTACATTTTAGGTAAAGATATTATTCAAGAAGGTTTAAATAAAAAAGTTTTTTATAAAAGGATTGACGGTTCAGTTTGGTGTGATCTTTCAGAAAATGGATTAGATGAAAAATTATTGCTACGTTCAGACGGCACTTCGGTTTATATGACTCAGGATTTGGGAACTGCTGTGCAAAGATTTGAAGAAAATCATCTGCAAAAATTAATTTATACTGTTGGAAATGAGCAAGATTATCATTTCCAGGTTTTGTTTTTAATTTTAAAAAAATTAGGGTACAATTGGGCAGATCATCTGTACCATTTATCCTATGGAATGGTGGAGCTACCAAATGGTAAAATGAAATCACGAGAAGGAACAGTTGTAGATGCTGATGAGTTATTACTTGAAATGTATCGGACAGCAAAAGAAAAAGCAGAGGAATTAGGTAAATTGGAGCACTTATCGAGTGAAGAAAAAGAATTTTCTTATAAAGAAGTAGGCCTGAGTGCGCTGAAATATTTCATGTTAAAAATTGATCCTAAAAAGAAAATGCTGTTTAATCCAGCTGAAAGTATTGATTTTAACGGTAATACAGGTCCTTTTATTCAATATACTTATGCCAGAATTTTTTCTTTACTAAATAAAGCTGATTATGTTGAAAATACAGAATTTCATAAAGAGATTGAAATAAATAGTTTTGAGAAAGAATTGGTTCTTCAGCTTTCTAATTATAAAGAAGTTGTCGCAAAGGCGGCTGAAACATTAAGTCCGGCACAGATTGCAAACTATGCTTATGACTTAGTTAAAACTTACAATTCATTTTATCAAAACAATAATATCATAAATTTGGAAAATGAAAATGAAAAACAATTTAAACTAAAATTATCAGCGGTTACAGCAAAGACAATCAAAAAATGTTTGGCACTATTGGGAATTGGCGTTGTAAATAGAATGTAGAAAAATTGGCGCCGATCCCTTTTCTTGAAATCTAAAATCTGTTGGTTTTCCTTTTCAAGAAAACGATTGGTCTACAGTTAAAATGTCTCATTTTGGCGCTCGCTTCGCTCGCGCCTTCATTCCGATATTTTAGATTCTGCTCTCACGCGAGAAATTTTTTATAAATGTGTCACATCTAATTTGGAGTTAGTAACGTAAGAGAGTTAATTTACTATCAACTATCAACTATCAACTATCAACTATCAACTATCAACTATCAATTAAAAAAATGCGACTCAATTTTAATGATTTTAATCTTTACAGAACTGTTGCCAAAAATGATTTTGAGCAGCAAGTTTTAGATTTTATTAAGTTTTGGTTTTCAGATGAAAAATATATTTCCGTACAAACTTCAGGTTCTACGGGAATACCCAAGAATATTCGAGTTGAAAAGGAAAAAATGAGGAACTCTGCTAAGATGACTTGTGATTTTTTAAAATTAGAGTCAGGGAATTCAGCTGTCCTTTGTTTGCCTGTAGAATATATTTCTGGTAAAATGGTCATAGTTCGTGCAATTGAAAGAAAATTAATTTTAAATATTGAAAATTCCAGTTTAAAACCTTTTGAAGATTTTAGCGAAAAGGTAGATTTTTGTGCAATGACACCTTTACAGGTAGAAAATACTTTAGATAAAATATCAAGAATTGATAAACTTATAATTGGTGGTGCTAAAGTGTCAACGGAATTAAAATTAAAAATTCAAAAAAAAATACTCGAAGAGCAAGCGAAAACTATAGTTTATGAAACCTATGGAATGAGCGAAACTTTATCGCATATTGCTTTGAGGCAAATCGCCCCGAATGAGGACACTTATTTTACAGCTTTTGATGAGGTTAAAATTACTGTTGATGAGCGAAACTGCCTTCAAATTTCAGCACCGATGTTAAATTCTGAAGTATTGCAAACGAATGACATTGTTGATTTAGTAAACGATAAACAGTTTCAATTTATAGGTCGGACCGATTTTATTATCAATTCCGGTGGTTTGAAAATTTCCCCGGAAATTCTGGAAAAACTGGTGAAAAAAGAAATTAATTCTGAACTGATTTTCGTAGGTATTTTCGACAAAATTTTAAGTGAAAAATTAGTTTTGGTAATTGAAGGCGAAAAGCAGGATCTGATTTCAGAAAAACTAGATTTGATAAACTTTCCCACTAAAAATCACAGACCGAAAGAATTCTATTTTCTAAAATCTTTTCCACGGACAGAAACTGGAAAAATAATGCGCCTCGATATTAAAAAATTAATTGAAAAGCTGTAAAATGGTGGATTTCAGTACAGAATTATTTTATAAAACTTCCCGCAGCAGCGGTGCAGGTGGTCAAAACGTAAATAAGGTAGAAACTGCGGTTACAGTGATGTGGAAAGGGGGAGAAAGTCAATATTTCTCGGGATACCAAAAATCTCGAATTTATGACAAATTAGTTAATAGAATTAATTTGGAAGGCGTTTTACAATTAACAGTTTCCGAAACGAGAAACCAATATCAAAATAAAAAATTAGCCACGCAAAAAATATTGGATTTAGTTAATGATGCTTTAATAATCCCCAAAAAAAGGTTGAAAACAAAACCATCTAAATCAAAAATCCAAAAGAGATTGAATGATAAAAAGAAATTAGGTGAGAAAAAAGAAAACCGAAGGCTTAGGCCAGAATAATGGTACTGTTTTCTAAGAAATTTTTAAATCGGGCTCTTCTTATTTAATTTAAATAATTTATTAGTTGTTTGGTTAATTAGCGCAGAATTTAAATTTGTAACTAGAGAATCGCTGCTAATTTTTGAACATCATTTTTATTGCTGTAATTTAATTTATTATCTTTTAAATAATTCTTTATCTCTTCTTTTTTATCAGGAAATAACTCAATTAATTGTTTTTTATTTGAGGGTAATTCTACAATACCTGAAGTTCCTCTTTGTACAAAATACGCCGCATCAGCCTTAATAAAACTTGGTGGAGAAGAAGTATCATATGAAGATTTTGCTACTTTTTCTGGATAATAATTAATATGTTCCCGCTTAAAGATTTTAAGATTTGGCGTATCAACCAGTAAATAAAGATAACCGGTAATTGTGGCCTTATCGTAGTTATAAGTAACTAATTTTAAGTGCATGTTCTGTTCCAGAAAATAAATATCACTAAATTTAGCTTGTTTTAGAAGTGCTAAATTACCATTTGCCGTCTCATATTCAACTTCGTCATTATTTGCGTTGTAGCGCATCTTCGTACTTCCCTGCACCCCTTCTACATTTGCATTCATAAATGGATATAGGTAAGGAGTTCCATCAATACTTACGCTGCTTTGTAAAAGTTTATTACCCTCAATAGTGTAAAATGATTTATCCAAATTGCTGATTTGTTGTGCCACAACTGTTACAAAAGATGCCATTAAACAATGTATTATCAATAAATTTTTCATTATAGTTCTGTTTTTGTTATAACAAATATAATTCTTTTAAATAAGAAAAAGTTTGTGGTATCTAAAATTATTTTTAATGTCGAAATTTTTGTAACTGTTTTTCATATTTGTGGAATTAAATTTAAATTCAGTTTTTAATCAGAATTTTAAAGTAAATTTCTAAAAAATTTCAATGAAGATTTTATTAATTGAAGATGAAACGCAGCTTAGTAAAAGTATTATCGAATATCTAAAAAATGAAAAATACACTTGTGATCTTGCGCAAAATTTTGAAACTGCAAAAGAAAAATTAGATTTTTTTGATTACGACTGCATTTTATTAGACATTACTTTACCCGACGGGAATGGATTAAATCTACTTAAATTTTTAAAAAGTGAGAAAAAATCAGACGGCGTAATAATTATCTCAGCAAAGAATTCTTTGGATGATAAAATTGAAGGACTACAATTGGGCGCTGATGACTATCTGCCAAAACCTTTCCATCTTGCGGAACTAGGTGCGCGGATTTCTTCGGTCATTAGAAGGCGTCAATTTAAAGGAAATTCAAGTATTTTAATTAATGATTTAGAAATTGATACGGTTTCGAAAAGTATTTCATTTAAAGGAAAACCGATTGATTTGACCAGAAAAGAATTTGATATTTTACTTTATCTTTCTATTAATAAAAATCGGACTATTTCTAAAAATGCCATTGCAGAACATATAGCGGAAGACAACATTGATTTTTTTGATAATTTTGATTTTCTTTATGCTCATATAAAAAACATTAAAAAAAAATTAGCTGTAATTGGGGCGCAAGATTTCATAAAATCAGTTTATGGAATGGGTTATAAAATTGAAGAGCAATGAGGCTTACACAATATATTTCTCTGCGCTACATTGGTGTTACCGTTTTCGTGATGCTCTTTTCTTTACCAATTTTTTACTTTGTGCTTCAAAACGTCTTAACCAATAATATAGATGAAAGCTTACAGGATCAAAAAACTTTGATCACTGAAAAACTCCAAAATTTACCGACAGAAAATTTTGTAAATTTTGAAGACCGAATTAATATCGAAAGAAGTGCAAAGGTGACTCAGCCGGAAAAGCTTTTCACTGATAATATTTATAACAAGAAGGATGAGGAAACGGAATCTTACCGCATATTACAGTTTTCTGTAAAAACGGTTCATAATAATTTCAACGTTCGTGTGAGACAATCTTTAGTAGAAAGTGATGATTTAATGAAAACAATTCTTTATCTCCTTATTTCAATTTTGCTTATTCTTACAGGAACTTTACTTATTATTAATTACCAGATCAAGAGAAAAGTTTGGAAACCATTTTATAAAACTATTGAACAGTTAAAGAATTTTAGAGTTGATAATTCTAAAGATTTAAATTTAAAAAGCAGTAAAATAAATGAGTTAAGTGATCTTAATGCTTCTTTAAATGAGCTTGCCGCAAATAATAAAAAGGTCTATCAATCTCAGAAGGAATTTACTGAAAACGCATCACATGAACTGCAGACTCCTCTTGCAATTATTCAAAATAATGTTGAATTATTTTGGCAAACTGAAGGAATTTCAGCGTCTCAGGCAACAATTTTAGATGATATTTCCAATGCGACAGTTAGAATGACTAAACTTAATCAGTCTTTATTGTTACTTTCAAAAATTGAAAATAGACAGTTTTCAGAAACTCAAATAGTGAATTTTAATGATATTGCAAATCAATTTATTTCAAATTATCAGGAGCAAATCAAGTTTAAGAATTTAAGACTAGAGACTGATTTTAAAGAAATTTTTACATCTGAAATTGACTTTAATTTAGCGGAAATCTTAATGGGAAACTTATTACTTAATTCTTTAAAATATTCGCCAAAGGAAAGTAATGTAAAAGTTTTAATTGATCAAAATACAATCGAACTTTCCAACGCCGCAGAAGAAAATTCATTAAATCACGAAGAATTATTTAAGAGATTTCATCGTCAAAATCGCAAGGAAAATGGAACCGGGTTGGGCTTAGAAATTGCAAAAAAAATAGCTGATTCTTTCAATTTGAACTTAAAGTATCAGTTTAAAGATAGCCGTCACTTTTTCACATTAAACAAAAACTAATTTGGTAAAAAGAAACTTTCTAAAATTCAGGTTTTATACAGAATTTAATTTTAATTTTGATTTTTCTCTAAGGAAAGTCAACGCGCATGATTAAAAAATATAAAACAATTCTATTATTAATATTTGCGCTCATCAATACCTTACTCATCAAAGCCCAGAGCGAAAATACCCTAGATTATTATCTGGACATTTCTAAGAGAAATAGTCCCAATTTAAAAGATTTTAGAAATCAAATCAGCATTGTTGGTTTAGACAGTGTAAAGACGCGCCGTGATTATGGTTTTAAAATCAATGGAATTGCAGACGCTTCTTATTCACCGCAATTTAACGGTTATGGCTATGATGGAAATACAACTATTAATGGAAAAAATGCAACGCTAGTAGGCAGAGTTTCCCGGGACTTTATCAGTAATAAGAATTATTCGACTAAACTAAATTCTTTTTCACTGGCGATTCAGCAACTTCTAAATCAGAAAAATTTATCTGTCTTAAATTTAAACAAAGCGATTACCGAACAATATCTTCTGGCTTACGAAAACCAGGAACAGACTAAAATTGATCAGGAAATTATTAATATTTTCTCGCAAGAAGATTTAATTTTAAAAAAATTAACCCAAAAATCTGTCTTTCGCCAAACGGATTATTTAACATTTAAAGTAACGCTGCAACAAACCGAATTGCTGCAAAAGCAACATTTAGCAGATTTGCAAAATAACTTCGGATTGCTACAATATCTTTCTGGAAATAATGAGGAAAAAGTTTCACCTTTAAAAATCCCGACATTCAATTTAGTTAGTGAGAATGGTTTTAAAGAAAGTATCTACGCGCAAACTTTCAAAACAGATAGTTTGAAATTAGCAAATGATATTCAACTGATCAACTTTAGTTATCAACCTAAAATATCTCTTTATACGGACGGCGGTTATTCTTCTGCTTTGATCGGAACGCCTTATAAAAATTTTGGAATAAGCGCAGGTTTCTCATTAAATATTCCCATTTATGATGGTCATCAAAGAGAATTGTCTATTTCTCAGAAAAAAATAGAATTGGACACGCGAAAAAATTATACAGCGTTTTATCAGAAACAATTTGAGCAACAAAAAACGCAAATTAGAAATCAAATTTCGCAGTATAAAAACATGGTAAATCTTGCGAACACTCAAATGCAATATTCAAAAACTTTGATTGAAGCCAACCTCAAACAATTACCAACTGGCGATGTAAAAATGGTTGATTTTATTTTAGCAATTACCAATTTCACCAACTTAAAAAGTGGACTTTTACAGTACAAAATGCAAGTTTTAAAATTAGAAAATCAATATGAAAATATAATTCTTCCCTAATGAACTTATTCAAAATATTTATAGTTTTCGTATTTGCAATTATACTTAATTCGTGTAAAAAAAGTGCAGATCCCGTTCCTACAGAAACCGCAGTAAACTCTGCGACGCCGGTTTCAGTGGTATTTCCGACGGATACACTTTCGATTGACAACGCGATTTCAATTAATGCAACCGCGACCTATTTGTTAAAATCTGATGTAAAAGCCAACGCGACAGGTTATATCACCAACGTCAAAATTAATCTCGGCGACGCGGTAAGAAAAGGTCAGTTTTTGTTTTCTGTGCAAACAAAAGAATCGCGCGCTTTGGGAAATACAATCAACAAATTAGATAAATCTTTTCGCTTTTCAGGTGTTACAACAGTGACTTGTCCGGCAAGTGGTTATGTAAATTCTTTAAATCATCAAGTTGGGGATTATGTTCAGGAAGGTGAAATTTTAGCGGGAATTACAGATTCTTCCAGTTTTGGATTTGTAATGAATGTGCCGTATGAATACCACGAGATGCTCGTTAATAATAAAAATTTAGAGATTAATTTGCCAGACGGAAAAAAAATTCAAGGTCATATTGCAAAATTACTGCCTTCGGTTGATCCGATTTCTCAAACAGAAAAAGTTTTGGTAAAACCAAATGATCAAGTGTCTATTCCAGAAAATTTAATTGTCAGTATTAATTTAAAACATCAACAAAATGAAACCGGCTTATATGTGCCGAAAAGTGCAGTTTTAACTGATGAAACTCAAACTAAGTTTTGGGTAATGAAATTAAAAAATAATAATACCGCGGTAAAAATTGATATCGTAAAAGGCACGGAAAATAATAATTTTGTGCAGATAGTTTCGGGAAATGTTACCTTGAAAGATAAGATCATTGCTTCTGGAAATTATGGTTTAGAAAACAATGCGAAAGTAAAAGTTACCCCCTAAATTGCGTAAATCTACTAAAATAGAATGAAAAAATCCTTTTTTGTAAGATATAAAAACCCACTCCTTGTGATGATTCTGCTGTTTTTATTAGGCGGCGTTTTTTCTTACACTAAAATTAAATCTTCACTTTTCCCCGAAATAACGTTCCCAAAAATAAAAATTATTGCAGATGCGGGCGAACAGCCTGTTGACCAAATGACAGTTGCAGTAACTCGACCTTTAGAAAATGCCGTAAAACTCGTGCCGGATCTGCAAATGCTGAAAAGTACCACAAGCCGCGGTAGTTGTGAGATTTCTGCTTTTATGGATTGGAATTCTAATATTGATCTAAGTCAACAGCAAATTGAGGCGAAAATTAATGAAATAAAAAATCAACTTCCAGCCAACATCAATATCACTGTAGAAAAAATGAATCCTTCTATTTTGCCGGTGATGGGTTATACGCTAAATTCTACTTCGCTCTCACCGATTGCACTGAAACAATTGGCACTTTACACGATCAAACCATTTCTTTCGCAAGTTCAGGGTGTAAGTGATATCAGAATAATTGGCGGCCAAGACAAAGAATATTGGGCGATTTTAGATCAGGGAAAAATGACAAGATTGGGCTTAAACCCCAAAGATATTGAAACGGCACTCAATGAAACTAATTTTATAAAGTCAAACGGTTACTCCTCTGATTTTAATTTTCTTTATTTAACGTTAACAAATTCTCAAGTCCGAAGCATTGATGAATTGCAAAACGTAGTTTTAAAAAATGATGGAAACAGAGTTGTTTATTTTAAAGATATAGCAAAAATTGAAATTCACCAAGCAAAACAATATATAAAAATAAATGCCAACGGCACGGAAAGTATTCTTATAGCGGTAGTTCAACAGCCAAACGCAAACGTTGTAGATGTTTCTGCAGCCATGGAAGTCAAAATTGCTGATTTACAGAAAACTTTGCCAAAAGATGTGGTCATCAAACCATATTACATACAGGCTGATTTTGTGAACAGTTCTATTAAAAGTGTGACTGATGCTCTTTGGATCGGACTTTTACTGGCAATTGTCGTAGCAATTTTATTTTTAAAATCCTGGAAGGCGAGTGCAACTATTTTAATTACAATTCCGGTTACCATCTGTTTGACAATGGTTATTTTGTACGCAACTGGCGCTACTTTTAATATTATGACTTTGGGCGCAATTGCTGCGGCAATCGGATTAATAATAGATGATGCTATTGTTATTGTTGAGCAAATCCACCGGACGCACGAAGAATTTCCCGAAGAAAATAGTAAAACGTTAGTTCAAAAAGCCGTCAATTATTTGCTAAAAGCAATGGTCGGTTCTTCATTAAGTACCATCGTGATTTTTCTACCATTTATGCTGATGAGCGGCGTTGCAGGCGCTTATTTTAAAGTAATGACGAACACGATGATTATTACTTTGGTAAGTTCATTTTTTGTGACCTGGCTTTTACTTCCAGTTATTTATTTGTTTTTATCTAAAAATAAATCTAAAAAGAAGGAAGAAGTTCACCAGGAAGTAAAGGAAAGGAAATGGGTAGGATTTTTTATTCGGAAACCGATTTTTTCTTATTTGTTTATGGCGCTTTTAGTGATAATTACGGCTTTAATTATTCCAAATATTGCGACGGGATTTTTGCCAGATATGGACGAAGGTAGCATTGTTGTGGATTACAATTCGCCACCCGGAACTTCTCTACATGAAACCGACAGAGAACTGCGCGAAGTAGAAAAGATTATTAAAGCAAATTCACAAGTTGAAGCCTATAGCCGAAGAACGGGAACGCAAATGGGATTTTTTATTACTGAACCGAATCGCGGCGATTATTTAATTAATTTAAAAAAAGACCGAACCCAAACGACTGCTCAAGTTACAGATGAAATCCGTTCTAAAATTGCAGCGACAGGTTTGCCTTTGACAGTAGATTTTGGACAAGTTATTGGTGATATGCTTGGTGATTTAATGAGTAGCACACAACCAATTGAAATTAAAATTTTTGGTGATGATGTTCCAACGATTCAAAAATATTCACAGCAAATTTCCAAAATTGTAGAGAAAGTTTCAGGAACGGCAGATGTTTTTGACGGTATCATCATCGCAGGTCCATCGATACAGATCAAACCTAATTTTTCGATTTTAGCGCAGTATCAAATTTCACCGCAGAATTTTCAATATCAAACCCAAACAATTTTAAGCGGAAATAAAGTCGGTGATCTTTTTGATAAAAATCAATTTACCCCGATTCGGATTTTGTATAATAACCAGTCAAATGCTTCGCTTCAGCAAATTCAAAACAGCAATATTTCTTTGCCAAACGGACAATTAAAACCTCTGAAGGAATTTGCAAACGTTTCAATTCTAAAAGGTTCAGCCGAAGTGGAAAGGGAAGATTTGCAAAATATGGGCGTTGTAACGGCGCGCTTGGATAATGGCGATCTAGGTGGAACGATCAAAAATATTCAAACTGAAATTGATAAAAATATCAAGCTTCCAACAGGTTACAGTATCAATTATGGCGGCGCTTATGCGGAACAACAAAAATCTTTCAGCGAATTATTATTAATTTTATTTGTTTCCAGCCTGTTGGTTTTTACTACTATTTTATTCCTTTTTAGAAATTTGAAAGTTGCTTTTCTAATTTTATTGGTTTCGATATTGGGTATATCCGGAAGTTTTATTTTGTTATTTTTAACACACACCCCTCTAAATGTTGGAAGTTACACCGGTCTAATTATGATGGTCGGAATTATAGGGGAAAACGCCATTTTCACCTATCTGCAGTTTGAAGAAACTTTAGAAAAAAAATCTAAGGAAGACGCTTTAATTTATGCGATCAGTACAAGATTACGACCGAAATTAATGACTGCTTTAGGTGCTATAATTGCATTAATGCCCCTCGCATTGGGGATTGGAACGGGTGCACAAATGCACCAACCTTTGGCGATCGCTGTTATAGGTGGTTTTGTTATCGCGTTGCCTTTACTTTTAGTGGTTTTGCCGACGCTGCTGAATCAGGTAAATTTTAAAGAAAAATCTCAGAAAAATAATAATTCAGGAATTTCATTATAAATAATTAAATAGAGAAAAGAATGTAAAAAAATTATTAAAAAAAAGATAACAAAATATTGTGAATTTAATATTAATATTAAAACAAGAAGTAAAAAAACTCAAAGAACAAATTCAAATATTAGTTCTTGCTTATGCTGACAATCGCACCCCTTTTATCGCAAAGTTGGTTATCGGATTGACAGCGGGTTATTTGTTGAGTCCGATTGATTTGATTCCTGACTTTATTCCAGTTTTAGGATTTCTGGATGATCTTCTAATTGTACCAATTTTAATCATGCTTTCTATTAAACTTATTCCGCAAAATGTTTTGATAGAAGTGCGAGAAAAAGCAGTAGAAAATCCTGAAGTACTAAAAAAGAATAATTGGATTTTTGCAGTTTTTATTATACTGGTTTGGCTTATCTTGATCTATTCTGCATATATTAAATACAGTCATTTTAATTTTAAGACATTAAATTATACTATAAATATTGTGATAAACTAATTTTAAAAGCAAAGGTGATACAATTGCCTTGCTAAATTATCTGAAAATTATAAATATCAAAAAAATATAAAAATAAAACAAAAAAAATGAAAACAAAACTGCTCTTATTAGCAATCTCTGGTCTTTTACTTCAGACTAAAGCACAGATGAAAAGCGAAACTTTTAAAGTACTTAAGTCAATTCCAGTCTCTGGAAATGGTGGCTGGGATTATTTGGCGGTCAACCCTACAAATCATTTTGTTTACGTCAGCCATTCCACCCAGGTTAATATAGTAAATCCTGTAACCTCTAAGTCAGAAGGGATTATCGAAAATCAAGAAGGCGTTCACGGAATCGCTTTTGACAAAGAAAATCGCGGTTATATTACTAACGGAAAATCTAATTCTGTCTTTGTTTTTGATGTGACGTCAAACAAAAAAATAGCAAGTATTGAAGTTGGAAAAAAACCAGATGCGATAATGTTTGACGCTTATTCAGGCAAAATTATTGCTGCAAATGCGGGTAGCAATTCTTTAAGTATTATTAATCCAAAAGATTTAAAAGTTGAGAAAACTATAGAACTGATCGGTAATCCCGAAGAAGTAAAGAGTGATGATAAGGGAAGAATTTTTGTAAACATAGAAGACAAATCTAAAATTGCTGAGATCAATTTAGCAGAAGGGAAAGTTTTGAATTATTTTTCTCTTGGTAAAGATGAAAGTCCAACCGGTTTGGCAATTGATAATAAAACACATCTTTTATTTACTTCATGTGAAGAACATTTAGTTGTTGTCAACTCTGAAAACGGAAAAATAATTGCTGCTTTACCCATTGCAAAAGGCTGTGACGGAGTTATTTTCGATGCCAAATCCAATATGGTTTTTGCATCAACTTATTCAGGCGTGATCTCTAATTATTTAGTAAAATCTAAAGAAGATGTTATTGCTTTAGCAGATATTAAAACTGAATCCGGTGCCAGAACGATCGCGTTGGATAAAAGTCTGCAAAAAATTTATGTGTCAACTTCGGAGTATGGAATTGCTGTAGATAAAAACGCAAAAAGATTACCTTTAAAAGAGAACACTTTTCATATTTTAGAAATAGGAAAGTAAGTTTTTATTTATACAAAACTAGAAAGGATTTGTCTTTTGTAATATTACATAAGACAATTTTTTTTAGTTTAATTTAAAAAATATTACGCGCGTTTTAAATCAAAAATTAATTTATTTGATATTGAATGGATTTAAAACTGCCACCATTACTATTTTCAGCAGAACATACGGTCAAGCAAGGTAGTAGATCCATAAGTGCTTCAAATTTTACATAATCTCCAGCCTTCGAAGTCGGTGGTAATACCGATAGTTTTCCTACGATATCAAACTGAACATTCATAAAAATATTAAATGCTGTAGGAATCTCATCTTGTTTTATTCCCATTGGTAATAAATTTTTAGATAGACTTTCCAAACAACTCGGATGATAATCTTTATGATCGTGCATGATTTAAAAACTTTCTTTACTGCAAGGTGCTAAAAGAAAATCATTTCTTCCGTTGGTATCTTCCAATATATCCATCATTTTTCTGGACCTATTACTCCACAAAAAGTTCCCAGCAGTTATCAAAATTGGTTCTTCAAAATCCAGAGTTTTTCATGAAGAAATTTTTTCTGCATGATCATCATTATTAAAAAGAACCATTTCTCTCACCTGCATTCCTTGCCGATCAATTAAGATTTTACCTTTTTTTAAATGAAATGCCGCACCTTTTTGTTTCTCAATGTAGTTAACCAAATCTGCAAAAATAAAAAGTGGATTGATAGTTCTAAATTTTCCAGTTCAAACTGGTTTATCTTTTGCTTTAAATTCCACAAAAATAAGATATGGGCACTACACAAAATCAGTTGGAATGAAACAGGATATTATTTCTTTCAACTTAAAATTTAAATAGCAAGCGTAAAATTTTTATTAATAAGAAGGAATAGCTTTTTAAGTAAAAACAGTGCAAATCATTAGAGACTGTTAATTATAATTTAAATATTTAAAAAATGAAAAATCACTCAGAAAACCATTATATCACTCGGGTAGGCTGGCTTCGTGCAGCGGTTTTAGGCGCTAATGATGGATTGCTTTCTACCACAAGTATTGTGATAGGCATTGCCGCTGCTATGCCTGAAAGAAATACTATAGTTTTAGCTGCCTTGGCCGGAATGATGGCTGGAGCAATGTCTATGGCGGCGGGAGAATATGTTTCAGTAAGTTCTCAGGAAGATACAGAAAAATCAGATCTTCTCCGCGAGAAAGATGAACTGGAAAAAATGCCGGAGTTAGAACTTAAAGAACTTGCAAAGATTTATGAAAAAAGAGGTGTCACACCTGAAACTGCTTTGATGGTTGCAAAAGAATTAACTGCAAAAAATGCTTTGGAAGCGCACGCAAAAGATGAACTGGGAATTAATGAAATCACTCAAGCTAAACCTCTGCAAGCAGCTTTTGCTTCGCTTGCTTCTTTTGCTATTGGTGCAACCTTGCCATTAATCGTCTCACTATATGCACCAATCAAAGAAATGGTTTATTTCCAATATGGATTTTCAATTATTTTCCTTATGATTTTAGGCGCGGTTTCCGCAAAAGCTGGCGGCTCCCACCTTTGGACTGCAGTGGTGAGAATCTGTTTTTGGGGAACAATTGCTATGGGAATTACAGCGTTAGTTGGTCACCTATTTGGAGTAAATGTTGGCTGATGACAATAAAAAAATTCCACTAGATTTTAAGGGTATTTAGTGATTTTCTTTATGAATATTTTTTAATCCATTTAAATTCAGATTCTCTACAGATTAACCGATCATCTTTGTATTAAATATTGAAACAAATTCAGTATAAAACATAAAACATTTTAAAATGAAAAACCCAGTAGTTGTAATGTCTTTACTTTTCGCATTAAGCGCAGGAACGCTTACCGCACAATACCAAATGAAAAAAAGTGGTGAAGTTCCAGTTGTTGTGAAAAATTCCTTTAAAAAAGATTATCCGCAAGTGAAAAAAGTTAAATGGGATGATGAGCATGGAACTTATGAAGCAGAATTTAAATTAGGTAATAAAGATATGTCTGTAACTTATAGTTCAACCGGAATGAAACAGGAAACAGAAACCTCTTTAAAAGTAACAGATTTACCTAAAAATGTAATCTCCTACGTTGCGCAGAAAAAATATGGAAAAATAAAAGAAGCTGCCAGAATTGTTAAATCAGACGGTTCTGTTGTGTATGAGGCCGAAGTGAAAAGTGGCGATTTGTTATTTAATGAGAACGGAACTTTCCAAATGTTAAAAGTTGAAAAAGACTAAATTATTTTAAAGGCAATTCATTTTTGGATTGCCTTTTTTTTATAAATTTGCCTGAAAAAATTAATGAAAAATCTTACTCAAAATAAATACTTAACGAAAACTGTAAAGTCGTTATTTTTATTATTTCTTTTGATTTTTGAAACATCTTTTGCACAAAATAATTTAGCAAAAGACAGTTTAGGTTTAAAGGAAAGCAGAATTGAGGTGAAGCAATTTATTATTCCAGCTGTTTTTGTCACGACTGGTTTTGTCCTGTTATATAATCCAAAGTTAAACGAAAGTATTAAAAATAATATACAGAAAAATAACTCAAACTTTAAAACAAGTATTGATAATTACACACAATTTGTTCCTGGCGCAGCTGTTTTTGCACTTAATGCTTTTGGAGTAAAAGGAAAACATAATTATAAAGATGCTGCACTAATTTATACCGGTTCCATAGCTATTGCAAGTGCTTTTGTCCTACCGTTAAAAGCAATAACGAAAGAAGTGCGTCCAGATTTTTCTGCAAATAATTCTTTTCCTTCAGGTCATACCGCAATTGCTTTTGCTTCCGCAGAATTTTTAAGACAGGAGTATAAAGATATGCCTTGGATTGGTTACGCCGGTTATGCCGTTGCAACTGCAACTGGTGTTTTGAGAATGTATAATAATAAACATTGGTTCGGAGACGTGGTTGCAGGTGCAGGATTTGGTATTGCTTCAGCAAAATTATCTTATTTTTTATATGACAAAGTTTTTTTGAAAAATGGATGGAAATTTACCTTAACACCAATTTACTTCAATAAGACAGGTGGATTTGCATACGTTTATAACTTTTAAAGATTGATATGCACAAAGCAGTTACACTTCTTTCCTTAGTAATTTTTTTAAATACATCTGCTCAGCTGTCTAAGGATGATATTTTGGGAAAATGGATGTCTACGGATAAAACTGTTGCGGTATACGTTTATCATGAGGGCAATTCCTTTAAAGCAAAAGTGCTTTGGTTTGATGAGCGTTTGGGAAGTGGTACACCTATGAATACCAGAAAGGATACAAATAATCCTGATGAAAAATTGCGGTATAGGAAAATTATTGGAATGGATATTTTAGAAAATCTCAATTATGATGCTGCAGATAAACGGTGGGTCAACGGTAAAATTTATGATGCATCAAGTGGCAGAACTTGGGATGCTTTTGCGGAAATAAAAAAGGACGGATTACTTTATGTCCGTGGTTTTTGGAAATTTACCTGGATTGGAAAAACTATTAATTTTAAAAGATTTTAAAAACATAATTATTTGTTAAATTTCGCTTATTTTTGACACTTGTAAATTAACCGTACAATTAAAATAACACAAATATTGAAACACGATGACTGATTTCTTAGAGAATCATATTTTTGAAGTACAAATTTTTTTGTTTCTCTTTATTCTTTTAACTTTTTGGTTTCTCGAAAATTTTTTTCTGGATCAGAAGTCTAAGGATAAAGTCTTGCATAGTTTCGTCAATGCTCGTTTCTTAATACTTGTAGTGCCCGTACAAATCGGTCTGTCAGTAATTTTACTGTCAGTTTCAGGGCATTGTGAAACTAATTCATGGGGTTTACTTTACCACCTTCCTATTGAGAAAAATGGATTTGCGTTTTATGCTCTCGCACTAATTCTTTTAGATTTCTCGAATTTCATTTACCACTATTTTATGCATAAAATTCCTGGTTTATGGCGTTTTCACCAAATTCATCACAGTGATATGGATGTTGATATAAGCACAACGTTTAGGGAACATCCGGGTGAAACATTCATAAGAGTTAGTTTTTTTATATTCTGTGTGTTTTTATTAGGAATTTCGCCTTGGATAATTATTGTTTTCCAATTATTTGAAAGCAGCTCAAATCTTATTTCACATTCAAAATTAAAATTGCCGGATCATATCGATAGATTTGTTTCTATGATCCTTGTGACACCAAATTCACACAGCATTCACCACCATTATAGACTGCCGTATACCGATACTAATTATGGCGATATTCTTTCTATCTGGGACCATATTTTCCATACTGCATCTAGATTGTGCCAGAAACAAATTGTTTATGGTATTAATACGCACATGAATCCCAAATACAATGCGAATTTTTTGATGCTGATGAAGAGACCTTTTCGTAAAAAAAATAAAGGTGCAAATACCACTAAAACGGCTTTGAACAGCACTATCGTGATATTGATGTTGCTCACTGCCCAAAATTTAAATGCGCAAAAAAAGCAAACTAAAATGGTGAAAGATTCAATTTTGATTGAAGCGGTTCACCTTTCAGGGAAAGCAAAAAAAAGATTGAAAAAAGAAGTAAATCCTGCATATAAGATTTTGCTAAAAGTGTGGGAAAAAAAAGATGAAAATAAAAATATTCCCAATCCTTTTTATGAATTTGATGAATTTAGCAGTACTGAAATTGGTTTAAATGGGATGACTAAAAACTTTGCGAAAGAAGTATTTAAAAAAAAATTTGATTCTGTAGCAGCCGAAAATATTCTAACTGGAACGGCGGATAAATTTGATATTCCCGTAGAACTGTTGCAGACTTTTAAGCACCATTATGCTTCACCGAAGTTAGACATAGAAAAAGTTCAGATTTTGGGTAAAAAAGATATTGGCGTGCCACAGGATTTAAAACTTTTTGAAAGATTAGAGGTTGCTTTTAAAAATATTAACCCTTATGATGAAAACATTATCTTACTCAATAAAAATTTTGTAAGTCCAATTTCAAAAGGTGGTTTTGCAACTTACGATTACGTTTTAAAAGATAGTTTAGTTGCGAACAACGAAACAATATATTCCATCGATTATTTTCCACGGGAAGGCAGAGATTTGGCATTCAGAGGGAATTTCCAGATATCTTCGCTAAATTATGCCTTAGTTTCAATCCATCTTAAAACTCCACACAACATGAATCTGAATTTTGTAAAAGATTTGGATTTTGACAAAACTTATGTTTTAAATTCACAGAAAAAATACGTACCTGAAAGTAATTATTACAATGGTATTTTCACCATTTTTAGTAAAAAAGATGAAAAGGGATTATTTGTAATAAAAAAAGATTTCTTCAGCAATTATACTTTTGATCAAACAAAGCCATTGTCTTTTTATGCTGATGTTAGCAAGGAAAAACCTCCTTCCGACAATATTAATTTTATTAGAGGAAATGCCGATGCTGAAACGAAAAGAATTGAGAAACTTGTAGAATTTACGAGTAGTGCAAAAAAAATCACCGGTATAACTAACGCACTTTACACATTGTCTGAAGGTTATTTTACAGCATTTAAAGGGTTGCAAATTGGCAATATTTATAGTACGGTGGCAACTAATGAAATTCAGGGATTTAATATTCGTGTCGGTTTCCGAACTTATCAGACTTTAAATGACAGATTTAGAATATCTGGCTTTACAACTTATGGTTTTAGAAATAAAAATATCAGCTACGGTTTAGAAGGCAGATACTTACTTGCAAAGTCGAACCGTATTACAATTGATGCCGCTTATTTAAATGACTATCAGCAGGCCGGAATCACAACTTTTGTTGGAAGCCGTATATTACCGGATGCGCAGAATGAATCTAAAGCTATATTTTCTAGGGGTAAAAATTTTTATTTATCTAAAATACAACGGACAAGCTTTAAAATTTCACTGGAACCATATAAAAATCTTGAAGTTGGGGCAATGGCAAACTATAGCATCATAGAAAGTGGCGCGCCAAAGAAGTTTTCTCTGGCGTTTTTTAACCCCGAAACTAAAAGAATGGAAACTAAAACGAATGATTTTAACACCGTCTTTTTTATTAACTACACGCCTAAAAGAGAAGTTTTTGGAACTGGCGTAGATCAAAATTTAGGAAGCAAGTTAAATCCAACTTTATCAGTTAATTTTATAACCGGGTTTAACGATATTGGTGAATCTCAATTTAAATATCAGAAAATTAACATCTTATATAACTATCCAATTTATTTAGGCAAATTTGGGGTGATGAATTCTACAGTAATTGCAGGAAAAACTTTCAATGCGGTTCCACTTTCTCTGGCTACGGGAGTCTCTGCCAATCAAACTTATTTTTATGCACCCAACACTTTTGCACTACTCAACTATTACCAGTTTGTGGCTGATCAATTTGTTCAATTTAATATAGACCACCATTTTAACGGATTTATTATTAATCATATTCCGATTTTAAACCTGACAAAAATACGCAGTGTTTTATTATTCCGAAGCTATATTGGTAGTATTTCTGACGGCACTATTGCTCTCAACCGCTCCAGTATTAAATACAGCGTGCCCAAAAAACCTTATATTGAATATGGTTTTGGTTTAGAAAACATAGGTTTTGGCAATATTCGTCCTTTACGGATAGATTTTGTCTGGAATAATATTTCTAATATGCATCGTAATTCCCCGAAATTTGGAATTAGATTTGGCTTTAAAACATCTTTTTAATTAATATCTCTTGATATTTAGCTTTTAAGTTTAGTAGCTATTAAAGTTATAGTTTCAGTATTCTTCTACAAAATCGTCTTTTTCTGCGCGCTTTTTAATACTTTGTGTGTGCTTCTCACTTTAAAGAGAAAGTTCTGGTGATGATATCTTGCCGATTTTTAATTTTTCTAATGATACGGCTTCTGTGGATTTAAATACCAATTATTTTAAAGGAAATTATACCGATCTTTTCTCATGTAAAAAAAGTAATTTAGCTGTTAAAACAAGTTTTGAAATGAAGCCTTGGACTTATTTAATTCTTGTAAAAGATTAAAATTATGACTCTAAAAATTAAAAAATTACCGATGAAATTATTAAGCTTATGCTGTGTTCTTTTTTTCTGTTTAAATTCCTGTAAAAAGGATGAGAAGATGACACAAAATTCTGCAGTAAAAGATTCTCTCAATATTAAAAAAGATTCAGTTACAGCAAGTATTCCATTAACCGTTGTGCCATTGAACATCTTTGCAGAAAAAGGGAAAACGGTTTTTAGCCAGGATAAAAGAACCATGTTCTTTTTTGACACACACAGTAATACTGGCGAGATTAATATCAACGGTAAAACTTATGCCCTAGACTTGCTGAATTTTACCGATAATGAATATCATCTTTCAGGTAAAGATGTTAAAATTACAGCAACAGAAGGTGATTTTAAAGAAAAGACAGGTGATTGTCTCTATGGGAAATTTTCTGAAGTAAAAGTACAACTGAATAAACAGGAAGTAATTTTAAAAGATATTTCGGTGCAGGATTGTCCGGCATATTAAATTTTTAAAAAACTTCTTTTACAACACGTTCCAAATTAGCACTTTTTCCCATAGAATAGTAGTGTAAAACAGGTACATTATTTTTTATTAGATCTCTGCTTTGCTCGATGCACCACTCAATCCCGATTTCTTTGGCTTCGGCATTGTCTTTAGATTTTGCAATTGAAATTACTAAATCGTTGGGTAGATCCACACTGAAACGGTGCGGAATGAGGCTCAACTGATTTTTAGTTACCAACGGTTTTATCCCTGGAATAATTGGGACGGTAATTCCTGCGCCGCGACAATTATCGACGAATTCATAGTATTTTTGATTATCAAAAAACATTTGTGTGATGATATAATCTGCGCCAGCCTCGATTTTCTTTTTCAAATGGTATAAATCCTGCTCAAAACTCGCTGCCTCCATGTGTTTTTCCGGATAACCCGAAACGCCTATATTAAAATTGGTTGCACAACAATTTTCTAAAGTTTCATCTAAATATTTTCCCTGATTCATTTGAACTATCTGCTCTACCAAATCTTTAGCGAAAGCATGTCCATTTTTATCCGGTTTAAAATAAGTTTCAGTTTTTACAGCGTCACCGCGTAAAGCGACCACATTTTGAATGCCTAAAAAATCTACTTCAATTAAAAAATTTTCTGTGTCCTCTCGGCTAAAACCGCCGCACAAAATATGCGGAACGGCGTCAACGTGGTATTTGTTTTGAATTGCGGCACAAATCCCAACAGTTCCGGGACGTTTTCTTACGATTCTTTTTTCTAAAAGTCCGTTTTCTCGTTCAATATATTCATATTCTTCGCGGTGATATGTAACGTCTATAAATTTTGGATCGTATTCCATCAAAGGATCGATCGCATCAAAAATAGACTGTATATTTTGACCTTTTAGAGGCGGTAAAATTTCAAAAGAAAAGATGGTTTTGTCTTTTGATTGGTTAATGTGGTCTGTTATTTTCATATAGTAATTTCACTGCTTCGCAGTTTTTTTTAATCTAAATTTTGCTTTCTTATATAAATTAATCCGCTAAATTTGGACTTAACCAACGTTTTGCGTAATCATAATCAACGTTTTTACGTTTCACATAATCTTCCAATTGATCTTCTTTTATTTTCCCTACTCCAAAATATTTCGCTTGTGGATTGGCAAAATAGTACCCGGAAACTGCGGCAGTTGGAAACATCGCCATGCTTTCTGTCAATTCTACACCAATATTTTCTTTTACTTTTAATAAATCCCAAATCGTTGGTTTTTCTAAATGATCCGGACAAGCAGGATAACCTGGTGCAGGGCGAATTCCGGAATATTTTTCGGCAATTAAATCTTCATTTGGTAAATCTTCATTTTCTGCGTAACCCCAATATTGTGTCCGAACTTTATAATGTAAAAATTCTGCAAATGCTTCTGCAAGTCTGTCTGCTAAAGCTTTTACAATTATTGCATTATAATCATCGCCGGCTTCGTAATATTTTTGTGCCAGTTCTTCGGTTCCAAAACCGGTACATACACAAAATGCGCCAATATAATCTTGTTTTCCAGATTCTTTAGGCGCTATAAAATCACTCAGAGCAGAATATTTTTTGCCAGCCGATTTTTTTAACTGTTGGCGAAGCGTGTGAAATTTTCTATAAACTTTATCATCATCAAAAACTAGAATGTCATCTTCATTATTAGAATTGGCAGGAAAAATTCCGAAAATTCCTTTTGCGGTAAATAATTTATCATCAATAATTTTCTTCAACATCTCTTGCGCTTCGCCGAAAAGTTCGGTGGCTTGTTCACCCACAACTTCATCGGTCAAAATCTGCGGAAATTTACCGTGCAATTCCCACGCTTGGAAAAATGGAGTCCAGTCTATAAAAGGTAAAAGTTCTTTTAGATCCTGATTTTCTATAATTTTAATTCCTAAGAAGTTGGGTGTTAAAATTGTTTCATGTCGCCAATCGATTTCAAACTTTTGAGAGCGAGCATCTTTAATTTTCAAGTATTCTTTCTCAATTTGACGGTTTAGAAATTTCTCCCGAAAATCTTCATAATCTAATTTTAAATCTGAAATATATTTTTCATTATTGTCGCTCAACAGCGCACTTACAACGCCAACTGCCCGAGAAGCATCATTCACATGAACAACTGTTTGGTCATATTTTGGGAAAATTTTAACGGAAGTGTGTGCTTTGGAAGTTGTCGCACCGCCGATCAACAATGGAAACTTTAAATTTTGACGTTGAAGTTCGTCCGCAACGTGAACCATTTCATCTAAACTTGGTGTAATTAAGCCGCTTAAACCAATAACATCAACGTTGTGTTCGATTGCGGCAGCAATTATTTTTTCTGCCGGAACCATCACGCCCAAATCGATGATCTCATAATTATTACAACCTAAAACCACACTCACAATATTTTTTCCTATATCGTGAACATCACCTTTGACAGTTGCCATTAAAATTTTACCGTTGGGTTTTGCTTTTTCATCTTTGAGCGCTTCAATATAAGGCTGCAAATAAGCAACGGCTTTTTTCATCACTCTTGCTGATTTTACAACTTGTGGTAAAAACATTTTCCCGCTACCGAATAAATCACCAACTACGCCCATTCCCGTCATTAAATTAATTTCAATGACATCTAAAGGACGTTTTGATTGCAATCTTGCTTCTTCAACATCTTCGATGATGAAGCGATCTGTTCCCTTGACCAAAGCGTGTGTAATTCTTTCCTGTAATGGATTTTTACGCCATTCTAATTCTTCGACAATATCTTTTTTTACTGACTTTACACGTTCGGAATAATCTAAAAGATTTTCTGTTGCGTCGTCATTTCTGTCGAGCATTACATCTTCCACCAAATCTAAAAGTTCCTTTGGAATATCATCATAAACTGTAAGCAAACTAGGGTTAACAATTCCCATATTCATACCCGCTTTTATAGCATGGTAAAGGAAAACGGAATGCATTGCTTCCCGAACATTGTCATTTCCTCTAAATGAAAAAGAGACATTAGAAACGCCGCCGCTTACGGAAACATAAGGTAAATTTTCGCGAACCCATTTTGTGGCTTTTATATAATCTACTGCGTTTTGACGGTGTTCATCCATTCCCGTTGCTACAGGAAAAATATTTAAATCGAAAATAATATCTTCGGGTGGAAAATGAACTTCATTAACCAAAATATTATAACTTCTTTTGCTAATTTCCAGTCTGCGTTCGTAATTATCGGCTTGTCCATTTTCATCAAAAGCCATGACGATTACTGCCGCACCATATCTTTTAATTTTTTTAGCGTGGTCAATGAACTCTTTTTCACCTTCTTTTAAACTGATGGAATTCACCACGCATTTTCCTTGAACGACTTGCAAACCCGCTTCTAAAATTTCCCATTTTGAAGAATCAATCATAATTGGAATTCTGGAAATATCCGGTTCCGAAGCGATTAAATTTAAGAATTTAACCATGCAATATTTACCGTCCAGTAAACCATCATCAAAATTGACATCTAAAATCTGAGCGCCATTTTCAACCTGTTCTCTTGCAATATCAAGTGCTTCAGAAAATTTTTCTTCTTTAATTAATCGAAGGAACTTCTTTGAACCTGCAACATTTGTTCTCTCACCAACATTAATAAAGTTGGATTCTTCTGCTATAATTAAAGGTTCGAGACCTGAGAGTTTTAAGTATTTCATTAATAATTTTCCAATTTATCAATGTAACCGTTTACCAATGACATTATTATGTCAAATGATAGTTACATTGTTACATTTTTAGATTGTTACATTAATTTTTCTTGGTTGATATTCTTTCACCAGATCTGCAATTGCTTTTATATGTTCTGGAGTTGTTCCACAGCAACCGCCGATAATATTAATTAAATTTTTATCTACAAATTCGCGGATCTGTTCGGCCATAAATTCTGGACTTTCATCATATTGCCCGAAAGCATTTGGTAATCCTGCATTTGGATACGCGGAAATAAAAAATTCTGAATTGTTTGCTAAACTTTCCAAATAAGGCGTCAATTGTTTGGCACCTAAAGCACAATTAAAACCAACGCTCAGTAAATTTAAATGTGAAATCGAAATTAAAAATGCTTCCGCGGTTTGTCCGCTCAGAGTTCTTCCTGAAGCATCTGTAATGGTTCCTGAAACCATAATTGGAATCTCAATATTTCGCTCTTCCTGAATTTCGTCAATAGCAAAAAGTGCGGCTTTTGCATTTAAGGTGTCAAAAATAGTTTCTACCAAAAGTAGATCTGAACCGCCATCTAGTAAGGCTTCTGCTTGCTGTTTGTAAGCAATTCGTAGTTCTTCAAAAGTAATGGCACGAAAACCCGGATCATTGACGTCTGGTGAAAGACTGGCTGTTTTGTTAGTTGGTCCGATGGAACCAGCTACAAATCGAGGTTTATCAGGATTTTTTGTAGTGAATTCCTGGCAAACTTTTTTGGCGATTTTTGCAGATTCAAAATTCAGTTCATAAACCAGTTCTTCCATATGATAATCAGCCATTGCGATGGTAGTTCCGGAAAAAGTATTGGTTTCAATAATGTCTGCCCCAGCTGCTAAATATTTCCTGTGAACTTCGGAAATGGCTTCTGGTTGTGTTAAAGTCAATAAATCATTATTACCTTTTAAAGAAAATTCCCAATCTTTAAAGCGTTCGCCTCGGTAATCTGCTTCCGTAAAATTATAACGCTGAAGCATAGTTCCCATAGCGCCATCTAAAATTAGGATGCGTTTGGAAAGTTCGGCGCGAAGTATATGTTGTGAATTCATTTTCAATTTTAGTTATAAATAAAAATTTGAAAATGCTACCGAAGAAAGGTAGAAAAATTTATTAGTTATCTTCATCCGGAAAAACCGGAATAGAATGTAGCACCTTTTCTCAAAAGAGAGGTTGCCAAGGTTTCGTAGGGTCTAGTCCCTCCACCTTTCTGGATAACATTTTCAATATTTAAAAGAACAATTCGGCTACAAAGATAATGAGTAATAATTAGAAAACTGATGAAATACTTCAAAGTTTTTCAATAAAATTTAAAGAAACTTAATAGGATTAATCACTCAAAATGATTAATTAAAGCGGCTGTATGACAGATTTGAATATTTCAATTCATTTAAAAATCATTAATTTTGCAAATGAAAATTCAAACTATTTTTGAATTTTAAATAGTTAAACAGTCGTAGCCCGACCTGAACTGAAATCCTTTTGTTGCAATTACGATTGCAAAAATTTCGAAGAAGTATATTACTTTCTATCGCAATAGCTTTAAGAAAATTAGTAGGGGAGGACGAAAATAGCTGGTCTGATAAGATGTAAAAGAGATATTCTACAAAGTGAAATAGCTGCTAAAAGAAATATCGTAATTAATAATAAAATAAATTTAATCTTAAGGAAAATATATGAAAATTGAAAACGAAAGATTAAAAAATGAGCAATGGCGGCAATGGGGGCCATATGTAAGTAACCGACAATGGGGAAATGTGCGTGAAGATTACAGCCATGATGGCAATGCCTGGGAGTCTACCAGCCATGATGAAGCAGAAAGTAAAGTTTTCCGCTGGGCGGAAGAGGGAATTGCAGGTTTAAGCGATTCCAAACAACTGCTTTGTTTTGCCTTTTCATTTTGGAATAAGAAAGATAAAATGGTCAAAGAGCGTTTTTTTGGTGTTTCTAATTATCAGGGAAATCACGGTGAAGACGTAAAAGAATTATTTTATTATCTGGATAATACGCCATCTCACAGTTATATGAAGATGGTTTATAAATACCCAATCAACCGTTTTCCCTATGAAGAATTGGTTGAAGAAAATGAACGCCGAAGTAAAACTGAACCAGAATTTGAATTAATTGATACTGGAATATTCAATAAAAATGAATATTTTGATATTTTTATAGAATATTGTAAAGTTGATCCGGATGATATTTTTATCCGGGTTACGGCTCATAATCGAAGTGAAAATTCTGCGCCATTAGTAATTTTACCAACAGTTTGGTTCAGAAATAATTGGGTTTGGGGATACAATGATTACAAACCAGAACTAAAAAAAGCAAGAAACGGGGTTATTGATATCTTGCACGACAGTATTTCTATAAAAAAGTTTTACGCAAGAAATTCTGAAACTGAAGCACTTTTTTGCGAAAATGAAACGAATATTGCTAAAATTTATAATACAGCTCCAACATCAGGCTATTTTAAAGACGGAATAAATGATTTTATCACTGACGGAAACGATACTGTAAACCCAGAAAATTTTGGCACCAAAGCAAGTTTTCACATTGATACAGAAATTGCTGCGGGTGAATCAAAAACTTTTGATTTTAGACTTTCGCCCCATGAAATGAATGACGCGTTTTATGATTTTGATGAAATATTTGAAATTAGAAAAGAAGAAGCCAATTATTTCTACGAAAATCTACAAAGAAACATTCCCGATAAAGATGAACAAAACGTTCAGAGACAGGCTTTTGCAGGACTTCTCTGGAATAAACAATTCTACCATTATAATGTTGCGAAATGGCTAAAAGGTGATCCAAATTTAGAAGCACCCAGAAATTTTGACAAATTCGTACGGAATACAGAATGGATGCATCTTCATAATAAAGACATCATTTCTATGCCTGATAAATGGGAATATCCGTGGTATGCAACCTGGGATTTGGCATTTCATTGTGTTTCATTTAGTGTGATTGACGCAGGTTTTGCTAAAAGTCAGTTAGCACTTTTGACCAAAGAATGGTACATGCATCCAAATGGACAAATGCCCGCTTATGAATGGAATCTGAGCGACGTCAATCCACCAGTTCACGCGTGGTCAGTTTTCCGGGTTTTTAAAATTGATGAAAGTATTAACGGAAAGGCAGATATTAAATTTCTAGAAAGTGTTTTTCAAAAATTACTACTGAATTTTACCTGGTGGGTGAATCGAAAAGATTTGAAAGGTAATAATTTATTTGGCGGTGGCTTTTTAGGTTTAGATAATATCGGTGCATTTGACCGGAATATGGATATGAAAGATGGTGAACATCTGGACCAAGCGGATGGCACGAGTTGGATGGCGATGTATTCGTTAAATATGATGCGTATCGCAATGGAATTGGCTATGTACAACGACGTTTATGAAGATATGGCCATTAAATTTTTTGAGCATTATCTTTATATTGCGGATGCAATGGAACATATCGGCGATGGAAAAAATGGTCTTTGGAACGAAGAAGATGGTTTTTTCTATGATGTTTTGCAGCTCTCAAATGGCGAAAGTATTTCCTTAAAGCTTCGAAGTATTGTGGGCTTAATCCCGATGTTTGCGGTGGAAGTAATTGATCACGAAATGATTGAGCGTCTGCCGAAATTTAAAGAACGGATGGATTGGGTATTGCGGAATAAGCCAGAACTCACGAAATTAGTGTCGCATTGGGAAGTGGAAGGTCAGGGTAAAAAGCACTTAATGAGTATTTTACGAAAAACAAGATTAACAAAAGTTTTACACAGAATGCTCTGCGAACAAGAATTTTTGGGTGATTATGGTATTCGAGCCATGTCTAAAATTTATGAGAAAAATCCCTTCGTTTTCTCTGCGCAAGATCGAGAATATGTTGTCCATTATACACCTGCAGAAAGTGAAAGCTCTATGTTTGGTGGCAACAGCAACTGGCGCGGCCCGATTTGGTTCCCTATTAATTTTTTAATTGTTGAAAGTTTACAGAGATTTCATTATTATTATGGGAACAATATTCAGGTAGAATTTCCCACGCACAGTGAAGATTATTTTAATTTAAATGAAATTTCCGAGAAATTAAGTCAAAGACTTTGCAGTTTATTTCTAAAAGATGAGAACGGAAATCGGCCATTTAATGGCGGCGTGGAAAAATTCAACCAGGATCCATATTTTAAAGATTTAATATTATTTAATGAATATTTTAATGGCGATACCGGAAAAGGTTTAGGCGCGTCACACCAGACCGGCTGGACTTCTACCGTTACAAAAATGCTTCAACCGAGAAATCTTTTAAGCGGTTTAAATAAAGAAT
This sequence comes from Halpernia sp. GG3, assembly GCF_052976925.2. NCBI lineage: Bacteria > Pseudomonadati > Bacteroidota > Flavobacteriia > Flavobacteriales > Weeksellaceae > Halpernia > Halpernia sp. GG3. The sequence goes on from NZ_JBRIIR020000006.1 coordinate 134,775, forward strand.
TGTTTCTAAATGATGAAATTGAGAATTAATTAACATTATTCAAAAATATTATCAGAATTAATAAAAATAAAGCAAATATATTTAAGAGAGTTCATACATTTAATGTATTTATCTGCCGATATTAATAAATTAAAAAAAATTAATTTGTCTAATAATAGCAAACTCATTCAATTTATAATTAAAGGAAATCAAATTGCGGAAATTGATATAACTAAAAATCCAAACTTAAAAATGAATATTCTGTACATTGATGGAAATGTAAAAATTATTGGTACAAAAGAACAAATGGGAAAATATTCACCGGCACCATCTCCGCCGCCATCAATGTAAAAACAAATTTCTCTAAACTTTATAACTGATTTCCCTACAAAATCCCTCTCGCTTTAATCTCCAAATATTTATTGATCACTTCAATGTTTAGATTTTCTGGCGCGGTATAAATGCTGTAAATTCCAAATTTTCTTAGTTCCTGAATAATCAGTTTCTTTTCAAACTCAAATTTTTCTGCGATAATTTCATCATAAATTTCCTGCATATTTTCAGGATTATTGTGCATCAATTGTTGTAATTCTGAATTTTTAAAAAAGACAACTACCAAAATATGGTTTTTTGCAATGCCGCGCAAATATTTCATTTGACGATTTACGGCATCTAAAGTTTCAAAATTGGTGAAGAGCAAAAGCAAACTTCTTTGGGTAATGCTAAATTTTAAATCTTGGTACAATCGGCTGAAATCCGTCTCGTAGAAATTAGTTTGGATATTGTAAAGCGCTTCAGAGATCTTACGCAATTGTTCGCTTTTATTTTCTGCAGCGACTTTATTTTCCGTTTTTTTAGAAAAAGTCATCATTCCGGCGCGATCCGATTTTTTTAAAATAATATGACTCAAAGCCATCGTTGCGTTAATCGAATAATCGAGCAAACTTAAACCATTGAAAGGCATTTGCATCGTTCTTCCTTTGTCAATTATCATATATACCCGTTGAGATTTTTCATCCTGAAATTGGTTAATCATCAACTGATTTCGCTTACCTGTGGCTTTCCAATTCACCGTTCTAATATCATCACCCGGAACATATTCTTTGATTTGCTCAAATTCCATGGTATGACCGAGTTTCCGGATTTTTTTAATTCCGCCCAAAAGAAACTCATTTTGCAGAGCCATTATTTCATATTTCCGGAGATGGATAAATGACGGATAACTTGGCAAAATGTCATTATTTTGAAATGTAAAACGCCGGGAAACAAAGCCTAATTTTGTTTGTGCGTAAATATTTAGATTTCCAAAATTATATTCGCCCCGTTCTTTCGGCGTAAGAAAATAATTTAATAAAATATTGTGTTTTGATTCAATTTCTTTCACAATTAGAAAATCTCTAATTTGAAATTGATAAGGGATTTCATCGATTATTTTTACCTTAATTTTAAACCTGTAGTTATTTTTTACTTCTAATTTTACTTCATTTTCATCGCCATTAGATAATTTTTCAGGTAAAATTCTAAGCGCAAAAATATCATTGTTAGAATTAAATAAAAATAAAGAATCAACAAGAAACGCAATAAAAATAAGGGCTAAAACCAGGTGTGCTAAAATCAAAAAAATGGGAAAGAAAAATCCTAAAACATAGAGAAATCCGACGCCAAAAAGCGCGAAAAAAAATTGGTTATTGATATAAAGGTTTTTCATGAAAGGTCGTAGTTGGTAGATTTTAGGTTGTAGTTTTAGGACAAAGTTTTTAGATAGTTAATTAAGCCATTTAGCATTTTTAATAATTCTGATATTTTCAATGAAAATTCTGTAAAATTTTCATCTTTAATAAAATCCAAATTTTTCTTTAGAAGGAAATTTCGCAGTAATTTCATAGATTTCAGTTACAAATTCTATCGATTTTTGCCAAACTAATAATTCTTTAAAATTTCCCATAATTAATTTCTATTACCTAAAAACTTAAACCTGCAACCTACCTTGGTATTTCCATACTTTCCAAAATTTGTCTAATAATTTCATCGGCTGTTAAACCTTCCATTTCACGTTCTGGCGCGACCATTACTCTGTGTCTGAGAACAGCAAAAGAAGAATCTTTAATATCTTCTGGCGTTACAAAATCTCTTCCGCGAAGTGCGGCAAATGCTTTGGAAGCCTTTAATAGAGCCAAACTTGCACGAGGTGACGCACCTAAATATAAAAATTGGTTTTCTCTGGTATTCACAATTATTTTCGCAATATATTCTAAAAGTTGAGGTTCAACCAAAATTTCTTTTACCAACTGCTGGTAATTATAAAGTTGGTGTGCAGAAATTATAGGATTTACAAGCGTAGTTTTATCATCTAATTTATTTATATGTTCGTTTTTTATAATTTGTATTTCTTGCGCCAAATCTGGATAACCCACATCAATTTTAAATAAAAACCGGTCGAGTTGCGCTTCAGGAAGTCGGTAAGTTCCTTCATGTTCAATTGGATTTTGTGTGGCAACAACCAAAAATGGCTCTTCCATTTTATATTCTTTTCCATCCATCGTGATTTGTCGCTCTTCCATCACTTCAAAAAGTGCGGCCTGCGTTTTCGCGGGCGAACGATTAATTTCATCAATCAAAACAAAATTTGAAAAAATCGGTCCTTTTTTAAATTCAAACTCAGAGTTTTTAATATTAAAAATAGAAGTACCCAAAATATCCGATGGCATTAAATCTGGCGTAAACTGAATTCTGCTAAAATCTACGGCAATTGTTTTGGCCAAAAGTTTTGCCGTAATTGTTTTTGCAACGCCAGGAACACCTTCTATTAAAACGTGTCCATTGGAAAGTAAAGCAGCCAAAAGATGCTCAATCATTTTTTCTTGGCCCACAATTACTTTTGCGATTTCGTCTTTTACCGATTGTATGTTTTCTCTTAATTGCATCATATCAAGACGGGATTCAAACTGCGGATTTATATTTTCTTGTTCTATATTTTCGTTTTCCATATTTCTGGATTTTTATTATAAAATTAATAGTTATTATTGAGGCAAAATTTCATCTAAAATTCGATTTAAAGCAAGTAGATCTTCTTTCATAACTGAGGAATAGGGATCTTCACTTTTTTTAATTAAAACTAAAGCCTCATTTATTTTATCTAAATTTTTACCAGTTTTTAAGTGAAGTTTTTGGGCAAAAATTTCATTTAAATCTTGTGTGTCAATCATTAAATCTAAGCGAACACGGTGCAAAAAATACTGGGATTTCTTCGCCATCATATCATGAAAATCGCCTTCCTGAAGATAAAGGTTTCCAATACTTTTCACAAATTCTACTGAGGTATTCTTTAAAGGTTCAATAACTGGAATAATTCTTTGCTTACGCTTTACATTAAAAATAACAAATAAAAGTAAACCTACTAAAAGTAAATACCAGGCGTATCTTAAAGCCGGATTTGCCAAAATAAAACTCAGCGGTGACGATTTCTGCGGCGATTCTGACGATTTTGCTTCGATGAACCAAATGGTTTTTCTGCTGGGTAAATAAGAGAAAACATCTTCAACGTATTTTTTATTCTGCGGTTTAAGTAAATAATAATTCGTTAAAATTAGAGGCTCTGTATGCAAATATACATGTCCTTTCCCGTAATTTATTTTTATAAAATTGGCTGCTAATTCACTTTTATAATAATCAGATTTACCTAAAATGTCATGTGTCTGTTTTAAGTAATAAAAACCATTTACAGTTGGAAATTTATCTATAACGAGACTGTCATTTTTATATTTAATATCCGTTAATTTTAAGATATTTTTATCGCTATCATTTAGATTTGTGGTCAAAAATTGCAATTGAGACTGAAAATATTTTGGAAAGTTTTCACTAAAAACTAACGCATCTGAACCATCATTGACTTGCGCTAAAATTTTGTCTCCAGCCATTTTATTTAAATCTTGATTAATGATCAAAATATTATGTGCTGCCATTTTGTTGTTCTGACTATAAAAAGCGTAAGGCGATTTATTAGATTTTGAAACTTGATTATTTAAAAGTTCATTGACTTCTTTATTAAAAACATACAAACCGAAAGGACTTTTTTCTGCTGTATCAAAGTTCTTCCGCCAATCAATAATTTCCTTTTTATTAAGTTGTAAAATGGCCAATAAAATTGCAATTACCAGAAATAAGATACCGTATGTTTTAAAAGTTTTACTCATTAAAATCGGGTATTTTGAAATTTTTCTTTGTAGTAATCATAATCACTTTGTGAGAGTGAAAACTCGCCATACCAAACGTAATCAAAAATATATGTTAAATCTAAAAATTGCTTTTTCGACGTTTCTTCTTTTAGTTCTGAAATGTAATCTTGGTTAGTTTTTTCGGGCATCCAAGTGATTTTATTTTTATCTGAAAGTGTCTTTAAAACGTACAGAAACCGATATCTGATCGCGGAACGGAAATCTTTAATTAACTCATATTTCATTATTAATTCAGGGAGATTAATCTCGTGGATATTTTCATGAATCTCGCTAGAAATTGGTGCGAGATTTTTATTTTTCCTACCAAAAAAGAAACTACCGTTTTTAGAATTTAAATATTTAACTAAATAATAAAGTAAAAAAGCCAAAGTAACAATACCTAAAATTCGCAAGACATTAAATGTGTATCGGTTTGCCGTCAATGGATCTAAATCACCGAAAATTTTACGAAGAATTCTAGTTATATTTCTTTTAATTCTTTCCCACAAAGATTCGTGCGGTTTTAAAACTTCATAATCGAACGCTTTACTGGTATATTTTTTATGAAAATTTGGTGAAAAATTTTTCTGATAAATTGTGTTCTTTGTTTCGTAATTTTTTTTTAAAATTGAATCTGCTGGTAGCATATTTTCTTTCGGATTATTTAAAGTATCTAAAACTTTTTTCACGGGAATCGGCAAAGTACCTTCCTGCGCCGAAATACTGGAACTCAAAATAAAAAGCAGTAGGAATAGGTATTTAAATTTCATTAGTACCAATGCTTTCAATTTCTGCGAAATCTTCATTTCTGTGGAGGTCTAATCTGCTGTCGTAATACATTAGTCCTGAATTGATGTAATTTAAGTTCATTAAAACGAAAGTAAATAAAATAGAAATGGCGTAGAAAACAAAAAATAAAATTCCCAAACCGCCATTAAAAAACTGACTCATCGCTGCATGTGGATTATCTGACGGGACCGTAAAAACCGAAACACCCATAATGACTGTTGGTATAAAAAGAATAATACTTGAAACCACTTGAACGATTAAATATATAACTATTGATGATGCCCAATATTTCCAGAAAGGCGTTTTTAACCGATTATTTGAATATGAAAATTGTGCTTTGAAACCATATCGAAGTGATGCGAAGAAACCATTATTGGTATTAAAATAATGAAAAAGCGTAAAATTAACAATATTCGCTAAAGTTGGGAAGAGCAAAAGAATGAGGAAAAATCCAATGATAATAAACATTAGAAAAACAGAGACGGTCATTAAAATTGCTGTAATTGGTAACATAATGAAAAACATTCCAAAAACAAATTTCACAAATTTCCATAAGTGTGTTTTTAAATCGCCCAAAAGTTGATTAGTACTAATGTTTTGATCGCTAGTTTCAGCCAAACGTTTTAAATAAAGTACCGGGAAAGTATAAATTAAAAAAATACAAGCTAAACCAAGAAACAAAAATAATAAGCCAAAAACGACCATTATTCCAACATTTTCCTGAAAATATTGTTCAAAATAGTAAGATTGTCCATTGACATTTCCCGAGAACATTTGAGCAAAAATACTCTTGTAACCGACAACATACAGCGCCACTAAAAGCAACAATAAAGTACCATTTAGCGCCAAATAATTTTTAAAATAATTTTTTCCATGGTCTTTGAAAAATTGAAAAGTATCACTTACGAGTTGACCGAAATCCCTATTCTGGTAAAATTGAAGCATAAGTAAGTTTTTTATGTCTAATTCTTGAGTATATAAAATAGTAGAAGACAATGATAGAAAGCGTTCCGAAAATTATTAGTAGGTTTAAAAAAACGGGCATTTTCAATGCGTATCTGGTAACAAAACCTTCGATTAATCCTGCAACAATGGTAAAAGGAACAGTAGAAAGAAAAATTTTAAAACTGTCTTTAAAACCTATTTTAAAGGAATTAAACCGGCTTAAAGTTTTTGGAAATAAAATAGAGGCGCCTAAAATTAATCCCGCCATTGTTTCTATTACCATACTAAAAATTTCAAAAACGCCATGTAACCAAATGCCTCGCGCACTATCAACCAAAGCACCTTGCGCTTTAAAAAAATATTGAAACGCACCAAGCATTATCGAATTTTGAAGCAAAGCATATAAACTTCCAACGCCGCCGAAAATGCCCCAAATATAAAGTTTTGCACCAACCATTAAATTATTAAAAATTATCGAAAAAGCCGTTCCCCAATTTGAACCACTTGCATAAACACCAACTGCATTTCCTTTCTTAATATTTTCAATGGTCATATTGACATATTCATCGCCCAAAAGTGAGCGCGGAAAATCTTTATCATAAAAAGTAGAAATAAATCCTATCGCAGTAAAAAGTGTAAAAAACACAAAAGCATAAAGCATATAACGGCGATATTGATAAACTAAAAGCGGTACCTCAGTTTTAAAAAAATAAAAAAATCGATTTTTCTCAATGCGTTTCGTTTTATAAATTTGCTGAAAGATTTGGGAAGAAAGATGATTAATATAAACCGTCACTTTACTTTTTGGGTAATAAGTTTGCGCAAATGAAAGATCATTTACAAGATTGATATAAAGAGATGCAAGATCATCTGGATTTTTTTTAATTTTTCCACTGATGATTTGCTCAATTCCCAACCATTTTTCTTTATTTTGTTTTATAAAAGCAACCTCTCTCATATCTTCTGCTAAAATATAAAATATGTCTCAAATTGCAATCAACACTTCTCAAAATGTGAATATAAATTTCTCTACGGCGAGTGTAGGCGAAAGAATTGCAGCATTTTTCATAGATATGGCAATTAAGGTTATTTATGGAATTTCTGTTTTATATATTTTTTATCATATTTTAGACCTTGGTGTTTTTTTATCAAGTTTAGATAATTGGTCTTCCGCCACCATTATGATCATTTTATTGTTCCCGACTATAATTTATACTTTGCTTTTTGAAAGTTTAATGGAAGGGCAGACATTTGGCAAAAAACTACTCGGTATTAAAGTGGTAAAAATTGACGGTTATCAGGCGAGTTTCAGTGATTATCTGATGCGCTGGTTTTTCCGTTTGGTTGATATTTGGTCGAATTCTGGTGTCATTGGTTTAGTAAGTGTCATTGTTTCTAAAAATAACCAAAGATTAGGCGATATGGTTTCTGGTTGCAGCGTGATTACTTTAAAAAATAAAGTGAATATCTCTAATACTATTTTAGAAAATTTAAAAGAAAATTACATTCCGACTTTCCCGACTGTTATTTCCTTGTCTGATAATGACATGCGAATCATTAAAGAAAATTTCCAGAAAGCCATGAAAATTGATGACCGTCAACTAATGACTCAACTTTCAAATAAAATAAAAGATATTTTAAAAATACAGATTGACCCACGCGATTTTACCGAAAGGCAATTTATTCAAGTCATTATTAAAGATTATAATTTCTATACGGGACAGGAAGTAAAGTAAATTGTTGAGAAGAAAAAAGGCTCTCAATTTGAAAGCCTTTTAATTTTTGCTAAATTATTTCAACAATTTTTGAATATCTTCAATCAATAGTTCCCGGTCTGGATGGTATTCTCCGGTTAATTTAGCTTCGGTTCCATCTGAATCAGAATAATTTAAGCCTGAATAATAAACAATCGGCATTCTGTGTTCATCCTCTTTAGTCCGGCACACGATAGTTCCTTCTTTATTGACTAAAGCAATCATTCCGCTATGGTTCAAACTTTCTGCATTGTCAGATTCTTTACCGACATAAATATTAAATTGGTCTGCTAATTTGCTGATGTAAGTTCGGTCGCCAGTGAGAAAATGCCAGTTTTTAGATGTGGCGCCAATCATTCTTGCGTGGTTTTTTAGAACTTCCGGTGTATCGTGAGTGGGATCGATACTTATAGAAATTATCCCAAAATTTGGGTTATTTATGGTTTTATCAATATATTTCATATTTGAATTCATAACAGGACAAATCGTCGGACAAGTGCTGTAAAAAAACTCAACTAAATAAACTTTTCCAAGCATATCTTTATCTGTAATTTTTTTGCTGTTCTGATCTGTTAATTCAAAATGCGGCACTTTCATCACTATTTTAAGTTGAGAATTATAATAATTCAAACCTGTCCAAATACCCGCAATTAAAAGGACAATTACGGCAATCGGTATGATTATTTTCAGTTTAGATTTTGATTTGATATTGTCGTCTGTCATTGTAAATATTTTTCGGGATTTTTAATAAATTTAGTTTTACATGAAAGACTACAAAAGCCGTAAGTTTTGCCTTTGTAGTTTGAGGTGAACTTTAAAAAATCTGCTGTAGGCATTTTGCATACAGGATCTTCTGTATTTACGACTTTTACATTTTTTAAATTGTCAACTGGTGTTGCAGTAACGACATGTTTTACTTGAAGGTCTTTCTGCGTGCAGGAAAGAAGAGGTATGGCAAAAAGCACCATTATAGAATATAATTTCATAGAATGAATTTTTAATTTAGAAAATTAATTGAAACGCTTAAATAATTGATAAGCGTAAAATAAGTTTCAATTAAACCAGCGGTGGATGAAAAATTTTCGAAAAAGGATTGAAGTTATAATCACCAACTTTTAAAGTCTGAGATCGGGATTTTTCAGAGTTAAATTCAAAAATATTTCCAAAACTAAATTTTTCAGTAACAATAAAAACGTCTGTAAATCCAAACGTGTTGATTTTTACGATTCCAGATTTTAAAGAATTATCTGTGGTTTTTAAAAGTTCTTTCGTCAGATAGCATTTACCGTTACACATCATTTCAGGTTTTCCGCGATTTTCGCAAAGATGTTTGACGATGAAATTATAATTTACGACATAATCTACCAAAGGCAAAATGGGACGAAATGCGATCGTTAAAAGAATAAATATGGAAAGAATTAATTTCAGAAGATCAATTTAATTAATTTCAAATTTACATACTTCTTTTTAAAGTGCTTTGTAAATAAACTTGACATTTTTCATATTTAAAAAAAATGCGTTTTTCTGGAATCAAAAACCCTTTCAGTCTTTTAAGACTGAAAGGGTTAAAGGTATTTGATTTAAATCTTGATTCTTGGCTCTAAAATCTTGGCTCTTAATTAAGAATTTTCCAAAATATAAGAAAACATCAGCGGCGCACAAATCGTTGCATCACTTTCTACAATATATTTCGGAGTGTGAATATCCAGTTTTCCCCAGGTAATTTTTTCGTTCGGAACGGCACCCGAATAAGAGCCGTAAGACGTCGTAGAATCTGAGATCTGACAGAAATAAGACCAAAATGGAATATCAGTCATTTCCATATCCTGATACAACATTGGAACAACGCAAATCGGGAAATCGCCCGCAATGCCACCACCAACTTGGAAAAAACCAACACCTTTTCCGCCAGAATTTTTCGGATACCAATCTGCCAAATACATCATATATTCAATCCCAGATTTCACCGTGGAAGGTTGTAGTTCACCTTTGATACAATAACTGGAAAAAATATTTCCCATGGTAGAATCTTCCCAGCCTGGAACAACGATTGGCAGATTTTTTTCCGCCGCCGCCAACATCCAGGAATTCTCTTTTGGGATTTCATAATATTGTTCCAAAACACCTGATAAAAGCATTTTATACATATATTCGTGTGGAAAAAAACGGTCGCCTTTCGCTTCTGCATCTTTCCAGATTTCCACGATGTGTTTTTGCAAACGTCTAAATGCTTCCTCTTCCGGAATACAGGTATCAGTCACACGGTTCAAACCTCTTTCCAATAAATTCCATTCATCCTGCGCCGTCAAATCTCTGTAATGCGGCACTCTTTCATAATGCGAATGCGCCACTAAATTCATTAAATCCTCTTCCAAATTTGCGCCGGTGCAGGAAATAATATCCACTTTATCCTGACGGATCATTTCTGCTAAAATTTTCCCTATTTCTGCGGTTGACATTGCGCCCGCCAAAGTAATCATCATTTTTCCGCCGTCTTTCAAGTGCGCCACATAACCTTTTGAGGCGTCCACCAAAGCCGCAGAGTTGAAGTGCAAGTAATATTTTTCTATAAATTCCGTGATCGGTTTGCTCATTGTTTTAAATTTTAACAAAGATAATATTTTAAATTTTTGGGAGCAAGACGGTTTTCGCTTCTTCGAAGATTGTACACGCTATCCGCTATATCTTTTTCTTCCCGATTTAAATCGGGAAGAAAAAGGATGCCGCTTTTATCGCGGCTAGAATTTTGGGTCGTTTTTCTTTGGACGGGAAGAAATAATTTATCTCATTACGGTTTCCCGTTTTTTTTATTAAATCTCTTTTATTATATTTGATTTATTAATAAAGATTAACAACCTTATCGATATCTGTCCAATTCTGGGTGTATTTGTACAGTTTTGTTAAACATATATACAAGTTGGAGAAACTATAAATAAAACTATGGATATAAAGCGAAACATTGAAATTTTAGAAATTCTGAAGAAGAATTTTGGAGAAAATTTAACAGAGCCAGTTATTAAAACGTGTATAAGTTTTTGTAATTATTGGAATGAATTTGAAGAGTTAATTTCTCAACATAAGATTAGAACTAATCCCGATGTTAAAAGGCTTGCTCAAGCGAGAGAGATAAACTTATTTGAAAAAACGAGAATTTTCACATTCCTAAACGCTGTTTTACTTGTTATCAGTTTAATAGTTTTATTTTTTAATTGGAAAATTTCATTAATACTTTTAGGTCTTTTAATTTTAAATTATTTTTTCATTAAATCTCAAAAGAGAAAATTAGTTCAAAATGAAATCAATATTTTTAATTCGACAATGATTAATCAGAAAAATGATACTGATCGGTTTATAGAAATTATTAAATATTATTGTACTGGAGGCATTCAACTAATATCAGAAAAAGGAACAGCATTTTTACCTCTTTTACCAGAGACCTGTGTCACTGGAATTGAAACATATCCACATCATAAATACGACGAAGAAAAGAAAATTCCGATGTCGCGGATTTGCAATCCGTGACCATAAAGTTCTATTATTAGCTTTTTCTTACTATCAAAAAGAAAAAATTAATGCCGATTACTATTCTAAAATCGACAACTTTAATGCAGTAAACGATTCCGATGTCGCGGATTTGCAACCCGTTACCATAAAATAAAAATAGCAGAGAAATTAGAAACAGTAAATTCATTAAAGAAATAAGACCTTATTTTAAATATGAAAATAACTTTTAGATCATAATCACGGATTGCAAATCCGCGACATCGATTTTCACAAAATAACTTGCCAAAAAATGAAATTCCCTTGCTCCCGCAAGATTGCATCGTGTGGTAAAAAAATAAAAAACTCTACATTTAAATATGGATCCACTTTTTAAAGAACAGGTTTTTGAGGTCATAAAATTAATTCCAAAAGGAAGAGTCACTTCTTACGGCGCGATCGCCAAAGCGGTCGGTTTTCCCAATCATTCGCGCCACGTGGGAAATGCTTTGGGCAATTATGAGGAAGATTTTCCGGCGCACCGCGTTTGTAATGCTTCCGGTTTTATCACCGCAGATTGTTTGAAAAAATTTACCGAAAAATTAAATGAGGAAGGTATTTCGGTGGAAGGCAATAAGATTCAAAATTTCAGAAAAATATTTTGGAATCCTTTGGAGGAAATTTAAAATTTAGTTTATGAGCCATATGATTGAAAAATACGAATTTTTATGGTTTAATTACTTATATTTGTATTCAATATAAGCAAATTGAAAAAAATTCTCGCAATAATGTTAACTGTTTTCTATTTCGGATTTTCTTCCGGAATGGTCTATGACGTTAATTCTTGCTTGAATAAAATTTCAATTTTTTCTGGCACTTCCAAAAAATCATGTGATTTTTGCGGTACTAAAAAAGAGAAAGATTGCTGTAAGCATCAAATAAAGATTTTAAAAACGGACGTTGCACAGAAAGCAGATATGTCATTTGTAGGCGATTCACTAATCGTAGCAATCCTTCCCAAAGTTTATTTTGCTGAATTTTTGACGCCGGTCTTAAAGCAAAATTATTTCTCAGTTCACATGAACGCACCGCCTGATAAACAGCGTGTCGCGTTATTTGTTACCAACTGTAATTTTAGAATTTAGAATAGAAACGTCATTTTTCTTTTGAAGAATGAAGATCAACTGTGTCCAAATTATCTTTGGACTACTTCTATTTTAAAAAAATCTAAAATTAATAAAATGAAAAAATTAATTTTTATCGCTTTCTTAACGGTATTTTCTATCCTAAATTTCTCAGCTCAAAAAAGTGATGCTTCAGTTTCAAAAGTATTTGAAAGCTACTTAAATATTAAAAACGCACTAGTTTCCGACAACTCAGATGATGCTTCAAAAGCTGCCGATCAATTTATAAAATCTGCTTCTATGATTGACTTTAAGGTTATTTCTAAAGCAAATATTAACGAACTTAGAAAAGACGCTTTACAAATTGCAGAAAGCCGGAGCATAGAAACGCAAAGAGAAAAATTCGGCCATTTATCTGAAAATTTGAGTGCCTTACGCAACAAATTTAAGTTGGATGATAAACCAGTATTCGTGATTTATTGCCCGATGGCAAATGGTTAAGTAGCAAGTTTTCGTTTTTTAACGCCTTACTTGCTAACCTTAATTCCAGAGTTTGCAGTGGTTTAAAAACCAAGAATATCTCTCACAAGAAGTATGATGCTTTTCCGAATATTTTCGTTTTTCAACTTTATTAATCCACTTCCTTAAGGTAAAAATTCAGGTAGTGCCCCATCAATCAAATTTTAAATAAAATAATAAAATAATATTAATAATTAAATTTTAAAAAAATGACAGATCTAAAAATGACCGTAACAATTGTAACAACAGTTCTATTAAGTCTAACCGCGTTTTCTTGCAAAGACAATAAATCTTCTAAAGAAACCGCAATGAATAGCACCACGATAAAGTCTGGAAAAACGGCAGTAACTAATTCACAAACGACTAGTACGAAACAGGTTGTTACAGATTATATGACGCTTAAAGATGCATTGGTGGCAACTAATAAAGACGGTGCAGCAAAAGCAGGATTAGCAATGGAGGCATCTTTGAGTAGTTGTGATTTGAGTAAATACACTGCGTCACAACAAAAAGATTTAAAAGATATCATCACTGATGCAAAAGAGAATGCTGAGCATATTAGCAAAAGTGAAATTGATCATCAACGGGAACATTTTAAATTATTAACCAAAGATATTACTGATATGATCGCAATTACCGGAGTAGAAGGTAAAATATATCAAATGTCTTGCCCAATGTATGACGGCGGAAGCAACTGGTTAAGTGCAAGCAAAGAAATTAAAAATCCGTACTTAGGAAGTAAAATGATGACTTGTGGCAGTATGGAAAAGGAGCTGAACTAAATGAAAATTTTCAAGATCATAGCAACGCTTTTATTGATCGCATTCATTGGAATACAATTTATACCAAGTCATCTAAATAAAAGCCAAAAAACTTTTAAAAGTGACTTTATTTTGGTAAATAATGTTCCGGCAAAAATTAAAAATAAGTTGCTGATATCCTGCTATGATTGTCATAGTAATAACACCTATTATCCCTGGTACAGTAAAATTCAGCCAGTTGCAAAGTTTATGGAAAATCATATAATAGATGGAAAAGAAGAATTGAATTTTAATGACTGGGGGAAATATTCTGATCGAAAGAAACAAAGCAAATTAAAATTTATTATTAACCAAATTAATGATGGTGAAATGCCTTTGAGTTCTTACACTGTTATCCATATAAACGCAAAATTTTCACCGGCTGAAAAACAAGAAATGATTAAATGGATGACTCAAAAAAAAAATAGTTTGTAAAAAAAATAAAATGAAAAATTTAAAAGTGAGGATACCAGTACTACCATTTTTTGCTTTGCTAATGCGCAATGGAAAAGCAATATTGATCAAATTTTAAAATGGTAAATAAATTAATCGAAATCTCGCTTCGGAACAGGTACATTGTTTTAGGACTTGCAATTGTGCTATTTGGTTGGGGAATTTATAATATCCAGCGAAATCCTGTTGATGCTATTCCTGATTTGAGTGAAAATCAAGTCATTGTATTTACAGAATGGCAAGGACAAAGTCCGCAAATCATGGAAGACCAAGTTACTTACCCTTTGGTGAGCAATCTGCAGGGTGTTCCCAAGGTAAAAGACATCCGTGGTACTTCCATGTTCGGGATGAGTTTTGTGTACATTGTTTTTGAGGATGATGTTGATCTATATTGGGCTCGGACCAGGGTTTTAGAAAAACTAAACTATGCACAACGCTTATTACCGCAAGGCGTAACGCCTTCACTTGGTCCAGATGGAACAGGAGTTGGTCAAATTTTTTGGTACCATTTGGATGCACCTAAACTAGATTTAGGCGAACAGCGCGCCTTGCAGGACTGGTATGTAAAATTAGCGCTGCAAACTGTTCCTGGTGTTGCTGAGGTTGCCTCTTTTGGTGGTTTTGAAAAACAATACCAATTGGTTGTTGATCCGGTAAAACTTCAATTCTATAATCTCTCTATGATGGATGTAATGACCAAAGTAAGGTCTAATAATAATGATGTGGGCGGTAGAAAGTTGGATATGGCAGGAATGGGTTACATCATCCGGGGTTTAGGTTATATAAAGAATATTAATGATATAGAAAATATAGCACTTTCCAGTAAGAACGGTATTCCTGTTCGGGTAAAAGATATAGGAACCGTTCAAATGGGCGGAAATATTCGTTTAGGTATTTTTGATTCGAATGGTGAAGGTGAAGCCGTGGGCGGTATTGTGATCATGCGTTCTGGCGAAAATGCGGATAACGTCATTAAAGCATTAAAGAAAAAAATGGCTGATGTACAAAAAGGACTGCCTGCGGGTGTTACATTTAAAATTGACTATGACCGAAGCCATTTAATTGAAGCCGCAATTGATAATATCAAAAATAAATTGATAGAAGAAATAAGTATTGTATGCATCATTGTGATCGTATTTTTATTGCATTGGCGCAGCGCTTTAAGTATCATCATTCAAATACCGATCACCATTGCGGCGAGTTTTATTTTATTAAATGCTTTCGGGCTTTCTTCAAATATTATGTCCTTAACCGGGGTCGCTTTAGCCATAGGAATTATCGTGGATAATGGCATTATCATGAGTGAAAATGCTTACCGTAATTTATCTGAGTATCAAAATAATCATTCATCAAATAATCCTAATGAATAAAGAAAATAAGACAACTAAAAAGTGGTGGAAGGGAAGTGATTATTATAAAATTCCAGAGAAAGAAAGAATGAATATCATCGAGCGTGCCTGTAAACAAGTTTCGCGCGGTGTATTTTTTTCAACAATTATCATAATTACCTCATTTTTACCTGTGTTTTTATTAACTGGGCAAGAAGGCAAACTGTTTCATCCACTCGCTTACACCAAAACGTTCATTATGATTATGGATGCGATCTTGGTCGTAACCTTGGCGCCGGTGCTGATTTCTTTTTTTATGAAAGGAAGATTTCGCCCTGAAAACAAAAATCCTATCAATCGTTTTTTGGAAAAAGCATATGAGCCAATGATACGGGCTTGTATTAAATGGAGAAAAACCACAATTGCTGTAATGCTCCTTGCGCTTGGCATCAGCATTCCAATGGTGATGAGTTTAGGCTCAGAATTTATGCCGCCGCTTGACGAAGGTAGCATTCTATTTATGCCGGTTACTTTACCCGATGTTTCTAATGCTGAGGTTAAAAGAATTTTGCAGGTTCAAGATAAAATTATTGCTTCACAGCCTGAAGTAATGAACGTTTTAGGCAAAGCCGGACGGGCAAATACGGCAACTGATAATTCACCGATCAGCATGATTGAAACTATTGTGATGTTGAAACCAAAAAGTGAATGGAGAAAAGGAATAACCAAAGACAGCATCATTAATGAACTTAATAGTAAACTACAAATTCCGGGTGTCACAAATGGCTGGACGCAACCAATTATCAATCGTATTAATATGCTGTCCACAGGTATTAGAACCGATGTAGGCGTAAAAGTTTATGGCCAAAACTTAGATGGTATTTACGCATTTTCACAAGTAGTTAAAAATGAATTAAAAGGCATTCCAGGGATAAAAGATTTATATGTAGAACCTGTAACAGGTGGAAAATACATTGATATCAATCTGAATCGTGAAGAAATTGCGCGGTATAATTTATCTGTGGATGATGTGAATGCGGTAATTGAAAGTGCTTTAGGCGGCGCACAAATTACCACTACTGTAGAAGGCAGACAGCGTTTTTCTGTAAACGCAAGGTTTGGACAGGATTACAGAAATAATATTGACGCATTAAAACGCCTTCAGGTGCAAACGATGAATTTTGGACCCGTGCCACTGGATGCGCTCGCTGATATAAAAATTACAGAAGGTCCGCCAATGATAAATTCAGAAAATGCTTTATTGAGGGGAACTGTTTTATTTAATGTTCGGGGAAGAGATTTAGGAAGTACCGTACAGGAAGCGCAGAAAAAATTAAACGGTGCCATAGGAAAAATGCCAAAAGGATTTTTCCTGGAATGGAGTGGTCAATATGAAAATCTTATCCGTAGTGAAAGAACTTTAAAATTGATAATGCCATTTGTACTGCTCATTATTTTCATAAGTATGTATTTCGCTTTCAAATCCGCGAGAGAAGCCTTATTAAGTTTAATTTCCTTGCCTTTTGCACTTATTGGCGGTGCTTTTATGATTTATTTTTGGGGTGTCAATTTATCTGTCGCAGTTGCAGTTGGGTTTATCGCATTATTCGGTCTTGCCGTAGAGACCAACATTGTGATGGTAATTTATTTAAACGATGCAATGCAGCAACTGATCGCAATAAAAGGCAATTCCAGAGAAACTATTAGCAAAGATGATTTAAAAGAATATACCATCAGAGGCGCTGCAAAGAGACTGCGCCCAAAAATTATGACGGTAAGTGTTTCCCTTTTTGCTTTGGTTCCTATTTTATGGAGCAACGGCGTGGGTAGCGATGTAATGAAACCAATTGTTTTGCCGATGGTTGGTGGTGTGATTACTTCAGCCATTTATATTCTTCTTGTAACGCCTCTTATTTTCTTAATGAACAAAGAGTATGAATTGAAGAAATTTGGCAAAATAGAAGTCACCGATATTGAACATTAAAACAAATAAATTATGAAATATTATCTCGTTTTTATATTGCCTTTTTTATTGATACACACTTCTGTATCAGCACAAACTTTAACGCTGCCCGAAATTTTAAATAATGTAGAGCAGTCTTATCCTTCATTAAAAATGTATGACAGCCAGATAAAGTCCTTAGACGCTGCGTCGAAAGGTGCACGAAACTGGAT
The DNA here is from genome assembly GCF_052976925.2 of Halpernia sp. GG3. NCBI lineage: Bacteria > Pseudomonadati > Bacteroidota > Flavobacteriia > Flavobacteriales > Weeksellaceae > Halpernia > Halpernia sp. GG3. The sequence goes on from NZ_JBRIIR020000006.1 coordinate 152,335, forward strand.
GGCGCCGCAGGTTTCTACAGGGTTTTTTATGACACCTTATAACACTTCACTTTGGGCGGGAAATAATGGTGAAAACGGTCAGAAAATGCAAAATGGACTTGGAAGTTTTATGGTTACTGCGCAGCAATCTTTTCCTAATAAAAAATTTAATGATGCTAATGAAAATTACATGAAAGGCATGTCTTCTGTTACAAAACAAGACAAAGAAGCCGCTTTAAACGATCTATATGCAGCAGTAAAAACCAATTATTACGAGTGGATCGTTACTAAAAAAAAACTATCCGTTCTTTCAGAAAATCAAAAACTTTTAAAATTTATGATCACTGATGCAGAAACGCGATATAAAAATGGCTTAGGGAAATTAAGTGCTTATTATAAGGCAAAAGCATCTCTTGGAAAAATTGAAAACCAGCGTGTAGAATTAGAAAATGAAATTAAACAAAAAAAGATAAGATTAAATACATTGATGAACCGTGATAAACTTGCAGAATTTTCGGTTGATACCACTTATGTAGTTAAAGATTATTCTTCGATGCTATTTGATAATAATTTATTTTACAAAAATAGAAGTGATATAAAAGCTTTAGATGAGAAGATTCAGCTGGCCCATCTGAAGCAGGATATTGAAAGACAAAGTATGAAGCCAGAGTTTGGCGTGCAATATTCTCATATGTTTCGTTTCGACAATGCACCAATGCTTTTTAGCTTGATGGGAATGGTGACAATCCCTATGCCGTGGTCAACCAGAGCGAACAAAGCCAATATTGAAAGTCTTGAACTTCAGGCTCAGGCTTTGACAGAAGAAAAAGCCTCGATGGCAAATGAGTATACTGGCGCGGGATATAAAATGCAGCAGGACATCCAAGCAAAACAAAAGCAGGTTGATTTATTTAAAGACAATATTCTTTCAGCACTCAAAAAAAATTATCAAAGTAATCTATTGGCCTATCGGCAAAATACTGAAGATTTATTTGAACTTTACGATGCCTGGGAAACATTAAACAGTACGCAACTGGAATACTTTACCCAACTCCAGCAACTTTTAAGTATGCAGGTAGATTTAGAAAAATTATTAGAAATAAAATAAATGGAATGAAGAAAACATTTTGGATATACATAATCATGCTCGTCGGGATTTTTTCATTAATGATCTCTTGTGACGGTTCAGGTAATAAAATCGGAAAAATAACTTCTGCAGCAAAAGAATTATATACTTGCTCTATGCATCCGCAAATTTTAGAAGACCATCCCGGAAACTGTCCTATTTGCAATATGAAACTTATTAAAAAAAATGCAAAAGCAGTTTCAGTAAAAAACATTGAATTAGGGTCACTTCTTAAACCAACTAATGAGTTTGTAGTCGCATCACTTCCAGTAATAACGCCGGTGAGAGAAAATATTAAAATTCCGGTAAATGTTTATGGAACTATTGAAGCCGATACGCGTGCAACGGGTTCTATCTCGGCAAATGTTTCTGGCAGAATTGAAAAATTATATGTGCGTTACCGCTTTCAAAAAGTAAAAATTGGGCAGAAGATAGCAGAAATTTATTCACCCGAATTATTGACAGCTCAGGAAAATTTAATTTTCCTGCTTCGAAATGATGCACAAAATACCTCGTTTATAACTGCGGCAAAGCAAAAACTATTATTACTCGGAATGGGAAGTTCTGAATTAAATAAAATAATAGCTACTAAAAAACCATTGTACAAAGTCAGTATTTACAGTAAATACAGTGGGCAAGTTTATGACGCTGCAATGAATAATGCCAATCAAAATAATGGCATGCAAAACAGCGCTGTTACTCAGGAATTGGCCATAAAAGAAGGAATGTACGTCAATAAAGGGCAAACGCTTTTTATGATTATGAATAATAATAGAGCTTGGGTAGCACTGCAGATATTCCCCAATCAACAATCAATAATCAATAAAGGTGATGCCGTGGAGATAATTCCCGAAACTGACCCTTCACTAAAACTACAAGGAACCGTAGATTTTATTGAACCTTTCTTTCGTGCAAACAGCAAAACACTGACGGCGAGAGTGTATTTACGCAATACGAATGCGCTCATTATCGGGAGCCAGGTAACAGCAAAAATATTAACAAACAGTAAAATGCGGACTTGGTTACAACAGGCAGCGGTGTTAAGTTTGGGTAGAAATGATGTTGCATTTATTAAATCGCCCGCTGGTTTCCGGGCGCATAAAATATCAACTGGTATTCGGGCAGATAATAAAGTAGAAATTCTTATGGGTTTGGAGGTTACAGACAGTGTCGCAGCCAATGCACATTACCTCATCGACAGTGAAGGTTTTATTCAGACAGGATCAAAATAAAAAAGCATGCAAAAAAATAATTTTAATATAGATTTAGAAGTTAATTCAACTTTGGTCTCGCTTCGGCAAATTCACTTCAAGTGGTCATTTTTACTAATGCTCATTGGCGCGTTTTTTCTTATCGGCACTTTTACAACATCATGCACGAAAAAGAAAACTGAATTAGCGACCGCTCAAAAAAAAGATGTCTATTACACGTGCAGTATGCATCCCCAAATTCATGAAGACCATCCAGGGGATTGTCCTATTTGTAATATGAAATTGATTTCTGTTTCGAAAGCAAATAAAAACGCTGGTAATGCGATGCAAATTCAGTTAAGTCCGGAGCAGATTAAATTAGGTAATATTCACACGGACAGTATTGGGCAAAATAATGTCAGTAATACAATGGTATTGACGGGCACTTTAAATTTTAACCAAGATAAACTTTATTCCTTAAGTGCCAGAGTTGACGGAAGAATTGACCGGCTTTATTTTAAAAATATTGGCGATTACGTAGCAAAGGGTGAGAAAATATACAGTATTTATAGTGAAAAACTTAATAATGCGAAACAGGAATATCTTAATGCAATCCAGCAAAAACAAACATTGGGTAATTCTTTGATTAATTATGATTCGGTAATTGAAAGCTCAAAAACCAAATTATTACTTTGGGGCATGTCCGAAGCACAAGTTAAAATTCTTGCAAACAGTAAGCAAACTTCTACTCAAACGATGTTTTACAGCACAGATGCCGGTTATATTACGACAATCAATGTGAATGAAGGCGGTTTTGTAATGGAAGGTCAGCCGGTATTGCAGTTAGCAAATCTTTCTACACTTTGGGCAGAAGCGCAGGTTTACACCACGCAAATGTCTTCAATAAGCCTGAACCAGAATGTGACGGTACAAATTCCTGATTTAAATGAAACCGTCAACGGAACAATTGATTTCATCAACCCAGAAATTGATCCAAATAGTAGAATAAATTTAGTGCGGGTTACCATTCCCAATATTAAAAATCAGTTGCATCCTGGGATGTCTGCTTATATTACTGTTAGCAACAAAGCACGGAAGGCTTTTATGCTTCCTCAAGAAGCGGTGCTGAGAGATAGCAAAGGCGCAACAGTTTGGGTTAAAATTAAAGATGGTGTTTATGAAATAAGAATGGTAAAAATTGGTGTTGCTCAAAATAATGTAATTGAAATAATTTCTGGATTGACCGCCGCAGATGTCGTAGTAACAAGTGGGGCATATTTATTGAATAGTGAGTATATATTTCAGCATGGCGCAGATCCAATGGCTGGCATGAAAATGTAAGATTAAATAAACTACAAACATAAAATTACTGTAACATGGAAAATTCTACCCAACACTCAAAAAGCAACAGTTACACAACGTTTATTTTGATGCTTTGTGCGTCTTTTTTGGCGATGTACGTTACAATGTATCTTAATATTTATGAACTGGATCACGTTTATTTCAGTCTGACGAGATTTTATATGAGTTGTCTTGGAATCTCAGCAATGGCTGTAATCATGTTTTTATTTATGCGCAAAATGTATCAAAATAAGCAGAAAAATATTGGAATAATCGTTGGAAGTATAGGTTTATTTTTTGCTGCATTAGGTTTGGTTCGTACGCAAAGTCCGATAATCGGCGATGTTTTATGGATGAAGGCCATGATTCCGCACCATTCAATTGCTATTTTAACAAGTGAAAGAGCAGACATTAAAGATCCGGAAGTAAAAAAGTTAGCAAACAGCATTATCACGGCTCAAAGAAAAGAAATTCTTGAAATGAAAGTAATGATAAAGCGATTAGAGAAAGAAAAATGAAAATAATTAATATTTTGTCTTTCTTCTCATCGCAATGTTCCTCAAAATAAAAAGTTATTGAACTTTCTTATTTTACACTGTATAAACTACTAATGAATTAAAATGAGGCTAAATATTTTTATAAAAGTGGAGGTGGAGGAACTACAAAATATATCTATAAATCAGATGGTTATAATGTAAATCTTCACTTTGTGTCAACCAATTGAAAATAAAGTAAAATTAACTTTATTTTGATAATGGTCAATTTACGTTCGTATAGATAATATTTAGAAGATAATGGTAAAAATATTATATCTGCAAATCCCCGTCTTTGTTCCATATAATCATAAAAAAAATTGCCAAAAGAATTGTTTTTTACAAAAAAATAATTAATTTTGTACCATCAAGTCAATTAAAATTGATTTATAAAGAAGCGTTGAGAGACAGGCTCTTTGATGCGCTAGCAACCAGACTGAAGTCAAGGTGCTAATTCCTGATCCGTTTTTGGAGAATATAAAAAACAATTGAAACAATGAAGAATTCTTTTCTTATTTTAAATACCATCTTTTTTGAGCTTCACGCTCTTTCTACTAATAACTCAACAACCAAGAATTGTTGCGGTTGTTGTAGATAAAACTTAATTGCCTCTTATTCGATAATCAGGCTATCAATAGGAATTTACAAGCTGTATTTCCAACCCTATTCTTTTCACAATAAATATAAGTACTCTATTAGAGCTACTAATTAAATAACACGATTGTTTTTGTAACAATTCATCACCCTTTAATAATTTGTTTTTACTAAACATTGGGGATTGGAGAGTCAAAAGTAAAATAGTTATAGAATTGTAAAGGTTTATTGTTGATTAAGTAAGGTTCTATAAAAATTATCAACTAAATAAATATTTTAATTACTAAGTAAAAATTAACATCGTGAATATGAATAACAAAGAACAGGCAATCGCCGTTTACTACGAACATCCAGACTGGTTTCGTCCATTATTTAAAGAACTTGAAAATAGGGAGCTTCCGGTAATAGAATATGGCGCGGCAGAACACCATTTCAATATATCAGAAAAAGAATTCCCTTTCAGCGTTTTCTTTAATCGCATGAGTCCATCTGCATATCTAAGAAACAATACGCAGGCAATTTTCTATACAACAGGACTATTAGCGTCTTTGGAAAGCAAAGGAGTAAGAGTTATTAACGGATCAAAAGCCTGGAGATATGAAATTTCTAAAGCTTTACAACTTAGCCTCTTAGAGTCTTTAGGCCTGCCTTTTCCTAAATCTGTGGTAATTAACAATGCTTCACAAGCCTTGGCTGCATCAAAGGACTTACGCTTTCCAATTGTCGTAAAAGCGAATATAGGTGGAAGTGGTGCAGGAATAACTCGTTATAACACCGAGGAAGAACTCAAAAAGGCTGTTGCTGATGAATCTATTGAACTGGGATTGGATTTCACTGCGCTTGTACAAGAGTTTATTCCGGCAAGGAATGGAAATATTCACCGGGTGGAAACGCTTGATGGAAAATATTTATATGGTATAAAAGTATACACCTCAGGTGATACTTTTAATCTTTGTCCTGCAGATATTTGCCAGACAACAACGGGACAGGAATTGTCAAGAAATGCTTGTGCGCTTGACGCTCCAAAGAACGGACTTAAAGTAGAGGCATATACACCTTCAAACGAAATTATTAACGCTATTGAAAAAATTATTCAAGCCGCAGGAATTGACGTTGGTGGAATAGAATACATCATAGATGACAGGGATGGACAACTATATTACTATGACATTAATGCACTTTCAAATTTTGTTGCAGATGCAATAAATGTTATAGGTTTTGACCCACATAAAAAATTAGTGGATTTTATAGAAAAAACAGCAAATTTAAAATTAAAACAAGCATTATGAAATTTGGATACTGGTTACCCGTTTTTGGAGGATGGTTAAGAAATGTAGAAGATGAGAATATGACCATTTCCTGGGATTACATTAAGGAACTGGCTCAAAAGAGTGAAGACTGGGGTTACAGCATTTCCCTTATCGCAGAATTATATTTAAATGATATAAAAGGAGAAGAAGCTCCTTCTCTTGATGCTTGGTCTACTGCAGCGGCATTGGCAGCGGTTACCAAGGAACTAGAGATTATGGTGGCAGTAAGGCCTACGTACCACAATCCTGCTTTGTTGGCTAAGGCGGTAGCAAATCTGGAACACATCAGCAATGACAGAATTTCTCTTAACGTGGTTGCTTCTTGGTGGAAAGCCGAAGCAGATAAGTACGGAATTGAATTTGATGAACATGACAATCGTTATGCGCGCACCAGCGAATGGATAGAAGTGATCAGCCGCCTTTGGAAAGAAGATCATGTTTCTTTTCAGGGGGATTATTACCAAGTGCAGGATAATATTTTGCAGCCAAAACCTTCTAAAAAACCTTTTTTATATGCGGGTGGAGAGTCTGAAGCAGCTAAAACTATGATCAGTACTCAATGCGATGGTTATGTAATGCATGGCGATTCTCCCGAAGGAATTAAAAAACGTATAGATGACATGAAGCAACGTCGGGAAAAATTAGGCCTAGAACCCATGAAATTTGGAGTAGCTGCTTATTCCATTGTACGAAACAATGAGCAGGAAGCCAAGCGGGAAATTGAAAGGATTTCGAATGTGAAAGCTTCTTCCGCCGGTTACAAAAATTATCAGCAATGGGTTGAAAATACGCAACTAGAAAGCAAGCTTTCTTTGCAGGATTATTCGGTTTCAAATAGAGGACTTCGCGCCGGCCTTACGGGATCTGTTTCCCAAGTTCAGGACAGAATTCATGAATTTGAAAAGGCAGGAGTAGATTTTTTCTTGTTACAGGCTAGTCCACAACTGGAGGAGATGCAACGTTTTTCAGAAGCAATAATCTCAGAAATGGCTTAAAAACCATTTTTTAATAACATCCTATAAGGCTGCTTTTCATTAAAGGCAGCCTTTTTCGTTCTATAAAATGTGGTTTTATGAGCTGTTTTATTTTTTCCGCTCTTTATGATAAAGACATTTTGCCAGTACTTCAAGAGGACTTTATACTTGTATCACTTTACGTCGAGGATAAAGAAGCGATGCCAGAAGATCAGCAAATATTAATCGAGATGGGAAATGACCAAATAAAAAAAGTGAAAACTTTTGGCGACAGATGGAGTCTTTTTCAGTGGACAATTGAGTACAAAAAAAGGCACTTAATTAAAAGTGCCTGATTGCATACTTTGTGGAGTTGGAGGGAAATGAACCTATTGTATTTCGATATAGACAATTTTACATAAACTTACTATGTATCAATATTTTACATATATTTGCATAAGTAGATATATGTTTTTTTTATGTCTAAATATAGAATAAGTAGCACCTAAATTAGCACCTATGAATTTTACCTACAAATTAAAGGAACCAAAATCAGACAAGGAAACTTTGATTTATTTTCGGTCTTACTTCCTAAATGAAAATAAAAATTCCCGATGACGCGGATATCGATCTCGCGGATTTGCAATCCGTGAGCAGTAAATAAGCAAACCAACTTTCAGGAGTTGGTTTTCTGTGTTTATAATGCCGCTACATTTTTATTAAAGAAATCTTTAGATTTTATTTTTCAATTGAAAAAATTTTTATCTTTGACAAGCGGGCAAGCGCAGAAGTTCACAGTGAAAAGCCTCGCACGAGAAAAACCTTGAGTAGGCAGATCTGAAAAAGTTGAGCGGGGATATTACAACGGCAAGGAATTACAGGAAACAGGAATGTACGACTACGGCGCAAGAATGTATATGCCCGACATCGGGAGGTGGGGAGTCGTTGAACCGAGCCGGAAAATTACTATTTTAGTAGCGCAAGAAATTATGCAGATTTAGAAAGCGCGCTCAATGTGGAAGTTGTTTTTATGGGATGGGAAAACTAATATATTTAATGGAATAATGTTGGTCACGGATTGCAAATCCGCGCCATCGGGTTATTCTTGACTCACCGGGTGATCAAGCAGCGATAACAGCGGGTTATTATTATCCAAATGGACCCCCTTCTGTAAATGAACAAAAACAATTAAATGATATGATGGACAATGGTCATAAGGAGTAATTCCGATAATTATAGTAATATGAAAAAAGGTTTAAATATTTTACCATTGTTGTTTTTATTTCATTTTTCTTGTACAAATAATAAAAACTTATATAAAAAGCAAGTTGATTTGATTAGAAATAATCATTTTGAAGTATTTTGGGGTGTAAAAATTGATGCCAGATTGAGAAATGGCAATGAATACATCTATCCCGATTATGTAATGGAGAAAGAAAATAAGTTTTTTTTACTACCTAATTTTATCTATTTTAAATGTAGCCCTGATCTAAAATGCATAGAAAAGGTTACAAATAAAAAATTCGATGTTTACGAATACGCTAAAAAAAATAATATAGACAATGAATATGCCGTGAAATTTGCCTATAATAAATCAATTGAATTAAATAAAATATTTAAAAAGTTAAAAGTTAAAACTATTGTAAGCGATTTTAACATTGGTAAATGCATAATATTTTTCCCCAATGCAAAAGAATTTGTTGCATATGTTCCCAATGTTGATAATATTAAAAATACTTTTTGGACCGAAAAATTTACGATCAAAAATAAAATTTACAAGGATTGGTATGCTGGAGATTATTAATAAACCCGATGTCGCGGATATCGATCCCCCTTGCTGGCGCGAGCGTCTCGCGACCCCTGCTGGCGCTAGCGTCCCGCTCGTGCCACAGTAAAATAAAAAAGCCAACTTTCAGGAGTTGGTTTTTTATTAATTTTCAAACTGCTTATCCACGATGTCAAGGAAACCCTGCGCCAGTTCATCGAGGACGACAAGAAGTTCTTCGTCAAGGTAGAATGCATTTTTAAAAAGATTTTTGGAGGGATTAAGGAACTCGAAGAAATCGAACGGCAGTTTTTGGATAAGGTAGTCAAGGTTCTTTACGTTGGGGTCAGCGTGCTGGCAAAGTTTCCAGAGGATGCGGATGTTGATCTGGTTTGGACGGTATCGGAGGGCGGCATAGAGGAATATCACGCAGGCCCTGTAGAAGAATCCGCTCAACATTAATCCCATTCCCTCATTGGAAATCGGTTCTTCCCGTGATCGCAATGTTTTATAATTTTCGAGCAACTCAGTGCAAAGCCTGTAGTGTATGCCCTCGTCAGTATCATAGTTAGATGGTTCTTTATGCCAATGGATTATCGAGGGAACATCGAAGATAAAAATAGATTTTTCCGGAACCATCACTTTTTGGAAAAACTCCTGGTACTCCCAGAGATACTCCTGTATCCATGCCTTTGAGTGTGTGGATATTATCATTTGATGTATGGTGATTTTCAGCAACCATTCATTAATCTTTTTTCGATCAAAAAAAAATGAACTTTAATAATTATATTTTAGACTTATTTTCCGATTTTTAATTTTATAAAAGGAAAATATTTCATAAAAAAGTTTTTAAATAAAGCAAAATTAAAAACCTTGATAATTAGCACCTAACTTAGCACCCAAAAATAAAAACCCCTGTAAATCAATTGATTACAGGGATTTCTGTGGAGTTGGAGGGATTCGAACCCTCGTCCAAACAGGCAATACATAAGACTTCTACATGCTTATTCTGCAATTAATTTTCGATTAAAATCAGAGCACAGACACCCAAATCCTAACTTATCTTCTGAAGTTTTCATTCTTGAACCAAAGATTCTCAAGACCTATTTCTGCATTGCTATGCCTCAAAATCAAACGCCGCAGAACGGAGCATTTGCGAGACATCTTGCTTCCGTACTATCTTCGGGAAAGCGCAAAATCCTACTTTATTCAGATTATGCTGCAAGAGCGAACTCTTGGTTGCCAGTTAAAGTTTTGTAGCAAGGGATTAAAGAGATCGCGCTACGGTTCTCTGCATGCTTACTTACCCATCGATCCTGCTGTCGAAACCAGTCAACCCCAATTTGTAAGAACGGCAAAGTTACACTTTTTTGTCATTGCGAGCAAAGTGAAGCAATCTGTTGAAATTTATTTTATTTTTTTTGGGCAGACATTTCCGCCTTCCGTTCCCAATCTTTTTTGCGTCGCTTTGCGCCACAAAAAAGGATTTCCACTCAAGTCGGGCTGCAGATTTATTTTTAATTAGAAAAGTATCGCAGATAATTTTTGGAAGTTCATATTCCTTTCTTAATGATAGTTTCTTATTAAAACTAAATGAAAATTTCACGCAAACTTTGCAGCCCGTCTTCCGCTCTCAATCCTTTACAGTTTTGCGCGCGCCGCAGGCGCGCGCAAAACTGTAAAGGATTGAGAGCGGAAGACGGAAATGTCTGCCCAAATAATTATAAAAATGTAATAAAAATTAACTTCAATTGCTTGTAAATGCGAAAATTAAATTAAAATTTCTTACTTTTGCAACCTAAAAATTTGAATTAAATGAACGTTACAGCAACCAATCATGATGATGTAAGTGCTTTACTTACAGTGACTTTAGATAAATCTGACTATAAAGAAAAAGTAGATAAACAACTGATGAATTACGCGAAAACGGCGCAAGTTCCAGGTTTTAGAAAAGGAAAAGTGCCATTGAGCATGGTTAGAAAGCAATATGAAGCGGGAATTGCGTTTGAAGAAATCAACAAACAAGTTTCTGAAGGTTTGAACAATTATGTGAGTGAGAATAATTTGAAGTTAATTGGCCAGCCAATTCCTCAGCCAGTGGATGAATTAGATCCAAACGCGGAGCAATTAACTGTTACTTTTGAAGTTGGTTACGAGCCAAATTTCAAAATTGATTTAGCGAAATATGAAGCGCCTTATTACAAAGTAGAAGCGGGCGAAAAGGAAATCGGACAAAGCATAGAAAATATGCAGAAGCGTTTTGCTGAAAAAGAAGATCAGGAAAAATTAGGTGCAGATACTTACGCTGCACTTGAAATAAAACAAGTCATAGAAGGTGAGGCGGAAGGCGAGCATAACCACGCACCGAAAAATATCAATATCAATAAAGACCAAAAAGGAGCATTTGCTTTGGTAAAATCTTTAAAAATTGATGATTCTATAAAAGTATCTAAAGAAGATTTAATTGCAAAAGAAGATTTAGCAAAAGAATTAGGTTTTTCTAAAGAAGAAATAGAACATTTACACCACAATGAAGTAGAAGTTACGGCTAAAGAATTTTATAATTTAAAATTAGCAGAACTTGATCAGGAAATGTTTGATAAAGTTTACGGTGAAGGGAACATTAAAAGCGAAGAAGAATTAAAAGACAAAGTGAAAACTGAGTTGGATGAATATTTTCAACAAAATGCCGATGTTCATTACGTCAATAAAGTTTTAGAGCAAATTACGGAGAAAGAAGACGTCAAACTTCCTGAAGCATTTTTAGTAAAATGGTTGTTATTTTCTAACGAGCAAATCCAAACCGAAGATCAGGCAAAGCAAGCTTTAGAGCAAGAGAAGAATCAATTGAAGTATCAGATCATCGAAGGTAAACTGATGAATGATAATGATATAAAATTAGATTACAACGACTTGTTAATGCAGGCAGAACAGCTGGTGAGAAATCAATTAGCGATGTACGGCATGCATGGTTTGCCGGATGAAGAAGTTCAAAAATACGCTGTGGAAATGCTTAAAAACGAAGAGCAAGTGCGCCAGATTTCTGGTGAAGTGGCGATGGCGAAGTTAAAAGATGTCATCTTAGAAAAAGCAACTAAAAAAGAAAGTAAAATTTCTCACGATGAATTTTTAGAAGAATTAAAAAAATAATTCCTTCTTCAAAATATTAAAAAAGCCGCTGAATTCCAGCGGCTTTTTTGTTTTATGAAAATTTATTTGCCATATACTTTTTTCCACTCGTCTGCAGCTTCACACAAAGTGGCATAAAATGCTTCGCCATATTTTCGAATTAATGGTGTTTTTAAGAATCTGTAAACGGGAACCTGTAATTCTTTTCCTAAAGTACAAGCATCGTTACAAATTTCCCATTCGTGGTAATTTAGCGCTACAAAAGTAGAATATTGATTTGCACGGATTGGATATAAATGGCAGGAAATAGGCTTTTGCCAATCCACTGCCCCATCTTCGTAGGCTTTCTCAATGCCACATTTTGTGACGCCTTTTTCGTCAAAAATTACATACGCACACTCTTTTCCTTCAATCATCGGCGTTACAAAATCGCTATCATTTGGGTCTAAAGTCCAAGCACCTTGTTCTTCCAAAGCTTTCACACCCTCTGGTCGCAAATAGGGTTTCACTTTTGACAGAATTTTTTCTAATATTTCTGTTTCATGCTTTTCTAACGGCGCGCCCACATCACCTTCTACGCAACAGGCGCCTTTGCATTTGCTGAGGTTGCAAACAAATTCTTCGGTGAAAAGGTCTTCCGAAATAAGTTTATCTTCTATTTGAATCATTAAAGTTGAAGTTTAAGAAAATTTGAAATAAGTCCCAATTTTGAATAATATAGCTGAAAAAATTACTACCCAAATTCCCGTTTCCCGCATCCAGTACTTTGGTAAAAATTTTAAATATCGGGCTAAAATTATACTAAATGGTAAGGCTAAGAATAATAAATATTCGTTATTCTTCCCCATGTAAAGAAATACAGTAATTAACTGAGCTAAAGTAAAAATAAGAATAAATCCATATTTAAAGCGGCTGGAAGGATTTTTTTTATTAAAATTATTAAAGTGGTCTAAAATCGAGAAAATAACAAGCAACGCAATTGGCGTAAGTAAGTAGAGTGGATAAAAATCGGTTGTAAATTTGAAGCCACCAAAAGGGAAATAATTAGCGTCCCAACTCTTATATCCAATTAAATACATTAATCCGAAATAGCTTATAACTATCAAAAAACCACCCATCAAGATTTTAAATAAATCTAAACCAATTCTTTTCGAAGTGGCAAAAATGTGCAAAATCACAAAGAAAGTCATGGGCCAGGTAGTCGGTAAGAAAATGAAATTTAATGTTAAAATAGCGCCTATTAAAACGTAGGAATCTTTTCGGACTTCATCATCTGTACTCGTCAGAAAAAGTAATAAAAAAGAGTTTGTAAATAGGGAAACTGCAATGCCAACATCTAGATCTCCCGGATAAAACGCAAAAATAAAAGATGTATAAAGGAAAAGGGGTAGATGTCTTTGGTAATTAAGTTTAATCTGATTAAAAACAAAATAACCTAACGAAAATCCTATAAATGTAATGACAAGCGAAGTGATATTTAAATCGCTAATATTCAGTGCATTAAATGCTGAAAGTATCAAAATTAAAAATACTAAATAAACTGGGATAGAAAATATATTGCTTTCTTTAGAAAGTAATCTAAACATTTTTTATAAATTTGTGCAAAGTTAATTTAAAATAGAAAAAAAATGACATCTTTCTGGTTATTCTTAAGTAGCGTTTTCAAATGGAGTTTTGGTTTTTTTGATTTTGCGTCAAACGTTGTAAATTGGATTTTATTCGTCGTGGCATTTGGATTTTTCTGCTATTGGTGCTATGTTTTATTCGCACAACTAGGTGCAAATAAGGATAAAGAATACATCAATTCCACTTACGGGAAACATCCATATTACGATCCAGAAATATACAATAAGAAAAAATAAATAATTGATTTATAAAAAAAACCGTCCCGAAATTTATGTCAGGGCGGTTTTTTTTGATCATCTGTAAAATTTTTAGTCGTGGATTGGAATTACCAAAACTGGAATTTGTGATTTACGTGTTAGTTCTTTCGTAAGACTTCCTACAAAAACGTCGTACATGTTGCTTCGTCCGTGAGAACCCATCACGATATATTCTGCATTTTTATCTTTAGCATAATCTAAAATAATATCACCGGAAAGACCCTGCCTCATTAAATGTTCACATTCAACGCCTTGTGCAATAATCTTTTTCTCTAGATTATCTAATTGAATCAATTCATGTTTCACTTCATTCTCTTCTACTTCAGGGAAATATTGAAATCCCATATCACCGATAGCAAAACCGATGTCGGTAGGCGCTACATGAATTAAGCAAATTTTAGCATTCATTTCTTTAGCAAATTTTACGGCGCCATTTGTTAGTTTTTCTGTAGCATCGCTAAAATCTACAGGTAATACAATATTCATCATGTTATTTTCTTTTGTTCCAATAAAGTTACAACTATAAAATTTAGCAGTAAATCACTGAATTCTAATGTCAAATAATTTTTCATCTTCCAAAAACCCTTCTAAAACGTCATTTTCGGTAACTTTTCCCACACCTTTTGGAGTGCCTGTAAAAATTAAATCACCCACTTTTAAGGTAAAATATTTTGAGACAAAAGCAATGATTTTTTCTGGACTAAAAATCATCAGCGACGTGTTTCCATTTTGTACTTCCTGCTTATTTTTAAGCAAAGAAAAGTTTAAGTTTTTTAAATCAAAATTCTCTTTTTGATAAAAGTTTGAAATGACTGCAGAACCATCAAAACCTTTTGAAAGTTCCCACGGCAAACCTTTTTCCTTTAATTTACTTTGTAAGTCTCTTGCAGTAAAATCAATTCCTAAACCAATTTCGCTGTAATAGTTTGGTGCATTTTCTTCAGAAATATATTTTCCACCCTTCGAAATTTTTAAAACCACTTCTAATTCATAATGAATATCTTGTGAAAATTCTGGAAGATAAAAGTTGTTTCCCTTTAAAACTGCTGTGTCGGGTTTCATAAAAATAACAGGTTCTGTTGGCACTTCATTTCCCAATTCTTTTGCGTGTTCCGAATAATTTCTGCCGATGCAAAGTATTTTCATTTAAAATAGATATGAGATTAATTTTTTTTATTTGCTTTCAACTTCAAATTGATTTCCACAATAGTAACAATTATACGTTTCGGTATTTTTATTTGAACCGAAATTTAAAAGTGGCATTGCAAAACCAAATAATTTACCAGGATTATCATTTCGGTATAAATGATTTGAACCACATTTTGGACAAACCAGATCAAATTCGGGATCAGAAATCGTGTGTTCAACTTCCAATTCTACGTGTTCGTTATCTAAAAAATCTTTTAAAATTTTAGTTGCTTTTTCTTTGTCATTATCAAAAACCTGAAGTTGAATGCCGCCCAAAGCGTTTGATAAAAGCCAATCTGACTGAATGGTTTGTTCGTTTGCAATAAAACTTATAACACCATTGTCTGCTAAAATCTGCTTATCGCGGTTGGCTTCAATGCTGTTTTGGTAATATTTAAATTTAACGAGAGATGACATATTTTTTATTTAAAATTAATTTTTAAAACTTACTCTTTAGTTGTATTGCTGTTAAGACTTTTTTAGTGTAAAGTGGGAAATCTGCATTTTGAATCCAGGTGTAATAACCTAAATCTTTTTGAAATACTTCTTTCACTTTTTGACCTTTATATTTCCCGAAAGCAAAAATCTCGTTCTCATTTTCATCAAAGTGAAGCATTCCGGCTAAATCAGCAAATTTTTTATGAAAAGATAATTCACTTAATCCATTTACATCACTGGGAATTCCTTCATAATGACCAACTTGAGCATCCAAAACTTCAAATGTTGCCAAAACATCCGCTTCGGCTGAATGTGCGTTTTCCAATGGTTTTTGACAGTAAAATTTATAAGCCGCAGTTAAAGTTCGTGGTTCCATTTTGTGGAAAATCGTCTGTGCATCAACTAATTTAAATTTGCTCAAATCAAAATCTATTTCTGCTCTCAGTAATTCTTCTGCTAAAAGTGGCACATCAAATCTGTTAGAATTAAAGCCACCTAAATCTGTTCCGGAAATCATTGCCATTATTTTTGGCGCTATTTCTTTGAAAATAGGCGCATCTTTTACATCGTCATTATAAATACCATGAATTTCAGAAGTTTCTTTCGGAATTGGCATTTCTGGATTTACGCGCCAGGTTTTACTTTCTCGGGAAGCGTCGGGATTCACTTTTAAGATACAGATCTCAACAATTCTATCTTTAGAAATATTGGTTCCCGTCGTTTCAAGATCGAAAATACAAAGCGGTTTATGTAGTTTTAAATTCATTTTTTTTTATTTTGATAATTCTTTTCTAAATAACAGTGAAACTAAAAGATAATATAAAATTACCAAAGGAATTCCGATAGTTTTTAAGCTTATTAATATTAAAATACTGCCGATAATCAAAGTTATTTTTGGGATATTATCCTGCCATTTCATTGATTTAAATTTCATAGCGATCATCTTTATTGGACTAACTAAAATCCACGCAGAAATCACGCTTAAAAGGATTAAAATAGCAGCGTTGTCAAATATAAAATTAAAAGTTCTCTGGTCGCGAAACGCATAATACAAGCCGAAAATTAAAATGGTATTTGCAGGCGTATTTAAACCTTTAAAGTAATATTTCTGATCTTCATCTAGATTAAAAATAGCAAGTCTTAAGCATGAAAAAATCGTAATTAAGAGCCCAAAATATTTGAGTTCAAAAAATAAATTAATTCCAAATAATTGATTTCCGAAAGGTTCTAATGATTTATACATGACGATTCCCGGCAAAACGCCGAAACTGACCATATCTGCTAAGGAATCCAGTTGCGCGCCCAAATTTGAATTTGATTTTAAAGCACGTGCGATGAAACCATCAAAAAAATCTAAAATTAAAGAGATGAGAATGCAAAGTGCTGTGATCTTATAATTTCCTTCAACTAAATTAATGACGCCAATTGTGCCCGAAAAAAGATTTCCGAGTGTAAAAATATTGGCTAAATTATTTTTAAAAAAGTTCATAAAACAAAAGTAAGGTTTTTATTAAAATTCACTTTACTTATTTCATTCAAAAAATATCAAAATTAAAATGTGAATTTATCGTAATATTGCAGTTATATTTTGAAATATTCCTATGAAAAACATTAGACTGCAAGAGATTTTTACGCTAGTTTATCGAATATTCTTAGCGTTTTTTTTCTACCAGATAGCAAGGTTTTTATTTTGGTTTTTTAATAAAGATTTAGTTAAAATTGATTCGGTTTCAGATTATTTTAACCTTTCTTACCACGGTTTTGCTTTTGATACGACGGCCATTTTCTACGTTAATGCGCTCTTTATTTTATTGAGTTTAATCCCAATTTTAATTAATACTAAAAAACAGTATCAATCTTTTCTTTTTTACCTCTACTTTATAACAAACGGACTTGCATATTCTTTAAATTTCGGAGATTTTATTTATTACAGATTCTCACAATCTCGCTTAACTTCTGCCGCAGTAGATGTGTCAAAACATGAAGATAATTTGGGAAAGGTTTTTTTTCATTCAATTGTTGACCATCCATTTGTGCTTATTTGGTTTGTTGGTTTAATGTTTTTATGGATTTTCCTTTATAAAAAAGTAAGAATTTTAGAGCAAAAATCTCAAAATAAGTGGCTCTATTTTGGTTCGTCAATTATCACTTTAGGAATTGTAGCGACTTTAGTAGTTGGTGGAATTCGTGGCGATTTTAAACATTCTACCCGACCAATTAATTTGGTTGATGCTAACAGACATGTGACAAATCCGGTGCAGGCAAATTTTGTTCTGAACAGTGTTTTTTCTTTTTTCAGAACCATTGCCACCAATAACTTTAAAGAAGTTTATTACGTTGATCAAAAATTTATAAACGAAAATATTAAGACGTACAAAACCTATGATCGGGGAATTGTAGAGCCCAAACCAAACGTTGTTATTTTCATTCTAGAAAGTTTTGCTAAAGAATATTCTGGTGGATTTAACAGAAATACGAAAATTAAAAATTTCATTTCGTACACGCCATTTTTTGATAGTTTGGCCACGCAAAGTTTAATTGCAACTAATGCTTTTGCCAATGGTAGACAATCTATTCATGCAATGAGCTCAGTATTAGCAGGGATTCCAAGTTTGACAGATGCTTTTACAAGCTCGCCGTATTCTAATCAAAAAATTCAAAGCTTGGTTTCCGTTTCTAATGAAATGGGTTATGATACTTCGTTTTTTCATGGTGCGGCAAATGGTTCAATGGGATTTTTAGGCTTTGGAAATATTTTAGGCTTTAAACATTATTACGGAAAAACTGAATATAATAATGACGCTGATTTTGATGGTATTTGGGGTATTTGGGACGAGCCATTTTTTCAATATTATGCTAAAACTTTAAATACTAAAAGATCACCTTTTATGGCAACTCTCTTTTCAGTGTCGTCTCATGATCCTTTTAAAGTACCACAGAAATATAAAGGAAAATTTAAAAAAGGACCTTTAGAAATTGATGAACCTATTGGCTATACTGATTATTCTTTGAAAAAATTCTTTGAAACCGCTAAAAAAATGCCTTGGTACAACAATACCATCTTTGTTTTTGTAGCGGATCATACGAACCAAATCTACTATCCAGAATATCAAAAAGCAATGAACCGTTTTTCAATTCCTATTTTATTTTATTCGCCAAATCCCAAATACAAATTACATGGTGAAATGACGCAACTTGCGCAGCAGATTGATATTTATCCTACGTTGGTAGATTTAATGGGTTATAATAAACAATTTAGAAGTTGGGGAAGAAGTTTGGTGTCTGATAAAAATGAAGCGCCGATTATCGTGAATTCTAATGGAACATTAGAGCAATTTATGATCGGAAATTATATTTATCTTTTTGACGGTAAAAACTTTACAGGAATCTACCATTTAGAAGATAAAGCACTAGATAAAAACGTTATTAATACCGAGGAAAATGCCGAAATTGAAAAAGGAAAACTTTTATCAAAAGCTTGGTATCAGGATTATATGAATCGGGTAATTAATAGAAAATTAAATTGAGGATATTATATTTTGATACAGGTTTTATTTGGCTAAAACTGGTATTGGATTTGTAAAGTATGTGGTAATTAATTAAAAATTTGGTGTTTGAATTTTTTTAATTACTTTTATCAAAACTAAAACTTAAATATATTAAAATGAAAAAAATATTATTTGCAACAGTTGCCTTATTGTACAGTGCTATTTCGTATGCCCAAATTGAAGGTAAGTGGAAAACAATTGATGATGAGACGGGAAAAGCTAAATCTATAGTAGAGATTTATAAAAAATCAGACGGTAAATATTATGGAAAAGTAGTTCAATTATTGATGAAACCTGAAAATAACAATTGTATCAATTGCAAGGATGACCGTAAAAACAAACCAATTCTGGGTTTAGAAATCATTCGTGGTTTGTCTAAAGACGATAGTGATTTTGATGGTGGAACTATTACTGATCCTAAAAATGGCAAAACATACAAGTGCACCATTTCCAGAAGTGGTGATAAACTGAATGTAAGAGGATATATTGGTTTTTCATTAATAGGTAGAACGCAAACCTGGACGAAAGCAGATTAAAAGCAATTATTTTAAAACATTAAAGGCATTTCAAAAGAGATGCTTTTTTTGTGTTTAATAATTCTAAAATTTTCGTTAATTTTGTAGCCTTAATAAAGATTAAATGAAATCGTCAAAAACAGGATTTTCTTATTTATACAAGCGCTGCTAAACGATTCCACCTATCCATAAAACAATAACTATATATGAAAGAATATACTTTTCGGGAAGTAATTTGCCAGGCGATGAGCGAGGAAATGCGCAAAGATGAATCCGTTTTTCTAATGGGCGAAGAAGTGGCAGATTATAATGGTGCTTACAAGGCCTCAAAAGGAATGTTGACGGAATTTGGTGCAAAGCGTGTGATTGATACACCTATCGCTGAACTTGGATTTACCGGTATTTCAATAGGAGCTGCTATGAATGGTTGTAGACCAATTGTAGAATATATGACCTTCAATTTTTGTATCGTAGGTATTGATCAAATAATAAATAATGCGGCAAAAATGCGCCAGATGACAGGTGGTCAATGGAATATCCCCATCGTTTTTCGTGGTCCGACGGCTTCTGCTGGTCAATTAGGTGCAACGCATTCTCAAGCCTTGGAAAGTTGGTTTGCTAACATTCCTGGCTTAAAAGTAGTTGTTCCTTCTAATTGTTACGATGCAAAAGGTTTGTTAAAATCTGCTATACAAGACAATGATCCAGTTATTTTTATGGAATCTGAACAGATGTATGGTGATAAGATGGAAATTCCAGAAGAAGAATATTATATTCCAATCGGAAAAGCAGATATTAAAAAAGAAGGAAAAGATGTGACTTTAGTTTCTTTTGGTAAAATTATGAAACTGGCTTTACAAGCAGCCAACGATTTAGAAAAAGAAGGGATTTCTGTAGAAGTTATAGATTTACGAACCGTTCGTCCTTTAGATTATGACTGCATTTTAGAATCTGTAAAAAAGACAAATAGATTGGTGATTTTGGAAGAAGCATGGCCATTTGGTTCTGTTGCATCTGAAATTACATATATGGTACAGCAAAAAGCATTTGACTATTTGGATGCACCAATTAAAAGAATAACCACGCCCGATGCGCCTGCTCCTTATTCGGCAGCGCTGTTTGAAGAATGGTTTCCAAAATTAGAAAAAGTAAAAGAAGAAATTAAGAATGCTTTATACTTAAAAGCTTAAAATTTAAACTCCCATTTAGGGAGTTTTTTTTTGAAAATTTATTATTTTTTACTTTACATTTGCAGATATTTTTATAAAGTATGTCTCAAGATTTGTCACGTCATTTAGACACCAAAAAACTTACCACACTTGGTATTTTAGTTTCCCTCGGAATTGTTTTCGGAGATATCGGGACTTCACCACTGTATGTGATGAAAGCCATTGTAAATGCACGCACAGATGGTGGAAATATGCCATTTGATGAATACATCGAAGGTGCACTTTCCTGTATTATCTGGACTTTAACGCTTCAGACAACTGTCAAATATGTGATGATAGCACTTCGCGCTGATAATAAGGGCGAAGGCGGAATTATGGCACTTTTTTCCTTAGTTAAAAATCTTAAAAAAGGATGGCTCTACATCATTGCAATTATAGGTGCCTCCGCTCTTATTGCTGATGGAGTCATAACTCCTTCCTTAACAGTAATTTCTGCTATTGAAGGTTTGAAAATTTACAATCCGCACACGCCAGTC
This sequence comes from Halpernia sp. GG3, assembly GCF_052976925.2. Taxonomy (NCBI): domain Bacteria; kingdom Pseudomonadati; phylum Bacteroidota; class Flavobacteriia; order Flavobacteriales; family Weeksellaceae; genus Halpernia; species Halpernia sp. GG3. The sequence continues at coordinate 173,532 of NZ_JBRIIR020000006.1, forward strand.
GTATTAATAACCTGCGCTATTTTATTTGTCATATTTACGTTTCAGCAATTTGGAACTAATTTTATTGGTAAATTTTTTGGACCTGTAATGGTCGTCTGGTTCCTTGTTTTGGGCGGGTTAGGCTTATCACATTTAATTGATGATTTCAGTATTTTACGATCGTTTAATCCATATTATGCCTATAAATTAATTGCCCATTCGCCAAGTGCAATTGTTATTTTGGGAGCTGTCTTCTTATGTACAACAGGTGCGGAAGCTCTTTATTCGGATCTCGGACATTGTGGTGCGAAAAATATTAGAGTGAGTTGGGTCTTTGTGAAGATCATGTTGATTTTAAATTATCTGGGACAGGGAGCTTGGGTGCTGAAAAACTATGATGCCGTTCACAGCGGTGGAATAAATCCTTTTTTTGGTGTGATGCCGGAATGGATGTTGATCCCGGGAATTGTAATTGCAACAGCCGCCGCAATTATTGCAAGTCAGGCATTAATAACTGGCTCTTTCACAATTTTTTCTGAGGCAATGTCGCTTAATTTGTGGCCAAATCAGGAGATCGATTATCCTTCCGGTGTCAAAGGTCAAATGTATATTCCGAAGGTAAACTGGGGACTTTTGTTTTTATGTTTAATCGTAGTTTTGCATTTTCAGGAATCAGGCAAGATGGAAGCTGCTTATGGCTTGTCAATTACAATTACGATGTTAATGACTACCGTTTTACTTGTTTTCTGGTTGCTTAAAAAGCGGATAAACAAGTTTTTAGTCTTAATTTTCGGATTGGTTTATTTACTGATAGAAGTGGGTTTTTTCAGTGCTAATGTCATTAAATTTTTTGAAGGTGGCTGGATTACCGTTGTTTTAGCTGGCTTTATCGGAGTCTGCATGTACGCATGGTATAATGGACGAATGATTAAAACGAAATTTATAAAATTTGTCAATCTCAAAAATTATGTTTCTACCATTCAGGACATGAAGTTGGATGAATCCATTCCAAAATATGCCACTAATTTAGCGTTCTTCAGTAGAGCAAAAAAAGAAAACGAAGTAGAATCTAAAATTATTTATTCTATCATTCGCACGCAACCAAAGAGAGCTGATCACTATTTTATATTAAATATTATAAACCAAGAAGATCCTTTTACTTTTAAATACACTGTGGACGAAATTTTACCGGGGACAATTTATAAAGTTAATTTCCTTCTTGGCTTCAAAGTAGACCGTAGAATTAATGACTATTTCCAGCAGGTTTTAAAAGACTTAATGGCAGATGAAACGCTTCCGTCACGCAGTCCACATCCATCGTTGCGGAATCACAATATCCCACCAGATTTAAAATATGTGATCATCGATAACGTTTATATCAATGAATATCTGCTCACGATTAGAGAAAAAATTATTTTAAATCTCTATAACTTTGTTAAGTATATTGGAAGCACAGATTTCAAATCTTACGGGGTTTCTTCACATAATGTGGTGGTAGAATCCGCGCCGATTTTAGATCACAATGACAACCGAAAAAAAATTATTCAGACCGATTTTAAGCGTTTTGATTCCTAGCTTTCAGCTATTTATTATTAAATAATTCAGTAAATTTGAGGATTATTATGATGAACAACACTCAAAAGGAAAATAATCACAAGATTACAAGAGAGGTTTTAAAGCAGTATTTGCAGGAGAAAGGTTTTAGAAACACTCCTGAACGTTATACTATTTTAGATGAAATTTATGATTTAGAGCACCATTTTAATGTGGATGATCTGTATTTATTAATGATGCAGAAAAAATACCATGTCAGCAAAGCCACAATTTACAATACTATCGAGATTTTTTTGGATGCTGGTTTGGTAAGGAAACATCAGTTCGGGGAAAAAACTTTAACGTCTTCTTCCTATGAAAAATCTTATTTTGACAAGCAGCATGATCATTTAGTAGTCTATAAAAACGGGTCAGATAAAGAAATAGAAGAAATAATTGAGTTTTGTGATCCAAGAATTCAGAGCATTAAAGATTCCATAGAAGAAGTTTTCAGTGTAAAAATTGACACCCATTCCCTCTATTTTTATGGCTACAAAAAACCCAATTAAATTTTAATGTCGTTTTAATTAAAGTAATTTATTACTTTGAATTTTTAGCATAATTTTTTCGGCAGTTGTTTCGTCTTCTTTTGGCAATACGCAGAATGAGTTTCTATGAATTAAATAAAAATAATGAAATAATTGAATCAACCTTTTTTTTCAAATGCAAAAAAAGGTTTTCCACTCAATTCGGGTTGCAAAAGATTCTCTGAAAAATAGCTACATTTCCACTACCAGAATGAAAAAATTCCTTTTCCTTTTTCTTTTAATTAATATCAGTGTTTTTGCACAGGTAGATCTCATCAATCCGAAACTAACCACGCCTAAAGATCCATTCTTCAACAAAACTGTAGATCCGAAAGAACCTCCCGCAGAAAAAATTAAAATAATTCATTCTGATGGTTTTCAAAAAGATCCCTTACAATATGAAGGCAATCAATTTTTCTACGGAAATGTTCAGATCAGTAATCAAGGTTCGATTTTAACTGCGGACAAAGTTATTTTTTATAAAGAAGATAATTTCGTAAAAGCTATTGGAAATGTCGTTTTAGTCACTTCCGATGGCAATAGAATTACTTCTGGCGAAATGGAATATGATGGAAATACGCAACGAGGGATTGCCCGCAAAAATGTAGTTCTTACCGATCCCAAACAGACTATTAGAACGGAAACTTTGTATTATGACAGGATCACAAATCTTGCTTATTTTAACACGGGCGGTAACATAACAGATGGGCAAAATAACATGTATACTAATTCTGCAACCTATGATTTAAATACTAAATTCATTGATTTTGTGGGAAATGTTAAAATTGATAATGCAGAATATACGGTACAAGGCAACAAAATAAAGCAAGATCAAAACACAAATACCGCCGTATTTTCCGGTCCAACAACAATTACCAATAAGCAAAATCCTTCCAATAGAATTTATACAGAAAACGGAACGTATAAAATGACTCAAAAGGAAGTGTACCTGAATAAAAACTCTAAAATTTATTATAACGGTAAAATCCTGACGGGAGATAAAATGTACTTTAATCAAAATACAGGTTATGGCACTTCAAAGGGAAATGTAACATTAGATGACCCAAAAGAGAATCGCTACATCAAAGGTGGTTACGGGGAAATTTACCAGTTCAAGGATTCTGCAATGGTTATGGAAAAACCATATGCAGTAAAAGTTATGCAGAATGATTCCCTTTATTTTTCCGCGCAGAAAATATTGACGTATCAAAAAGCAGATTCTTCTTTGGTTAAAAAAAGCTTTCTCCGTGCTTACAAAAAAGCCCGATTTTTTAAATCTAATGCACAAGCCAGAGCAGATTCTTTAAGTTTTAATGAAACCGATGGCGTCATGCATTTAAACGGTGCGCCCATTCTTTGGAGTGGTGCAAAGCAAGTCACAGGCGATAAAATTGACGTCTTTTTTGATACTAAAAAAGAATACATTGATTCTTTAAAAGTAATTGGGAATGCATTTGCTATAAGCAAGGCAGATTCTCTTAATTTAAAAGACGAATTTAACCAAATAAAAGGTAAATTAATTAATGTTTATTACAAAGAAAATCAAGTGAAATTGGCAAAAGTAATTGGTAACGCTCAAGCCATAACTTATGCCGATGACGATAACAAAAAGACCGGAATTCTTGAAAGAATTGGGGTGGCGCTTTCCACTTGTGGAACTATTGAAGCAGATTTTACGGATCAGAAAATTCAGATCATTTCCTGTAATATTGGCGCTAATTCAGATATATATCCTATGAGTAAAATTTCCAAAAAGCAACGATTTTTCCCCGATTTTAATTGGAATACAAAAGATCGGCTTTTAAAATGGCAGGATATTTTTGAAGATTCGCCCAATTATCCTGAAAAAGTGTACACTTCAGACGATTCTATATATCAGAAAGCTGAAGAAGTGCGTAAAAAAATTGAAGAAAAAAATAAACCAAAAGTCATAAAGCGTGAACGCCGTTAAAATTTCTTTATCTACCCTCTTAAAAATAATCAAAATTTAATTTTTTCTAAAATCTAAAATAGTATTCAATGCAAAACGATTTCTTCAAATATCAAGCAAAAACAACCCAATTTGCAGCAGGTTTTGAAGTGGAACGTGCTGAAGGAAGTTATATTTATGGTAAAAACGGCAAAAAATATTTAGATTTCGTTGCTGGTGTTTCTGCTAATACTTTAGGGCATTCTTATCCAGCAATTGTTTCTGCGATAAAAAATCAGGCGGAAAAATATTTGCATGTGATGGTATATGGTGAATATGCACAGGAAAATCCTGTGGAACTCTGTAAACTTTTGGCAGAATCAACGCCGGAATCTTTAGAAGTCACTTATCTCGTCAATTCTGGTGCAGAAGCCATTGACGGCGCTTTAAAATTAGCTAAAAGATTTACTGGCAGAGAAGAAATTGTATCCTTTCACAATGCTTATCACGGAAACACGCACGGCGCTTTATCAGTTTCCGGAAATGAATATCACAAAAGAGAATTCCGTCCACTTTTACCATTGGTAGATTTTATTAATTTTAATGAAGAAAAAGATTTAGAAAAAATTACGGAAAAAACGGCTTGCGTCATTTTAGAAACCATTCAAGGTGCAGCAGGATTTCTTTTACCCGATGAAAATTATTTAAAAAAATTAAAAAATAGATGCGAACAAGTTGGCGCACTTTTAATTTTAGATGAAATTCAGCCAGGTTTTGGTAGAACCGGAAAATTATTTGCGTTCGAACATTACGACATGGTTCCCGATATTTTAGTGATGGGAAAAGGCATGGGGGGCGGCGTTCCAGTTGGTGCTTTTATGAGCAGCCAGGAAATTATGGAAAGTTTATCACACTCACCAAAACTTGGTCACATCACCACTTTTGGTGGAAACCCTTTGATTGCCGCTGCAAGTTTAGCAACCTTAAAAGGCGTTTTAGAAAGTAATTTAATGGCAGAAATTGCTGGTAAAGAAAGGCTTTTCAGAAGTCTTTTAGTTCATCCAAAAATTCAAAATATTAATGGGAAAGGTTTGATGCTGGCCGTAAATCTCGGCACGCCAGAATTTACGTTAGAAGTGGCAAAACGCTGTATGGAAAATGGTTTGATTGTTTTTTGGCAACTCTATCGCAATGAATTTTTACGGATCTCACCACCATTAAATTTAAGTTTAGACGAAATAAAAGAGGGTTGCTCAATTATATTAAAGGTTCTGGACGAAATTTAATTTCATTGAAATTCTAAAAAAAATTAACTACAAAAAGTTATAAAATAAATTTCAAGAATTGAGTCAAACAAAAAAATATAAAACTTTTAAAAATCTATAAATTTTTATTTTGAAAACTTTTTCATTATTTTCTAGGTAAACTTTTATGACTTTTATGGGTAAAGATTTATAGGTTTATATTCTATATAAAATGTTAAATCCTTTAAAATATAGTAAATTTGCGCAAAGAAAAGCAAGATGATGCGTGAAAAAATAATAGTTGTAGGGGGAGGATTTGCCGGTTTGCAATTTGCCCGTAAACTCAACAATAAGACTGGTCAAAAAGTGATGATGATTGATAAAGTAAATCATCACATGTTTCAGCCGCTTTTTTATCAAGTGGCTTGTGGTCGCATTGAGCCATCAAATATATCTTTTCCTTTCCGGAAAATTTTTCAAAAGTCCCGAAATATTCAGTTTCGAATGACGGAAGTTTTAGAAGTTATTCCTGAAGAAAATAAAATTGTCTGCGAAGATGCCACATTTAATTATGATAAATTAGTTATTGCAACCGGTTGTAAAACTAATTTTTTCGGAAATGATAAAATGGCAGATTTAACTTTCGGCATGAAAGATACGCAGCAAGCGATAAGCATTAGAAACCACGTTTTGCTCACTTTCGAAAAATTAATTATAGAAAAAAAACGAACCGACGATGGTAATTGGAATATCGTAATTGTTGGCAGCGGACCGACGGGCGTAGAATTAGCAGGTGCATTTTCAGAAATGAAAAAAGAAATTCTGCCACGTGATTATCCCCACATGAATTTCGAAGATTTAAAAATCATTCTTATCAGCGCCACTGAGTTTCCTTTAGCAAGTATGAGTGTGGAGGCGCAACAAAAATCTGAAGAATATTTAAAGGAATTTGGCGTCCATTATATGAAAGGTGAATTTGTGACCGATTATGATGGTGATAAAATTTACATGAAAAGCGGTAAAGTAATTCCTTCGAATACTGTCATTTGGGCAGCTGGTGTTACAGGAAATGTTCTGGACGGTTTTCAAGAAAATAAATTGGTGCACAACCGGTACATTGTCGATCGATTTAATAGGTTAGAGGGTTTTGAAAATATTTATGCCATTGGAGATATTGCTTACATGGAAACGCCAAAATATCCAATAGGGCATCCACAAGTTGCCAATGTCGCCATACATCAAGCCAAAAATCTTGCTGTAAATTTTCTGAAAAAAGAGGGTGAAAAATGGAAAGAATATGAATATAACGATTTAGGTTCAATGGCAACAGTCGGTAAACATCGCGCAGTAGTTGACTTACCAAAATTCAACTTCCAAGGATTACTAGCGTGGTATTTGTGGATGTTTTTGCATCTGATGCTCATCTTAAGTGTGAAAAATAAAATCGCCATATTTTTAAACTGGATGTGGAGTTATTTTAATAAAGATTCTTCTTTAAGATTAATAATAATCCCCAAAAAACATGATGGTACCGAACAATGAGAATTGATATAATTACTGTTTTACCCGAGTTGATGGAAAGTCCTTTTCAAGCATCGATTTTAAAAAGAGCGCAAGAGAAGGGTTTGGTAGAAATTTATTTTCATCAATTACGGGATTTTTCATCAACGAAGTATAAGCAAATTGATGATGCACCTTACGGCGGCGGCGCGGGAATGGTGATGATGATTGAACCTATTGATAAGTGTATTTCTAAGTTGAAAAGTGAACGGGAATATGATGAAATTATTTACCTCACACCTGACGGTGAAACTTTAAATCAAAAAACTGCAAATACACTTTCTATTAAAAAAAATTTAATTTTTCTTTGTGGGCATTATAAAGGCATCGATCAACGTGTGCGGGAGCTTCACATTACCAAAGAAATCTCCATTGGAGATTATGTTTTAACGGGTGGCGAATTAGCAGCTTGTGTTTTGGCGGATTCTATCATTAGATTAATTCCGGGAGTGATTGGTGATGAGCAATCTGCTTTAACAGACAGTTTTCAGGATAATTTATTATCACCGCCGATTTTCACCCGACCCGAAGTTTATAAAGATTTAGCAGTTCCGGTAATTTTATTAAGTGGCAATTTAGCAAAAATAGAAGAATGGCGGCACGATCAAGCGGTAGAAATTACCAAAAATAAACGTCCGGATTTATTTGAATAACTATCTTTTTTAGATATTTAAAAACGGAAATCTGCTTTATTAAACTGTAATTTCTTCACGAAATATAATCCTATATTTAATGAATAATACTAACCAATATTTATTGCTGATGTTTTACAATGTGGAAAATCTTTTTCCACCAGACGAAACGTCGACACATATTTTAAACCCAACAAATTCAGGTTTGCGAAATTGGGATCAAAAAAGATATGGCGATAAAATCAAAAAAATAGCGGAGGTCTTAGAATTAGTGCAAGAAGATTATCAAACTTTACCAGCATTAATTGGTCTTGCGGAAATATCCACTGATTCTGTTTTAAAAGATATCATTTCACAACCAGTTTTTAAAAATAAATATAAATTTATCCATTATGAGTCTATGGACGAACGCGGTGTTGATGTGGCGCTTTTGTATGATGCTGAAAAATGTGAAATTTTGTACGCAGAACCCATTAGTTTTATTTTTGAATTCGAAAATCCGGGATCTTCAAGTTTTGATACAACACGTGATGTTTTGTTTTGCAAGGTTAAAATACTGGATAAAATAATCGATATTTATGTCGTTCATTTACCATCACAAAGAGAAAAAGATATTAATGAGCCGAAGCGACGGTATATTTTAAATGAGATCAAGGAAAAAATTATCACTGAAAAAAAAGAAAATTCTGACGCAGTTATTGTTTTGGGAGATTTTAATGAAAATGCAACAGACGATTTAATAAATGATTTTATATCAAATGGTGAAAAGCAGGTTTTAAATAATCCCTTCTCAAAACTTTTTATTAATAAACAATTTTCTACCTTTCACAATTCCGACGGTCTATTATTTGATCAAATTCTATTAAGTGGAGAATTTTTCACAAATAATTATTCTATAAAATTCGATGAAGCGATCGTCTTTAATAATTTAAAACTCAGCAGTTGGGATCGGAAATTTCAGGGAAGACCTTTTCGAACTTATGCAGGAACGCGGTATTTGGGAGGTTATAGTGACCATTATCCGGTTTTAATTAAACTTAAAAATAACGAAAAATAAATATGCAATTACAAAAATATTTAGATTCTACTTATCTAAAAACGCCCGAACAAGCAAATATTACTTCTGAAGAGACACTTTCAATTCTTAAAAATTTAACTGATGAAGCAATCGAAAATGAAATTTTTGCGGTTATGTTTCGGCCAGATTTCGTGAAGTATATTAGAAACTATTTAGATTCCAAAGGCGCCAAAGTAAGATTGGGAACCGTGATTGGCTTTCCGGAAGGTACTTTTTCCGAAAGTGAAAAATTAGTAGAAGCGGAAAAAGCTATTGCAGATGGCGCAGACGAATTGGATTTTGTAATCAATTATGAAAGTTTTAAAAAAGGTGAAATAGATGTAGTGAAAAGTGAATTTATAAATTGTACTTCATTGGCTTTAAAAAATAACAAAGTCGCAAAATGGATCATTGAAATTGCAGCGCTAAATGATTCTCAAATTAAAGACGTTTGTCAAAAAATATCAGCTTGGGCAAAAGAAAATTTTGAAGAAAATCAATTACAAAATATCTTTATAAAATCTTCAACAGGTTTCTACAAAACAGAAAATGGAAAACCAAACGGCGCTACTTTTGAAGGTATAAAGTTGATGATAGACAATTCAAACGGACTTCCAATAAAAGCAGCAGGTGGAGTTAAAACGCGTGAAGATGCGGAAAAAATGATTAATGTGGGCGTGAAAAGAATTGGAACTTCCGCTGCAAAATCATTATTAAAAAGGAATGTAGCAGATGGAAATTATTAAAGAAATAAAAATAATCAGATAAAAAAAGGCTTCGAAATGAAGCCTTTTTTACTGTTTTATTATTTGAGTAACCTTTTGTGTTTCGTCACTCATAATGTATTTCATAAGATATTTTCCGGGTCTTAGTTTATCTAAATTTATTTGACCTGAATTCATATTGACATTAAACTGTGCAACTTGAACACCTAAGATACTGTAAAAAGTAACAGCTTTAATTTTTAAACTGGTGTCTTTGGATTTTAAAATAATAAAATCTTTTGCTGGATTTGGATAAGCTTCTAGAACCCCGTCATCACTTTTGGGTGAAGATGTAGAAATATCTCTTGCGCTTTGTTGAGCATTCATTTGAATGCTGAAAGTAATTGTGCCGAAAAATATAATTAAAAGTAGAGTTTTTCCCATTAGCGATCTATAAATAGAATAGTATGACAAATATATAATTTAAAACTTATTTAGCAATAGTTTTTTAATAAAGTATCGGTAAATTTGTATATTATTTTCAAAAAGTATTCCAAAGATGATTATTTATTCCAGAAATAGAAGATTACGCGTTTCAGCAGCAATTAGAAGCTTGGTACAGGAAACAGTTCTTACTACAAATGATTTCGTAATGCCCATTTTCGTGATGGAAGGTAATGGTAAAAAGGAAGCGATTGCAACGATGCCGGGAATTTTTCGCCGAAGTTTAGATCTAACAGTTGAAGAATGTAAAGCGCTTTTTTCCTTAGGCGTGAAAGCCGTAAATCTTTACATGAAAGTCTCCGAAAACCTCAAGGATAACACTGGAAAAGAAGCTTGGAACCCAAATGGGTTAATGCAAAATACCATTAAAGCAATAAAAGATGCTGTGCCAGAAATGATAATTATGCCTGATATTGCTTTAGATCCATTTTCTATTTTTGGACATGACGGAATTATAAATAATGGAAAAATTGATAACGATTCTACAAACGACGCTTTAGTCAAGATGTCTTTATCTTTAGCAGAAGCTGGTGCAGATATATTGGCGCCAAGTGATATGATGGACGGCAGAGTTTTGGCGATAAGAACTGCTTTAGAAGAAAATAATTTTACGGATGTTGGGATTTTAAGTTATGCGGCAAAATATGCGAGTTCCTTTTATGGTCCGTTCAGAAGTGCTTTAAACAGTGCGCCAGTTGATAACCAAGATATTCCAAAAGATAAAAAAACCTATCAGATGGATTTTCACAATTCCCGTGAAGCCTTGGATGAGGTTTACAAAGATGTTGCAGAAGGTGCCGATATTATTATGATAAAACCGGGAATGCCTTATTTAGATATCGTTGCAAAAGTTCGTGAAGCCATAGATTTGCCCATCGCCGTTTATAATGTAAGTGGCGAATATGCCATGCTAAAAGCGGCCGCGCAAAACGGGTGGCTGGATAATGATAAAGCAATTATTGAAAGTTTGACTTGTATAAAAAGAGCTGGCGCAGATATGATTTTTACCTATGCCGCAAAAGAAGCAGCGATATTATTACAATCTTAAATTTTAAAAAATATCACAAAAAAAGACGAAAATTAATTCGTCTTTTTTTTTGTTTATAATATCTCAATTATTTCTTTTTCAAACCCAATTCTACCAATCTCTCGTTCAGATATTCCCCCGCCGTAATATCTTCATACAATTTCGGGTGATCCTCGTCTATGCATTCTGGCAAACAATTTAAAGGCATATCACTTACTGGATGCATAAAAAAGGGCACCGAATATCTGGATTTTCCCCACATTTCCCGCGGCGGATTTACAACCTGGTGAATCGTCGATTTTAATTTATTATTCGTTAATCTGGAAAGCATATCGCCAACGTTGATCATCAATTCATCTGGTTGGGCAATAGCATCGATCCATTCATCTTTGTGATTTTTCACCTGCAGACCTTTTCCCTGAGCGCCCATCAAAAGCGTAATTAAATTGATGTCGCCGTGCGCCGCAGCTCTTACCGCATCTTTTGGCTCACTTGTAATTGGCGGATAATGGATCGGTCTCAAAATAGAATTGCCTTCTTTAGCGAATTTGTCAAAATAAAACTCGTCCAAACCAATATATAAAGCCAAAGCTCTTAACACATAAACACCAGTTTTTTCTAGCATCTGATAAGTTTCTTTTCCTACACCATTAAATTTTGGTAATTCTGCAACTTCTACATTATCAGGATATTCTGCCGCCCATTTCGAATCTTTATCTACATATTGACCAAAATGCCAGAATTCTTTTAGATCGCCTGTAGATCTGCCTTTAGCATGTTCTTTTCCAAAACTGATGTAACCTCTTTGTCCACCAATTTCGGGAATTTCATATTTTTCTTTCGTTTCTACAGGAAGACTAAAAAATTCTTTTACTTCACTATAAAGATTTTCTACTAATTTTTCATCTAGAAAATGCCCTTTCAGAGCCACAAAACCAATATCTTCGTAGGCTTTACCTATTTCATTTACGAATTTCTGTTTGCGTTTAGGATCTTCCGAAAGAAAATCTCTAAGGTCTACGCTGGGGATCTTGTCCATAATTTTTTAGTTTTATGTTATTTTAGTTGATTGTTTTTATTGTCTGTTTGGGCAGCATTTTCCGCCTTCCGTTCTCACTCTTTTACTCGGCTTCCGCCTCACAAAAGGAGTTCCACTCAAGTCGGGCTGCAAAGTGTCATGATTTTCAAACTTATTTTTTAAAAAGTCATACTCACAAATCTAAGAATTTTATCTTTCATTTCTCTTAATTTTTCGTTAAATGAAATTATAGGTAGAAATTAGACTTATAAAAAATATTATCTTTGTCTCTATGATTTTACGCGGTGAAAATTTAATTAAAGAATACGGTTCCAAAAAAGTAGTGAAAGGCGTTTCTGTGGAAGTGAAACAAGGTGAAATTGTAGGACTTCTTGGCCCGAATGGTGCGGGAAAAACAACTTCCTTCTATATGATCGTGGGTTTAGTAAAACCAACTTCGGGCAATGTTTTTTTAGATAATAAAAATATTACAAAAGATGCCATGTACCGTCGCGCTCAAAATGGCATTGGTTATTTAGCCCAGGAAGCTTCTATTTTTCGGAAATTATCTGTAGAAGATAATATTTTGGGCGTTTTAGAACTGACCAATTTATCCAAAAAAGAGCAACAACATAAAACCGATGAATTAATTGAAGAATTTTCTTTAGAACATGTTAGAAAAAACCGCGGGGATTTACTTTCTGGAGGTGAAAGAAGAAGAACGGAGATTGCAAGATGTTTGGCGACAAGCCCAAATTTTATTTTACTGGATGAACCTTTTGCAGGTGTTGATCCAATTGCCGTAGAAGATATTCAGAAAATTGTGCGCTCTTTGGTTGAGAAAAACATTGGAATTCTTATCACGGATCACAATGTGCAACAGACTTTAGCGATTACCAACAAAACCTATATTATGTTTGAAGGTAAAATCTTAAAAGAAGGTTTGCCCGAGGATTTGGCAAATGATCCAGATGTGCGACAAGCTTATTTAGGTGAAAACTTTAGATTTGAGAAAATTTAATTTCACACTTAAACTTATAAATAGTATAATTAAACGACTTTACATTTTTAAAATCAGTCTATGAAAATATATACAAAAACTGGCGACAGCGGAGAAACTGCACTTTATGGCGGAACACGTGTTTCTAAATCTTCATCAAGAGTAGAAAGCTATGGAAACATTGATGAACTGAATAGTTTTATTGGTGTGGCAAAAGCGCAAATCTCAGATGAAAATATTCTAAATCAGTTAAAAAAAATACAATTTAATCTTTTTACGGTCGGTTCAGAAGCAGCCACGCCTGCCGACAAACTGACTTTAGCAAACGGAAATTCCAGATTAACTTTAGTGATTTCTGAGAATGAAATTGAAGATTTAGAACACTGGATGGACAAAATGGAAGAAAAACTGGAACCCTTACAATATTTCATTCTTCCTGGCGGTGGAAGCGGCGCCACAGCTTTTCATGTGGCCAGAACGGTTTGTAGAAGAGCTGAAAGAAGTCTGGTTTTTTTAAATGAGTCTGAAGAGATGCGGCCAGAATTAATAAAATACCTTAATAGATTATCAGATTATTTGTTCGTTTTGTCGCGTTTCGTTTCAAAATTAAACAACGAAACAGAAGAATTTTGGAATCCGAATGACAGATAAAGCGCTTCTTTTCATCAACGGAATTCCTCCAAAAAAATTACCTGACATTTCAGGTTATGATTTTATTGCTTGTACTGATGGCGCTTTTCATTATTTAAAAGAAATGAATTTTCCACCTGGAAAATTAAATTTTATTTCCGGTGATTTTGATTCTCATTCTGGAAAAGATGAAACCGTTTACGATGAAAAATTTATTTATACGCCAGATCAGAATAAAACCGATTTTCAGAAAGCTTTAGAAATTTTAAAAGAAAGAGGAATTGGAAAAGTTCACGTTTATGGTGGAAGTGGCGGTGAAATGGATCATTTTTTAGGAAATCTTAGTGTGGCGTATTTATTTAAAGAAAGATTAAAAATCACTTTTTATGATGAATTTTCAACTTACTTTTTTTCGCCAAAACATTTAATTTTAGACCATGTAAAGGATAGAATGATCTCGCTATATCCATTTCCGGAAAGTAAAAGTGTGACTACAATTGGTTTAGAATGGTCTTTAGATAAGGAAAACTTAAATATTCAAAACCGTATTGGAACTAGAAATCGAGCAATAGAAGAACAAGTTGAAATTAATTTTGAAGAAGGAGAATTAATTATTTTTTTACATCATTAATCATGTTTCTTAATTTTTCCATATTTTAAAATATAAAATCAACTTTTTTCGCGATTTTTGTATCCTCTTAATTAATAAAAAATCTGTCCTCAAAAAATGAAAATTAAATATTCAGAACTCATCGATCAAACTTTATATTTTCCCACAGAAGAATTCAATGTGGACGAAAATAGTTTAAAATTTCATGATATTCCTTTAATGGAAGTGGTTGAAAAGTTTGGTACGCCGCTGAAATTTAATTATTTACCGAAAATTTCAACTAATATTCAACGTGCAAAAGGCTGGTTTAAAGAAGCAATTGAAAAGAATAATTATAAAAAAGATTATAAATACTGTTATTGTACAAAGTCGTCGCAGTTTGCATTTGTTGTAGAAGAAGCGCTGAAAAATGATATTTCGCTCGAAACTTCTTCCGCTTATGATATGGATATTGTAAAGTCACTTTACGATAAAGGCAAGTACGGAAAGGACGTAGAAGTAATTTGCAATGGTTTTAAAACCGATGATTATTTGGCGAAAATCTCAGATTTGATCAACAATGGTTTTGAAAACATTACGCCGATATTAGATAATTACCGTGAACTCGATAAACTTACAGAAAGCATTGATTGCAATTTTAATATCGGGATTAGAATTGCAGCAGAAGAAGAGCCAAAATTTGAATTTTATACGTCCAGATTAGGAATAGGCTATAAAGATATTATTCCTTATTACAGTCAAAAAATCGCGGAACATCCGAATGCAAGGCTTAAAATGTTACACTTCTTCATCAATACCGGAATCAAAGACACGGCCTATTATTGGAATGAATTATACAAATGTTTACGCGTATATGCACGTTTGAAAAAAATTGCACCAGAAGTTGACTCTCTCAATATTGGTGGTGGTTTTCCCATAAAAACGTCGCTTAATTTTGAGTACGATTACCAATATATGGTAAATGAAATCGTGTCTCAAATAAAAAAATTCTGTGAAGAAGAAGGGGTTGAAGAACCAAATATCTATACGGAATTTGGCAGTTTTACCGTTGGTGAAAGTGGCGGACATTTGTATAAAATTATTTCACAAAAACGTCAAAATGATCGTGAAAAATGGAATATGATTAATTCTTCTTTTATGACCACTTTGCCAGATACTTGGGCAATTTCCCGTAAATTTATTATGTTACCTTTAAATCGCTGGGAAGATACTTACGAACGCGTTTTCTTAGGCGGACTGACCTGTGATTCTGATGATTATTACAATTCTGAGCAACATACAAACGCGATTTATTTACCTGTTTTTTCGGATACGAAACCGCTTTATATTGGCTTTTTCAACACGGGTGCTTATCAGGAAACTATCGGCGGTTATGGCGGCGTTCACCATTGTTTGATGCCACAACCAAAACATATTTTAATCGATAAAGACGAAGAAGGTAATTTCACTTACAAAGTATTCCGCGAAGAGCAAAAAGCGGAAGATGTCTTAAAGATCTTGGGTTATTAGAAAATTAATTTTTCATTTCCAAGAATGAAGTATTCTTTAGAATAAAAAGTTAATCAATTATTTACAGATTTCTTATTTACTTTTAAAAACGAAGTGATTTTAAAAATATCTTGATACTTTTTCAAACTCAATTTGCGAAAAATCAGAAATTACCAGATTGGCTTTTTCATAATTTTGCGCTGCGGAATGTTCACTTTTATAAGCAGTACAAAAAATTTGTGCTGAAAAAGCTGCTAAGATGCCATTCGTGGAATCCTCGATAACCATACAATTTTGTTTTGATTCATCTGCATACTTCGCTGCTTTTAAAAATATTTCAGGATGAGGTTTAGATTCTTTGAGTTCAGCGCCACTTATTTTTCCTAAAAAATAGCGGTCTAAATTAAATTTTTCAAAAACCATATCAATCGTCGTCATACTGGAAGAAGACGCTAGAACAAGCTTTACATTATTTTCAAAATAATTTTCGATCAAGTTTTTTACCCCCGGAAGTAAATTGAAATCTGCATCATTATAAAAAAAATCTTTAAAATATTTTCTTTTTATGATCGCCAAATCTTCAAATGTAATTTGTAATTTATATTTTTTGATCAGTATATTAGAAACTTTTTCTGTAGACGCGCCCGTAAATGTGGTGTACAATTCTTCAGAAACTTTAATTCCGAGATCATCAAATGTTTTGAAATAGGCTTTCCTGTGAAGTGGTTCTGTATCTACAATTACGCCGTCCATATCAAATAAAACTGCTTTTAATGGCATTCAATTTTTTTTGCAAATCTATGAAATCGCCGCTACTGATTAAGGTTTTTGCTGGAATACTTATTTTTAAGAGCAACAAAGTTCTAGCTTCTTTTAAAGTCGGTCCCGCTTTCCACTTTATCTTTTTTAGCGCTCGCTTCGCTCGCGCAAAAAAAGGATGTCGTTTCAATCGGGGCTATGTTGGGGTTTGTTTTTATTTTTGATGGGTTTCAATCATGTAAAAAATAAATCCAAAAAAAGTGAGCATAATTGCAAATGCAATGATTGATTTTATACTTGCAAAGTTTATCGTCCAGCCAAAGGCAGGATCTCTTTTAGGCGGAAATAGCCGTTTATCTTCCGGGTTGTAATAAAAACAGCCCCATTTCCAGTTTGAATCATCCCCATTTTCCATTGCGTAAATGTTTAATCAAATTTAGAAATAAAATTACAATTTAAGTATCTTTGAAAATCTAAAATTTAAACCAATTATGCAAACTTACGCCGGAATTCCAGAAGAAAACGCCACCCTTGAAAACTCAAAAGTAATACTCGTTACCGTTCCGTATGATGGAACTTCCACTTGGGGAAAAGGCGCGGATAAAGGACCAAAATTATTTTTGGATGCCTCAGAAAATATGGAATTATACGACATAGAAACTTCAACTGAACCTTATTTAGAAGGCGTTTTTTTAGCTGGCGAAATCTCTGAAAAATCTTCACCTGAAGCAATGACTGAAGCAGTTTACCAAAAAACTAAATCACTTTTAGAAAATGAGGGCAAACTATTTACATTATTTGGTGGTGAACATTCCGTTTCAATCGGTTCCATTAGAGCAGTTGGTGAAAAATTTGAAAACCTAACTATTTTGCAATTGGATGCGCACACGGATCTGCGTCCAGATTTTCATGGTTCCACCTCTAATCATGCATGTGCCGTTTTTGAAGCGAGTCAAAAACACAATTTGGTGCAAGTTGGGATTCGGTCTTGTGATGTTGAAGAAATACAATACGTGAATAAAGAACAGTGTTTTTGGGCACACGAAATTGCAAAAAAAGCAGATTGGATCGATGATGTTTTAGAAAAAGTTTCTGGAAATGTTTATATTACAATTGATTTAGATGCTTTTGATCCATCTATTTGTCCTTCCACCGGAACTCCTGAACCAGGCGGTTTGCAATGGTATCCCACTTTAGAATTATTAAAAAAAGTGTTTGAAAAATGCAATGTGGTGGCTTTTGATATTGTAGAACTCATGGATTCTGCGATGCCAAAACCGAGCGCTTTTCTTGCTGCGAAACTGTATTATAAAATGTTGGCTTATTATCATATTTCGAAAGATTAAGTTTTTAGTCTAATTCATCGATTAGATTTTTATCATAAATTTTATTTTAGCGATAAACTGGACAAGCGATTGAAGCGGCATCCTTTTTCTTCTGAGGCGGCGAAAGCCGCGATGAAGATAAAGATAGAGCGGATAGCGCGGTGCCGATAAAATGTATTGACTGAGTAAGCGAAGGAAATAATTTTATTGGGATGGCCCTAAATAAAAACCCCGAAAATAAATTTCCGGGATTCTAATTAAAAATTTTGAAGATGTCTAAGCTTGAAGATATCTATCGTAAGTATAGCCTTCTTCACCATCGGCAGTTTTTACTTTCCACCATTCAGAAGAGGTTTGTTCACTAAAGTTACAGTTTCTCCTTTTGCCGCTTTACCAACAATGTCGGCATCTGTAGAAGCTTCTTGGCGTATATTTAAGTTAGAACTGTCTGTATTCACTGTTAGTATGACGCCTGCGTCAAGACCTGCAACCTGTACGTCCACATTAATATCTGATGCAAAATAATTTGGATCTATTGTTCCCAACGCATTCCATACAATATCTTTAGCAGCGCTATTTGTTGCATTTCCTGCAACATATAATATTCCGTCTTGCTCAGTTACTTTTAAATCTGAAATTCCTGCCCCCTGAGCGGCACTAATAACGCCGGCATATTTATCTTGTAATGTGCGCAGCTGGTTTTATTTAACAGTATAATTATAATGTACTTTTCCAACTTTTAAAGCGTCTACTGATTCCGTTATTTTTTTTGCTTGTGAAGCTGATACAGTTCCGGTAATTGTTAGTTCACCATTTATCACTTCTGCTTTTGCACTTGGGAAATCTTTCAATACGTCAGTTACTTTTTGCATGTTAGCAGGATCAACTGTGTTAATAGCGACAGCCGGTGCGGAAGGTGCAATAGTTGACATATCCATCACATCTTTGATTCCTGGGATCGCTTTAAGAGAAGCTATCATTTGGTCTTTGGTGGCTTGATCTGCGAAAGTTCCACTTAAATGAGCTACACCGTCTTTTACTTCTACAGTTGCGCTAGGATTAGCTGTAACAATAGTGGTTGCAGACGTTTGTAAATCTACATCACTTATTTTTTTCTTACAAGATGTACTTGCAAAAGAGACTGTTAGGGCTAGGGCAGCCATTGCGATTATTTTTTTCATAATTGAATTTATTTTTTAAAATTAATTTAAATACAAATCAAATATATGTTAAAATAAATTATCTGAAGATTACTAAATTATAATGTTTTCTTAAAAATGTTTACCTTATTTACTCCTTAGTTCCCACTTATAAATAATAATTAGATTAAAAAAAATATCTTTGTGAAAATTGTCAGTAAAATCTTAATTTATGAGAGGTCAAAACAAACTATTTTTTGCCATTATCATCGCCTTAATTTTAGGTGTAATCATGGGCGGGATCGTTAACTTAAAATATCCAGATAATGCGCCAGAATTTTCAAATAAAATAAAATTATTAGGAACCGTTTTCATAAGATTAGTTCAGATGATCATAGCGCCCTTAGTTTTCACCACTTTGGTAGTGGGAATTGCGAAAATGAGCGATATTAAAATGATTGGTAGAGTAGGGATAAAGGCAATGTTGTGGTTTATTACAGCATCTTTAGTTTCACTTTTTATAGGTTTAATTCTGGTCAATTGGTTAGAGCCAGGTCATGTAACGCAACTTCCCATTCAGGATGCATCTTCCGCAGCAGAACTTGTGAACTCAAGTAAAGGTTTTTCTATGGAAGATTTTGTTAATCATATTATACCTAAAAGTTTATTTGAAGCTTTTTCTAAAAACGAAGTTCTGCAAATTGTCGTTTTCTCCGTCATGTTCGGGATTGCTTTGGCAAATATGGGTGAGGAATATACAAAACCAATTGTGAAAGCGCTGGATATCTGTGCCCACGCTATCTTGAAAATGGTGGGGTACATTATGTGGTTTGCACCACTTGGCGTCTTAGGTGCAATTGCAGCAGTAGTCGCTACTAATGGTTTTAAGATTTTTGAAGTTTATGCTATTTATCTAAGAGATTTTTTCTTCGCCTTGGCGATTTTGTGGTTGGTGTTATGCATTGTAGGTTATTTAATTTTAGGTAATCGTCTATTTGAATTATTGCGACGGATAAAAGCACCATTATTAATCGCCTTTTCTACTACCAGTTCGGAAGCTGTTTTCCCAAAATTAGTGGAAGAATTAGAAAGATTTGGCTGTAATAATAGAATTGTATCTTTTATATTGCCGCTTGGTTATTCCTTTAATTTAGACGGAAGTATGATGTATATGACTTTTGCGTCAATTTTTATAGCGCAGATTTATGGTATTGATATGACGATCGGTCAGCAAATAACCATGCTTTTAGTTTTAATGTTAACATCAAAAGGAATTGCAGGTGTTCCGCGTGCGAGTCTGGTGATTATAGTTGCGACATGTACTATGTTCGGAATTCCGCCGGAAGGAATAGCTTTAATTTTGCCAATAGACCATTTCTGCGATATGGGAAGAAGTATGACTAATGTTTTAGGAAATGCTTTAGCAACTTCTGCTGTTTCAAAATGGGAAGGACAATTGGAAAGTCATGGCGGTGATATGTAATGTTCATTAAATTTAAAAATTCATTATAAACTTTGAAAATAAAAAATCCCACTTTTCAACAGGATTTAAAATTTATGAAAGCTTTAAAACTATTTTACAGCTTTCATCGCATCTTCAGCTTTCGTTAAATGCATTTCTAATGTTGGAACTGTGGTTGAAGCAAATGCTTTCACATCGCCTGTTCCGTCCATTGCTTCTTTTTTAAATTCGGCAATATCTTTTTTATGATCAGAAACCATTATATCTGTGTACGTTTTGTCAAATTCAGCGCCTTTTTTCATTTTTAAACCATCCACCATTTTTTGTTGATCGGCATCTAATGCTGTTGGTAAAGTATATTTAGCGTTCATTGCCCAGCTTTTCAATGCGTCGTTTGCTTTTGTATGGTCAGTTACCATCATTTTTCCTAAATCTTTCACTTTCTGGTTTGACGCATTTGTTTCTGCAATATTTCCCAGCATTACTTCCATCATTCCACCTTTTGCAGCAGCGTCAACAAACATTTTATCTTGGCTACTAAGAGGTTTCATGTTTGCAGAGTTGCTAGACATTGCTGATGAATCCTTAGGCATCATAGTAGAATCCATAGGTGCTGACATAGATGTGCTGTCAGTAGATCCCGTAACAACGGTGCTTTCTTTTTTCTTACACGCTACTAAAGAGGCAACAGCTAAGATTGTTAAAATCGAATTTTTCATAATAATGATTTAAAATGTTATTAAAAATTATATAATAGTGATTATTACTAACTTACCGTTGCAAACATTTTGCCAAAATATAATTTAGTATGTAATCATTTTATTTTAATAGTGTTTTTTCAAAATATGATACGTTAAAAAAGTGTTTAACTAAATATAAAGTGATATTTGTCTAAATATTTTTATTTTCGAGTTATTTTATAATATAGTTGTTCAATATAAGTGAGTTATGTTTTATCACTAAAAAAATAGTTGTAAAATAAAAATTAATTCTATATTTGTATCACTAAATAAATAGTGATATGAAAATTCAACAATTGACAAAGGCAGAAGAACAAGTGATGCAATACCTTTGGGATTTGCAGAAAGCCTTTCTGAAAGATATTCTTGAACTTTTTCCGGAACCAAAACCGCACACAAATACCGTTTCAACAATTCTGAAACTTCTCAAAGACAAAGATTTTGTGGATTATAAAGTTTTCGGGAGACAACACCAATATTTTCCGTTGATTTCTCTGGAAAAATACGGTGGAAAAAGTATGAAAAATTTGGTCACCAATTATTTTGAAGGTTCTTATAAAAATGCCGTTTCATTTTTAATAGAGAAAAATGAAATGAGCGTAGAAGATTTAGAATTGTTACTTAACGAACTTAAAAACAAAGACTAATGGAAACTTTAATACTTTATTTCGGGAAAATGATTTTGTGTTCCGGTGTGATGTTCGGGTATTATTTTGTGTTTTTAAAAGACAAAACTTTTCACCATTATAACCGCTTTTATTTACTTTCAATTTTATTTTTGAGCATCTTTTTGCCCTTAATAAAAATTGATTATTTCACCATTGAAGTAAATCCGGATTTATTTTTATTGCTAAAAAATCTTAAAACTGTTCAACCACAAAATTTTGTACAAAATGATTTCAATATTTATCCATTTATTTTTACGGCTTTTGGATTGGTTTCTGTTTTTTTTATTCTAAAATTTTTGTTTGGTTTAATAAAAATTCAAAGATTAAAAAGTCAATTTCCAAAAACAGAATTTGAAGGTATTAATTTCTACGAAACACCTTTAGAAGACGCGCCGTTTTCATTTTTCAGAAATCTGTTCTGGAAAGATTCTATCGAATTGCAATCCGATCTGGGCCGACAAATTTTGAAGCACGAAATGGTTCACATCGAACAAAAACACACTTGGGACAAAATAATTATAACGTCGGTGAATTCCATATTTTGGTTTAATCCCGTTTTCTATTTAATTAAAAAAGAAATAATTCTCATCCACGAATATCTCGCCGACAAAAAAACCGTAAAACAAAGCAACACAAAAGCATTTGCGCAGATGCTTTTAGCAAGCCATTTTGTGGGAACTTCTTTGCCTGCGACAAGTCCGTTTCTTAGTTCTAACCTAAAAAAAAGAATCATTATGCTTAAAAAATCACATACAAAATTCAGTTATTTACGTAAAATTTCCGCACTTCCCGTTATTTTCCTTTTGGCTTTTGCTTATTTGGTAAATGCGAAAAACCGCGAAATTAAACAAACTAATGAAGTGATTGAAAAAGCGGTTTCGGAAATAAAGAAAGATACGATTAAGAATGAGGTCAATGCAAATTTAGTTGAGATAAAGGATTATGGTTCAGCGACATCTACTTTTCCGCTCGATGAAAATCTTAAAAATTCTACTGATAAAGATATTTTCAAAATTAAAGGGAAAAAGGTAACGAAAGCAGTGTTCTTGAAGTTTTATAATTTTAATAAATTAAATACAGAAAACGTCTTTTCTTTTAATGATAGACATTCCAAAACATTACCAAACGAATTTAATATTGACAATATTTCTAAGTTTCCGAAGATGAAAAAAGCAAACGAATATTATAATTCTCCGGAGTTTAAAAATCATATTAGAGATTCAATATTAGCCCTTAGAAAAAACTCGCAAAATGACTTGGGAAATATAAATTCGGTAACTGTAAATAATAACGATAAAGATTTTGAGAAAGATTTAGATAAATTAGAAAAACTTAGAACATCATTAAAAGATAAATTTGGAAAAAATGACAAATTAACAGAATTAAAAATTAGAAGAACTTTTCCTGATGGACAAAGTTATGAAGTGAAAATCAATCCGGATAAATATAAATCTGAAAGTGATAAGGTAAAAGCAGAAACTAATGTTTTGAGCAAAACTGTGGCGACAGAAACCCCAAATTCAAGTACAATTCTTAATCAATATAATCCTGGAGTTGTAAAAGTAGTCGTGCGGCAAAAAACTCTTTCACAGGATAAAACTATTAATTATTATCTTGATGGAAAATTGATAGATGCCCCAACTTTCAAAAAAATTCTTCCAAAAGATATTAAAGCCATTAACGTGACAAAAAATCCTGGACAAAAAAATGGCGGAAGCATTTATATCGTCACCAAGGATTCACCTCTTGAATTTATACCAACGCAGTTTGATAGAATCTACATTAATGGAAAAGCCGCAACACAAAATGAATTATTTAAATTAAACAAAGATTCTATCAAAACCCGGAATATTAATAAAAATACCGAAAATGGTAAATCTTTTAATGAAATAAGTATTAGAACAAAATAATTACTTTTATTAAATACGAAACTTAAAAAACTATGAAAAAACTGACACTTCTATTAATTCTGATCGCCAATTTCGCTCTGGCACAAAACCAACGTTTTGCTTATGAATACAAATTCATCACAGATTCTACCAACAGAGAAAATGTAAATAAGGAATTGATGTATTTGGATATTACAAAAGAGGGTTCGAAGTTTTATAGCAGAGAAGTTTACGTTGCAGATTCTACTATGAATGCTTATTATGAAAAGCAAATACAAGCTACGGGAAGGATGGATGTTAATTCAAAAATGTCATTTGGCGGTGGAAAAATACGCTATAAAGTTTTTAAAACTTATCCAGAATACAAAACCTATTTCATCACCAGAAGCGGAATGGACGCTTACAAAGTTTTAGATGATAGAAAAATTATTTGGAAAATTTCACCAGAGAAAGAAAAAATTGGTGAATTTATGGCGCAAAAAGCAAGCAC
The DNA here is from genome assembly GCF_052976925.2 of Halpernia sp. GG3. Taxonomy (NCBI): domain Bacteria; kingdom Pseudomonadati; phylum Bacteroidota; class Flavobacteriia; order Flavobacteriales; family Weeksellaceae; genus Halpernia; species Halpernia sp. GG3. Next base: position 197,486 of record NZ_JBRIIR020000006.1, read on the forward strand.
CGAAATGTTTGGTAGACGATGGATCGCCTGGTTTACCACAGAAATTCCATTGCAGGATGGGCCTTATAAATTCCATGGTTTACCGGGATTGATCGTTAAAATTTCAGATAAATCGAATACGCATAATTTTGAGTTAAAAGCGGTAACAAAATTTAAACAAGAAACTGAAAATATATCAGATTTTTATGGCGGTGATAAGGCGATTGAAATTAATCAAAAAAAATATCAAAAACTCTTCACAAGTGAGCGGAATGATCCTGCGAAATTTCTAAGACAATTGCAGGGGAATGGCGCAACTTTACAATTTAAAGATGCTTCAGGTAAAGAAATTTCTACCTCAGAAATGATTAGAAATAAAGAGAAAAACGCTAAAGAAAATAATCTTAAAAACAATAATTTATTAGAGTTAGATTTGCTTAAATAAAATGTAATTATTAAATATTATTTTGACAAAGACTAAAACCTTTAGCAATTTTTTTATATTCACAAAAAACATTTCCATGAAAAAATTCTCACTTTTTTTTCTTTTTATTATTACTTTATTTTCTGCGCAAAACCAGCGTTTTGCTTATGAATACAAATTCATCACAGATTCTACCAACAGAGAAAATGTAAATAAGGAATTGATGTATTTGGATATTACAAAAGAGGGTTCGAAGTTTTATAGCAGACAAGTCTATATTGCAGATTCAATAAATGCAGCCTTAATAAAAGAAGCTAATTCAAGACCGATAAATAGAAATTTATTCGCAAATAGTTCTGGAAACGTATTTTTAAAAATTTTAAAAAGATATCCAAATGATAGAACTTTTTTAATAACTAGAAATGGTATTGATATTTATAAAGTTTCGGATGAAAGAAAAATAAATTGGAAAATATTACCAGAGAAACAAAAAATTGGCAATTGGGAAACGCAAAAAGCAACCACAGAAATGTTTGGGAGAAAATGGATTGCCTGGTTTTCTACCGAAATTCCCTTTCAAGATGGACCATATAAATTTTCTGGTTTACCTGGTTTAATAGTCAAAATTTCAGATATTTCAAATTCTCATGTTTTTGAACTTAGATCTACGGCTAAATTTAAAGAAGAAATAGAGGTAGATTCTGACCTTTTGCAAACTGAAAAAGGAATTCTAATCAACCAAAACCAATATAAAAAATTATTTATAGAAGACAGGAATGATCCCGCAAAAAGCCTAAAATTATTATATTCAAATGGTATTATGTTAGAAATGAAAGATTCTGACGGGAAAGATATTTCTATGTTGGAAATGATTAGAAGTGTAGAGAAAACCGCTGAAGAGAGAAAACATAAAAACAATAATTTATTAGAGTTAGATTTGCTGAAATAGAATAAAATTCAATTTATTTGACTTCAATTTCGTCAATAAAAATAAAGGCATCGCCACCAAAACCCTGGTGCCATTCTGGTAATTTTCCGAAATTGTAGGCTTTAATTTTTACATATCTGGCTTCTATTGGTGAGATTTCAGCGGTATATTTTTTTGTGATTACGTCATTATTTTTTGGATCAATGTCGCTAGAAATAGTTTTCATTAATAAATAATCTTTGTTGTTGTTTGAAACGAAATAGTCAATTTTTGTAGGCATTAAAATCCAAGAGCGGGAATCTTGCAGGAAATCTGCAGAAATTTGGTTGATTTTTTTGGTTTCTTTTAAATCAATAATGGCTTCAAAATCTTGAGATTGATAACCTTGCCATTCGCCTTTTTTCCAGTTTGTATCGCCATAAATTCCATCTATTAAACCATCTGCGCCGCCTGCAGCATATTGTGAATTAAATTTTGACTTAATTGAAATGCTGTAATTATTCGGTTTTTTGAAGAATTGAGCAGAAACTATATTGCTAATCTTTTTGTTTATTTCCACGTAAGCACTAATTGTGACGCTTTCTTCAATATGCAAAGGTTCAGTATATTTAATATACCTTAACTTCTCTGTTGAGTAATCATGATTTTTTAACAATTCAAGATAATAAATTTCATCATTTGGATTTTGAGACGTTATTTCAATTTTCATTTTATCTTGAAAAGATTTATTTTCTGCCTCAATAATTGGAACCGTAATAATTAAAGGATAATCATTTTTAACTTCAGATTTTTTGGTAGAATTATTTAAAGTAGCAATAACTTGCGAAATATTTTCCGCTTTTTTACCGTCAATTTTTATTTTAATATTTTTAAAGTAAGGTTTTGTGGTTTCCCAGGTGTTGCTTCCGGGCGTAACTTTATATAAACCAATCGAACTCAGAACGTACCACGCGCTCATTTGTCCGCAATCTTCATTTCCGATTAATCCGTCTGGAGAATTTTTATAAAAATTGTCTAAAATAAATTTTACTTTTTCAGCCGTTTTTTTAGGTTTTCCGATGTAATTATAAAGATACGCCATATGATGACTCGGTTCATTTCCGTGTGCATATTGACCGATTAATCCCGTCACGTCGGCTTGTTCGCGACCTGTAGTTTTACTCTCGCTGTTAAACATTTCGTCTAATTTTGCTTCAAATTTTTCTTTTCCGCCAAACGCTTTTATCATTCCCGGAATATCTTGCGGCACAAAAAAAGTATATTGCCATGCATTTGCTTCTGTATAATTATTTGTCACTTCTTTTGGATCAAAAGGTTTTTGCCAGCCTCCATTTTTCTTTGGCTGTATGAAACCCGTTTTATAATTAAAAAGATTTTTCCAGTTTTGGGATCGTTTCATAAAATAATCATAATCTTCTTTTTTATTTAAAATTTCAGCCATTTGTGCAATACACCAATCGTCATAAGCATATTCCAAAGTTTTAGAAACACTTTCGCTGTCGTCATCTACGGAGATAAATCCATTTTGTTTGTAGGCTTTTAAACCCAAAACATCACGCATTGCTGAAGATTTGCTCGCTTCAAATGCTTTTTCATAATCAAAACCTTTTATACCGTCTTTCATAGCATCTGCAATCACAGAAACTGAGTGATATCCAATCATACAATCGGTTTCATTACTTGCTAATTCCCAAACCGGTAACCTTCCGCCTTGCTCATATTGTTTAATGAACGTATTGATGTAATCTGAAGTTCGTTTTTTATCAATCAAAGTATAAAGTGGATGCGCCGCGCGGAAAGTGTCCCAAAGTGAGAAAACGGTATAATAATCAAAACCTTCCGCGGTGTGAATTTTATTATCTCTTCCTCTATATTTCCCATCTAAATCCTGTGCGATATTTGGCTGAATCATGGTGTGATAAAGCGCTGTGTAAAAAATTACTAATTTATTTTTATCGTCAGATGTGACTTCAATTTTAGAAAGTTCTGAGTTCCAAAGTTTTTCTGCCGCAAGTTTAGTTTTATTAAAATCCCAAGCTTTTATTTCTGACATATTGAGATTTGCGCCGTCATAACTTGTGGGCGAAAGTGAAACTTTAACCAAAATTTTCTCACCTTTTTTTACCTGTTTAGAAAAACTTAAAGCCAGTTCCGTTCCTCTGTATAATTTTTCAGTATTAATTTCATTGGCTTTTGCTAAATTAATTTTCATCGGCACGTTAAATTCCAAACGTGCGTAAACATATTGATTTCTTGCCCATGCTTCACTTCTACGTAAAATTTCTATAGTTTTATCATCAACAATTCGTACTTCGCCTTCCAGTAATTTATCTCGGTGATTTAAATCTAAAATAATATTGGCTTGTCCGCTTTTATTAAAAGTATATTCTTGAAAACCGACTCTGGTAGAAGCGGTTAATCTGACATCAATATTATTTTTATTAAGTTTAACAGAATAATATCCAGCCGTTGCTTTTTCAATTTTGTGAGAAAATTCTGAGGAATAAATTTTGTTATCAAATGAAGGAATTCCCATAGTCGGCATCACCATAATATCACCGAAATCCGAAACGCCAGTGCCGTTAAGATGTGTGTGAGAAAATCCGTAAATGATTTTATCTTTGTAATAATAACCTGAGCAACCGTCCCAACTGTCATCAATTCTAGTATCTGGTGACAATTGAACCATTCCATGAGGAACCGTTGCGCCAGGAAAAGTGTGTCCATGCCCGCCAGTTCCAATAAACGGATTGACGTTTTTAGCATAGTCTTGACCAGAAAGATTTACTATAAAAAGAGAGAATATAAAAAGTAAAAAGTGACGCATTATTTTTTCATTAAATATAATAAATAAATGAGACTAATAAGTTTTATCTCTTTTTAATCATTCTAAATTTAAATAAATATTCAGTAAATTTGTACCTTAAAATATTTACAATTTTATGTTAACTAAAGAACGGGTTCAGGCATTTTTTAAAGAAATCGAAGTGGAAGATTTGGTCCATAATTTTCAAATTATGGGTAACCAAGTTTACATTGATATGACCGCACATTCTCCTGCAATGCACGAGAAGAAAAAGTTGGAAGTTGCGATGAAGCAGGCTTTTGCTACTGAATTTGGTGAGGAAATTGAAGTTAAATTAAAAATTGCTTCGCCAGAACCTTCAGAAGTTCAAAAAAATCAAATTAAAGGAAAAGAGATTCCGGGGATACAAAATATAATTGCAGTTGCTTCTGGAAAAGGGGGCGTTGGGAAATCCACTGTTACTGCAAATTTAGCAGTTACTTTAGCACAAATGGGTTTTAAAGTAGGCGTTTTAGATGCTGACATTTATGGACCTTCAATACCTACAATGCTCGATACAGAAGGTGGAAAACCAACTTCAGTAACTGTAAATGGTAAAGAATTAATGAAACCGATAGAAAATTACGGAGTGAAAATGCTTTCTATTGGTTATTTTTCTGGAGCAGGTCAAGCTGTTGTGTGGCGCGGACCAATGGCAAGTAAAGCCTTAAATCAAATGATCCGCGATGCAGATTGGGGTGAATTGGATTTTTTATTGATCGATCTTCCGCCTGGAACTGGCGATATCCATTTGTCAATCATTCAGGAAGTTCCTGTAACGGGCGCCGTTATTGTGAGTACGCCGCAGCATGTTGCTTTAGCAGATGTGAAAAAGGGAATTGGTATGTTTACCATGGAAAGCATCAATATTCCTGTGTTAGGTTTGATTGAAAATATGGCCTATTTCACACCGGAAGAATTGCCGGAAAGTAAATATTATATCTTTGGCCGACAAGGCGCACAATATTTAGCACAGGATATGGATATTCCCATATTGGGCGAAATTCCACTGGTTCAAAGCCTAAGAGAATCTGGTGATATTGGAAGACCAGCGGCTTTGCAGGAGGGTTCAATTTTAGCAGACATTTTTAAAACGACTGCGCAAAAAATGATTGAAAGTTTGGTAGAAAGAAATACAAATCTTCCAAAAACAGAAGCGGTAAAAATTACCACAATGGCCGGTTGTTCCCCAAAAAAATAGAAAATGCCCCAAGAAAAAGTTTATACAGATTTAGTAACCAAAGTTTTAAGTGCTTTAGAAAATATTCGTCCTTTTTTAAATAAAGATGGCGGAGATATTGAGTTAGTGAATGTGGAAAATAATGTAGTTACAGTAAAGCTTTTGGGAAATTGTGTGCAATGCTCAATGAGTCTTTCTACCATGAAATTGGGTGTAGAAAAAAAAATAAAAGAATTTGCACCAGAAATCATTGAAGTTGTTAGCATAGCTTAATTTTTAAATAATTATTTCTTTTTTAAAAATAAATTCCGCGACTATTTCTGCCCAAAGTTGGTAGGATATTTTTGAGGGATGAATGCCGTCGCTAAAAAGTTCTTCTAATTCTAATTTTAGATTTAATTTATTTTTCCAACTGCTGAAAGTGATTATTTCCGGGTCAAAATAAACTGAGTTTTCTTTTTCAGCAACTTTAATCATTTGTTCCCGCAGACTGTTAACCCATTTTATCATTAATTTTTTTAGTTTTGGCGTTAATGCAGGAAAATCTTCAACTGCCGGAAAATTAATAAAAACCAAGGGTGTTTTAGGAAATTTTTGCTTCAAACTATTTATTAATTCTTCTGTATTTTCTTTAAAATTTTCAGGATGCGTGAGTTCAAATGCATCGTTACCACCAATTCCGACGAAAATAAAATCAATATTTTGCTTAGGGATTCCGGGAATAATTTCTGTTGTAATTTTCTTTACGTTAAAACCACTTTTAGCAAAAACTTTCCACTTTACATTTTTCTTTAATTTTTCTGCTAAAATTTTTGAAAGTGCGCCGCTAAAACCTTCGGAATTGCTTCTTACACCAACGCCAGAAATAGTGCTTTCGCCGATGAAAAGAACATTCAAAAATTCATCTTTTCCAATTAAGATTTCACCTTCCAGATCAGGTGCATTTTTCATTTCTGGTAAAGCTTTCCGGATGATTTTACTTTCAAAATAAAGTCCTGGTAGTTCCGGAATGATCGGTAAATAAACTTTTATTTTTTGAAGATTGAACATTTAGTCTTAATATAAATCAAAAGTAAAAAATGTTTAGAAATAAATTTAATAAACTGATATGTATAAAATAGATTTTAAATTAATTTTTTTCGGTGATTTCAGAATAAATGCTTTTGATTAAACCGTCCGCAACAGAAATTCGTGGCACAAATATTTTGTTAATCTTTGCCCAATGCATCACATTATTAAATATTTTTAAAGCCGGAACAATAACATCAGCACGGTCTTCCCGAAAATTATATTTTTTCATGCGCTCTTTCATGCTCAAATCGTTTAGTTCAGTATAATGTTTTTTGAGGTAAGAAGTTGCCATTGGTTTTCCATCTTTGGTTTTACTCATTGAGAAAATTTTATTAATATTTCCACCTGAGCCAATTGCACTTACAGATTTTTCACTCACAATGTTATCATGAATAGAATCTTCCATTTCTTTCCACATTTCTTTGGTGACTAAACCGTTTAGCAGACGGATCGTGCCAATATTAAATGATTTTTCAAAAACCATTTTACCATTTTCAAAGAAAGTTAATTCTGTAGAACCGCCTCCAACATCAATGTATAAATAGGATGAGGTTTGATCTAAAATTTCCGCGCTGTGGTTTTCAAAAACTAATGAAGCTTCTTCGTCACCGCTGATGATTTCTATAGAAATACCACTTTCATTTTTTACTTTTGTTAAGATATCCTGTCCATTTTTTGCATCTCGCATTGCACTCGTAGCGCATGCTCTGTAATGTTCAACTTTATATATTTTCATTAAGTCACTGAAAATAACCATAGTTTTTAAGGTCATTTCTTCCCGCTCTTCGCCAATTTTGCCTGTGGAAAAAACGTCTATTCCTAAACGCAAAGGAATTCTTAATAAATTTAATTTTACAAATTCAGGAGGTTTTTTTCCATCTTGAATAACTTCATTTATCAGCAATCTTGCGGCATTACTTCCAATATCAATCGCTGCTATTCTCATAATGTTTTACTTTTTAAATAGTGGTATGTTTCTATCTGTGATCTGAAATCAGGCTCGTCGTTTTTTTTATAATTATTTTTCAGTTTATTATCTAAAATCCGGGCCTTTACATTATCTTTTAGTTGGATTTCCAAAATATCTTTCAATTCTTTTTTAAGATTTTTCTGCGTAATTTTTACGGCAGCTTCTATTCTATAATCTAAATTCCGCGTCATAAAATCTGCGGAGGAAATATACATATCTTCATTTCCTCTGTTATAAAAATAGATAACTCTTGCGTGTTCTAGATATTCATCAACAATAGAAACAGCATTAATTTTTTCTTTAAAATAATCCTGGTTTACTGCGCAATAAATGCCCCGAACGATCATTTTTAAGACGACACCAGTTGCTGCCGCAGCGTATAATTTTGTAATTAATTCTCGGTCACTTAAGGAATTTACTTTAATTATAATTTCTGCTTTTCTACCGTTTTTCGCCTCACTTATTTCAACATCAATTTTTTCTAAAAAAGTGTTTCGCATGAAGTTGGGACAAACTAATAATTCTTGGCAACTTCTTAAGGCAACTTCTGGGTTTTGTTTTGGTTTATTAAGCAAATTAAAAACTTTGTTGATGTCTGCCATTATTCTCCGGTTAGAAGTCATTAATAAATGATCACCATAAATTTTTGCTGTTTTTTCATTAAAATTCCCTGTAGAAACAAAGCCAAATTGCAGCGTTTTATTTTGAGATCTTTTTTTGATGACGCAGAGTTTTGCGTGCACTTTTTTATCTGGAATTCCCACTAAAACTTTTACGCCTTCTAACTCCAATCTTTCCTTCCAAAATAGATTGGCCTCTTCATCAAATCTTGCGCGCAGTTCAATCATCGCCGTCACTTCTTTACCATTTCGCGAAGCATTTATCAAGGCATTTATTATTTTTGAATTACTTGCTAATCTGTAACCCGTAATTGCGATTGATTTCACATCAGGATCCATTGCCGCCTCTCGCAACAAATCGATCACAGGAACAAAACTGTGGTAAGGAAAACTAAGAAGCACATCTTCTTTTAAAAGTACATCCATTACTCTCTTTTTCTTAAATTTTGGATGTAAAAATGAAGTCCTTTCTACCGGTATTTCCTCATTTTCAAATATATTAGGAAAATCCATAAAATGTTTAAAATTATGAATTTTATCTCCCGGAATTATACTGTCTTTTTTGGTTAAATTTAATCTTTTAATTAAAAACTCTAGTAGATCTTTATCCATTTCACGGTCGAAAACCAAACGCGTTGGTTTACCTTTCCGCCGATTTTTAATTCCTTTTTCAATTTTTGCTGCAAGTGTCGTTTTTATATCATTATCAAGATCAAATTCTGCGTCTTTTGTCACTTTAAAAGCGTGCGCAGAAAATTCATCAAACTCGAAATAGGAAAAAATATGTGGAAGATTATAAATAATAACATCTTCTAAAAGCATGACGTTTTTCTGATCATTTTCTGTTGGCAAAATTACAAATCTTCCGAGCGCTCGGGACGGAATTTCTATAATGGCGAAATTCTCAGAATTTTTTTGGAAATTCTTCTTCATTGCAACTCCCAAATACAAGCTTTTGTCCCTTAAATAGGGCATTTGCGAATTTTCATAAAGTATTGTTGGGATCACATTTGACTCTACATCTTCATCAAAATAAGTGGTAATAAATTCTTTTTGTAGTACTGTTAAGTTTTTTGAATCTTTAATAAAAATCTTCTGCGAAGCCATTTCTCCTTGAATTTTCTCCCAAGTTCTACTAAAATTTTGCTGTTGGTCTAAAACAATATTATTTATTTTAGCTAAAATTTTTGAAGGAGCTTGAAAAAAAGATTCAGAGATAATCTTCTCATTAAAATCCATTGCCCGTTTTAAACCAGCAACTCTAACCCGAAAAAACTCGTCTAAATTATTAGAAAATATTCCTAAAAAACGAATGCGAAGATGTAGCGGCACGCTTTCGTCCATCGCTTCTTGCAAAACACGCTCATTAAAGGCGAGCCAAGTAATATCTCTGGCATTAAATTGGTGGGGCATAATTAAGAATTAAACTCAAAATTAACAATAATATTAAGAGATTTACGGTAAAAAACAAAGTATTAATATTTTCGTAATATTTAACACGCCGTAAATTTGATTTTCTATAGATCGGGATCTGTGAAGAAAGTACATAAATAAAGGTGAAGTATTTTTATCTCACTATTAAAATATTGATTTGATACCTTCTATAAGGTTTTCTTCAATTTTCTGAGTAAAATAAAATTATTTAGCGCCATCGTTTTTTCTTAAATATTCGTAAACAGCACGCGTTTGAGAATCATCTAAATTTTGATAGGGCATTCTCATACCGTACAATGCCAGTTGTTTTTTTAATTCAGGATCTACTTCAAGCATCGCATCGGGATTAGAGATAAAATTCATAATCCAAGAAGCGGTATGATTTTTTGTAATACCTTTTAAACCTGGACCAACTAATTTTTCATCCGTGAGATTGTGACAAGAACTACAATTGGTTTCAAAGACTGTTTTTCCTTCTTCCGCTATTTTTGAATTAAAGTTTGAAACATCAATATTTTTATATTTTCCAAGACCAATGTTTGGATCATAATTTTCTACTAGCGCATTTTTCGTCGAAGCGTTTCCTTGTATTGAATCTGTCGTTTGGTTCGTCTTTTTATCGCCACTACATGATAGAAGTAGTGCTGAAAAAGTTAAAAATAACAGCGATTTAATCTTGATCATTTATTTTAAATTTATTTAATAATTATTATTTTCTTCCCTCAAAGATAGATTTATTTACAAGTATAACATCATCACAATAGGCTTAAAATCGCCATAATTATATTTTAATTTCGTAAAAAATTGTAGATGATTTCTGAGGATTTTAATTTTTATAAAGCAGTTTATCTCATTTGTTTTAAAAAGTCTTCTCATTTTGAATATGTCAAAATGTCACAAAACTATCTGTGGTATAAAAATTGAGAATTGGGCATCGTACGAAATAATAGAACATTCAATATAAAAAATAAGAATATGAGTAAAATAATTGGAATTGATTTAGGTACAACAAACTCTTGTGTCGCCGTAATGGAGGGAAAAGATCCTGTTGTAATTCCTAATGCTGAAGGTAAAAGAACAACGCCATCTATTGTTGGTTTTGTAGAAGATGGTGAAAGAAAAGTGGGTGATCCTGCAAAAAGACAAGCCGTAACCAACCCAACAAAAACGGTTTATTCCATTAAAAGATTTATCGGGACGCACTTTACAGATGATGCAACCGAAGTTTCAAGAGTGCCGTATAAAGTTGTAAAAGGTGCAAATGATACTGTAAAAGTAAAAATAGACGAAAGAGAATATTCGCCACAAGAAATTTCTGCAATGATCTTGCAAAAAATGAAAAAAACGGCGGAAGATTATTTAGGTCAAGAAGTAACGAGAGCAGTAATCACGGTTCCTGCTTATTTTAATGATGCACAAAGACAGGCGACTAAAGAAGCCGGTGAAATTGCAGGTTTAACTGTTGAAAGAATCATTAATGAGCCTACAGCAGCAGCTTTGGCTTATGGTTTGGATAAAACTCATAAAGATCAAAAAATTGCAGTTTACGATTTAGGTGGTGGTACTTTTGATATTTCTATCCTTGATTTAGGTGATGGCGTATTTGAAGTATTATCTACAAATGGAGATACGCATCTGGGTGGTGATGATTTTGATGATGTAATTATCAACTGGATGGCTGATGAATTTCATAAAGAAGAAGGTGTAGAATTGAAAAAAGATCCTATCGCACTTCAGCGATTGAAAGAGGCGGCTGAAAAAGCAAAAATTGAATTATCATCTTCTGCACAAACGGAAATTAATTTACCATATATTACTGCGACTGCTTCAGGTCCGAAACACATGGTAAAAACATTAACTAAAGCAAAATTTGAGCAATTGGCTTCAGATTTAGTGAAACGTTCTATGGATCCTTGTAAAAAAGCATTATCTGATGCAGGATTAAAAATTACCGATATTGATGAAGTTATTTTGGTTGGTGGTTCTACAAGAATCCCAATTATTCAGGAAGAAGTAGAAAAATTCTTTGGTAAAAAACCTTCAAAAGGCGTAAATCCAGATGAGGTTGTTGCATTAGGTGCAGCGATTCAAGGCGGTGTTTTAACAGGTGATGTGAAAGACGTTTTATTATTAGACGTTACACCATTATCTTTAGGAATTGAAACTATGGGTTCAGTTTTCACTAAGTTAATCGACGCCAATACTACTATTCCTACTAAAAAATCTGAAACTTTTTCCACTGCAAGTGATAATCAACCAGCAGTTTCTATTAGAGTTGGACAAGGTGAAAGACCGATGTTTAATGATAATAAAGAAATCGGACGTTTTGATCTTACAGATATTCCACCAGCACAAAGAGGTGTTCCCCAGATTGAAGTGACTTTTGACATTGATGCAAATGGAATTCTAAATGTTTCTGCGAAAGATAAAGGAACAGGAAAAGAGCAAACCATTAAAATTCAAGCTTCTTCAGGTTTATCCGAAGAAGAAATTGAAAGAATGAAAAAGGAAGCGCAGGAAAATGCGGCAGGTGATGCTAAGAAAAAAGAAGAAGTAGAAGTTTTAAATAAAGCAGACGGATTGATTTTCCAAACAGAAAAACAACTGAAAGAGTTTGGTGAAAAACTTTCTGCAGATAAAAAAGCAACAATCGAAACTGCACATACAGAATTAAAAGCGGCTTATGAAACCAAAGACGTAGAATCTATCAAAACCAAAACCGAAGCATTAGATGCAGCGTGGATGGCGGCGACAGAAGAAATGTATGCTCAAGGGCAAGGACAACCGGGTGCTGAACAAGCAAAAGGAAATCCTGAAGGAAATTCTGGAACAGAAGATGTTCAGGATGCTGATTTTGAAGAAGTGAAATAAGACTTTAAAATCTTAGAAATAAAAATTCCCTGGGTGAAAGCTTGGGGAATTTTTTTGTTTTAATTTAATAGTAAAAAAGTTATGTTTTCAATATTTCAATATTTCAATATTTCACAATTTATTCTTATCTAAAATGAGATTTAAAGCAATTTTTTTTCTAATTAACACTTTTTGTATCTTTGATAATATGGCAGTAAAAATAAAAACATTAGAATACTTTCTTTTCAATATTGGTGGCCATTTTGACGGCTATAATCAGATAAGAATTAAAGATAATTCATTTGAAATATCAAAGTCACAAGTAGATCATCTTAATATTTTGCCTGATCCCAATGATACTATTTTTGAGGACTTGAAATATGAACTTATTGATGTATTAAATGAAATTCAAATTTCGAAGTGGGATAAGAGATATTACAACGCTGGTATTTGCGATGGAACCGTATGGGAATTAGAAATTAGATACAATAAGAGAAAAACCAGCAAAGTATCTTTTGGAAGTAATGCCTGTCCAAAACTTACAAAAATAAATAATGAATTTATTGTGGAATCTGCGGATGATTACACAAAAGAATTTAAGAAACTTCTTAAAATTCTAAATAAATTAGCCAATCAGAAAAACTACTTCTACTAGAAAAATTACCATGACATCAAAAGATATAGAGCAGAAGTTTGCAATCCGTGTCGAAAAATTCACCGAGCGAAAACTTGGGGAATTTATAATTTTGTTTTTAAAATTTAAAAATCGGAGACTATAACTAATTCAATAAAAAAAGCGGAACTCCAAATCGGAAATTCCACTTTAATTATTCTAAAAACCTTCTTAACGATTAATCATTATCGTCATTCTCGTGCTGGTTTTTGTTTTTATGACGTTTGCCATTATTTTCACCATCATTGTTATCTCCTTGATTATAGTTTCCGTCATTATTATCGCCGTTATTCCAACGATTTCTTTTTTTCTGCTGACCTCTTGCATAATCTGTCGCTCTGCCGCCATACATTTTTTTGGCTTGTCCAGGCGGAAGATTCCTTTGCTGAGCCGTAGAATTACCGCTTCTCTGTAAAACTCCTGGGCTACCGTAAATATCACCGGTGCGAATTACTCTACCGTTTTGATAAACATTACCATTTCCATCTCTGTAAATATCGCCTTGTCTATAAATAGTTCCGTCGCCAGTTCTGTAAACTCCTGAATTTGGATAATTGTTACCTGAATTTGGATAATTATTTCCTGCGTATGGGTCTGTTGCTGCACATGAGGCTAACAGAAAAGCAAACGATGCTCCTAATACTATTTTAAAATATTTTTTCATAATACTGATTTTCTGTATACTAACCAAAGGAAGTGCCACAGAATATTAATGGTCAGTTTCAATCTCTTAAAATAATAGTTGGCATTAAAATTTAAATACAATTTTTTATTTTTCTTTAAAAATTTCCTGCTTCAACCATTTAAAAATATCTTTGCCTACAATAAATTTTCAAAATGCTCTCAAAAATTATAGTTCATAAAGTCGGGAATAAAATCAATCAGGAAAACCTTTTTCTTTCGGAAGAAGAACTTCAGATCGATGAAGATATGAAGGAATTGTTGACCGATTATTTCCTGAATGCTTTTAAATCTGAAGAACAGTTTCAGTTTTACAGCGATTCGTATTTATCTTTAAATCCGGTTTATTCTTCGGTTGCAGAGATTTTTGAAGACAAAGACAAGTTCAGGTTTGAAACTGAAAATATCGCCAAACATTTGTACGAGATCAGTGATAATCCGCGCGTTCAGGGCGGTGAATTATTTGTGGTTTACTTTGAAGGTGGCGTGACGGAAGAAGGAAATCAAATTGATTCCATCGGGATTTTTAAGACCGAAAATAAAAATCCTTTTCTTAAAATATTACCGAAAGATGAAAATTACGAAATCGAAAAAGATTATGGAATTTCTTTAGCCAAATTAGATAAAGGCTGCTTAATTTATAATACTGATAAAGAATCTGGTTTTGCGATTTCTGTGGTTGATAATAACAAAAACGGTGATCAATATTACTGGTTTGAAGATTTTCTTAAAGTAAAACAACGGGACGATGAATATTTTCATACGCAGGAAACTTTGTCGGTTTTCAAAGATTTTGTGATCAAACAATTGCCGCAGGAATTTGATGTCAATAAACCTGATCAAGCCGATTTTTTAACAAAATCAATCAATTTTTTTAAGGAAAAAGAAACCTTTGATTATGAAGAATTTACCAAAGAGGTTCTTAAAGATGAAAACGTAATTGAAAGTTTTTCTAATTTTAAAAGTGATTATGAACAGGAGATGCAGGTTTCCATTTCGGAAGAATTTCCCATTAATCAAACTGCGGTAAAGAAAAACCAGCGTTATTTTAAAAGTATTATTAAACTCGATAAAAATTTCAGCATTTATGTTCATGGTGATCGAAAAATGATTCAGCAAGGACAAGATGAGAATGGAAAATTTTATATGCTTTATTTTGAAGAAGAAAAATAATTTTTTACAAATAAAATATTACCTTTGAGTATCTTACCATTATAATTTTCTATGGATTTTGTCGCCTGTCATGATGAGCAGATTCATATTCCCGGATATATTCAAAGTTTTGGATTTTTGCTGGGATTAGACTCTGTAACTAAAAAAATTAAATTTCTGAGTGAAAATATCTCCGAAATTTTTCAGTTTGATACTGCAATTTTTGGAAAGAAGATAACGGATTTTCCTAGTGTTTTTTCAGAACTTATTTCGGCTGAAAGTTTTATAAATTTAGATAAGAATATGCAGTTGGAAGCAGAAATTTCTATTGACAAAATTACTTTAGAAAATGGTATCTATCATTTTACCACCTTTCGTTCAGGTGATACTATTTTCCTGCAATTTGAGAAAGAAATTAAAAGTGCAGGTGAAAAAAAATATCTTACCCGCAAGTATGAAAATATTAATAATGCAAAACATGAAAATGATATTTGGATTAATTTACTAAGTGCTTGCAGGGATTCTGTAAATTACGACCGAATGATGGTTTATCAATTTTTAGAAGACGGCAGTGGAATAGTGGTTGCTGAAAATAAAAAGGCAGATATCGAAAGTTATCTTCATTTGCACTATCCTGAGACAGATATCCCAAGACAAGCCAGAGAATTATATCTTAAAAAGCGAAAAAGAATTTTAAGCAACGCAGACGCAAAAAATGTTGCCATTTTGAGTAATTCTGAGGAAAAAATAGATCTAACATATTGCAGTCTGCGTGCAATGTCGCCGGTCCACACTCAATATTTGAAAAATTCTGGATGTACATCAAGTTTCAGTACATCTATTATTATTAATGAACAACTTTGGGGATTAGTTACATGTCAAAATATTTTACCAAAACATATTGATTTTGAAAGCAGGATCAGAGCCGAAGTTTTCACCATAATCGCTGCAAATACTTATACAGCATTTCAGGCAAAACAAAACTTACAACTTAGCTTAGAACTTGATAAAAAGAATGCCTTGCTTATGCAAAAATTTCTGAAATTTGAGAATTTAGATTTAGCGCTTTACGATAATATTGAAGAAATCTGCAAGTATCCGAACGCGGATGGAATTGCAATTGTCATCCGAAACAAGATTAAAACTTTTGGAGACACGCCTTGCGATGAAGATATTTTAAAGATAGGAAATTGGGTGCAAAATGAATTGGATGAAAATTTCTTTTCAAGTAATGAATTTAGAAATGTGTATTTTCCAAATATACAGCATGCGGCTGGAATGGGGGCGGTGTATTTAGACAAATCAAAAAAAGAATTGATATTGTGGTTTCGAAAGGAGCTCGATAAAGAAATTCTTTGGGCTGGAAATCCCGAAAAAAAGTTTGAACCAATAGAAGAAAATGGTATAGAGAAAATGGTGATTTCTCCGAGAAAATCTTTTGCGGCTTACACACAAAGCGTTAAAGGTAAATCCGCGCCCTGGCAAGTAAATGATAAACTTGCTATGAGGAAAGTAGTGGAAATTATTTTAGAAGCTTCGCATAATCAGTTTGCTAAAGTTAAAGAATTGGTTGACGAGCTAAAAATTGTTAATGAAGAACTGGATAGTTTTTCTTACACAGTTTCTCACGATTTAGGAACGCCACTCACTGTGATGAAACTTAATGCACAAATGATCTTAGTGAAAAATAGAGATAATGAAAATCTTCATTTAAGAGTAAATGGAATTATCTCCGAAATAGACGGTATGGCTGAGATGATGAGAAATGTTCTTCAGCTGAGCAAGTCGAAAACGCAGGAAATTGAGCTAAAAGAAATACCTACAAAAACTTTAATTCAAAAAATAAGCAGCGATGCTAAAATCACCTTTGGAGCGGATAAAACGCAAATTTTATTGAAGGATTGCCCCGCAGTTTTTGCAGATAAGACGATGCTTTACCAGATTTTTTTAAATGTAATTACCAATGCTGTAAAATATTCTGCAAAACAGGAAAATCCTTTTGTAGAAATTAGTGGTGAGATTATCGGTGATGATGTCATATATAAAATTTCAGATAATGGAATTGGTATTCAAAACGATGAAAAAGGAAAGATGTTCAAAGTTTTTAGCCGGCTTGATAATGCAAAATCCTATAAAGGAAACGGAGTAGGTCTGTCGATTGTTAATCGAATAATGCAACGTATCGGCGGTGATATTTCATACGAAAGTGTTCCAGATAAAGGCACAACTTTTATCTTAAAATTTAAAAAACCGTAACAAATTAATGATTTCTACTCTTTTAAAAGAACACACAAAAAAATTACACGATCTTGTAGAAGAAAAATTATTGTCTAAAAAAATAATGGACCGTAGTTTTGATTTAAATGACTACCGCTATATTATTAATCAAAATTATAATTTTTTGAATCATTTTGAAGAAGAAGTTTTCGCTCAATTTTCCACCGAAACTGCTAAAAAACTTCAGTTAAATAAAAGAAGAAAATTGGATTTTATTGAAAAAGATATTTCTCTTTTAGAAATAAAAATCTCGGTTAAGCAGTTTCCAATTTTAATAAAAAAAGAGGCAGAAGCTTTCGGAATATTATACGTAATGGAAGGCGCAACTTTAGGTGGAAACATAATTGCGAAAAATCTCTCGAAAAATTCAAATTTTAGTAAAATGACCTTTAATTACTTTGGTTGCTACGGCGATGAAACGGGCTTTTTGTGGAAATTGTTTAAAGAAGTTTTAGAAGAAAAGGCAATAGATTCCGAACATGAAGGTTTTATAAAAGGTGCAAAAATTGCCTATCAATTTTTATTAGATCATTAAAATTTAAAATAAATTTCATCACTTAATTTTAAAAAATTCAGCAAATGCCAGAAGGGCCAACCATAAAATTCCTAAGCACAAAATTGCAGAAATTTGTGGGTAAACAAGTCACGGAAGCATCTGGTTATGGCGAAATGGATAAATCGAAAATTGAGAATATTAAATTAGAAAATATTGAAACATTTGGTAAAAATCTGATTTTTGTTTTTAAAGATTTCTTTGTTACGGCACATTTTGGACTTTTTGGAAGTATGCTCATTGACGAACGAAAAAAAGTGAATGCCAGTTTTGCATTGCATTTTAATGGTGATGAAGTGAATTTCTACGTCACGCGAACTAAATTATACGAGGGAAAACCGAAAGATTTTTTTAATTTTAAAACTGATATTTTAAAACCAGAATTTGATAAAAATTTTGTTCTTAAAACTTTAGAAAAAAACTTCTCTGATAAAATGATCGGGGATGTTTTAATGGATCAAAGTATTTTCACGGGTGTCGGAAATATCATTCGGGTCGAGGTTTTGTACCGGTCGAAAATTCATCCAAATAGTATTATCGAAAAAATTCCAACTAAAAAATTAAAGGATTTAGTAGAGATTTCGGCGCTTTACGGCGAAGAATTTTTAAATCAAATGACTACAAATGCGGTTAAAACTGGTACTTTGATTTATGGTAAAAAAGTTTGTCCAGTTCACGATATCGATTTAGAAATCGAAGTGATGGGAAAAGTAAAACGCAAGACTTACTGGTGCAAAAAATGTCAGAAATTATACGAATAAAAAAATCCCGTTTATAAGCGGGATTTTAAATGTTTAATAGAAGTTCTATTTGTTCTCGTGATAAACGTTTTCTCCGAAAAGTCCATCCACAGACCAGTATCTTTCGCCCGTATCATAGTTGAAAGTCAAAACTGTTGAACCTTCAGGAATATCAGCTAATTTCTTGTTAATTGCTGCAAGAGATGCGCCAGTAGAGATCCCAGCTAAAATTCCTTCCTCAGCTGCTAATCTTTTAGTAAAAGCAAACGCTTCAGTTTTTTCTACTAAAATTGTTCCATCAAGAATATTGGTGTGTAAATTTTTTGGGACGAAACCTGCGCCAATTCCTTGCAAGGGATGATGTCCAGGCGCACCGCCAGAAATTACGGGTGAGTCTGCTGGTTCTACAGCAAAAGTTTGCATATTCGGAAATTTCTTTTTCAAAACTTCGGCTACGCCTGTGATGTGTCCGCCGGTGCCAACGCCTGTAATGTAATAATCAATGCCGTCAGGAAAATCATTAAGAATTTCAAGAGCGGTTGTTTTTGCATGAATTTCAAAATTTGCGGGATTTTCAAATTGTTGTGGAATCCAAGAGTTTTGAATCTCATTTCCCATTTCAATCGCTTTTTTTATCGCGCCAGAGGTTCCGGCTTCTTTCGGTGTCAATACGAATTGGGCGCCATAGGAACTCATTAATTTTCGGCGTTCAACGCTCATGCTTTCTGGCATTACCAGTACTAATTTGTAACCTTTTACTGCACAAACCATGGCTAAACCGACACCAGTATTTCCCGAAGTGGGTTCAATAATTAAAGTGTCTTTATTTATTTTGCCTTCTTTTTCTGCTTTTTCAATCATCGCTAAAGCGATTCTGTCTTTTAAACTTCCACCTGGATTTTGTTTTTCTAGTTTCATCCAAACTTCTATGTTTTTGGGGAAAATTTTATTCAGTTTTACAACTGGTGTATTTCCGATGGCTTCTAATATATTATTTAATTTCATATGTAAATTTTTTTATTTTTATTACTATACGGAATCGTCTATTTGCATCTGTTATTGTGCAAAATTTATTACTGGCGATTTCATAAAATATAGTTCTTATTTGATAGTTTTTTTTAAATACTAAAAACGATAGGCTCGTGCGTAGGAAATTTATTTTTTACCGTGACTTGACCTTTGTGAAACACGACTGAATTTGCAGCGACGCTTTCCGTGATCCAAACATTTCCGCCAATCAAGGCGTTTTTACCAATTACTGTGTCACCACCTAAAATAGTTGCATTTGCATAAATGACGACGCCGTCTTCGATTGTTGGATGCCGTTTTACATTTTGTAAATTTTTGGCAACAGAATGGGCACCTAAAGTCACACCCTGATAAATCTTAACGTTATTTCCAATAATCGTCGTTTCTCCAATGACAATTCCTGTGCCGTGATCTATAAAGAAATGTTCCCCAATCTCTGCGCCAGGATTAATGTCGATTCCAGTCTTGCTGTGAGCAAATTCTGTCCAGATTCTTGGAATTAAAGGAATTCCACTTTTATACAGCTCGTGCGAAAATCTATAAATCGCAATGGCAAAAAATCCCGGGTAAGAAAACATTACTTCTTCCTTACTTTTTGCGGCAGGATCGTGATCTGCGATGGCTTGCGCATCATTTTCTAAAGTTTGATAAATCTTTGGAAAACTTTCAAAAAATCGGTCGGTTTTGAGAAGGTCTTCTACTTCTGTGACTGAAAATAAAAGGCCATTAAACTCATTTTTAAACTCATTTAATCTTGACTCAATAGTACTGAGATCAGAGCATCTTTGGTACTCTAAGAAAAATATAAATCGGAAAAATCGATCGATAAAATCTTCTATTTTCTTTTTGTCGATGTCATATTTTCTAGTAGAATATCCTTGGTGCAAATGTTTTGCGAAGCCCATCTTTTATTTAAATTTACAACAAAGATAGTATTGATTTTTGCTAAATTCATTGACCTGAGTTAACAAATTAAAATGACCATGATTGATTTAATTTATGATATTTAATAAAACTTTAATAAGTACAAAATTGCGCAAAACTTTAACATTTCGTAGATTTGGATTTTATCATAATTATTAGAATAAAAATTACGTGAAGAACTAGTTTTCATTTTCCTGATAAAAAAAATAGATATGAAATCGCAAGTTTCTATATTTTCATTAAAAACAATAAATATTATAATATGAAAGTTACCGTAGTTGGCGCTGGAGCAGTAGGCGCAAGTTGTGCAGAATATATCGCAATGAAAAATTTCTGTTCGGAAGTTGTTCTTGTCGATATTAAAGAAGGATTTGCCGAAGGAAAAGCAATGGATCTGATGCAAACGGCGTCTCTAAATGGTTTTGATACCAAAATTACTGGTACAACTGGTGATTATTCTAAAACGGCGGGTTCCAAAGTTGCGGTGATCACTTCAGGAATTCCACGTAAGCCAGGAATGACACGTGAAGAATTGATAGGAATTAATGCTGGAATTGTAAAAGAAGTGACACAAAATTTGGTTAAACATTCACCAGATGTGATCATTATTGTGGTTTCTAACCCGATGGATACAATGGCGTATTTAGTACATAAATCTTCGGGCTTACCAAAAAATCACATTATTGGTATGGGCGGTGCATTAGATTCGGCACGTTTCAAATACAGGTTAGCTGAAGCTTTAAATTGTCCAATTTCTGATGTTGATGGAATGGTTATCGCCGCTCACAGTGATTCAGGAATGTTACCACTTCTATCGAAAGCAACTAGAAACGGCGTTTCTATTTCAGAATTTTTAGATGAAGAAACTCAAAATAATTTAGCGGAAGCCACTAAAGTAGGTGGTGCAACTTTAACAAAATTACTAGGGACATCCGCTTGGTACGCTCCGGGTGCGGCAGTTTCAGTTTTGGTACAATCTATTGTTTGTGATCAGAAAAAAATGATCCCATGTTCTGTAATGTTGAACGGTGAGTATGGTGAAAGCGATATTTGTTTGGGCGTTCCATGTATTATCGGAAAAGATGGCATTGAAAAAATCGTAACTATTTCGCTTACAGATTCTGAAAAAGAAAAATTTGCAACCGCTGCAAAAGCAGTTAGAGAAGTAAATGGTGATTTAGGATTTTAAGAAAATAATCTAAAATTACCTTAAATACAAAAACGTCCCGACATAAAGTTGGGACGTTTTTTTTATAAAAATTACTTTAAAGCAAATCTATTTTAATTCTGTCGCTTTTAAATAATCCGCTAGTTTTTTAATGGATTTTGCGTCAACCATAACCTGTTCTTGGGCTTCACTCCATCTTCTCTGCTCAATCGCTTCACGAATTCCAGGCATTGTTTTTACTCCATAACCAGTATAAAATCCGGGTGCATAAATGGTGTGTTTATACCAAGGACGTCTTGGCAAACCGGTATCAGAAAGTAATTGTTGTTCTGCCTGATAAAGTGATTGGTTAAAAGCGGCATCGGAACTGTTAGTATTTATTTTATTTTGAAAAGCAACTTTCAAATTATCTGTACTTGTTTTTAAATCTTCTAAGGCATTTTGTAAAGGCGAAAAATCCAGATAAGGCACTTCTGGTTTTGCAGTTGGAAGCACTAATTTTTTTGTTGGATCTTGTCCTACCGCAAAGGTATTTGATTGAATTATTTGATTTTCAACCTTTGTACTTTCTCTCGAGCTTTTCAGAAGACTTTGTAATTCTTCGGAATATCCGTCGATTGTCTTATATAAATGCGTGAAATCAAACGGAAGTACATCTGCTTGCGCCATTCTTAATACTGCTCTTCCGGCAGTTTGCGAAAGTGCGACCCCATATTGAAAACCAGGATCTTTAAATTTTTCGTAGAGACTGTACGAATCATAAATTGAATGGTATTCGCCGCCAGAATCTTCACCGCCATAACCAATATTTAATGAAGGTACTCCCGCGTGCTGTATAAAGGAAGAATAATCTGAACCGGAACCTAGGGCGTCTAATTTTAGTTCATTTTCGTCCAATATTTTTTTCTTTGCTTCTGCTCCGTTAGCATTTAATACACGATGCGCTTTTTGTCTGGCAAAAACACTAACTTTAGTTTGCGGATCAATCACTTGTTTTGCGATTTCATCAATTAATGGTTCTAAAGCATGGGAGCCTTCGGCGCCTAAGAATCCACGTCCGTTGCCATCAGAATTAATATAAACGACCGCTTTTTGCTGCAATTCTTTTTGATGCGTTTCCACCCATTCAGTAGAACCCATTAAACCTGGTTCCTCTCCATCCCAAGCACAATAAACTATCGTCCGATCTGGTCTCCAGCCCGTTTTTAGCATTTCACCTATTGATTTTGCTTCTTCCAAAAGTGCTGCTTGTCCACTTATGGGGTCGTTTGCACCGTTAACCCATGCATCTTGGTGATTTCCTCTTATAATCCATTCATCCGGATATTTTGTGCCTTTTATTTTTGCGATGACATCGTAACAAGGAACAATATCCCAGTTAAAAGCCAATTTCAAATGCACTTTTGTTTTTCCTGCACCAATGTGATAAGCAAATGGAAGTCCACCTTGCCAATTATTTGGAACGTTCGGTCCGTCAAGCGCTTCTAACAATGGTTTTGCATCGTGATAACTTATAGGTAAAACGGGTATTTTTAAAATATTTGGTGCGTCTAATCGGTCTATTCTTTTGGCATCTTCTGTGGCGCCAACTCCGGGCGTTAAAGGATCACCGGGATAGATTACCATATCCATAATAGAACCTCTTTGTACACCATATTCATTTCTGAAAGGCCCTTTTGGATAAACATCGCCAGCAAAATAACCATCGTCCATAGGATCACTGTAAATGATGCAGCCGATTGCGCCGTGTTCCTGTGCTACTTTTGGTTTGGTTCCGCGCCAACTGTGGCCATATTTCGCAATGACAATTTTTCCTTTTACAGAGATTCCCATCTCATCCAAAATTTTATAATCATCTGGCAAACCGTAATTTACAAAAACCAATTCTGCGGTGACATCTCCATCTGCGCTAAACGCATTATAGGTTGGCAATTGTCCGGATTGTCCGCTTGAAGGATCTTCGTTTAAAGCGGGTTCTTTCAGAAGTGCGGTATAAGAAGTGGGGGAGGTCATTTCTAAAACCCTTGTTTTTGGTGTTGGAAATAACACATGAAAGGTTTCGATCTGCGCGTCCCATCCCCATTTTTTGTATAGTGCCAGAATATATTCAGCATTTTCTTTACTTCCGGGGGAACCAATGTGATGTGGTTTATCAGAAAGTTTTTTTATGGTAGCGCCAATATTCTCT
Source organism: Halpernia sp. GG3 (assembly GCF_052976925.2). Taxonomy (NCBI): domain Bacteria; kingdom Pseudomonadati; phylum Bacteroidota; class Flavobacteriia; order Flavobacteriales; family Weeksellaceae; genus Halpernia; species Halpernia sp. GG3. The sequence continues at coordinate 221,172 of NZ_JBRIIR020000006.1, forward strand.
GCGCTCAGATTTTTATCAAATGAAGATTCTAAAGATAATTGCTTTGTAGTATTATTGTCACTAAAGCCAATTATTTTTTTGGTTTGCGAAAATGAAATTTGAAATAAAAAGACAATTAAAATCGGAGAGAGTTTTTTAATCATTTTGGGAGTTATTAGGTTTTTTAAAATATTGATTTAGAAATATTTAATAAAATTACTAAAAATATTCGCAATAGTTGGAAGGTAGTTTTAATTACTTTTTTTCAGGTATTGAAATATGAGTTATTTTTCATTTCTGAATTTCATCAATATTTTCTATTCTATAAATTTGGTCAATAGTTTTTTTATCAGCATTTTTCCATTCGTGCCATCCGTTTGCGCTTCTGCCCAAAACTACAGCCGCCGCCGCGCTCGGCGAGTTGAAAACAAAATCTTCGGTAAAATAAAAAGTTTCGTTTTCTTGAATCATAATTTTATCACCAATTAACTTTTTTCTAAGACTTTTTACCCAATCTCCCGCCGTATTTGTTTCCTGGGGATTTGCGATGGAATCTTTAAATACTACAAAACCATCATCAATTAATTCGCCTTGGGCATTTGCATTTTTCCCTTTACAATAAAGAATTTCTTTCTGTTGCTTGTTTACATCACGTATTTCTTCAAAAATTGGAAATCCTAATGTGGACAAAAGAACTTTTACTGTATCAAAATTATCTAAAAGATCAGCCTCCATACTTTCAGAAATATATTCTTTCGTTGGAACAGTTTGATTCTCTAAATCGTAGCGATTAATTTCTTTTGCCGTTTTTACTGAAATATATTCTAAAAATTTTACGTGAGATTTGGTAAAAACATCTGATTTTGAAGTGATTGCAATAGCATAATTCCAAAATTCTTTGTTTCTGTTATGGGTTTTGATTCTTTCAAAACAATCATCTGTCTCGCCAATATATGCGATAGGTTTTGATTTTTCTTCATTAATCCCAAAAAGAAAATACATTCCATACTTTCTAATTTCATTTCTTTCGCCACTTTCAATTAATTTTTTTCGTGGAATTAGCGTTGCAAAGATCAGTCTATTTGTTAAGTCTGCGATTTTAATACTTGAAGGATTTCCATCAGGCAGGAAAATTTGAATAGTTTGAGGTCTCATTTTTAGTTTGTTATTTAAAATCTTTGAACTACCAAAGTATTAAAAAATGATTAACAAAATTTTTTTATTAATTAATACAAGTTGCATTATTTCTCTCAATCATTTCCCTTAAATTTACCAGAAACTTTAACTTACGTAAAATGTTTAAAAAATTCACTCTCATTGCGCTTGCAATTTGTTCAACCGGTTTATTTGCGCAAAAAAATAATTCTTCCACCTTACAAAGACCGAAACTGGTGATTGGTTTGGTTGTGGACCAAATGCGGTGGGATTATCTCTACCGGTATTATGAAAAATATCAAAATGATGGGTTTAAAAGATTGCTGAATCAAGGTTTTGTAGTAAATAATTTACATATTAATTATATTCCTACTTACACGGCGGTTGGTCACAGTTCCATTTACACGGGTTCAGTTCCCGCGATCAATGGAATTCCCGGAAATGACTGGTATGACAAATCGCTTGGGAAAAGTGTTTATTGTACCTCCGATGATTCTGTAAAACCAGTGGGAACTGCAAATATAGAAGTCGGCAGCCAATCTCCGAAAAATCTTTGGTCTACCACAATGACGGATCAGTTGAGGCTAGCTACTAATTTTCAGGGGAAAGTAATCGGTGTTTCTTTAAAAGACCGCGCGTCGATATTGCCTGCTGGTCACAACCCAACAGGCGCTTATTGGTTTGATGATTCTACGGGAAATTTTGTGACGAGTTCTTATTATATGGATGCATTGCCAAAATGGATGAATGATTTTAATGCGGAAAAAGTACCAGATAATTTAGTGAAAAATGGCTGGAATACATTATTGCCGATTTCAGAATACACTGAAAGTTCTCCAGATAATTCGCCTTGGGAAGGACTTTTAGGAAGTGCAAAAACGCCGACATTTCCATACAGTAATTTTGCAAAAGATTATCAACTTAAAAAAGATGAAATCAGAAATTCACCATTTGGTAATACTTTAACTTTAAAAGTCGCCGAAGCCGCCATAAAAGGTGAAAGTTTAGGTGCCGACGCGATTACGGATTTTTTAGCGGTTAATCTCGCTTCTACAGATTACGTGGGACATAAATTTGGTCCAAATGCGGTAGAAGTTGAGGATGTTTATCTCAGATTAGACCGGGATTTAGGTGAGTTTTTCAACTATTTAGATAAAACTGTTGGCGTTGGGAATTATACTGTTTTCTTAACAGCAGATCATGGCGGTGCTCATTCTGAAGGTTTTATGGAAGAACATAAAATGCCGACAGGTTTCTATGGCGAAACGGCTAAAAAAGATTACAATAAAATTTTAAAAGATAAATTTGGCGTCGAAAAATTAATCATTTCAGTAACTAATAGTCAAATTTATTTAGATGATAAATTAATGGTAGACAATAAGTTAGAGGAAAACCAAGTGAAAGATTTTTTAATTAATTCTTTAAATAAAGACAAAAGTATTTTGTTTGCCGTTGATATGAAAAAAGTAGCGCAGTCTTCAATTCCAGAACCTATCAAAACAAGAATAGTGAATGGTTATAACTGGCAAAGAAGTGGTGATATTCAAATCATTTACCACGATTCTTGGTTGCCAAGTTATTCAAAATTAGGAACAACGCACGGTGCGTGGAATTCCTATGATTCTCACATTCCACTTTTATTTATGGGTTGGGGAATACAAAAAGGTGAAAGCAATAAGGACTATAATATGACGGATATTGCGCCGACGATTTGTTCACTTTTACATATTCAATTCCCAAGTGGAAATATTGGAAATCCGATTATTGAGGTTTTAGGGAAATAATTTCTAAAAGTTAACAACAAAAAAAGACCGATTGCGAAATCGGTCTTTTTAAATATATTGAAGAAATTATTTTTTCATATTCGGCGGATAATTTGCCATTATTTCGGCTACAATTTCTGGAATTTGTTTTTGTTTAACTCTCGGTGAATCAACAGAAATGCCTTTTCCGATTCCTTGCCAAACTAATTTTTGAGATTTTGCATCAATTAAATCAATAACCAAAGAGCCTTGATTGTAATTGCTGCTGAAAGTACGGCTCATACCAAAACCAAAACCTCCGTAACCAAAACCACCATACATTCCATAAGGACTGCCGCCTTGGATATCATTGATTTGTTTGTGGTTTGCTTTTAAATTTACAATTAAATCAGGGCTTTCTGAAACTTTAAAACCTTTCATTTGTAATTGCTTTGAAACTTCATTTAGAACGCGGTCTTTGTCAATGTCATTTAGATTAAGATCATCAATTCTTAATTTGTAAGTTTTGTAATTACTAAAATTAGTAGTTGCAGAATAATCGGACTTTACTTGAAATGGGCTGCATGATGTTAATCCCAAACTGATTGCTAACAACCAGATATAATATTTTTTTTGCATGATTAGAATATTTTTATATTAGAATAAATTATTTTAAATTTTTTTGACTTCTGCTTTTTTAAAAGAATCCGTTTTCTTATTATAACCAAAAGGGCAGTGTTTACAACCGTTTTTGCAGCAATAACCCCGTTTTAGATGGTGTTTTTCCGTAAAAACCTTGTAGCCGTCTTCATTATAGTAATAGTCCTCGTTCTCTTTGATTTCTTTTTGTATCATAAGTTAAATCCTGAAATCATTTTTATATTTGCGATATGATTTTAGTTTGTAATTTCTTACTCAAAAATACGAAAATAAACGGCATCGCACTGTTTCCATTTATCGTTTTAAAAAATACTCACGATAAAAACAATAAAGTATTGCTAAATCACGAAAAAATACATTTGCGTCAGCAGGCAGAAATGATCATTATTTTCTTTTATTTTTGGTACGTTTTAGAATATTATTATTTGCTTATCAAGTTTAGAAGTCCCTATTTGGCCTATCAAAATATTAGTTTTGAAAGGGAAGCTTATAGCAACGAGCACAATTTAAATTATCTAAAATCCAGAAAACTTTGGAATTTTACTAAATATCTAAAATAAAAAAGAGACTTAAAAAAGTCTCTGATATTTTGAAGATGATTTAAACTTAATTAAATAGATCTCTTACTTTGTCAAAAAAGGTTTTTTCTTTTCCGGAAGGTTCTGCCATCATTTCACCATTTTCGATTTGAAGTTCAAAAAATTCCTTTTGAGAAGGATTTAAATTTTGAGGCGTCCAAACATTAATGTGAATAAACATATCTCCTTTTCCGTAGCCTTCGATGCTTGGTAGACCTTTACCAGCCAACCTTAAAATTTTTCCTGATTGCGTTCCCGCATCTATTTTAATTTTCACTTTACTTCCAACTGTATTCACTTCTTGTGAAGTTCCTAAAGCCGCTTCCGCAAAGGAAATATATAATTCCTGGTGAAGATTATCACCTTCGCGTTTGATAGATTTGTCTATTTCTTCTTCTACAACAACTAATAAATCTCCTGCCATTCCGCCAAAAGGCGCGTCGTTTCCTTTCCCACGAACACTTAGCTGAACGCCTTCTCTTGCACCTGCAGGAATATTGATTGTAACTTCTTCATCTTCTTTTATTAAACCTTGTGCATTTGCGCCAGTTGGAATTTTATCGGCAACTTTACCAATTCCTTGGCAAGTGCTACATGTTTGCTGCGTTTGCATTTGCCCAAACATCGTATTCATTACCTTTATTTGCGCTCCCGCGCCATTGCAAGTTGGACAGGTTTTGGAAGTTGCGCCTTTAGCAAACTTCATTTTCTTAACCTTGATCGTTTTTTGCGTACCGTTTAGAATTTCTTCTAAATTCAATTTTATTCTGACACGTAAATTAGATCCGCGCACTTGTTGTTGTTGCTGTCTTCCTTGTCCGCCACCGCCAAAATGACCACCAAAAATATCTCCAAACTGACTGAAAATATCATCCATATTCATACCTCCGCCGAAACCGCCTCCGCCGTAACCAGCGTTGCCACTCATTCCTGCGTGACCGTATTGATCGTACCGCGCTTTTTTATTTCCGTCACTTAAGACTTCATAAGCCTCCGCAGCTTCTTTAAATTTTTCCTCTGATGTGGCATCTCCCGGATTTTTATCTGGGTGAAATTTTATTGCCATTTTTCGGTAGGCTTTTTTAATTTCTTCTGGAGATGCGGATTTTGTGATCTCTAAAATTTCGTAATAATCTCTTTTGGTCATTGTCATAAATCTTATTTTTAAAAAATTCTAATTTTATTTAAAATTTTTTATTGTCCGGTTACTACTTTTGCAAATCTGATCACTTTGTCATGCAATTGATAACCAGTTTCTATAACATCTACAATTTTTCCTTTTAATTCGGGCGTCGGCGATGGAATACTGGTGATAGCTTCGTGCAGATCAACATTAAAAATATCACCTGCATTTACTTCTATTGGTTTTAAACCTTTCTCAGTTAATCTGCTTTTAAGTTTTTGATAAATTAATTCAACACCTTTTAAATCTGCCTCATTGCCATTTTTAGAAATTTCTTTCAAGGCTCTTTCGAAATCATCCAAGATCGAAAGCATTGATATCATCATTTCCTGATGTGCATACTGAAAAAATTCATTGCGCTCTTTTACTGTTCTTTTCTTGTAATTTTCAAACTCTGCAAAAAGACGGATATAACGGTCTTTTTCTTCTGCCAATAATTCTTCTGCAGATTTTTCTATTGTCAGATTTTCAACATTTTCCGTGGGTTGATCTTCAGTTTGATCTTTTAAATTTTCTTCCGGATTAATGTTTTCTTCGGTTATATCTTTGTGTTCTCCCATTTTCATAATTTTATAAAGCATCTTTCGCAAAATTTTTGCCAAAAGACAGAATTGGACATTTAGGCAGAAGTATGTTTTTAACTAAATAAAATTTTGCTGTTAATTAAACAAAAAATATCCCATTGAAATTGCTCCGGCGGGTTACGAACATTAAAAATATAATTACGATCAAGATTAGTTTACATATCTGCATGTTTCATTTTCTTTAAATTTAGTCTAATAGAATATCCAAGCGAAATATACCAATCTGATGATAATTTAGATAGGCCTTTTCCCGTAGAAATATGTGCCGCAGAATCGTTTGTAATTAAATATCCGATGCCACCATCAATCCTATTATCAGCGGTGAAAACTGGACTTATGGTGCCGTAAGCCTCAATATAGATATCAATTTTTGATGTAATAGATTTGGCAAAAGTAACAGTATAAATATAATTTTCCTTAAGATTATTATCCCATTCCATTCCAAGATTATATCCCAACGTGAAATTTTCTGAGAGTTTATTTTCTAATTCAAATTTAAATGAAGGAACAACGCCTCCTTGCGACTCATCGTTTTTAGAAAACAAAAATATGTGACCGATAAATGAAATTTTGGGAATAAGTCCTTTTTCCGCTATCAATGCTTTTTTAAAACCTATGGTAATAGGTTGAAATCTAAAACGTTTGGCGTCAGTACTTTGATTAAAATTAAGTTCTGTAATTAATCGTAATTCTGTATTTTCACTAATTCCATATTTCGTTAAAAGAGTTGGAAGTTGAAAAGAGCTTCCACTAAAATTTAAACGTTCATAAGTAAAACCGCTTTCAAATTGTAAATAATGATGGGGAACAGTGTAAGGGGTTTCAGTTTGGTCAGGCCTATCCATCTGAATAGTGGATTCTTCCTGCGCTTTTACGGAGGTGAAAATTTGACATAGTAATAGTGAAAAATAATTTTTTTTTAATCATTTTGTTGTGTTTAAAGTTAATAAGTAGAGAAAAGTTATTTTATTCCTTCGGGAAAATGGTAGTGTATAAAAGGTAAAGATTTAGGACTAAAATGATGACAGTAACAAACAATACGATCACTTTTAAAAATGTTTTATTTGCAAATCTCATTCACCGTTTTTCCTTGTTGCTGTTCAGACAAAATCTTAATGATCTTAACTTCTGTAAATCTGCCGTTTTTCATATCTATCCCAAATTTAAAAACTATGTTTTTAAATCATCCGGTTTTTTGGGGAAGATTACAGAACTATTACATTTATAAATCAATTTTTATTAAGGATTTCTATTTCGCAATAAGGTGCGCGAAGATTAGAATTATCGGCATGCAGTATCAGTTTATCACCTTATTATAAAGGCCTTGTGTGTCAAGACTTTCATTTTTGTTAGGATCTTTGCCTCCTGTCCAATCATTAACGGCAATATATTTAACGCCGTCATCGTAAAAAAATCTTAAATACCGGTTATTTTTTTTATTGACCCACGTTCCGCTGTACAATTTATTTAGATGACTGACCTCAGTTTTCGTTTGTGCTTTAAAATTGATGTGGGCGTGAAAAAAAGGATAGAGAATAGAAGAAAGCCTCTTTTTAAAAATTCTTTCTACTTATTTCCGCTGGTTTTTGAAAGAACAGCAACTTAGAAATCGGTAGATTATAGGTCATTTTTTAGTAGGTTTTCTATATTTAAAAGAGATAAAATAAGATTTTCTTCGTCTCGTAATCCGTTAATTAATTTTTTTTATAGTAAAAGTATAATTATTTTTTTTCTTTTTAGGGATGACCACACGAAAGGATTCGTGCGGCAGCGAGGGCTGCGAGACTTTGCGCAACGGGGTTTGTCCAGTGGGGTGATAACGCCTACAATTCAATATGCCCCCTGACGCCAAATACATTTACTGGTCCCCTGTCTTTATTATAGCCGGGGTTGCCTACGAACTGATAGTCGGCGGTGAGCCACAAGTGTTTTGAAAGATGGGCGTTGTAATAGGTCTCTATTATATTTTCATACCCATAGTTGAGGTTGCCATCTCCAATGATAAATCCGTAGCCCCCTGCTTTTAAAAAGGCTTGGTGACCTGGTGAGATTCCGTTGATGACAGTTGCAATGCCGAAAACGTCTTTAGACCGATTCCATTTGTTGCCTTTTATGGAGAAGCCAATGCTAAGTGTGCGGTCAATTTCAGTAAAAGCCCAAGATACGTATTTGCCATCGTTCCAACCGATCCTGCTAAAAAGGCCAATGTCATTACTGAGTTCCTGTTCTACATTTAAACCAAGTGCGTACTTGCTGCCACCAAATTGGTTGTTTTTTACATTACCTCGAATTACATCAAGCGTAAAGTGGTCATTATTTGAAAGGGCTTCCAAGCCATCGGCATAAGAAGGTGCTCTGTTGTGGGTGCTGCTCACCAAAAAGTGGATAGTCCCCGGCCGCTTGTTGATTGAAATTTTATGTTCGTATTCAAACGTTTCGGAATGGGCTTTGGTGCTGTATTCCAACGTATTAAAATTGGCTACACTAGGCTCCGCCACGGTTGACAAACGGATTGACCATTTGGGTTTGAATAATTCAACAACGATCCCTTCCGTATAACCCCTTGTATTGGCTGGATAGTCCCATGCGCCGTCTGCCCAGAGCGCCCAATTGAAAAATTGACTGCGGGGGTCTTTGCAGTATGCGTTATTATCGTAAAAATCAGCGATTGAGAATTTACCTGCGCTAATGGTAATGCGGCTTGTGGGTACTCTATCTTTTACTTGGTTTGCGTCGTCTGCCACTTCCTCATAAGTCGTATTTCCCAGCTCAATATTTTGTTGAAAATATGCGCGGGCAATAAATACAGCGGGCTCTACTGCGCCTACGCGATAGGTTTCGCCATTTAACGCACCTGCTACGCCGCTTGCAAAACTTAAACCTTTCCCCCCTGAAATTTCGGGATTAAAGTAAAACGTCGCGCCTTTCCACAACTTTCTACCTAAAAACAACGTCGCTGTAAGGCTTGAGGCACTTGGTTCTACATTATTAGCCAAACTTTTTTCACCACTGTAGGCTGCTTTAAAGCCGGCATGTTTTTGCGAAATAAACGTTAATTGAAAATGGTTTGTCCAATTGTCCTGTTTTAAACTGTCTTTTGTTTGTGCAAAACTATTTTGGCTGAATAATCCATATAAGATGCAAAATGCAAAATGATTTTTCATTTATTTTTAGATTTAATTGTTACAATTATGATTAAATACTTAAAGAATGTTCTTTATGACGTTGGGAAAATCGTGGTATATAAAAGGTAAAGATTTAATACTAAAATCACGACGGTTACAAACCAAACAATGATTTTCAGAAAAGTTTTATTGGCAAATTCCCCCATTTTAGCTTTAGAATTGGTAAACATTACTAAAGGGATTACGGCAAAACTAAGTTGCATAGAGAGGATTACTTGGCTCAAAACTAATAAATCTGTGGTTCCTTTTTCACCATAAAGTATTGCAATTATTAAAGCAGGAACAATGGCAATTAATCTGGTAATTAATCGCCGAAGATAAGGTTTTAATTTAATATTTAGGAAACCTTCCATTACAATTTGTCCGGCTAAGGTTCCCGTTAAAGTTGAATTTTGTCCGGAAGCCAAAAGTGCAATTGCAAAGAAAACACTTGCCACGCTTGTCCCCAAAAGTGGATCTAATAATTTATGGGCATCAAAAATATCGGCAACATCTTGATAGCCGGTATTATGAAAAGTAGCAGCGGCAACTATTAAAATAGCAGCATTAACGAAAAAAGCTAAAAATAAAGAAAAAGTACTGTCAATTGTGGCAAATTTGATAGCCATCTTTTTACCTTCAGTGTTCCTTTTATAATTTCTTGTTTGCACTATGGAACTGTGTAAATATAAATTGTGCGGCATTACCGTTGCGCCTAAAATCCCGATCGCAATGTAAAGCATAGAAGGATTATAAACGATTTGTTTTGTCGGAATTAAACCTTTTAAAAGAGGAAATAAATCCGGTTTACTCGCAATAATTTCATAACCGAAACAGGCAAAAATCACGAAAATTAAACCTGCAACAAAGGCTTCGATCCAGCGAAACCCCCGCGATTGTAACAGTAAAATTATGAAAACATCAATACCCGTAATGACGATGCCCCAGGTAAGCGGGATGCCGAAAAGTAAATTTAAAGCAATTGCAGAACCGATAACTTCTGCCAAATCGCACGCTGCAATTGCAATTTCACATAACACCCAAAGTATAAAATTTGTGGTTGGCTTGAAATGATCTCGACAAGCCTGCGCCAAATCCCGCTCTGCAACAACGCCTAATTTAACTGCTAAATGCTGCAAAATAATGGCGAAAATATTTGATATTAAAATGACTGAAAGTAGCGTGTAACCGAATTTAGCACCGCCTGCAATATCGGTTGCCCAATTTCCTGGATCCATATACCCGACGGCGACCATCAAACCAGGACCTGTAAATGCTAGTAATTTTTTCCAGAAACCGGCGTCTTGTGGAATATTGATAGAAGAGAATACTTCTGATAATGAATTTTGATGTTTTTCTTTTCTCCAGCCTCGGCTCGCCATAAATGTTAGTTTAATCTAACAAAAGTAGTTTATTTATTCTTACTATTAAAATTAATTAATAAAAACTTTAATTTTATTAAGATTCTACAAAGACTGAAAAATATTTAATATTAACACAAAAAAAATCCTGGAGATTTCCAGGATTCAATATTAATTTTCTAAAAATTATTTTGTAAATCTAACTGCCATTTTTCTATCGGCCGCTCGCTGATCATTTGAGGCAGTTGCTGCAAAAGTCGCTTGTGAGCTTCCGTAACCTTTTGCTTCTAATACTTGTGTGCCAACTCCAGCTTTCGCTAAGGCTGCTTTAATAAAGTCTGCTCTGTCTTGGGATAATTTTACGTTTGTTGCTTCCGTTCCTGTTTTGTCAGTATAACCACCAACTTTAATTTTAGCCTGTGGGTAGGCTTTTAAAATCGCTACCAAATTATCTAATTGCCCTTCAGAGCCAGATTCTAAAGTATTTCCAGAACCAATTTTAAAATTTACATGATCAAAGTTGTACCATGTTCCTTTTAATGCAGCATCATCTGCCGCATTTTTATAACCGCCAGATTTTAAAAATGAAATCATTGATGCTTCCATTCCACCTGCGTAGCCTTTTATCATTTTTCCATTAAGGTCGATGTCTGTATCAGTTTTTGGCATAGTATTCATACTTGTAGAGTCGGACATCATTGGCGCAGTTGCTGTAGAATCAGATTTCATCATTGTAGAATCTGTATTTGTAACCGTATTTGTAGCTTGCTTTTTGTTAAACTGGTTCCAAATAAACAACACTGCAAGTAGTGTAATTAGCAGAGGTAAAAGCCATTTCCAAATAGAACCTCCACCGTCGTTATTATCTGGTTCTATATTCATATGAGTTTCTCCACCGCGGGTAACGTCAACTTTTGGTTCCTCATAAGAAGTTACTTTCACATTTTCTGCTAAAGGTGGAACGGCGGCCATTTCATCATGTCCCCAATTTCCAAGTCCTAATGAAGCTAAAGATAAACCTGCAGGTAATAAAGAATAAGCAATTCCTTTCTGGTCAGAAAGTAAAGTGGAAATTCCCGATGAACCCATGTTGTTTTCTGAAGCATATTTTCCTAAGGAACCGATTGCGGCACCAGTTACCATATTTAAAACTGAATTAGAAGAAGTTTCGCTTATGCCTGCAAAATTTGAAACAGAATTTAAAATGGCGCTCAGTTTATCACCAAATAATGCTGTCAATAAAGTAGTAATCATTGAGCCGTGTGTGTCGCCGGTAAGATTGCCTAATAAATCCCCATGAGATGCTCCCAAAATAGAATCTAAAACTCCAGGTTTATCTGCATTATTTGCAAGACCACCTACCACTGTCGGTAATAAAGCATTGATTGCTTTACTTATTCCCGACTCACTTTCCCCTAAATGAGTTGAAGCTTGTGAAATTAATTCAGGCCCCAACTGCCCTTTAATAAGATCAATAATGTTTACTGACATAATAGTTTAATTTTGTGTATTAATAAAGTAAATATAAGAAATTAAAATGTTAAGATTGTGAATTATTCAGAATTTATAATAATATTAACTAAAAATTCACATTATTATCAATAAGCTTTTGCGAAAATTACTCTTTGTGTAGAAGGTTTTTTTGAAATCATTGAAATTCCTTCTTCTAAGCTATTATTCAAAGGTATACATCGGATTGTAGCTTTGGTTTCTTCTTGGATTTGTGCCTCTTCTTCGGCAGTCCCATCCCAGTGTGCTAATATAAAGCCACCTTTTTCTTCTAAAACTTTTTTAAATTCTGCATATGAATCAACTTTAGAAATGTTTTCATCACGGTATTTTTCAGCTTTTAAATAAATATCCTTTTGAATAGTCTTTAAAAGATTTTCAATGTGTCTGTCTAAATCTTGTAACGGCTGAGTTTCCTTTGTTAAATTATCTCTTCGCGCCAATTCTACCGTTCCATTTTCTAGATCTTTCGGGCCAATTGCAATTCTAACAGGAACGCCTTTTAGCTCATATTCTGCAAATTTCCAACCTGGTTTATTTTCGGTCCGGTTATCATATTTTACCGAAATTCCTTTCAATTTTAAATCAGATTGAATTTTTTCTGCTACTTCATTTATTTGCGCTAACTGCTCTTCACTTCTAAAAATCGGAACAATCACTACTTGAATTGGAGCTAAAGTTGGAGGTAGAACTAATCCGAAATCATCAGAATGAGTCATAATAAGAGCGCCCATTAATCGGGTAGAAGTTCCCCAGGAAGTCCCCCAAGCATGTTCTATTTTCCCTTCATTAGTTGTAAATTTCACATCAAAGGCCTTTCCGAAATTTTGTCCCAGAAAGTGGGATGTTCCTGCTTGAAGGGCTTTTCCATCTTGCATTAAAGCTTCAATGCAGTAGGTTTCATCGGCGCCTGCAAATCTTTCCGATTCTGTTTTAATTCCTCGGATAACTGGCATCGCCATAAAATTTTCTGCAAAATCTGCATAAACATGAAGCATCTTCTCAGTTTCTTCAATGGCTTCATTTTTTGTCGCATGTGCGGTGTGTCCCTCCTGCCAAAGAAATTCTGCAGTTCTTAAAAATAATCTGGTCCGCATTTCCCAACGTACTACGTTAGCCCACTGATTAATTAAAATTGGTAAATCCCGGTAGGACTGAATCCAGCCGCGGTAGGTATTCCAAATAATGGCTTCGGAAGTTGGGCGAACAATAAGTTCTTCTTCTAATTTGGCTTCCGGATCAACAATTAATTTTTTTGGATTGTTTGGATCTGTTTTTAGACGATAATGTGTCACAACGGCACATTCCTTTGCAAAACCTTCCGCATTTTTTTCTTCTGCCTCAAAATAACTTTTAGGAATAAATAGTGGAAAATAGGCGTTTTGATGGCCAGTTTCTTTAAATTTTCTATCCATCTCATCGCGCATTTTCTCCCAGATGGCATAGCCGTAAGGTTTTATCACCATACAGCCGCGTACGCCAGAATTTTCTGCTAAATCAGCTTTTACAACCAACTCATTATACCATTTACTGTAATCTTCCGTTCTTGTTGTAAGTTTTGCCATATTTTTTCTAAATTAGTTTTAACTTTTGATATCTATTCGTATCTAACTTTAAATGTTTAATTTTATACCGTAATTTAGCCCTGAAATTGGTATAATTTTGGTACAAAGTGCAAATATAATTTATAATTAAAATCTATACATCATCATGAGAAAAAATATACAAATAAATTGGAATTTTAAGTTCGCTTTGAGAAGCTTATTACTTTTATCAGCATCGCTGATGATGACTTCTTGCGTTATGCAAACTGGTGCTTATACAGAGACGGATGGTGTTTACTATAATCCAAATACTGATACTCTTCCTCAAGGGTATGCGACAAACGACGCAAATCAAGTTGGAGATTATTACAACTACCAGGATCAGTCAATTATTCAAAAAAGTAACGAAAATCAAAGCATGAAGCAGAATCGCTATGATTCTTGGAATAACAATAGCACGGATTCCGACTGGGGTAATTTTGCAGGTACGGAAACAAATTATGATATTTATTCTAATTACGGTTTTGGCAACTACTTTGGAATAGGCTATGGAGGTTACGGTGGCTACGGCGGTTATGGCGGATATGGTAATTACTACGGTTATAATCCATATTGGTCTTTTGGATATAGCCCATTTGGCTACGGGTCAGTAGGAAATTATAATCCGTATTATGGCTACTATGGCAATTATTATGGTGGTTATGGCAGTTATTATGGTGGTTATGGCAGTTATTACGGACGCGGCAATTATTACAATGCTTATAATTATAAAAGAAGTGGCGAAAACGGTTCAGGTCTAAATAACCGTCAAAGTAATAATAGATATAATAGCACAAGCAAAAATGTTATCCAAAATAGTGGATTCAGAAACGGAGGCTATGAGAATCAAAATCCTGTAAGAAATAGAAATAATACTTTAAATGGTCAAAACGGTAATGTTAGATACAGAAATGATAACAGTCCTGTTCAATATAGACAGAGACAACAAAATCAGCCGAGACGATCACAATCTGATCAGCAAATAAGAACAAGAAATCAAGAGTATCAACAGCGACCGGAACCAAGTTATCAGCCAAGAAATAATTCATCCAGCGATGGTGGTTTCAGATCTGGTTCAAATGGTGGAAGTTCTCAATCAAGCGGTTCTAACAGATCAAGCGGCGGAGGTGGTTTTAGAAGATAATTTTATAAAATATTAGATAAAAAAAAATGATAAAAAATTCATTGGTGATTTTAACAATTGCCGCAAGTTTTTCCCTTTTAAGCGCACAGGACATTTCAACGATAAGAAATACTGTTGATGTTTATTCAAATAATTTAAATTCGGGATCTGCCAAATTTCAAGGAATGGCGGGTTCGATGGGTGCTTTAGGTGGAGATGTTTCAACGATAAATACTAACCCTGCGGGAATTGGTGTATTTATATCGAGCGATATTTCTGGTACACTATCGATAAATAATAGTAAAGATACTACGAACTTTAATGGTAAATCTCTAGATTACAAAATAAAAAATACAGATTTAGGTCAGATAGGTGGCGTTGCGACTTTAAGGGTAGGAGACAACAGCTCCTGGAAATTTTTAAACATTGCTGTTAATTACTCCAATCAAAGTATTGAGGATTATAGTGAAACAGCTGGAAACAGCAATATCAATTTTGTTATACCAAGCGCAACAACTACGCTCCAATTTAATGGTCATGCCTATAATCGCTACGGTAATACTTCAAAAACCAGTGTCGCTGTAGGTGCAAATTATAATAATAATCTTTATTTCGGTGCCGCGCTTCACTTTAAATCAGCAAATATAAATCAATATGACACTGCGGCATTTACGGATACATTTGCAAATTCGACAGAAATTTTTAATAAACAATATACTCCATTCTCTGAGCAATCAAATGGTTTTGCGGCAAGTTTAGGTGTGATTGGGAAAGTAAGTAATGAATTTAGATTAGGCGCCTCAATAGAATCACCAACTTTTTGGGACATAAGTCGTGTATATAGCGAATACGCCAACCCAACTGATGGTACTTACACAGAAGACCGAAGAGTGAGCTCCCCTTTGAAAGCTACTGTTAGTGCTGCATTTGTGGGAAGTAAAGATTTTGCGATAAATGTAGATTACACTTTAGGACTTACAAAACCAAAATATAAAGTATATGGAGGTGCTGAGACAGAATTAAATAATTATTTTGATAATAATTACAAAAACTTATCTGAAGTGAAAGTGGGAGCAGAATACCGGGTGATGGGTTTTAGATTGCGAGGTGGATACGGTTTTGCAAGTAGCCCTTTCAATTCCCAAACTATTTCAGCTTATCAAAATGATGGTTCAGTTAGTAATCGATCTTTTAATAATTTAATATTAGGTAAAAAAACAACTGTTGCTGGAGGTATAGGTTATGACTTTGGCTCAATTTATTTGGATGCAGCCTATCAAAACGTTCAATCGACATACAATAGTCCTTTTTTACAAGGAACTACAGCAAATAATTCTAATTACTTTTCAAATAACTTTGTTTTGCCAAGCAGTAATTATGCAGTAAGCGCAGTTAAAAATAACCAAAACAACATTTCCTTGACTGTAGGTTATAAATTTTAATAAATTTCAATCTTATTTAAAAAGACTTTCGCAGTTGTGAAAGTCTTTTTTGTTTTTGGGCAATTCCCTCGCCGAAGCAATCCCACCGCCCGGGTCGGGCTGTTTGCTCTATCTTTTTTTACCGACGCTTAGTTCTCGTGCTTACGATTTCCATCAGTAAAAAAAGGATGCCGCTTCCATCCCTTTTGCGGGATAATTTATAATAAGAAAATTACTGAAAATGAAATATATGTCCGCTCAAAGCCAACAAAACGCCACAAATCACCAGGATAATTTTTTTCCAATCAATATTATGATTGTTACTGCTTTCAAAAATAATAACGGAAGCGATATGTAAGAAAATTCCACCGACAATGGCTAGGAAATATATTTTTAAATCGGGATTAAAATAATGTCCTAAAAATAATCCAACTGGTGAAGCAAGTGCAAAAATTGAAATGATCAGCCAAGATTTGCCGCTGTATTTATTTGAACCTTTTATTAAGAAAGCGCCTAAAACAAATGAAATAGGAAGATTATGAAATAAAATCCCCATTAAATATGGTGAGAAAACTTCATTTTGAGATGCAAGCGGGATTCCTTCCAAAAAAGCGTGGAAAAACAACCCAATCATTAAGGCAATTGGTAAGATTGCTTTTTCAGAATGGCTGTGAAAATGACCATGCTCAAAGCCTTTCGTCATACTTTCTAAAACCATCTGCAACAAAACACCGCCAATAATCCACAAGCCAATATTGTGATTTTCTGTGGCATAAACTTCCGGGAAAACCTCATTTAAACAAATCGTAATTAAAAAACCGGCACTTAAAATTAATAAATTTTTAGCAAATTTTTCTTGCTTACCAAAGTATTTACCTAAAATAACACCTAGTAAAACGCTTAATACCAGCAATATAAATATAAATAACTGAACCATATTTAATTTATTTTTTTAAATACATTGATGCATCTTGGTGAAGCGTTGATATCAAATTCATTCAGTTTATAATCGCCCCAAAGTTTTATGCGTTCCAAACCAACATTTCTTGCAAAATTTTCGATGGAATTTAAATCATGAAGTTTTACATTTTCTTCAAATTTTAAATCTTTTCCATTATCCTGAAATGTAATTTCTTTGATCACATGTTCATTTTCAATTCTTTTTTTGATGGTAAATTCCAAATCACTTTTGGTCATTTTTTCTTCTTCTATCAAATGCGTTTTAATATAATTAGCATTCATAAAATCGAGTACAAAAAGACCTTCATCTTTTAAAATATTTGAAACTGAAGTGAATACATTTTGATCTTCTGCATCAGTTTTGAAGTATCCAAAACTTGTAAATAAATTAAAAACGGCATCTGATTTTTCACTTTCAATGGGGTTACGCATATCGTGAATTTTAAACTTTAAAGTTTCATTCTCAAAACTTTTATTGTGTCCAATGTTTTGTTCAGATAAGTCTAAACCCAAAACATCAAACCCCATTTTATTTAAAAAAATCGAATGTCTGGCTTTACCACAGGCCAAATCTATGATTTTAGAATTTGGTTGTAAATTTAAAACACCAATTAGATTTTCCAAAAATTCCTCACCTTCTTTATAATTACGATCCTGATAAAGTATGTGATAGTAAGGTGTATTAAACCAAGTATTAAACCATTCCATTCCGCAAAAATAAGTTTTTTGGTTGATAGTTATTGATTTTTAGTTGGTAGTTAATGGTCTTTTCTAAAATTTATCTTATTTAAAAACTAAAAAAATCTATCATTAAAATTAACTAAATTTGCAAAAATGTGATGAGAAAGGTTCGCGATGAGGTTCGAAAGTATGCGCTAAAAACCAGCAACCAGCAGTTATCAACAAACAACTTACTATGGATTCAGACAATTTAAAAATACAGATCAAAACCTTTTTTGGCCTTGAAGAAATTTTAGCAAACGAACTACAAAAATTAGGCGGGCTGAATGTTGAAATTAAAAACCGCGCCGTCAATTGTGAAGGTGATTTAGGATTTCTTTATAAAATAAATTATAGCTGTAGAACGGCATTAAAAATTTTGGTACCGATTTTAACCTTTAAAACTTGGGATGAAAATCGATTTTATGATAAAATTTTTGATTTTCCTTGGGAAAATTATTTACGGGTCGATCAAAGTTTTGCCATAGATTCTACCATCTATTCCGACCGTTTTACGCATTCGCAATTTATGGTGCAGAAAATGAAAGACGGGATTGTAGATTATTTTAAATTTAAGTATAATACGCGTCCAAACGTAGATTCTAAAAACCCTGAAATTAAAATTCACCTTCATATTGACCGAGAATTGGTAACGATTTCTCTGGATTCTTCTGGTGACGCTTTATTTAAAAGAGGTTATAGAAAAACGCAGGGTGAAGCACCAATTAATGAAGTGCTCGCATCCGGAATGTTGCAGTTAGCGAGCTGGGATGGAAAAGGGAATTTTCTTGATCCAATGTGTGGATCCGGAACATTATTGATAGAAGCCGCGATGATCGCCATGGATCTGCCGGCGCAGTTATTTCGCAAGGAATTTGGCTTCCAAAACTGGCCGAATTATGATGCGCAATTATTTTCGACCATCAAAGAAAATCGGATCAAAAGAATTCGTGAATTTACCGGCAAAATTGTCGGTTATGATATTGATAATGTGATGCTTGATGCAGCAGAAGAAAATGTGGCTGCGACAGAATTAGAAGAAGTGATTGAAATTAGAAAACAGGATTTTTTTGAAAGTAAAAAAGAATTATTTCCATTGTTAATGGTTTTCAACCCGCCTTACGATGAAAGAATTGAAATAACAGATGATGATTTTTACAGTAAAATAGGTGATACTTTTAAGAAAAATTATCCAAATACTTTGGCTTGGTTTATATCATCTGACATTGATGCTTTGAAAAAAGTGGGCTTAAGACCTTCAAGAAAAATAAAATTGTTTAACGGAAAATTAGAATGCCGATTTTTACAATACGAAATGTATGAAGGGACGAAGAAAATTCATAAATTAAATAATGAGGAAATTTCTTAATTGCGTAAGTAAGAAATAAAGATGTGAAAGATTTATGCAGCTATTTCAAAGGTTCGTGGCAAATCCATAGAGAAATTTTTATTTCAGATTCTAATATTCTTTTTGCAGAAGCAAACGGAGAAGTTTTATTAGAAACTAGAGATAATAGAGACAATTATTTATTTTACCAAGAATCTGGCAAATTAAATATTATTGAAAACAAATCGGAGATTGCTTTCTTTAGAAACTATCAATATTTTTTCACCAAATTGGGTTTAGATATTTACTTTTATGATCTGCCTACGCAGAATTTTTATCTTTATCAGCAGTATTTCCGGAAAGATAACCACTTATTTACCCAAGAAAAACATGTTTGCAACAAAGATTGTTATGATGGAAGATTTCAATTCTTAAATGGTTCTAATTTTATTCATCATACTCGAATCAAAGGTCCAAATAAAAATTATACTATCATTACAGAGTTTACAAAGGTTGTTTAAATTTCGATTTATAAATTCTAAAAAAAATACTACATTGCTGCATTATTTAAATTATTAAATTGAGCATTTCCATCGTCATCGCGATCTACAACCGCAAAGAGGAACTTTTTGAGTTGCTTACATCATTAGTTTTACAAACAGACAAGGATTTTGAAATTATTGTAGTAGATGATGGGTCTAAAATTGCTTTGCTTCCAACGGTAGAATTATTTTCTGAGAGTTTAATTATTCAGTTTTGTAGAAAATCCAATTCTGGCCCCGGTTTATCCAGAAATTATGGTGCAAAAAGAGCCAAAAATGAATGGTTGATTTTTGTGGATTCTGACGTGATTGTTGAGAAAGATTATATTGAAAATATTAAGAAAAACCTTTTAGAAAATCCTTGTGATGCTTTTGGTGGCGCAGATAAGGCACACAACGGTTTTAATTTGATTCAAAAAGCAATTTCCTATTCTATGACTTCCGTTTTCACAACCGGCGGCATTCGCGGCAGTTCAAAATCTGTGATTAAATTTCAACCGAGAAGTTTTAATATGGGTGTTCGAAAAATTGCCTTTCTGGAAGTTGGCGGTTTTTCTGATTTGCGCGTGGGCGAAGATCCGGATTTGTCGATGACACTTTGGGAACATAATTTCACCACCAAATTTTTTGACAATATTGGTGTTTATCATAAAAGGCGCACAGATTTCGGTAGATTTTCAAAACAAGTTTACCATTTTGGTATTGCGCGGCCTATTTTAAACCAACGCCATCCGCGGTTTACAAAACTCACCTTTGCCTTTCCGACACTTTTTTTTCTCGGTTATTTTGTGGGTATTTTCAATTATTTTATGTGGAAACATGGTTTGGTTTTAGGACTATATGGACTTTACACTTTTATTATTTTTTTCCATGCTTTATGGAAAACAAGAAATATTAGTATCGCTTCCTTAGCGGTTATTTCCAGTTACATTCAACTGTTTTCCTACGGATTTGGTTTCCTGAAATCTTGGTTTTTCCTTAATATCTTACGCCAGAAACCAAAAGAAGCATTCCCTAGTCATTTTTACAAAAGTTAGAAATAGAAAAGCTTTTCGAATAAATTTTGAAATGCTTCGTATTTTAAAATTAAGACACCAGATCTTCAGGATTCAACCTGTGTTTTGGATCTAAAATTTCGTCTAATCTTTTTTGTGACAAAAGATTGTGTTCCAGAACCAGATCATAAACAGATTTCCCAGTTTGAAGAGCTTCTTTTGCAATTTTTGTAGAATTTTTATATCCAATATAAGGATTTAACGCCGTCACTCATCAAGCAAACCTAATTGGTAGTTTGTTTTCGCTGCGGCTTTTTTCACATACGCAAAACCTATAATAAAATCTGGATATGACGAAAGTAGCTGACCGGAAATTTTAAAATTATCGATTGCTCTTTGAGTTTATACACAGTAATAAGCGTCTTTTGGGACGTCTAATTCATCTAAAAGATCGCTTTCTTTTCTAAAGTTTTCCATAAATATTATTATGTTGGAAGTTAGGATTTATAACCCAAAGACTAAAATTTAAAGCAGATATTAAGAAAGAATTAGCACAATAAAAGATAATAATTTGAACAGACTCAACAGTCTGTCGCTCTCAATCTTTTTGTTGTCATTACGAAGAATTAAGTAATAGTACGATGATTCAAATTGAAAAATTAAAAATTAATCAGCAAGTCGGACTGCCTGAGATTTTTCTTAAATTTCAAGGATATTTCTGAACTAAAGCCTGTAAAATTGCCCATGTTTCAGCGTCTAAAATACCATCGTAATTTGCGGGACGGAAATGATATTGAAAAGTTTCAATCGTTTTTTTCGTCGCATCATCCATTATTCCAGAAGGTTGAGTGTCATATCCAAATGTCTGTAACATTGTTTGAACTTTAAATATAAAAGGATACGTAGATATTTGTGTCATAAAATCAGAATTTACGGCCTGATCATAAAAAATTTGTTTAACAGCATCATCATACCACATTCCTAATTGGTATTCTTTGTAAAGTCTCTCCCATGGAAAATCTGGGCCTGGATCTTGTTTTCTGCCGGGTGCAATATCAGAATGACCTAAAATATTGGTCGGTGGTATCATGTATCTCGTCGCAATATCCTTTGCTAAAGCTGCCACTTTTTTAAATTGATATTCGGGAAAGGGAACAAATATTTTTTTCCCTGTTGCGTCTGAAGTAAAGCCGTTGTTTACGATCTCAATACCGATAGAATTGTCATTTAAATTTTTATCCTTTCTCCAGGCACTTATTCCAGCGTGGTAAGCTCTTTTATTTTCATCTACTAACTGGTAAATTTCCTTATCTTCAAAATCATTCACCAAATAATGGGCACTTACGGTTTGTTCAGTTAAAACTCTGATTGATTTTTCATCATCTAAAGCAGTATAATGAAGTATTAAATATTTCTGGCGGAAGTTCTGCGCTAATGCTGGAAAGTATGTTTTTACGACATTATATTTCATTGGTTTCGCAGTTACAATCGAGCCATAACTTACAGTATTGTCGTTTTTCATAGCGTCTGATAAATTAACTGTAAAATATTCCCCTTTTATAGTTTCAACGGGTGGCTTTGGTGGTTTAGGTGGTTGTATCTGTTTTTGCGGTGTTGGTTTTGGCGCAGGATTTTTAACTACTGCCTTTTGAGTTTCGCAAGATAAAAGTAAAATTCCTAAACTAATGATATAGAATGATTTACGCATTTTTTGATGGTATTTTTGATTATAATATTCAAAAATACTAATTTATTTAGAATTTTTTTTGGTTACTACTTAAAACTATTTTATATTTGCACTCGCAATTACAGAACAGAAGCTCTTAAAAATATTGCATTGGAGAGTTGCCTGAGAGGCCGAAAGGACATGTTTGCTAAACATGCGTACTGGTAACGGTACCAAGGGTTCGAATCCCTTACTCTCCGCAACTTTCAGACAAAATTCTCGGGGCGTAGCGTAGTCCGGTCATCGCGCCTGGTTTGGGACCAGGAGGTCGCAGGTTCGAATCCTGCCGCCCCGACTTTTTAAAAATTCCCAAAAAGATTATCTTTATTAGGCAAAAATTTAATCTCTAATGGGTGCGTAGCTCAGCTGGATAGAGCATCTGCCTTCTAAGCAGACGGTCACAGGTTCGAATCCTGTCGCGCTCACTTAAACTTCACAATATTTGTGGAGTTTTTTTTTGTTCAAAATTCAAAGATTTGATTAACTAATTTTTTCAATCTGACCGCTCAGTTTTATTTTTAGATCTAAAAATTGTAGGCATCAAAAAAAAATTTATGAAAAAAATATTGATGATTCTTACGTCTCACAGTTCTTTAGTTAATACGAATAGCAAAACTGGTGTTTGGTTAAGCGAACTCACGGATCCTTATTATGAATTGAAAGAGGTCGGTTTCGAGATCACGTTAGCAAGTTTAAAAGGTGGCGAACCACCGATTGAACCAACAAGTTTATTGACTGAAAATATCACCGAAGCCAACAGAAAATATCAGAATGATGAAGTTTTACAGCATCAGTTTAAAAATACTAAAAAAATTAGCGAAGTTCAGGCTTCAGATTTTGATACTTTATTTATTCCGGGTGGACACGGTCCTTTATTTGATTTAGCAGAAGACAAGGACACAGGAAAATTAATTATCGATTTTTATAACGCAGGGAAATATGTGACGGCAGTTTGTCACGGTTCTGCCGCTTTTATCGCTGCGGAAAATTATCAAAATGGCTTTTTGAAAGATAAAAATGTAACGTGCTTTAGTAATGTTGAAGAAAAATTAGTTAGCAAAACAGAGCAGGTTCCTTATTTATTAGAAGATAAATTAGAAAGTTTAGGAGCAAAAATAGACAACTCTATTATTCCTTTTAATTCTAATGTAAAGGTTGATGGTAATTTAATTACTAGTCAAAATCCATTGTCAGCGGGACCTGCCGCCGAAGAATTAATTAAATTATTATCTTAATTTTATTTAGTAAAATTCCCAAACTGCTTAAATTTTTTAAGCGGTTTTTTTATGTTTACTAAATCTTTTATATTATTGCAAAAACAAATCTAATTCATGAAAAAATTATTAATTATTGGAGCGGTTTGGCCTGAACCAACTTCTACCGCAGCAGGTAAAAGAATGCTACAATTAATTTCACTTTTTCAAAACTTAAATTTTGAGATTACTTTTTGCTCTACCTCGACAAAATCTGAACATTCATTTGATTTAAATTCTCTGAATGTTTCTACTGAAAATATTTTACTTAATGATTTGAGTTTTGATAAATTTGTTAAAAATTTACAGCCAGAAATCGTTCTGTTTGATCGTTTTATGACCGAGGAACAATTCGGTTGGCGCGTTTCGGAACAATGTCCAAAAGCGTTAAAAATATTAGATACAGAAGATTTACATTTTTTAAGAAAACAGCGTGAATTTGATTTTAAAAATAAAGAAGAAAATAGAAATCGATCCGAAATTTCTGAGATTTTCATGCGTGAGATTTCATCAATTTTAAGATGTGATTTATCTTTAATAATATCAGATTTTGAACAAAATTTGTTAATGGGAAAATATAAAATTAATCCTGACATTTTATATTATTTACCGATGTTCTCTGAAAAACACCAAGGTGAAATTCCAGATTTTCAAGAGCGGAAAAACTTTATGCATATTGGTAATTTTTTGCACGAACCAAATTGGCAAACCGTTTTAATTCTAAAAAAACTGTGGAAAAATATCAAGCAAAAATTAGCAGAAAGTGAACTGCACATCTATGGAAGTTATGTTACGGAAAAAGCCAAACAACTTCACAATGAAAAAGATGGATTTATTATAAAAGGCCGCGCAAAATCTGTAAATGATGTTTTTCTAAATTATAAAGTTTTATTGGCGCCAATTCCTTTTGGTGCAGGAATTAAAGGTAAATTATTAGAAAGCATGGAGTTTGGATTGCCAAATATTACCACAGAAATTGGTGCAGAAGGAATGCGATTTAATGAAAAGTGGAATGGATTTATAACAAAAACTAACGAAGAATTTATTGAAAAAACTGTTCAGATTTATTCAGATTATGAAATTTGGAATTCTGCGCAAAGTATTGGTTTTGAAATTTTAGAAAAAAAATTCGATAGAAATTTATTCGAAAAAGATTTTATTGAAAGGCTTAAAAATCTAACTGAAAATTTAGAATTCCATAGAAATCAAAATTATTTTGGTCAAATTTTGCAGCAAAATGCACTTCAAAGTACAAAATATATGAGCAAGTGGATTGAAGAAAAAAATAAGAAAAAGTAAATTATCCGTGAATCGTTTCGCCAGTTCCGAAACTTTTTATAATCCGCGCTTCTTCATCTAACCAAGCATTCCATCGGGCTTCTACATCAATTGTTTCTGCATATTTTCGGGCAAAATTGATGAAAGTGGCGTAATGTCCGGCTTCACTTTCCATTAATTCCCAATAAAATTTTGCTAGTTTTTCGTCTTTAATTGTTTCTGCCAAAACTTTAAAACGTTCACAACTTCTCGCTTCGATCATTGCCGCAAAAAGCAATCTTTCAATTAAACCAGATTCTCTTTCGCCGTTAGAAGATTTCTTCATGTATTTCGCCAGTTCACCAACATAATCATCTTTTCGCTCGCGTAAAAATTCGTAGCCACGTTCTAAAATAATATCGTGAACCATTTTAAAATGTTCCATTTCTTCAATGGAAATTTTTAGCATTTCAGTTACCAATTCTGGCTTTTCAGAATTTTGAATAATTAAATGAATCGCATTTGATGCGGCTTTTTGCTCACACCAAGCGTGATCAGAAAGGATTTCTTCTAAATTGTTTTCTGCGATATTCGCCCATCTTGGGTCGGTCGGTAACTTTAATCGAAACATTTTTTTATTTTAATCAAAAATTATTTTTCGGCATATTTAAAAAAACTAAAACTCACATTTCCATATTTTCGGGTGTCTTGTAAATGTTCGTTTTCAAACTTTATTTTACTTTGATGTTCGAGAATAAAAAGTCCAGTTGGTTTTAAAAAAGCATTATTGAAAATACCATTTATGATTTCTTCATATTTTTTTTCTTCCGTCTCAAAAGGGGGATCTGCAAAAATAATATCGTAAGATTTCTGCGCTTTGTTCTTCCTGATATATTCAAAAACATCGGCGCGCATCGTTCTTATTTGTGAAGACAAATCTAATTCTGCCGATGTTGAGTTGATAAAACCGACATGTTTTGCATTATTATCGATCGATGTAACATCTTTACAATCGCGAGAAGCAAATTCTAAACTAACGCTTCCAATACCGCAAAATAAATCTAAAACAGAACAGAATTCAAACTCAAATTTATTTTGTAAAATACTAAAAAGTGCTTCTTTCGCGAAATCTGTGGTAGGGCGAACATCGAAATTTTTTGGTGCAGAAATTTTTTTGGCTTTCCATTTTCCTGCTATTATTCTGTACATATTTTTTAATTAATAGATTATAAATTTAGATTAAGTCTTCAAAAACAAAGGGTTACTTTGTTAGCCGTAACGACTATTAAAAATCTAATTTAAGATAAAATTGTGTTTGTGAAGATTATCAAATTTAATTGATAAATGCTTTACAAATTTTCTTAATTCTGATATAAATGTTTCATTTTCAGTCGTTTCACCATAAACAAAAAAGTGCGTATCCGTAATTGAAAAATTTATTTTATTTAAAGTAAACATAATAAAATAAAGAAAATCAACCTCTGAATTTAGATCTAAATTATTATATAAAACTAATTTTTTGTCATTGACAGCAATGAATTCACACTGATGGTGGTAAAGATGAATGTGAATTTCGTATTTCTTTTTTGACGAAATAGAATTTAAAAATTTCTCGCCTGAAAAATTAAAATTTACAGATTTTTCTAAAGATTTAATTTTTTGATAAAATTCTTTTGGGAACGTGTAATAAAACTGAAGGCCATATTTTTTATTAACAGAAAGCATTAATTCTTCCTCGTTTTCGTTTACTGAAGCGTTGTATGAAATTAATTTGTAACCCAGTTCATGTTGCGTAAATTCTTCCGGCATTAGCGCAAAATGGTTCAAAGCTGAAATAACTTGTATTTCCTGAAAATCATTTTTTTCAAGGACTGTATTTAAATTTTCTGCGATAAAATTTTCGGGCGACTCTTCGTCCATAAAATAAAAATGATCTTCTAAAACCGTTTTATAATTGGTCAGATGATACTGCAAGCCGTCTTTTGTGAAAAGTAATTTTAATTTCTGCATAAAGTGCAAATTTATCAAAATTTTACCAAATACTCATTTATTATAATAATTGAAATTCAAGAAGTTTTAAAGAAATGTCACCCAGACATTTCCCGAACTGTGGAAGAAAAAGTCGTCTTCTTCATATTGAATACCGCTATAGCCGCGCAGATAATCGTAAACTAAATTTTGTAAAATGCCGTCACCAATGCCGTGAATGATGTTTAATTTTTTGATATAATTTTTCTTGCAATAATCTAAATTACTAATCAATGTTTCTTTCTGGATTTCCAGACGTTCCCAAGCAGAATATTCTGCCGAATTTTTTACTAATTTTTCAAAATGTAAATCAATAACTCGGCTATTGTCAGAATTTTTTTTGCTTGTCGTTTTCTTTAAATCATCTTTTATTGAGATTGCAGATTTCTCATATAAGTGACCTTCTCTAGGGATGATTTTTGAAATTTCAATGGAATGTTCAAAGCCAAATTCATCTTCAATTAGGACAAAATCTTTTCCCACAGAAATAATTTTCCCTGTAGTTGTTTCATCCAATACTGAAATTAAATCGCCTTTTTTCATATTTTTTTAGAGACAAGAACCAAGAGTTGCATTTTCAACTGACAATTAAAACATATTTTATCGACCGCCTAATTCTATAATATTTAAATTCTCAATTTTGTCGCTATTGATTTCAAACTGCATCATCGTTCGCACTTTATGCCATCCTTGTTTTCCGCAAGCACCAGGATTTAGGTGCAGCAAATTATATTTTTTGTCATACATCGCTTTTAAAATATGCGAATGTCCGGAAATAAAAAGTTGAGGTTTCTGCTTTTCAATTTCAATTTTTGCCAAAGCAGAGTAGCGGTTTGGATAACCGCCGATGTGTATCATCAAAACAGAAACTTCTTCACATTTAAAACTCAAAACTTCAGGAACAATTTTTCTGATTTTTTCATCGTCAATATTGCCGTAAACGCCGCGAAATGGTTTTATTTTTTCTAAACTTTCCAAGACTTCCAAATTACCAAAATCGCCGGCGTGCCATATTTCATCGGCGTTATTTGCATAGTCTAAAATACGGTCGTCCATATGAGAATGCGTATCGGAAAGCAGGAGAATTTTCATTGCTTCAAAGTTGAGATATTTTTTTTGAATCTTAAAAATTTCTTTTTATTATTCTGTTCTTTTGCCTTGAAGCAAAAGAACCAAAAATTCAAGACTGGAAACTCACCTAAAAATTAAACCTTTGCCCTAAAATTTCCAAACTCGGGCGGAAAGTTTAATTGTTTTCTGAGTTGTTTGTTTTTCGCCGCCACTCAAACAGTGGAAATTTTTTAACGGTCAAAATTTTAATTT
The DNA here is from genome assembly GCF_052976925.2 of Halpernia sp. GG3. NCBI lineage: Bacteria > Pseudomonadati > Bacteroidota > Flavobacteriia > Flavobacteriales > Weeksellaceae > Halpernia > Halpernia sp. GG3. The sequence continues at coordinate 249,345 of NZ_JBRIIR020000006.1, forward strand.
TCGTAACGGTTCCGTTTCCTAAGTCGAAAGAGAAGATAAATAAAATTTTTAGCCCTGATTGGAACGGCATCCTTTTTATTTTTTCTTAAAAAATGAAAAGATATAGTGGAAAGCAGGACGAGTCTTCGTAAAAAATACAAATTAGTTGCTTCTAATTTTTCATAAATTTGCAAAATGCAGCGTTATTTTATTGAATTCAGTTATTTCGGAAAAAATTATTTTGGCTACCAAAGACAGCCTCGCGAAATTTCTGTGCAGGAAGTTCTGGAAAATGCGCTTTCGACAAAACTTCGTGCTGAAATAAAAATTGTGGGCGCAGGAAGAACTGACACGGGCGTGCATGCAAAAAAGATGTTTGCGCACTTTGAGACTGCAGAAATTTTGGAAGTAAATTTTGTTTACCGATTAAATAGTCTACTGCCGGAAGATATTGCTGTGAAGAAAATTTTTAAGGTTAAAAATGATTTTCATGCGCGGTTTGATGCGACTTTCCGAACTTATGAATATTGTATTTCTTTAGAAAAAAATCCTTTCACAACCGATTTTTCTTGGCAGATCCGGCGCGGAAAAATTGATGTTGAGAAAATGAATGAAGGCTGCAAAATGCTTTTTGAGACTACAGATTTTACTAGTTTTGCAAAATTACACGCTGATAATAAAACCAATAATTGCAAAATTTATAAGGCCGTTTGGGAACAAAAGGAAAATGAACTAAAATTCGCGATTTCTGCGGATCGTTTTTTGCGAAATATGGTGCGTGCAATAGTTGGAACGATGGTTGATCTTGGGGCGGGAAAAATTTCTTTGGAAGATTTCAATGAGATTATTTTAGCAAAAAACAGAAATTTAGCAGGAACTTCTGCTCCGCCTCAAGGACTTTTTTTGATGGATGTTGGCTATGATTTTAAGACTTAATTTGCTTTTTTTTGAAAAAAAATATAGATTCCGTCAATTGTGAAAGTTTGATTCTTTGCGTAACTTTGCGCCAATGAAAGAACAGAGCACGGGTAGTATTTTGAAAAGGCTTTTCGTAATTGGGATGAAATTCCGATCGTGGTTTATTTTTACGCTGATAATTTCTATTCTTTTGGCGATTGTTTCCACTTACAGACCCTATCTTACGATGAATATTGTGGATCAGGATATCATGAAATCGAAGGATTTTTCGAAACTCATGCCGCATATTTATATTTTAATCGCGCTAGTTTTTGCGGAATCTATTCTCAATTTTTTCTTGGTCTACTTTTCGAATTTTATTTCTCAAAACGTTATCCGAGACATTCGGGAACGTCTTTATCATAAATTAATTTATTTTAAAACTTCTTTTTTTGATAAAACACCAATTGGTCAGTTAGTAACTCGAGCAGTAAGTGATGTTGAAACAATTTCGACAGTTTACACCGACGGCTTTTTAATGGTTTTTGGGGATGTTCTACGAATTATTTTCGTTCTAGTGGCGATGTTTTTGGTGAATGTTCATCTAAGTTATATTTCTCTGGCGATTTTACCTTTAATGGTTGTGATCACACGGTTTTTCCAGAAGAGATTGAAAAAAGCGTTTGGTGATGAGCGTACATGGACGGCAACTCAAAATAGTTTCGTGCAGGAAAGATTATCTGGAATGTCAATTATTCAGGTTTTTAACCGACAGGATGCAGAATTTAAAAAGTTTGATGACATAAATATCAGCTTAAAAAGTGCACTTCTTAGAACTGTCTATATTTTCTCTTTATTTTTCCCGGTTGTGGAATTGATTTCCTCAGTTTTTATCGGATTAATTTTATTTTACGGCGGTTATATAAAAATTTTCCCGGGTGAAATAATCGCGTTTATTCAATATATTTCAATGTTAATTCGTCCCTTAAGACAAATTGCAGATCGTTTTAATAATATTCAAAGAGGATTAGTTGGCGCAGAAAGAGTTTTGGGTGTTATGGATGAGAATTTTGAAATGCCAAATACTGGAAAAATTGTTAAAAATACTTTTGATGGAAAAATAGAATTTAAAAATGTTTATTTTTCTTACGATGAAAAACAGGAAGTTTTAAAAGGTATTAGTTTTACTGTAAATCCGGGCGAGACTGTTGCGATCGTCGGCGCGACAGGAGCAGGAAAATCAACTATTATTAGTTTAATTACAAGATTGTATGATATTAATTCTGGTAAGATCTTGCTCGACGATGTCAATTTAAAAGATTACGAACTTTATAATTTAAGGGAACATATCGGTGTTGTTTTACAAGATGTTTTTCTCTTCCACGGAACGGTGTTTGAAAATCTTTCTTTCGGCGATGAAAGTGTGACGCTGGAAAAAATTAAAGCGATTGCAAAGGATATTGAAGTGGATGATTTTATTGAGAGTTTACCCGGCGGCTATGAATTTGTGGTGAGTGAGCGTGGTTCTTCGATTTCTCTTGGTCAAAGACAACTATTGTCATTTTTGCGCGCTTATCTTTCTGATCCTAAAATTTTAATTTTAGATGAAGCAACGTCTTCCGTTGATGTTGAAAGTGAAAAATTAATTCAGAAAGCAACTGAAAAAATCACAAAAAACCGAACTTCAATTATTATCGCACACAGACTTTCAACAATAGTAAATGCTGATAAAATTATCGTGATGGATAGTGGTAAAATTGTGGAAGCAGGAACACATCAGGAACTTTTATCAGAACGAGGCTATTATTCGAAATTGTATCAAGGACAATTGCAGGTTGAAGAAGAGGTTTAGATTTTTATTATTTTAATGGAAAGCTGATAAAGATTTTTTTGAAATTGCTCATCAATTTAGTTTGTAAAGACGTTTCACTTAGTAACTTATCTGGCTTTATTTTTTTAAATATTATCTAAGCCGAAAGGTTTAGAAAGCAGATCTTTTTTCCAGGTTTTACCATACTTATTTGTTAGGTATTGTGCTAAAAAAGTATTGTTTAGTTTGGCTCTTTTTGAGGAAAAATAATCAATAACGCAACCTTCAGTTTTTAAATCAATACCGTATTTTCTTTAAATTTTCTAAAATCTTGGTCTGCTATACCAAACGAAATGAATTTTGCTTTGCCATATTTTATTTGATTTTCAATATTTTCTGCAGTCGCAATACTGTGACTTAAATAATGATTTATTCTTGCGATTTTTGTAGAATCTAAATTCCTTTTAATACTAATTTTCTTGTCTGATTTTTTAATAATTGAAGAAGTCATAAATTCTTTTTTCTGGCAATAAAGTAGAGTGGCGATTGTGAATATTATCGATAGCGAATAAAAAAACCTTTTGCCCCTAAAAAAACCGTTCAATATAGAACGGTCTGTTATTTTAAAATCTAAATCCTAAAGATAAACCACTTCGAAATCCCGCCCAAGGTCCGCTTACATCTATATGCGCGCCATGAGGATTTGTCTGGACTGTGTACCTTATAAAAGGTACGTTTAAATTTTCAATTTCTCTTTTCAATTGTGCCTGCATTTCTGGGGAAAGTGTTTGGTCTGTTGTAAGATCAAAAATTCCTTTTCCAGATCCATAATGCGCACCCGCGATCCAAAAATCTAAAACTAGATTTTGACTTTTAGTGAGAAAAAATTGAGAGCCAATCATTAGTCCACCACTATTTCCATTGGTATTTCCAAAGCCCTTCAAAGGAATTTCATAAGTAACACCGGTTACCGGCTGGTAATCATAAACAAAATCAAAAGTATTGGAAGTGATTTTGGAATATCTGTAATAAGGTGCGAAATAAAATCCTTTCCCGTAGCCTTTTCCGATATAAAAGCGGGATTCTAAGGTGTAATTGGAAGCTTTAACTTCTAAATTTTCTAATTTCTTTCTATCTTTTTCGGCTAAAAATGAGTTTAAAAAGGGGACCTTTCCTTGGGGAACTATTCCAAATCCCGCGTTTATGGAAAACCATCTATTAATCGACCTTTCGTAAGTTAGGTTTATATTTTTAAAGACATAAGCCGTAATATTTGTTTTAATAATATTCATTTTTTGCGAAGAAATGTCTGTCATATTATCTTGCGAGATAGTTTGCTGTGCACTTATATTTAGAATATAGAAGCTTCCCGCTAATAAAAGGATTTTTTTCATGGTGTTTAGTTTTTATTCGTTAAATATAGTTAAAAATACGGAAAAGAATTTATTTATAATATAACCTTGAAAAAAAGTATAAAAAAATCCGCTCAATTGCTTGAGCGGATTTTTATAAATCACGAAGATTTTTCTTACATCATTCCTGGCATTCCACCGCCCATATTTGGCATTGCTGGATCTTCTTTCGGAACTTCTGTGATCACACATTCAGTTGTCAAAAGCATTCCCGCAACGGAAGCTGCATTTTCTAGAGCCACACGAACCACTTTTGTAGGATCGATAATTCCTGCCTCAAACATGTTGCAATATTCGTCTGTTTTCGCATTAAAACCATAATCACCAGAACCTTCTGCAACTTTCGCTACTACAACTGAACCTTCGCCACCAGCGTTAGTTACAATTTGTCTTAAAGGCTCTTCAATAGCACGTTTAATGATTTTTATACCTGTATTTTCATCTTGGTTTGCACCTTCTACGTTAATCGCTTTTATTGCACGAACTAAAGCAACACCACCACCAGCAACGATACCTTCTTCAACAGCTGCTCTCGTAGCGTGAAGTGCATCATCTACACGGTCTTTTTTCTCTTTCATTTCAATTTCTGAAGCTGCACCAATATAAAGAACTGCAACACCACCAGCTAATTTAGCTAATCTTTCCTGTAATTTTTCCTTATCGTAATCAGAAGTTGTGGTTTCTATCTGCGCTTTAATTTGGTTTACTCTGCCTTTAATCAAGCTTTCTTCACCTGCACCGTTTACAATTGTCGTATTTTCTTTATCAATGGTAATTTTCTCTGCAGTTCCAAGCATTTCTAAGGTTACGTTCTCCATTGTGAAACCTCTGTCTTCAGAAATTACAGTTCCACCAGTTAAAGTTGCGATATCTTCTAGTAATGCTTTTCTTCTGTCACCAAATCCTGGTGCTTTTACAGCCGCGATTTTAAGTGAACCTCTTAATTTATTCACTACTAAAGTTGCTAATGCTTCACCTTCAACTTCTTCACAGATAATTAACAGTGCTTTACCAGATTGCGCAACCGGTTCTAAAATCGGTAATAAATCTTTCATTGAAGAGATTTTTTTCTCTACTAATAAAATATATGGATTTTCTAATTCTGCAATCATTTTCTCTGGATTAGTGACAAAATAAGGTGACTGGTAACCTCTGTCAAATTGCATTCCTTCAACTACGTCAACTGTTGTGTCAATTCCTTTTGCTTCTTCAACAGTAATTACACCTTCTTTACCTACCTTTCCAAAGGCTTCAGCGATCAAAGTGCCGATAGTTTCGTCATTATTTGCAGAAACTGAGGCTACTTGTTTAATTTTTTCTGATTCATTCCCAACTTCTTGAGATTGAGATTTTAGATTTTCAACAACTGCTTTTACTGCTTTGTCAATTCCTCTTTTCAAATCCATTGGATTGGCTCCTGCGGCAACGTTTTTCAAACCTTCACGAACAATCGCCTGTGCTAAAACTGTTGCAGTAGTTGTACCGTCACCGGCAATATCATTGGTTTTAGAAGCGACTTCTTTCACCATTTGCGCACCCATATTTTCCACACGGTCTGCTAATTCTATTTCTTTTGCTACAGAAACACCGTCTTTTGTAACGTGTGGCGCACCGTAAGATTTTTCAATTACAACATTTCTACCTTTTGGCCCTAATGTTACTTTTACTGCGTTTGCTAAAGCGTCAACACCTCTTTTTAAAGCGTCTCTACTATCTATGTCAAATTTAATTTCTTTTGCCATTTTATTTGGATTTTTATACGATGTAAGAACTACAAAGTATTTAAGTTTATTTATTTAATTATTTAAAGCTGTTTGGCTGTACTTTTTAAAAGTATCAGCTCATTTTATCCTAAAATTCCTAAAATATCAGATTCTTTTACAATTAAATAATCTGTACCGTTAATTTTTAATTCTGATCCAGCGTATTTTCCATAAAGTACTTTATCGCCAACTTTTACAGTCATTGGCTCATCTACATTACCGTTACCTACTGCAAGTACAGTGCCTTCTTGAGGTTTTTCCTTTGCGGTATCTGGAATAATGATTCCTGAGGCTGTTTTTGTTTCAGCAGCGGTCGGTTCTATTAAAACGCGGTCTGCAATTGGTCTAAAATTTACTGACATATTTATATATTTTTTTAAAGTTCTATTCTGATTTTGACTATAATTATGCCATTTATATTTTCAACAAAATTTTCTTTTAAATCAAATTAATGTCAGATAGAATATTATTTTTTCGGAAATATTGTCACATATTGATTTTTTAAATCATATTTACGTAATCTTTATTTAATATTTTACGCAAATCTTCTTTATTAAAATCCTTATTTTTGTTAGATGAAAGAAGCGCTCGCATTACAACTTCAGACTTTGCCCTCCGATCCTGGCGTTTACCGATATTACGACAAAAGTGGTAAATTACTTTATGTTGGAAAAGCTAAAAATCTAAAGAAAAGGGTATTGTCTTATTTTAATAAAAATCAGGTTGGTTTTAGAACAAGAACGATGATTTCTAAAATAGATCGTTTAGAAACGACCGTTGTAAACAGTGAATATGACGCTCTTTTGTTAGAAAATAATTTAATAAAAGAGCAAAAGCCATTTTATAATGTAATGCTGAAAGATGATAAATCTTATCCTTACATTGTCATAAAGAACGAACATTTTCCGCGAATATTTCTTACCAGAAACAAAATAAAAGACGGCTCAGAATATTATGGGCCTTATGCAAAAGTTCGCCCAGCAAGGGTTTTATTAGACATTATTAAGCATATTTATAAAATCCGGACCTGCAATTTAAATTTATCACCAAATAAAATTGCTGAAGGAAAATACAAAGTTTGTCTGGAATACCACATTAAAAATTGTGAGGCCCCGTGCGAAATGTTCGAAAGTGAGGCCGATTATGATCATAAAATTGAAGCGATACGTGGAATTGTAAAAGGCGATTTTAAATTGGCAACTAATTATTTGGAAATCCAAATGCAGAAATTTGCACAAAATCTGGAGTTTGAAAATGCGCAAAATATTAAAGAACGGTTAGAAACTTTGGACAATTATCGCGTTAGACACACGGTTGTAAACCCAAATATTGATGATGTCGATGTTTTCGGGATGACGAGTGATGAATCGGCAGCCTATATTAATTACTTTAAAATACGAAACGGAAATATTATTCAGTCTTACACCACAGAAATTAAGAAAATTCTGGAGGAAAGTGATGAAGATATTATGGAAGAGGCTTTAATTGAAATTCGTCAAAAATTTGAATCCACTTCTAAAGAAATTCTGTTGCCTTTTCATCTTTCTGTAGAAATCCCGAATGCGAAAATCTTTGTTCCGAAAATGGGCGATAAAAAAAGAATTTTGGAATTATCTGAGAAAAATGCGAAGGAATATAGAATTGAAAAATTAAAACAGGTTCAAATTATTGATCCAGAAAGACACACAAACCGCATTATGGCGGAAATGCAGAAGTTATTGAGAATGCCCGCAGAACCGCGACACATCGAAGGTTTTGACAATTCTAATATTCAAGGCACAAATCCTGTCGGTGCTTGTGTTGTTTTTCGGGATGGAAAAGCCTTTAAAAAAGACTATCGGATTTTCCATATAAAAACAGTGGTTGGTCCGGATGATTTTGCGAGTATGGAAGAAGTCATTTACCGAAGATACCGAAGAATGCTGGATGAGGGTGAAGATCTACCGCAATTAATTTTAATAGATGGCGGAAAAGGGCAACTAAGTTCGGCCGTGAAAAGTTTAAAATTATTAGGACTTTATGGCAAAATTACCATCATCGGAATTGCAAAACGTCTGGAAGAAATCTATTTTCCTGAAGATTCTATTCCATTATATTTGGATAAATCTTCTGAAACTTTAAAAATTTTGCAACGCGTGCGAGATGAATCTCACCGTTTTGGCGTAAAGCATCACCGAGCGCGCCGCACAAATTCTACTATAAAATCTGAATTGGAAGAAATTCCCGGCGTTGGTGAGAAAACAATAGAATTGCTTTTAAATAAATTAAAATCTGTAAAGCGCGTGAAAGAATCTAATGTCGAAACTTTAGAAGAGATTTTAGGAAAAGTGAAAGGAAAAGTGGTTTGGGATTTTTTTAATAAATAAATATAGTAAATAATGGATGAAGATAAATTACTTTTTCAATTGAATACAATTATTGACAATTATTTAGAAATATTAGAGAATGAAAATATTTCCGACATAGATAATCAAAGATTTTTAATTTTAATATCAAACAAACAAATTTTAGTGTCAAAAACTATTATTAAATTAATAGAAAATGAACATCCTGAAATAAATTCGATATTTTCTTTAATGAGATTATTAAATGAAAATTATTTAATAAACTATTATTTACATTTCGAAAATATTGATTATCAACAAAAATGTTACAGATATTTGCTATATGAGTACTGTGGTTTACATAATAGAAGCAAATACACGCCAAAAAATATTAAAAAATTCGAGGAAATTAAAAACGATGAATCCATTAGAAAGGATTTTCTTCAGTCTGAAATAAAATTAAATGAATATTTCATTGATGAAAAAATAAAAAAAATTCCTACTAAAATTTTTGATAAAGTAAGTTATTTTGATAAAACAGATTTGAATGAGGAATCTTTTGTTACTTTTTGGCGTTTATTTTCAAATTATGCACATTCAGAATACATAAGCTTAATTCATTTTATTGATATTGATTCAGATAATGTTAAATTAAATCATGTGTTGAATTTCTGCGAAGATCAAATTATTTACCTTAATTGCAAGCTTAAAATTAATCTTGAAAATAACTTTAAAAAATGGATTGGAAATAGAATTAATAATAGTTTAAATAATGATTTGAAAAAATTTGAAGAAGATTTATTAATAAAAATTAATTCCTAAACCCAATCATACCAAATCCAAACCACCAAAATTACCTGAACTCATCATCAGAAAAACGCCTTTCGTTTTATCTAATGTTTCCCAGTATTGATGTAGATCTTCGGCGTTTGTAAAGACTTTTAAATCTTTATTTTTAAATTTTTCTTTAATAAAATCTGCAGAAATAGCGTCCATTCTTTTGATTTTCAATGCTTCTTCATCGTAGAAAACGATTGCTTCTTCTAAACCATTCAAAGCAGAATCATATTGCTCTAAAAAAACAGGATTCAAACTAGAGTAGGTATGAAGTTCTAAAAACCCATATTTTTTTTCTGCTGTAAATTGTTCGCAAAATGCATTTACCACTGCTTTTACTTTACTTGGTGCATGTGCAAAATCTTTATATAAAATACCTTTATCTAATCTTTCAATTTTTTCTAAACGCTTCGAAGCGCCTTTAAAACTCATGATTGCTTCATAAAATTCTTCTTCCATAATGCCCAATTGTTGGCAAATAAATCGCGCGCCTTCTAGATTTAATAAATTATGTTTCCCAAAAACGGATAATGGAATTTCGCCCATATTTGTTTTTAAAAAAACTTTACCGTCAGAAATTTTATAATCTGGTGTTTTATAAGGAATTTTTCTGAAAAAATTAGTTGAACTTTCAATCACTTTTACGACTTCTTCATCTTCTTCATTATAAACCAAAACGCCACCAGGAATTATGCTTGCAACGAATTTTCTAAATTGTTCTATATAATCATCAAAAGTTTTAAACACATTTATGTGATCCCATGCAATGCCGGAAAGCAAAGCAATATTTGGTAAATAAAGCAAAAATTTTGAACGCAGATCGATAGGTGACGACAAATATTCATCGCCTTCCAGAATCATAAAATCAGTATCATCGGTGATTTTAACCATACAATCAAAACCTTCCAGCTGGGCACCAACCATATAGTCGATGTTTTTATGGTGGAAATTTAAAACATGCAAAATCATTGAAGTAATGGTAGTTTTCCCGTGAGAACCGCCAATGACGACGCGCGTTTTATTTTTAGACTGTTCGTAAAGAAATTCGGGGTATGAATAAATTTTCAAACCTAATTCTTTTGCTCTTAAAAGTTCCGGATTATCAATTCTAGCGTGCATCCCAAGAATGACTGCATCTAAATCTGAGGTTATTTTTTCTGGAAACCAACCTAATTTTGTTGGTAAAATATTTTTTTTGCTAAGTCGGGATTTTGAAGGTTCAAAAATAGCATCGTCGGAACCGCTAACTTCAAATCCTTTATCTTTTAATGCGATGGCTAGATTGTGCATAGCGCTTCCGCCGATTGCAATAAAATGGGTCCTCAAAATTAATTTATTTTAAATGAATTTTTTCTCTGTTTGAATTTTCGATATTAGTAAGGAAATATTTTAGGTTTAGTGTCAGACATTTTACCTGCTTTCAATTCCTGTTCGTAATCGTGTAAAATATTAAAATCGTCCGTCTGTTCAATGCCGTGCATGATTTTATTTAAAATTGTTTGCGCGTCATCTTTTTCATAATCTATATCAAGCGGTTTTTTGAATTCCATGGTTGGTTTCACGCCAGTCACTTTTATTTTCAATCCTTTTTTGTCAAAAGCCCGTCTAAAACCGTTTATTTTTATGGGAATTACAATTGGTTTTTGATTCTTAACTAATTTGGCCGTGCCTTTTCTGCCTTGTGCAAAAGCCGAAGTGGTACCTTGTGGAAAAGTAATGACCCAGCCATTATCTAACGCTTTCATAATGTTTTCAATCTCTGTTAAATCTACCATTCGGTTCACATTGTGACCTTCCGTGCGCCAGGTTCTTTTCACCGTAATTGCACCGGCTAATTTAAATATTCTAGATAGAATTCCTTTATTCATGGTTTCTTCCGCCGCAACATAATAAAAATCAACTTTAGGATTGAGTAAATAAATTGGATTTTTAATTGAGTTTAAATAGCCATTATTAACGGAACAAAAAGCGTGATACATTGCTGCAACATCCGCAAAATAAGTTTGGTGATTTGACACAAATAAAACATTACTGTCCGGTAGATCTACTAAATTTTCTGTACCGGTTATTTTCAGTTTATTAAACCCATTAAATCTTCTGTAGGAAATCATTCCCAAAACAAAAATGATGAGTCTTTTTAGAATATAGAGATTTCCAAAAGCGTCTGTAAATATGTTTTTCTTCGCCATTTATCAATTAAAATTACGCGCAAATTTACATATTTTTTAACAATAAACTGAATTCACTTAATATCATAGAAGTCGCGCCCCAAATCTGGTGACCACCAAAATTGATAACCGGAACTTCCACGCCACGCGAAGAATTTAAGATTTTCATTTCGGGTTTTTCAGAAAGATTTAATAAAGATTCTATAGGAAATTCTATTAAATCTACGGCTTCGGTTTCCTGTAAAATAAAGGACGGATTTTTGGTGGTGTAGGATACAAAAGCATGTACATAAAAATTACTTGGAGGAATGTAAATTGGCGAAAGCTCACGAATTATCCTGATGTAGTGTTCGGAAATCCCAACTTCTTCCGACGTTTCACGTGTGGCAGTACGTGAAAAATTTTCGTCAGATTCTTCTTTTTTACCGCCAGGAAATGAAATTTGCCCACTGTGACGGTCGCGTTCATTTTTGCTTCTGACAATTAAGGGGAAATACCAGGTATTATCTTTTAAATAAAGTAAAATATTGACGGCCGCCAATTTTGGATTATTTGCTAAAATTTCTTGCTCAGAAAGTACGGCCCTGTAAGGCGGCGAATAAACGGCATGTGCATTTTCGCCTTCCAACTGGGCTTTTTTTATTCTTTCTAATAAGTCTCGACCAAAAATTTGCATAATACAAAATTAAGAAATTATGTTTTAGGAAATAAAGTAGAAAAAAATTTTAACGTTTTGCAGCTAACCGAAGGACGGAACTTTTACCACAAAACTTAATTTGAAAAACTAAACTTCCATTAACCACAAATGTGTCTTTGAAAAACGAAACCCTGCCCTTTAGGTAGGTCCTGTTAACGGTTCGGTATTCTTTCTCGCTGTTAATTTAGTCTGTCTTTTAATAATTTTTTCAAGGCGTTAAAGTTATATTTTAAAGTCGTGGAAGTTATAGATAATGGCGTTCCATACATTTTCATATTTCCAGCCATTAGTTTGCGTTTCATTCTACTTACTTTTTCTAAAATTTCATTCGGGTCTTTTGTGAAAATGAGTAAAAACTTTGTCGACATAACTTGTTCGGTTCTTTTTTCAATTATGTCAGCCCATTTAATAAGTCCGATGCTTGTTGCGTTTGTGTTGTCAATAATTCCGCTGTCGTCAATTGTCAACCCCACATTATTGTCGAACAGTTTCTTAATTCCGTAAATTCCAGTCGCACCGAAGAACAAAACACTTGCAATACCAACTCCTTTTATTAGTGTCGGATTAAAACGTGTTTGGATTTCAATTATGTTCATTTTTATGTCTGTCGTTCATGTTTGTTTGTGCTGTGCCGTTTTTTATGCTGACCGATAACTTGTTTATATGTATCACAAAACTATACAAAGCCGCCTAAATTTGGATATATTCGCAGCATTTATGTCATACTTTATTTACATGCTAATATAAATAAATCTTTAAAATATAACATTTCACAAGTTTGAAAGAAATGACTTTTTAGCCGCGATTTATGGGAAAATATTTTTTCTTTAACCAAAATGAAACCCTTACTAATAATATTAAAGCCGGAACTTCTACCAATGGACCAATTACGCCGGCAAATGCTTGTCCAGAATTTAAGCCGAAAACTGCAATGGCAACCGCGATCGCCAATTCAAAATTATTTCCTGCCGCAGTAAATGCAACTGCTGCAGTTTTATCATATTCCGCTCCCATTACTTTTGTAACGAAAAATCCAATGAAAAACATAATTGTAAAATAGATAAGTAAGGGAACAGCGATAATTAAAACATCTAGTGGAATTTTTACTATTAATTCGCCTTTTAAAGAAAACATAATGACAATTGTAAATAAAAGTGCAATTAATGTCATTGGTGAAATAGTGGGAATAAATTTTTTAGTGTACCATTCTTCGCCTTTAAGTTTTACCAAAATCATACGACTTAAAATTCCAAGAACGAAAGGAATACCTAAATAAATGGCGACACTTTCTGCGATTTTTCCGATGGAAATATCAACGATTACACCTTTAAAACCGAAGTAAGGCGGAAGAACCGTTATGAAAATCCAGGCGTAAAAACTATATGCAAAAACTTGGAAAATACTATTCAGCGCCACTAATCCTGCGCCATATTCACTACTTCCTTCGGCTAAATCATTCCAAACCAAAACCATTGCGATGCAACGCGCCAGACCAATTAAAATCAATCCAACCATGTATTCTGGGTAATCTCGTAAGAATGTAATTGCTAAAAAAAACATTAAAAGGGGTCCAATTATCCAGTTGAGAATTAAGGAAATGGAAAGGATTTTTGTATTTCGAAAAACTTTTGGCAATAGGGAATAATTTACTTTTGCTAAAGGCGGATACATCATCAAAATTAATCCAATCGCGATTGGAATGTTGGTTGTCCCGCTATTGAATTTATTAACGAAAACCAGAAAAGAAGGAATGAAATAGCCAATTGCAACACCAACAATCATGGCGACAAAAATCCACAGAGTAAGATTTTTATCTAAGAAACTTAATTTTTTTGTTATCATTTTTAAGACTTGATTTGAGTGAAAACATAAAATAATTCAGTGGCGATCTGCAGACTTCTTTCGTTGTATTTTTCGCCTTGCTGCGGCGTATTGTCAAATGCTTTTGGGTCTTCAAAAGTAATTGGGATTTTCTTTTCTGCGCCGAAAACAATAGGGCAGGCTTCGTTCGCGGAATTACAAGTCAAAATTGCTGCAAACTCAGATTTTGGATTGAAATTATCATTTAATTTTTTTGAAAATCCGATTATAGGATGTTCATTTTGTGCATATTTAATGCAATAAATTGGATTTTTTCCGTCCGAAAGAGTTTTGATTTGAAAGCCTGAATTTTGTAAAGTTTGCGTAACCATCGGGAAAAGCGCCGTATTTTCTGTACCGCCAGAATAGCAGAATACATTTTTAATATTAAAATAATGGGCTAAAGTTTGTGCCCAGACTTGCGATAAATGACTTCTACGGGAATTGTGCGTACAAATAAAATTCAAACGAATTTCTGAGTTATTAGAAACTTTTGTTTGAATAAATTTAATTAATGGTTGTAAAATTAATTTTCTTTCGTTTGAAATAGTTTCTGGTTTTAAACCTTTGATTACTTTATCTATTGACGAAAATAGAGGTGATTTTTCTGTTTTCATTTTTTTTAATATTTTAGCAACAACCACTTCCTGGTTCACAAGAATTTTCTTTTTGAAATTCTGAAAACTTTAATTTTGATTTTTGTGCAGGAATTCCGCATTTATCTTTAGCCAAACAATCGGTTTGTTTTGCTGTTAAAATAAAGTTTTCTCCGTTAAAATCTAATCCAAATTTCTCAATTGTTTCTCCTTGATATTCTACCTCGATTTCTAAATCTCCGATTTCAAAAGCTTTTTCTGAAAGTTCAATGATCTGCAATAATTTTTTTGGATGCAATCTGTGGTCGTAATCATTTGCATTCCAAAGTTGAAAATTTATAACTTCTTCACTTCGAACGGTTCCGCCGCAATCAATAAAATGTTTTGTGATTTTCCCTACTTCTGTTACATGAAAATGATTTGGAACTAATTTGCCGTTTGGCAACTCAAATGAAATTGTTTCCAATTCATTCAGTTTATTTTTTATTTCTAAGAGTTTCATTTTTATATTTTTTATTTCGATTTTAGGATTAATAATTTTAAATTTATTTTAGCAGCAATTTCCTGTTTCAGAGATATCTTGATTTAAAAATTGCAACATTGTTTCCTTCATTTTTGTCCAGTTTTCTTTGTTAATGCAATAGCAAACGCTTGTTCCTTCTACGTTTCCTTTAATCAAACCTAAATATTTTAATTCTTTTAAATGTTGTGAAATAGTAGGTTGCGCTAATCCAATTTCATTTACTAGATCTCCGCAAACGCAAGAATTTATCTTAAACAAATACTGCAAAATAGAAACCCGTGCAGGATGCCCAAAAACTTTTGCGAATAAAGAAATTTCATTTTGTTCATCTGTAAATATTTCGGTTTTGGATACTCCCATTTTTAATTATATTAATACATTGCAATATTACGATTAATATTTTACATAAGAAAAATAAGTGGTCGAAAAGAAAAAAAATATAGTCTAGATAGCCCAGATGGAAGCGGCATCCTTTTTTGGTGCGAGCGAAGCGAGCGCCAAAAAAGATAGAGCGAACAGCAGGACTAAGTTTGAAAGAAAGCGAAAATTGCGTTGCTCCAAAATAAAAGAAACTTCCAGATTTTGGAAGTTTCAGTAGATTTAATTTGAATAACTGACCAGTTCTTTTTTGTCGCTATTTAAAAGTTTGTATTCTAAATATTTGTAAGAATCTCGCGGAATAATGGTGACCCATTTTTTGTATTTTAAATACCATTTGTTTTGAATACTCATAATTCCTTTGGTAAGATAGGCCTCTACAAAAGGGTGAACGTGCAAATAAAGTTTGCCTTTTTGGGTCTGCATGATGTTGCGAATGGTTTCTTCCATACGCTCTACAATAACTATTGGCGCAAGGATTTCACCGTTTTCGTTCGGATTGTCTTCCTGCGTTTTTATGACTTTTTCAGGTCGGGTTCTTTGTCTTGTAATTTGAATTAATCCAAATTTACTTGGCGGTAAAATTTTATGCCGCGCTTTATCTCGCAACATTTCTTCTTGAAGATGGTCAAATAGTTCACGGCGGTGATTGGCGTCTATCATATCGATAAAATCGACTACAATGATGCCGCCCATATCGCGCAAACGAAGTTGGCGAGCAATTTCTGTTGCCGCCATTTTATTCACATAAAGTGCGTGTTCTCTATTACCAGATTTGCTAGAATTAATATTGTTCCCCGAGTTTACATCTATCACATGAAGTGCTTCTGTATGCTCAATGACAAGATATGCACCTTTTGAACTAGGAATATTGACGTGCTTTCCAAAACTTTGTTTCAGTTGCTTTTCTACATTATAATATTCCATTAGAGGAACATGAGAATCGTAGAACTGGACAATGTTTTTGCGTTCTGGTGCAATTACTTCCAGATAATTTTTCATATCCGAAACCATCTGCTCATCGTCACAAAAAATGTTGACAAAATCTGCATTGAAATTATCCCGCAAAATAGAAGAGGCTTTATCTTCTTCGCTCAATATTTTAGAAGGAATTTTTGCTTTCTGAATGTTTTTAAAAGTCGCGTCCCACTTTTGAACCAATTGATTCATATCATTGTGAAGTTCCGCCACTTTTTTTCCTTCGGCCACAGTTCTGATAATTACACCAAAACCTTCAGGTTTAATACTTTCTATTAAAGTACGAAGTCGAATTTTTTCAGCAGAATCTTCAATTTTCTTTGAAATCGAAACTTTGGTATCAAATGGAATGAGAACTAAAAATCTTCCGGTAAGTGAAATCTGGGTAGAAATCCGTGGGCCTTTCGTAGAAATGGGTTCTTTTGTGATTTGTAATAAAACCGTATCATCTTTAGATAATACTTTGTCGATTAGACCATTCTTAAAAATTTCTTTTTCTAGAGGAAAATTCTTTAAACTCGGATTTTCTAATTTTTTGGTAATTACATTTTTTAGAAAACTAGAATACGTTAGGTATTCTGGACCAAGATCTTGGTAATGCAGAAATGCATCTTTCTCATAGCCTATATTTACAAAAGCAGCATTTAGATTTGGTGCTAATTTTTTAACTTTTCCTAAAAAAAGATCACCTACTACAAATTCACTTTTCATTTCCTCTTCATGAAGTTCAAACAACCGGCCTTCTTCTAAAAGCGCGATTTTAGTGTATTCACCTTCATGTGATATGATAAGTTCTTTCTTCATTAATAAAAAATCAGGTATATTTTAAAATATATTTGAATAAATAGGGTATAAACAAAAATATAGTCAATGAAATTTTCAGCAAATTTGCATCAACTATATTTATATATGGTTTAAGAAAAGCCTATTTTTTCTTGTGTCTATTTGCTCTTCTACGTTTTTTTCTTTTGTGAGTCGCTACCTTATGTCTCTTTCTTTTTTTTCCGCTTGGCATAATTTTCTGTTATTTATAAGTTTAAAATTAATTTATTTTACTGGTACTTTTGTTTTGATTTTCTCTACAAAAGTTTTGGAAGGTTTAAAAGCTGGGATGTTGTGCGCTGGGATCTCTATAGCAGTATTTTTAGAAATATTTCTGCCAGTTTTCGCCGCTCTGGTTTTAATAATAAAAGATCCGAAACCTCTAAGATAAACATTATCACCATTATACATAGAAGTGCGTACCTCCTGCATGAAAGCTTCGATCACTTTCTGCGTGTCGTTCTTTTCTACGCCTAATTTATTTGAGATGGTGTTTACCAATTCTGCCTTTGTCATTTCCTTTTTTGTTTATATTTTTGGTGTGCAAATATAAAACTTATTTTTGAAAGCAAAAAAACAAAAGCCTGATTTTCTACATCTTGGTAGTAAATTATTAAATTGGTACAAGACAAATTCTCGGGATTTGCCGTGGCGAAAAACAAAAGATCCGTACAAAATTTGGATTTGTGAAATTCTTTTGCAGCAAACTCAAGTAAAACAAGGTTTAAATCATTACCTAAAATTTGTGGAGAGATTCCCAAATGTTAAAAGTCTCGCGGAAGCTAATGAAGATGAGGTTTTATTGTATTGGAAAGGTTTAGGATATTACTCCCGTGCTCTAAACCTGCATAAAGCTTCAAAACAGATCATGTTAGATTTTAAGGGAAAATTCCCCGAAGATCATACTTCAATTCTAAGTTTAAAAGGTGTCGGAAAATATACGGCTGCAGCGATTGCAAGTATTTCTTTCGATTTAAAATATCCCGCAATCGATGGGAACTTTTACCGTGTTTTATCACGACTTTTTGCGGATAATTTTGATATTTCTAACGGAAAAGCCTTCCAATATTTTTCAGAATTAGCACTTTTGATGATGCCAGAGAAGAAATTTGGAGATTTTAATGAAGCAATAATGGATTTAGGTTCTGAAATTTGCAAGCCAAAAAATCCACTTTGTGATGTCTGTCCATTAAATAATGACTGCTTGGCTTTTCAATCCGGAACTATTAATAATTTCCCTTTAAAAACAAAAAAAACGAAAATCACAGATTTAGAATTAACCTATTATTTTATAAATTATAATAGTCAGTTTCTTACTAAACGAAGAAAAGACGATTTTATCTGGAAAAAACTATATGAATTTTCTACAGAAATTCCGGAAAATTTTGAACAGTTTATAAAAAGGGTGTCTGTTGTGGCTCATAAATTAACACACAAAAAACTAAAGATTAGTATTAGTGATGTTCAAATTTCTGATTTAAAATTATTCAAAGATTTTGCGGCCGATAATAATTTTGAAATTATAGATTTATATGAGGCCAAGCAAAAGTCTTTCCCAAAACCTCTTCAGAATTACTTAGAAAAACTAGAAGATAAAGCTTCATTTCAAGGTGAATTATTCTAAAACAAATTCAATTAATTAGAAATAAAAAAATCACTATTTTTGCCGAATGTTTAAAAACATATTGTTTGTTTGTTTAATCTCGATACTTAGCTCTTGCGTGAAAGATCCGCTTCCTAAACCGAGCGGTGAATTACGTTTAGAATATCCAGCGCACAACTATCAAAATTTTAACCCAAGCTGTCCGTTTACATTTGATTATTCTACATTTTCACAAATAAAAGATGCGAAAAGAGCATGTTGGTTCTACATTGATTATCCAAAAATGAAAGCCAAAGTGTTTATTACCTATTTTCCGGTAAATAATGATTTTAATTTACACGTGAAAGAAGCCGAAAAGCTAGTTTATGAACATACTATTAAAGCCAGTTCAATTGATACAAAGTCTTTTAGCTATCCAGAAAAGAAAGTGTTTGGTAATTTTTACGAATTAAAAGGACAGTCTGCATCAAACATTCAGTTTTATGTGACAGATAGCACAAAGCATTTTCTGACAGCCAATTTATATTTTAATTCCAGACCAAAACCAGATTCGCTTGCGCCCGCCGTAGATTATATTAAAAGAGATATGCTCCATATAATAGAAACTTTTAAATGGAAATAAGTCTGATTTAAATTAATCAAAAATGTGATATGGGACAGGAAAGTGAAAAAATTAACTAAAGATCCAGCAAAAAAGAAATAAAAAACGAGCCACGACTTGGCTAAATAATTATAAGAATATGAAATTACTCGCAGTAGGAACCGTCGCTTTTGACGCTATAGAAACGCCTTTTGGTAAAACAGATAAAATTTTAGGCGGTGCCGCAACTTATATTGGGCTTTCCGCAGCAGTGTTAAAAACAGACGTCAGTTTAGTTTCCGTGGTGGGAGGTGATTTTCCGCAAGAATATTTGGATATGCTGTCCGCAAAAAATATTGGCATCGAAGGTGTGGAAATCATTAAGGACGGTAAAACATTTTTCTGGTCAGGTAAATATCACAATGACTTAAATACCCGCGATACGTTAATTACTGAACTTAATGTTTTGGAAAATTTTGATCCAAAAGTTCCTGCAGACTCAGCTGATGCCGAAGTTTTATTATTAGGAAATCTTCATCCAGCTGTTCAGCTTTCTGTTTTAGAAAAAATGCATTCTCGTCCAAAATTGGTTATTCTTGATACAATGAATTTTTGGATGGATCTTACTTGGGATTTATTAATGGAAATGGTGGCAAAAACCGACGTTATTACAATTAATGATGAAGAAGCACGTCAACTTTCGGGAGAATATTCTTTGGTAAAGGCCGCACAGAAAATCCATACATTAGGACCAAAATTCGTCATTATTAAAAAAGGAGAGCACGGCGCTTTACTTTTCCATGAAGGAAAAATATTTGCGATTCCTGCATTGCCTTTAGAGGAAGTGTTTGATCCAACTGGCGCAGGAGATACTTTCGCGGGCGGATTTGCGGCGCATTTAGCAAAAACAGGTGATTTCAGTTTTGATAATATGAAATCTGCTATTATTGTTGGTTCCGCGATGGCATCATTTACAGTGGAGAAATTTGGAACTGACCGCTTGGTAAATGTGACGAGCGAGGATTTGAAATTAAGAATTGAAGAGTTTAGAAAATTAACTTCTTTTGAAGTGACTTTATAAAATTAAAATTAATGAAAAAAATTATTGCTTTCTTACTCCTTATTTCTATTCAAAATTTTTGTTTTGCACAATATATGATTGTTGGCAAAGACAGTATTTCTTTAGCAAATTTTAAGAAAGATAACTTGTACGGACTTCAAAATTCAGGTGTTGAGAAAACGGTTAAAACCATTCAGGATTTCTATTTGCTGCAACAGTTTGCACAAGAGAAAAAGGCAGATACAATGGCTTATTTTCGAAATGGATTAGGCGGAAAAGAGTTAGAATTACGAAATAAATTATTTTTACCGGCAACTGTCATTGATCCACTTTTAGCCAAATATATTACTGATAATAAAGTAGAAAGAAAAGTTTTAGTTTTTATTAAAGAGTTAAAACCAGAAGACAAAACGCCTTACAGTCAAATATATAATGATGTAAAATCTGGAAAAATAAGTATGGAAGAAGCCATGAAGAAATACATGGACAAATCTGCAGGTGCTTTTTATGTAAAACCGGGAAGTTTAGATAATGAGATGTATAGTTCTATCAAAACTTTACCAAAAAACGGCTTCACAAAATTATACCAAACTTCAAAAGTAGTTGCTTTTGCGCAGTATTTAGATAGCAGGCCAAGTTTAGGATATATGGTTTTTGGAACTATTTCTTACCCAAACGATACACATGCAGCTAAAATGAGAAGTGACATTTACAGCGATTTAAAAAACGGTAAGAAATTTCAAGAAGTTGCTAAACTGTATGGTTTTTCTGAGGCAGAAAAAAACAACGGAGGATTAATAATGGGTTCGCCTACTTTACCTGATGAAGTTTATTCAGCTTTACAAGGTAAAAAAGCAGGCGAATATTCTGAGCCTGTTTTAGTCGCAGATAAATATTTTGTTTTTAATATTTACGCACTTACTCCTTATAATTCTGAGGAGAAAAACAAAGACTTTTTTCAGTCGGAAATGATGAAGTCTCAATATGCAGAACTGGTTCAGAAATCATTGATAGATTATTTGAAATCCCAGCCCGCTTATAAGGAGACGGCGGAATATAGAAATGTTGAGAAATCTTATGCAAGTTTTGAAGCCGAAAAAAAACCACTTGCGGTTTTATACGCGTACAACAATCATCAGTTGACAATAGATGACTTAAAGCAACTACTTGCGGAGAAAGTGAAAGATTCAGATAAATTGAATCCTGAACAATGGAAAGAATTACTGATTATCATCAATTCACAATTTATCTATAATTCTTACGCACAAGATTTTGCTTCTAGAAGTGACGTTAAACCAAGTTTAGATGCAGTAAAAAGAAATCTATATTCTGATTTTATTTTTTCTAATTATTTAAAAAAAGAAATGACCGCTCATCCAGAATTGCTTACTTCTTATTATGACAAAAATAAAAACAAGTATATTTGGGAAAGTAGGGCAGAAGGCCGGGTTGCCATTACAACTGATGAATCATTAGAGACTTCAATTTCAAAAGAAATCAGCGATTCAAAAAACTGGGACTCTTTAAAAAAGAAGTATGAAGGTAAAACAAATGCTAAAAAGCAAAACTTAGTAAATTTTGAAAATGGTGAAATGTCGCAAACAGCGGAAGTTTTCACAAAATACAAAGTGCCTTTTAAAAAAGGGGTTTTTACCACAAAAATGGGTTCTAAAACTTTAGTGATCGCGATTGATTCTATTTTGCCACCAACTCAGATGACTGAGAAGGAAGCTGAAGACTATTTGAAAGATGGTGTTTCGGAGGAAATATTAAATTCTACAATTGCGGCGCAAAGGGCAAAAACCAAAATTATTGTTCAGCCAGAATTCTTAAAAGACTTAGAAAAAAATTTTAAGAAATAATTATAATAAAATATTAAGTATAATTCATTTAGAATCATAAATTTGCAACTTATTTAAAATCAAATAATGACAAAGGCCATAAAGTATTTATTTTTCGTATTTTTTCTTCTCTTGGGCGTTATAAAAGTAGACGCACAAATAAAAGCAGGTCAACTTGTTGATGGTATTTCTGCCGTGGTTGGGAACGAAATAGTTTTAGAATCAGATATCCAGGAACAGCTTACTTATGCGCAACAGCAAGGTGAAAATGTTTCCGATAAATGTAAGTTTTTAGAAAAAATGGTCGGCAACAAACTATTGATTTATCAGGCTAAAAAAGATACCTTGATTGAGAACCGTAGCGCGGCAATTAAAGAAAATACAAATAATAAATACACTCAAATTCTGTCCCAGTTTCCAGACGAAAAAGCGATGCTTACTGCGTATAAATTCAGAACTCCATTTGAGATGAAAAATACGATAGAAAAAATTGATACTGATCAATATTATGGACAGGCAAAATATACTAGAATAACTGATAAAGCAGATGTTACACCAAATGAAGTAACAGATTTTTATGCACTTTATAAAGCACAGCTACCAGAAGTAAAAGATGAGGTCACTTTGGCGGAAATTAGTTTATATCCTAAATTAAAAGAAGCACACAAACAGGAGTTGATTGATAAATTAAAAAAAATTAAGCAGGATATTAAAAACGGTGAAACATTTGAAAATGAGGCCAGAATTTATTCTGAAGATCCTGGTTCAGCAAAGAATGGTGGTCTTTATAAAAATATTTCGCGCGGTAAAATGGTGAAAGTTTTTGAAGCTACAGCTTTAAATTTACAAGATGGGGAAATTTCTGATCCTGTCGAATCAGAATTTGGTTTTCACATTATTCAATTGGTTAAAAAATCTGGTAAGCAATATGATGCACGTCATATATTGCTGAAAGCCGTGCCAGATGCAGGTGAAATTGCAACTGCTAAAAAAGAATTAGACAGTATTAAAACATTGATCGCTAAAGGGGAAATTACTTTTAAAAATGCCGCTTTTAAATTTTCTAATAACAAACAGACAAAATTCAGCGGTGGATTAATTTCCGGGCAGGATGGATCTGATAAATTAGAAAAAACGACACTTGCTGCAAATATTGCTTATCAAATTGCAGGCATAAATAAAGGCGATATGACTGATGTTTTTGAGGATACACTAAATGATAAAAAAGTGGTTTCGCTTTTAAAAGTAGAAGATGTAATTGCAGCGCACCGTTTGGATATCAGTACAGATTATGACCGCGTAAAAGACCTCGCACTTACCAAAAAGAAAAATGAAATGATAGAAAAGTGGATTAATGTAGAAATTCCTAAAACCTTTATTTCCATTGATAACCGCTATGACGAATGTAAATTTAAGACCAATTACAAGAAAACAGCAATGTCAAAATAAAATTTAATCTCTGATTCGTTCAGAGATTTTTTTTTATTAAAATCATACTATTTTAAAACTTTAAATAAGTCTATTCACAACTTCACAACTATCCAACTTTCCAAAATTTTCTTATTTTTGCGCAATGAGTAGTTTTATAGATTTTGGTACAGCCAAAAAGATGAAAGAAACAAGTGAAAATAAAATCAACATTTTATTTCAGATAAAATATCCCATTATTCAGGGTGGAATGATTTGGCACTCTGGCTGGAAGTTGGCTTCTGCGGTTTCAAATTGCGGTGGTTTGGGTTTAATTGGTGCGGGAAGTATGTATCCAGATATATTACGGGAAAACATTCAGAAATGTAAAAAAGCAACCTCAAAACCTTTCGGTGTTAATGTCCCGATGTTGTATCCGAATTTAGAAGAAATCTTCAAAATAATTTTAGAAGAAGATATTAAAATTGTGTTCACTTCTGCCGGAAATCCAAAAACTTATACAGAAATTTTACAGAAGGAAGGTATAAAAGTAGCGCACGTTGTTTCTTCTACAAAGTTTGCGATCAAATGCGAAGAGGCAAATGTTGACGCCATCGTTGCGGAAGGTTTCGAAGCCGGCGGACATAATGGAAGAGATGAAACCACGACTTTTTGTTTAATTCCCAATGTTCGCGAAAATATTTCAAAACCTTTAATTGCTGCGGGTGGAATTGCAGTTGGGTCGCAAATGAAAGCTGCGATGATTCTTGGTGCAGATGGCGTTCAGATCGGTTCTCGTTTTGCGGCAACGAACGAAGCGAGTTCCCACGAAAATTGGAAAAATAAAATAACAGAATTAAATGAAGGCGACACACATTTAACTTTAAAAGAATTGGCGCCCGTTAGAATGGTGAAAAATAAATTTTATCAAGATCTGGAAAGCCATTATGAAAATGGCAGAAATAAAGAAGTTCTCACAGAAACGTTGGGAAGGGCACGCGCAAAGCTTGGTATGTTCGACGGAGATTTAGAAGAAGGTGAATTAGAAATCGGGCAAGTTTCCTCTTTAATAAAGGAAATCTTGCCCGTTGAAAAAGTATTTGAAAATCTTTTATCAGAGTTTAATTCTGCCGATTATTCAAAATTTTAGAATGAAAAGAATTTAATTTTGCTCTAGAGCTCTTTTAACTTCTTCGAATGCGCCGCCATTGTAAACATCCAGCATTCCTTCATTTTTAAAATATTGCATCGCTTTTTCACTTCTAGCACCACTCCTACAAAAGAAAATTTTTGGTCCATTAAAATTAATTATTTCCTGCTTTCTGTCTTCCATTTCACCAAGGGGAATATTGTGCGCTTTTTCGATCTGTCCATCCATTTCCAATTCCATTTCTTCGCGAACATCTATTAAATGGTAATTTCCCGCTTCTATAATTTCTGATAATGTCATTTTATTATTTTTAAATGTATTTTTGTATTTGTTGAAAACAAATTTACCAAAATTTCAACTATCCACAAAGAATTTGAATGCTTCAAAATCAACAAAAATACTCGGATTTAATAAAGCAAAAAGCCCAGAAATTTGGTTTTCAATCTTGTGGTATTTCAAAAGCAGAATTTTTGGAAGAAGATGCACCAAAATTAGAAAATTGGCTTAAAAATAATTACCACGGCGAAATGGCTTACATGGAAAATCATTTTGATAAAAGATTAGATCCTACTTTGTTAGTTGAAGATTCAAAATCTGTCATTTCCCTTTCCTACAATTACTTTCCTACCGAAAAAATTGAAACTTTAGACAATTTTAAAATTTCAAAATATGCGTATGCAGAAGATTATCATGAAATTATCAAAGGAATTTTAAATGACTTAGTTAATGAACTTAAGCAGGAAATAGGTGATTTTCATTGCCGAATATTTGTTGATTCGGCGCCAGTTTTAGAAAGAAGTTGGGCAAGAAAATCTGGAATTGGCTGGGTCGGAAAAAATGCTAATTTAATCACGAAACAGAACGGGTCTTTTTATTTTTTGGCAGAGATTATTTGCGATTTAGATTTAATCGCAGATTCTGAAACTACTGATCATTGCGGAACTTGCCGAAAATGTATCGACGCTTGCCCGACAGATGCGATAATTTCAGATAAAATTATTGATGGTAGCAAATGTATTTCTTATGCCACGATAGAGTTAAAAAATGAAATTCCCACGTCATTTAAAGGTAAAATGGAAGATTGGATGTTCGGCTGCGATATTTGCCAAGATGTTTGCCCCTGGAATCGATTTTCTTTACCAAATAAGCAGGAAAAGTTTCAACCAAATGCTTATTTGAAAGATTTTAAAAAAGAAAATTGGCAGGAACTAAGTCAGGATCTGTTCTCGGAAATATTTCAAAAATCTCCCGTAAAAAGGACAAAATTTGCGGGCTTAGAGAGAAATATTAGATTTTTAACCAAAAATTAGTATTTTATAAAAAATCAGGAAGAATTTTGGTTTATAATAAATTTAATATTAAAAGCAATGTTAACTTTTTAATCTAATTTTACGAAAACCAACATGGCTACTATTTTAAAAAATAACAAATAATATGCTCAAAAAAACACTTAGAATACTTTTAAAAATCATCGGTGCTATTCTAGGATTTGTAGTAATCTATGTAATTTTAGCTTTGGTAATTCCTTTGATCGAAGTTGCAAAAAAAACAACAAATGATGTCGCGAACATTCCCATTTATATATTTACAAACGGTGACCATACAGATTTGGTTGTTCCTGTAAAATCTGAGCAGATTGACTGGAGTTCAAAAATTCCTTATATAGACACCAGATCGAAAAATGGAAATTTTAAATATGTAGGAATCGGTTGGGGCGACAAAGGTTTCTATCTTGACACGCCTACTTGGTCTCAATTAAAATTTTCCACGGCTTTTTATGCTGCTTTTTGGCTTGGTGAATCTGCGATGCACTGCACTTATTATAATGAAATGAAAGAAGGAAAAGATTGTAAAAAAATCATGCTCACCAAAAATCAATATGGTGATTTGATTAAATTTATTGACATAAAATTTGATAAAAATAAAGATGGAAATAATATTTTAATTTCTACAAATGCCGTCTATGGCGATAATGATTCTTTTTACGAAGCCAAAGGAAGTTATAGTTTTCTTTATACCTGCAACACCTGGACAAACAATGGTTTGAAAGCAGCCGGACAAAAAGCCGCGCTTTGGACGCCAAGTGATTTTGGGATTTTTGGGCATTATAAGTAGAATATATTATTTTTGTATAAAATCCGTTTTTATATTTCTGATCATATAAAATTTGATTTAAAGTAAAAGTAATAATTGAGCAAAATTAATCACTTGTAAAATGATCAGTAAATATTAATAGTAGGCTTATCACAAACATAAATTAAAGTAAATGAGTAAAAAATCTAATGCAATTGGGCCAAGTGAAATCTTTCTTGCGGTGCTTGCAATTTTGTTGATCAGTGTCAGCTTTTATCAAACCTGGCTGGGATTAGAGCAAATTTTTGGCAATGCTTCTATTGTGATCGCTTTTGTTTTATCACTGTTATTATTGTTTTTAATATTCATGATCCGTCAGGCAAAACTGGAAGGAAAACCAACCAGAAGTTTGGTCGGGATTTACATTTTCGTAGCTTCCTTTTGTTTCATTGCTAATTTCAATGCGCTTTATACGCGTTTCATGCGCACGGATATTTATACGTCGGAACTTCGAAGCATTAATGAAAATTTTAATAAACTACAGGCAGATGTCGAGACTAAATTTAATTATAAATACGATAAAGCCACCACGCAGAATGTTGAAATTAAAAAGAAGCAATTAATAGAACAGATCAAAGATCCTGGTAATAAAGGAATTGGGACGAGAGCGCAATCTTTAATTGCAGATATTGAAAAATTAACGGGTCAAAAAGTGGACTTATTAACGCCAGTAAAAAACGATTACGCAGATTTATCAGAAAGAATGGGCAAACAGATCGATAATATGATATCAGATCTGTCACCAGAAGAAAGTGTGCTGAAAAGTGATATTAATGTTTCGGTTGTAAAATGGAATAAAAAAATTCAGGATCTGTTACTTTTGTCAAAAAAAGAACAAGATGAAGCCTCACAAGGTTTGATTGATGAATCTTTATCCGATTATAATAAATTGGGGAATCGGGCGCAAACCGTCTTAGGTGCTGAAAAATATAAATTTACACCAGAAGTTTCCAAAACGCAGGAAGTGGGAAAAATTGGTTTTGCTTTTGAACATGCAATCAAAAATTTTGGTGTTTATCAATTCGTGGTTTTAATGGGCTGTATTTTATTAGATTTTGTAATTGTAATTATTGTTCTTTTGGTAACGCCAGATAACAGTGGAAATAATGATAATAACGGAAGTGTTTTCAATAATAAGCGAAGCGGCAGAACTTTAATCCCAAAAAATTAGAAAATAATGGACGATACTGAAAAATTTGATCCGCTGTCTTTTGAAAATCAGGAAACCATAAAGCCCTTATCTTTTGATACCAATACCGGCTCAAACGATAATTTCGTGCCTTTAGCAAACGCAACAACAAATGATATAAAAAATAAAGATAGCAATTTTGTCTTCTTTTTTGGTGTTGGAGAATCGGGAAAATCCGTAATTCTTTCGGCTATTTTATATTATTTAAGTTCACAAGCTGGAGTTTTAAGACCAAAATTGGGTACGCCAAATTCAAAAGAAGCACAAGGTTTACTGTCAGACTTTTTTGAAAATATTCGACAAGGAGTTTTACCGAGTAGAACAACGCGCGATCAGGTCACAAGATTAGATCTGATCTTTGAGCCGAATAATAAATCTAAAAAAGTGCCCCCCATTAACCTTACATTTCTGGAAACTTCTGGGGAAAATCATAAAGATATTGGACGTGGCGGTACTTATCACAGCAGTATTGACGCTTATTTAAACGCCAATATTCCGCTCACTTTTATTATTGTTACAAGTTATGATAAGGCGCATCAGGAAGATACATTAATCAATGAATTTTTAGATGAGCTGGAACGAAAAGGTCAAAATCTGAAATCAATAAACGTGATTTTAGTGGTTTCCAAATGGGATAAATCTGGTCGTTCTGATGTTTCCAGTGAAGCAGAATTAGAGAATTTTATCATAGAAAGATTACCAAGAACCAATAACCGCATTAATTCCTATGAACTTAATAAAACCTATTTTACAATAGGAAGTTTAGAAAATGCAGGTGAAGGTGAAAGAATTAGATCACTCAATTTAGCGCCTGCGGAAGTGCTTTCAAATTGGTTGTATGAAAGTATTGTCGGTTATCCGTTGGACTATGAAGGTACATTTTGGGAGAAGATTAAATTTGGTTTTTAATGCTTTATGACCTTGCGCTTAATAAATTTACAAATGAAGACTCATGAAGTTAGGCGATTGCATAAGACCTTAAAAAACAATAAATAACTTCATATGAAAGATCCAATTTATTTACTGGCTTTTGGTACATTTGGAAATCCCAATGGTTTCCGGCAAAGTCCTTTTATTGCAGAAGATCCTCAATTTTTTAAATCAATTAAAACATTTGATTTAAATACAAACAGTATTAAACTTTTCCCCGGAAATACACTTTACGCCATCCGGAAGGAAATTGTAAACGGCTTAAAGACAGTTGCCTACACGATTTATACTTATGCTAAGGAGCAGGATTCTGATCGTGGAGGCACCTTTATCGGTTCGAGTTTAATTTTTATTGGTGAAATTGCTGATGAAAATATTACAATTTCTAAGTTAAATGAATTTCACAAAACTTTGGTATTAAAAAACACCAAGGATGATGTGATTTCCGTCAATCATTCCAATCAGTTTTCCGCAGAATTGCCAAAGGATTTTGATAAATTGAGTTTTAATTCTAAAAGTTTTAATGATTTAACGGATTTTAAAAGTTCCAATAAATATTTAGTTGTCTTTTGTGAAACAAAGCCAAATACTCTGAATAATTATTTTAGCGAAGCTTTAAAAATGCTCAATAAATATGATTGCATTTACTTTACAAACAGTGAAGAAATAGCAAAATTTGTAAATGAGAAAGGGATTTATAAATTGATCCAAAACGTTGGACATCATTTAGAGTATGAAAATGAACTCAATGATTTTAAATTAGAACATGAAGAAAAAATTAATTTTCAAATTTTGGAATTTGAAAAAGAAAAAAAAAATTTAGGTATAGAAAGAGATAAAAGGGTTTCGGAACTGGAAACGCAGCTTGGTATAAATTTAAAATTTCATGAGGAAAATCACGATAAAATAAATGCTTTAAAAAAAAACATTTCAGACGGTAATAAAAATTATGCAGAATTCTTAAAAATTATCAGTGAAGCAATCTTATTACTAAAATCTCATCAAAATATCGACCATGTAAAACAATTTTTTGTCGAAAATAAGCGTCAATTTTTGGATAGTTTAAAAAATGGAAGAGAAGTTGTAAATTTTAAATTAACACCGTTTTCTGAATTAAAATTTAAACCAGATTTTGAAAATTCTAATTTTTCACATCAAAATTGGGATAACAATAATTCTAAATTAAAATCTAAAAATAATAATAGATCTGACAAACCAAAATACGATGTCTTTAAAATTTTGACGTTTTGCTCTCTATTTTTATGGTCTGGAAGTATCGTTTATTTTTTTATTATTAATCAGAAAAAAGAATCAGCGCCAATTTCGGTTCAAAATATTTCGGATTCTATAAAGCAAAATTTAGATATAGAAAATTTAAAATATAATTTAAAACCCTTTCCAAATGACAGTTTATCCAAAGGCAGCTATAAAATTTTGGCAAATAAATTAAAGGAAAGTTTAAGTTTAAATAAAGTTGTGGAAATTGTTTTTAGTGTAAATCCTGAAAGTATAAAAAAATATTATCAGTTTCAAAAAGAAGATTATAAAAAGATTCTATTTCAAAAAAACCCGAAAGCTTTTTCAATTATTCAAAATGATACTATTTTTACAGATAAAGATTCTATTAGAGTGATTCCTTCAAGAAAATTAGAGAAGGCAACAGTTAAATAAAAATTTTTTAAGATTTTTTTTCTCTTCGTTTAGTTAGCGATAGCGTTGATGGTGATAGCAAGGTTGTTTCCTGTTTTCAAGGTGTTTAAAAACATTGAAGGAGGATTTATGCCATAATCTGTCATTTTGATAGTGGTTGTACCCGAAATGTTATAGGAATCCCCACTTTTAGTTACATTAACAGGAAGATTTATTGTTTTTGTGATATTGGTAACGGTAAGCTTGCCGGTCATCGTTCCTTTTCCAATATTAATGGAGGTTGCGATAAAAGTAATGTTTGGAAATTTATCTGCGAGAATTGCTTTGTATGCGTTATTATCCATAGCACCTTTTCCACTTTTGAGAGTTTTACCATTCATAGAATATCTAACATCTTTGATCATATTTCCGGAAATGATTCCAGAAAAAGACCCGTTTTCAGAAGTCATAGTCCAGTCGTGAAAAGTAGAGGTTCCCGAAACTACTGTTTTAACAGAGTTACTGCTAATTTTTTGTCCAAAAAGTAATCCTGAGAATAATCCTACAGCGAGAAGAATTATTTTGAATTGTCCTAAATTTTTCATCGTTTCTTTATTTTAATATCTTTTTTTATCTCTAATTTTTGATGCAAAGATAGTTTGATAATTACAATTATTGAAAATAAATACCTTCAGTCTATTAATGATTACAAAGTTAAAATTTTACTTCTAAAACTCTAAGCCTAAATTAATTGCCGTATCAATACTACGATGGCAGACAAAAGGAAATTAGAATGGAGGCACATTTTAAGATGATTTTAATTTAAAAATAATTTCAACTTTAATTGATGCGGGATAGAATACCTTTAAGACCAAGATGTTTAATTTAAATAAATAAGTTTTAAAAATTGGAATAGATCACCGGAAATATTTCAATAACACCAAATCAATTTCAAATTAATCTCTTAGATTTACAGAGAGATTTAAGCAATTTAGATATCAACCTTATGAATTTAATAGATCATCAATGACAAAAAGCTTTATTTTAGGAAAAATATCTCCTGAATTTATAAGAGATGAAACTCTTCCAGAATTACTAGCTCCTACTTTTAAAAAGTACAATGATAAAACAGCTTTTATATTTAAAGATAAAAAACTCACGTATGGAGAACTTGATAACTGGAGTAATGCAATTGCCCAACAACTACAACAATCGGGTGTAAGGCCTGGCGATTGTGTTGGGATATGGTATCCTAGAAGTCTTGAACTTCCTGTTGCCATATTGGGAATATTAAAAGCCGGAGCCTCTTATGTTCCTTTGGATAGAGAAATGCCAGAAGACAGAATAAAAAAAGTCTTTACTGATATTCAAGTTAAGACCTATTTTTCTGATACGGATGCTGGAATCCATTGTAAGTCTTTGCAAATTGCTGATCAACCAGATTCTATTGTTCCTTCTTTACCATCTTATCATTTTTCGGATAATTGGGCATATGTATTATTTACGTCTGGAAGTACGGGAAACCCCAAAGGAATCCCCATATCTCACAGAAACATTTGTCATTTAATAAGGTCTGAAGAAGATTTTATAAAAATAAAAGATACTGATATTGTTTATCAAGGATTTTCCGTCTCATTTGATATGTGGTGTGAAGAAGTCTGGATAAGCCTTTTCGCTGGCGCAACTTTATGGATTGCCGATGCTATTACCGTAAAAGCAATCGATGAACTTAGCGAGGTATTAACTAAAAACAAGATTACTGTTCTTCATGCGGTACCAAGTATTTTAGCGATTATTGATGAAGTTCCTTCCATAAGATTAATTAATACCGGTGGCGAAGCCTGTACAAAACAAGTACAGAAAAAATGGGCCCAACCGTATAGAATATTTATTAATAGTTACGGTCCTACGGAAACCACTGTTTCTTCTAACATGGCAATTCTGAATGCACAGCAAGAACTTACCATTGGTCCTCCCTTGCCTAATTATCACATTGCTATCATTGATGAAAATCTAAAAATTGTTCCTAGAGGTGAACGTGGTGAGATGGTCATCTCGGGACCTGGCGTAAGTAAAGGTTATTTTAATCTTCCCGAGCTTACCGAACAAAAATTTCTAAATAATCCTTTCCCTGAACTCCCTGGTGATACCATTTACAAAACGGGAGATGCAGTTATTATTCGAGAAGACGGATTTATCGAATTCCAAGGGAGAATAGATGATCAGATCAAACTTCGTGGCTATAGAATAGAGCTTGGTGAAATTGAAACGCGATTGAATCAGCTTCCTGGCGTTTCTTCAGCCGCTGTTGCCGTTAAAGAAGACTCTAATGAGCAAGCGCAACTCGTAGGATATGCCGTTATGAACGACGATTCTTTATTTGATGAAAATGAAATGCGGAAAGAGTTGGCGAAATTTTTAGCGCCATATATGGTTCCTATTTCGATCATTAAACTGAAAGAAATGCCGAGAATGCCAAGTGGAAAAATCGACAGAAAAAAATTACCTATTCCCGAAAATTTTAGTCTTCATGAAAAAAAAGAGGAAATTAAAATTGATTTAGAGGCTTCTTTAGAAGAAAAACTGATTCAAACTCTCAAATGGGTATTTCCAGGAAAAGATATTAATCTGAATGATGATTTTTTTACTGATCTTGGTGGACATTCTTTACTGGCAGCGACTCTTGTTTCACATTTAAGACAAAAGGCAGGCATTCCATATGCTTCTTTAAAAGATATTTATGAGAACCGTCCGTTATCAGCTTATGCCGAATGTCTAAAAAATAAACAGAGTGAAAAACCGGTAGATCAAGAGCCTTTTCAAAGGGTTTCAAATTTTCAGTATTACACATGTAATGCCGCTCAGACTTTATGCTTGATGGCTGTGTTTGCACTCTTCAGTATTCAGATATTTTTCCCTTATATAAGTTACTATTATTTCCAGATTAATGGATATGGAACCATATATGCATTACTTAGTGCTGTTCTTTTATACAGTTTGATTCCCCCAATTTATTCCTTGATTATTCTTTTAGCCAAATGGCTGGTCATCGGAAAAATAAAAGAAGGTGATTATCCGCTTTGGGGTTGGTATTATTTCAGATGGTGGCTGTGGAAAACCGTTAAAAGATTGATGCCTTCCGAATTTATTGTTGAAACCCCATTATATCCAAAATATCTTAAATTATTAGGTGTAAAAGTGCATCCTGGTGCGCAGTTAAGTCTTTTGCAAATCGCAGCAGAAGATCTCGTGACGATTGATGAAAATGTGACTACAAGCTCTGGATGCAGTATCGACAATGCTTCTGTCGAAAACGGTGTTTTAAAAATAAGAAGAGTACATATTAAAGCTCATGCCTATCTTGGCTCCTCAGCAATTGTCTGTGGAGGCACAACAATTGAAGCGTTTGGGGAATTACAAGATTTGAGTTGCTTAAATGAAGGAAAAACTATTGGATTTGGAGAAATCTGGGATGGTAGTCCGGCTGAAAAAATAAGGATAAAAACTGAAGAGGAAGTAAAGATTCCATTATTATCTTCTGCAAAAAAAAGAAATCAATATTCAGTTTTGTACGCGTGTTCTTTATTTTTTTTCCCGCTTCTGATCGTTCTACCATTAGCTCCTACACTTTATACTTTGTACTATTTGGACGATCGCTCACCCGATTATAGTTTCTACTATTTGTGGCAAGCTCCATTATTATCCACCATATACATTCTTTTATTCATCGGTGTAGTAAGCCTTATTACAAGACTCTTGCAACATAATATGAAACCGGGAATATATCCAGTTTATAGTTTTATGTATTATAAAAAATGGGTAAAAGACCAGATTTTTAATTTATCACTGACTATTGTTCACCCGATTTTTGCCTCTATCTATATCAGTAAATTTTATATAATGATGGGTGCCAAAGTTGGTAAAAACTCAGAAATATCAACGGCAAGCGATGTTTCGCATAATCTCTTGGAAATTGGCGAAGGTTCATTTATCGCAGATGCCGTAATTCTCGGGGAACACGATGTAAGAAATGAAAAATTAATTTTAGCAAAAACAACAATAGGAAATAACAGTTTTGTAGGAAATAGTGGAGTAATTCCACAGGGTTATGAGCTAAAAGACAATATGCTAATTGGCGTGCTGAGCAAAGCACCTTCAGAGGAACAACTTAAAAACTCCTCAGAAAAAGATTGGTTTGGTTCACCTCCAATCGGACTTCCTTCGAGACAAAAATCAGAATCTTTTAAAGATAGTCTTACCTATAATCCGCCTTTCCGTCTTAGATTAGCAAGAGGCATAGTAGAAGGTATCAGAATTATACTTCCACAAACGATCATCATCATTTGCAGTGTCTTATTCATTGCATATACAAGTATTTATCTGGAAGGAAAGATTCAATATCTTTTATTATTTGCGCCATTTTATTATTTAGGAATTGTTGCCCTTCCCTCCTTTTTTCTCACGGTCTTATTGAAATGGGTATTGGTAGGAAAATATAAAAAAACAGAAATGCCGATGTACAGCCTGAAAGTATGGATGAGCGAAGGAATTACGACAATCTACGAGGCATTACCCGTAATATTTTTTCTGGACTTCCTCCGCGGTACATTATGGTTGCCCTTCTTTATGAGGTTTTTAGGTGTAAAAATCGGTAAAAAAGTATGGCTAAATACAACCGATATTACAGAATATGATATGGTTTCAATCGGCGATGAAGCGATGTTAAATGAGGATTGTGGTCCGCAAACCCACCTTTTTGAAGATAGAATCATGAAAGTAGGAAGTGTCAAAATAGGAAGCCAGACCACAATCCATTCTAGAACTATTATTTTGTATGATACCGAAATTGGGAATAATGTGAATATCGATGCGCTTTCGTTAGTGATGAAAGGAGAATCTCTTTCAGATGGTACCTCATGGCAAGGAAGTCCTCTTAGAGGGAAATAAAAAACGAATGATGAATTATAGCATTAAAAAAATAAAAATTTCTGAACACTTGCCAGTCGTAGATGAACTGGTAGGAGAACTTCACATTTCTGAGAAAGAAATGAATGATAAAACGGCTGATTGGCCGCACATTCGCGACCATTATCTTAATTTTATGATGGAATGTGAGGATGAAAATGACGGCACTTTTCTTATCGCATCAATTGATGAAAAACCCATTGGCTTTTTATTCGGATATATAGACGAAAAAGATGATAGTAACTTTGAGTTGGGAGATGCTGATGATTTATATGTTTCGGAAGGTTATATAAAGCAGGAATACAGAAAACAGGGGATTTATTCAGCGCTCAATAAAGCCTTTGAGGAAACTTATAAAGAATATAACATCCGAAAAATATACCGCTATACTTTATGCAACAATGAAATAATGCAGCGTTGGCTTGCCCTGCAAGGCTATCAGCCCGTAAGACTTGTGTATGAAAAATGGCTTTAAAGATTAGAAGATAATTTCTTCCAGATTAATTTTCCCGACACGATTTTTCGTGGCAATATAGGTGCTGTGATTGGGAGAAAGTTCTAACGATTTTGTAAAATATTTTTGTTTATTAATCAAAACAAAATTTTGATGCGCGTCGATTTTTGCCAAGTCTTCCGTAAGCC
The DNA here is from genome assembly GCF_052976925.2 of Halpernia sp. GG3. Classification (NCBI taxonomy): domain Bacteria; kingdom Pseudomonadati; phylum Bacteroidota; class Flavobacteriia; order Flavobacteriales; family Weeksellaceae; genus Halpernia; species Halpernia sp. GG3. The sequence continues at coordinate 285,518 of NZ_JBRIIR020000006.1, forward strand.
CAAGTCCTGAAGCTTTTAAACTGGCTTCTTTTTTTACCCAAATTTCATAAAAAGACACCAACGGATTATTTTGTTCACTCAGCAATTTTCTTTCTTTCTCATGCAAGAAATCATTATAAAGATTGATATCTACAGATTTATTGATTTCCGTGTCAATACCGCATTTTCCGTTTCGGACGGCGCAAACTACAGATAATTCTTCTGTATGAGAACTGTTAAAACTGATATTCAACCCGTCAAAATAAGGTTTTGATAAAGAATCTTTTTTATACAGATCCCAAAAAAAATCCTCTTGAGGTAGTATTTTCTTTACCAGAATTTCTAGTAATAACTTTGAGGTCATTCTCCCCAATCTATCGTCAATATTTTTATATAGTGCAACAGACATTACAAGACTTTCAGGAAGTTTGTTAAATAGATGTTCGATCTTTTCAGAATTATTTTTATTCAGAAAACTATATGCTACCCAAACTTCCATAAAATCACCAGTTATTTTTTTCGGAAATATACTATAATTCAATCTGATTGTGTGAGTAAATTATAATTTTAAAGATCCCGGTTTTTGCGGAAAATGACCCTATAATTTATGTAGACAGAATTATACTGGACAAAGTTAAGTTTTAAAAGGAGGTACTATAATAAAAGAAATTGTGATAATTTAATATAGAAATACAAATCATGAATATGCATCAAACGAACCTTTAAGAAGATACGATTATGTTTACGATGGTCTAAACCGACTTGTTTCTGCTGCATTTTGGGACGCCATGAATTTAAACAATGGCAGTTATCAAGAAAACCTTTCTTATGATGTAAATGGCAATATAAAAACCCTCTTCAGAACTGGTAAAAAACTTATAGGTTATACTGCCGCAGAGTTAATGGATGATCTTACTTATCATTATGAAAATACAGAAATGAGTAATAAATTACTCTATATAAAAGAAGGTAATGGTAATGCTCTTAGTGGATACCCATTAGCGGGCGGAGCAATTGGAAAAACGATTATTTATGACGCTAATGGCAATATGACTTCAGAAAATGATAAAAATATTACTGCAATAGCGTATAATTTTCTAAATTTACCAAACCAAGTCACACAAAGTGGAGCAATTACCAATTATGTGTACAGAGCAGACGGCACGAAATTGCAGAAAAAGATAGGGACAAAAATAACAGATTATTTAGGCGGCTTTCAATATCAAAATAATGCATTGCAGTTCTTCCCGACGGCAGAAGGTTATTATGATTACGTCAACAAGCGGTACGTTTACAACTACGTTGATCATCTTGGAAACGTAAGATTAAGTTATTTTAAAGGTACAAACGGCGAAGCGGTGACTGATAGAGAAAGTAATTACTACCCCTTCGGTTTAGAGCAAACTGGTTATGGCTATGATGGTTTAGCAGGAAATACATCCTACAACTACAAGTACAACGGCAAGGAACTTCAGGAGACCGGGATGTACGAATACGGCGCAAGGATGTACATGCCCGATATTGGGAGATGGGGAGTGCAAGATTTGTTGAGTGAACTTTATTACTCACATTCGCCGTATAATTATGTAGGTAACAATCCTATAATAAAAACTGATAAAGATGGTTTGTATTGGGTTTTGAGAATGCATGATGGGAATTATGAAGCCTATTATGATCGAGATGTTAAAACGCAAAAAGAAGCAGATAAAAAGTATGGAGAAAATGCAGTCCAAATAATGGGTTCGGGTTCAACTCTTTCTATAAAAGATGCAGATGGAAAATTGTTGGAAAAATACACTTTTACAAATGATGAAAAAGAAAATAAGGATGGTACAGTTAAAGATATTAATGACAAGGTATTAGATAATACCAAAATCAAATACGGAGAATCATATACTATATTTGGCACTTGTGATAGTTGTGTAAATGCAGAAACGTTATATAAAAATTATATGGGAACAACTTATACTGGACCTAATAATCCGAAAGCATATGATGGTACAGATTCTTATCAATTTATGCCAAAAAATTTAAGTGAATATGGATCAATGGGGCATGATAGGGAATACGATAGAAAGAATGCAAGCGGAATTAATGGTGCATTATTTAACACGTCCGTTAGAAGTGCTGATTTAAAACTAGCAGTATATAATTTTATTAACGCATTAGCAAACCCAAATCTTACCGAAAAAGCAAGGTCAATTGCAACTTCCGAAACATTTTTTGGTATATTCATGTTTAAACAGATAATTACCCAACAAGCCGTTTCAAATGTTGGCATTAATTTCCCCAAAAATAAATAAAATTATGATTGTTAAAAGGTTGCTATTGCTCTGGCTAGTATCAAATATTTTCATTTCTTGTGGAAGTTATAATGATTCCATTAATTTTTCAGTGAATGAGTCTCGAAATATAGTAATTAGAAAATTATTAGAAATGAAGACGCAAAATCCAGCATTTAAGGTTTTCAGGACTGGAAAAAGTACTAAAGAATTAAAGGATGGAATAAAAGACGACAATATTTATTTTTATAATAATTATTTCAAAATTGAAAATATTACGATTTTATTCGTTATTAATGTTAGTTCAGATATCGCTGAAAAGCCTACTAGTGTTAGATTAATTAGTGTATCTTTTGATAATGACAATAGAAATTGGATTAGATTTAATTCAGACAAAATAGATAAAAAACAACAAGAAAAAATCATTACCCTTTTTGAAGAAAATATTTTATCTAAACTTAATGCAAATTGGGAAAGATTGTAAAACCCTGATCTCGCGGAGTTTGCTGTGAATGAGCCTGTACGCAAGTAGAAGTTCAATGTTTTATAAGAGATAGTAGTAATTATATCGCAATTGTTGTGCAAGCGAGGGTTGCAAATCCCGATGGCGCGGATTTGTAATCCACTACCATTACAACTACAAGTACAACGGCAAGGAGTTGCAGGAAACCGGGATGTACGCGATGGACTGGCGAAATTACATGCCCGATGTCGCGGATATCGATAGCGCGGATTTGCAATCCGTGCTCGCAAAACTTGCCGCACATAAACTATTTTTTCTTACTTTTATTTTAAAAAATAAATGTCAACAAAATATAAGGCGGTAGAAATTGACAAAGCCTATTTCATAACCATTACAGCAGTTGGGTGGCTTGATATTTTTACAAGATTATCGCAAAAAATGGTTATTGTAGACGCTTTAAAATATTGCCAATCACAAAAAGGCTTAACTATTTTTGCCTATTGTTTAATGTCCAGTCATTTGCATTTATTTTGTATGGCAGATGGGAAACTCACCATTTCAGAAATAATGAGGGATTTTAAAAAATTTACTTCAAAAAAAATTATTGAAACAGCACAATCAGAGCCCGAAAGCAGACGCGAGTGGATGTTGGATTATTTTAAAAAATCTTGCGATCATTTGGTTCGGGAGCAAAATTTCAAGGTTTGGCAGGATGGTTATCACGCAGAAGAAGTATTTTCTAACGGATGGATCAAGGAAAAAATAAATTACATCCATCAAAACCCAGTTAAAGAAAAAATAGTAATCGAGCCGGAAAATTACTATTTTAGTAGCGCAAGAAATTATGCAGATTTAGAAAGCGCGCTCAATGTGGAAGTTGTTTTTATGGGATGGGAAAACTAATATATTTAATAGAATAATGTTGGTCACGGATTGCAAATCCGCGCCATCGGGGCAAAATCATTCTTTAAAAAGCAATCTACTTTGAATAGGGAAATGAATAAAGCTAAAGAAAAATATGAACGAATAAGAGATGCTCTGCAGATCAAGAATGAAAGAAGATCAATGATAAAAGAATAGAAATGAATAAAATAATACTTATACCTCTACTATTGATTTGCGTATTCTGTGAAAAAAAATTAATATATCAACCGCCAAAAGAAGATATAAACACATTAATTGAATTAGCGCTAAACTCATGCGAAATTTACAAGAATCAGCATAATTATTTTGTAAAAAATAAAGTTAAAGTCTATATAAACTTTAAAAACATGAAAAATCCTTTAAGTAGAGACATATTATATTTTGGTATTATCGCTAATAATCTGCAAAAAAATTTCAGTAGAAAAAATAATGAATTTTTAATATCCGTATACTATTTAAAAAAAACCCGTGAAAAGGAGTTTTGCTTAAAATACCATATTGAAAGCGACAATAAAGATGTAGAAATAAAATTAATATATGAGAATAATAAATGGCAACTTTTTGATTTTAATATAATTAATTATTGATGGTATTTCTCGGCTGTCCCACTAATGCTGCACCAGAACTACAAGTACAACGGAAAGGAGTTGCAGGAGACCGGGATGTATGATTATGGGGCAAGGATGTACATGCCCGACATCGGGAGATGGGGAGTTGTGGACCCTTTGAGTGAGAAAGGAAGAAGATTTTCCACTTATACCTATGCTCTTGGTAACCCTATCATGTTTGTCGATCCTGATGGAAGATGGGTAAAAGGTGCGGGTTTCTTAAATAATATTACAAAATCAGATGCACGAATACATGCGGAACAATGGGCGGGTCAATTAGGATCTGGTTTTTACAATACAAGTGTTGATAAAGGTAAAAATGGTACTTGGCAAGTAAATAGTCACGAACTTTATTCTAGTCATACAGAAACTTTTAATTCAAAAGGACGTGTTAGTTCAATTTCGGTTTCTACTGGGTATGCAGAAGGTGGTGGTTTAGGTACTGCGCCTTCATCTGGCAATCCGTGGGGTCCTACCATAAGTTCCCCTTCTGAATCTCGTGGAAAAACCGAAATCCAGAAAATGGTTGCAGAAAATCCTTTGGTACAGGGTGCAGTAGGCGGGTTGCTGACGGACGGTATAGCAAATTCATTAAGGGGTGCTACCGCAGCAAGTAATATAGTACCTGAAGGAAATCTTGCAAATCACCTATTTAAAGGTTCAGGGAAACTTACAGACACCCCGCTTAACAGAGAATTAATACAAAATATTTCAAATAGTGAAGCCCTAGTAGTAGATCAATATGGGAAAAGTTGGTAAAGAGGACTAAATTCTTCTGGTGAAGCAATCTACTCTTATACTCAAGATGGTATAGTGAAGGGTGCAGGTTATACCAATTTATCTGCTGATGAAATGGTTTTAAAATATAGTGTAAAATAAAAAATTATGAGATTAGCAAGTGACGGCAAAATAAATGAAGATGGTATAATTTCCAGTAATGTACTTATTACTGAAAAAGAAGGTTATGAAGCAATGTTATATATGCTTAAAAGCTATTGGGAAGCAACTGGATCAACTGATTTAACAGATATATTGAGTGGGGGTGGATATTGGGGCGAACCAGATAAACCAACAGATACTGCATATTGGGAATATTGGTTAGAAGCAATAGAAAAACTTAAAAATGAAGGTTTACCACTTTGAGGTTTCCGATCTCGCGGATTTGCAATCCGTGAGCAGTAATTGTTCCCATATTGAAGCAGGATCTCATCGATTTCGATGCTAAATAAAATTAAAAGCGAGATTGGAACAAGTACAACGGCAAGGAACTGCAGGAGACCGGGATGTACGACTACGGCGCCAGGATGTACATGCCCGACATCGGAAGGTGGGGTGTTGTGGATCCGCTCGCGGAGAAAATGACTCGTTATAGTCCTTATAATTATGCCTTTGATAATCCTATAAGTTTTGTAGATCCTGATGGAAGGGAAACACAGAAATTTACATCACCTATTTATAGTACGACCGGTGAATTTTTAGGAACAGATGATCAAGGCTTACAAGGTAAACCAATTATTATGCAGAAGAAAGATTTTACACAGGGGATGAAGCATAAAGATGCAATGAAGAAAGATTTAGCCCCAAATGGAGGTTCAGAATATTATAAAGCAATACCAGGATGGGCAGAGTATTTTAATTTTTATAATCATTACAACAACTTACCTAACCGTCCTGATTATAATGGATTTATTACTATTAAAGATGGAATTGCTTGGGCGAAATCACATGTCGGGGCTTTAAAAAACCCTACACCAGATAATACTCTTTATTTGGATGCTTCAAAACTTGACTTTGGAAATATAAAAATTTCTGATTTTATTAACGGAGTCGGTAAATCTTCGCCTATAAATTTAAACACAAAAGGTAATTTTGCTGCTGCTCAAATCAACTACGTTCTCGCATGTACAGTTTACGCTCTCGGTCGAGTAAATATTACATTATTAAACAATAGCGGTAGTGTAAAAATCATGAATGACCCTGCAACGGATTATGATTGGAATAAAGGGGGAAGCATTTGGCGCAAAAGTCTTATCAATTATGAAAGATGGTCGGAAAATTTGGATGATGGTGACGGATTTAAAACATTCTATTATGGTGAAGGACAATTGAAACCATAGTAATTACAAGTATATATTTATATGAAAAAAACAACTTGTTATTTAATTTTATATTTGATTTTATTTTTATTAGGGTCTTGTAATGGTATATCAGGTGAGTATTCTTTGGGGAATCATCTTTCGCTATGGGATAATGATAAAAAGGAAGAGAGGATTATTGTTTATTGCGAAGGAGATTGTCATGGAGGCATATATGTAGTTCCAACTTATGAAAGGCATTATGATAAAGATAAACAGCACTTTGCCGAATATGTCGAAGAGGCTAATTCTAATAAAAAATGGGTGATTGCAAAAACTATATGTGTAAAAGAGAAGATGGAAAAATATTACATTATCAACAAAGACTTTGATATTACTGGCTTGGACTGTGCAAAGGCAAATTGTGATAGCATTTTACAGAGCCATGTAATGGGTCCAATGAATATAACTGTGTTTAAGAAAGAAAAAAAAATGCTTAATATAACATTAGATTTTAAATAAAACCCCGATCTCGCGGATTTGCAATCCGTGAGCAGTAAATAAATAAAACCAACTTTTAGGAGTTGGTTTTCTTATTAATTTTCAAACTGTTTATCAACGGCTCCATCTAATAGCCAATAACTTTAAAATTATTTTCTTATTTTTTATAAAACCCAGTATCAATAGGCATTACAAATAACTATAATTTCTTAAATAAGCGGTTCGAAAATTCGAACCGCTTATTTTTATTAAAATTTAAAATTTTTATTCCTTAAAAAATATTTTTACACTAACCGTTCTCTTAATTTTTAAAAAATATTGCGATTTTTAAAAAATTTTAACTCAATAAATGGTGTTTGTACTTTTAAACACACGCCTTTCCACAAGAATAATTCTTATTATTTTTTATTCTTCGTTGGTTTAATTTATCGAAGAAAAGTTTGCTGTCTTTTAATTTAGGATTGTCGTAAACTTCATCTGGCGTATAAATTTTATGCACATAATGTGGCTTTTCAGAATTGTATTCTTTTACAGATTTCACAATGTAACCCGGTAATTCTTCTTGTGTTAATTCCATATTTTTAAGATAGGTTTGTTTTAAAATTTTGTTGTTGCCTTCTATCAAACTATTAGAAAAAGCACATCTTTCAGCGCAATTTTTTTATCGATCCCAACCCTGCAATTTTTAATAAATTCGTGTATCACCACATTATTATTTTCACTTCCGCCATCTACAATTAAATCCAGTTTTAGACTTTCAACTGGCAAAACCTGCTTTTCTAAAAACTGTTCTTTTATTGCATTTTCCAAACTGTTCAATCTTATTTTTCCAGACAAATTCTCACTTACATCACAAGATAATATTTTCCTTGAAAAATTATCCATCACAGTGTAGATGTACATCATTTTATGATCTGAAGTTTTATACCTCGTAACATCCATATGCCAAATTTCGTTCGGTTTTTCGGCTCGAACTGAAATACGCTTTCGTGATTTTTTATACTTTTTACGTGTATTTCCTAATCCCAAAAGTTTCCCATAATGATACCAACTCTGCACTGACATTGAAATTTTGCCATCCCTTACCGCTTTTCCCCAAACCGATACGCTGCTCCAGTGCAGATACTTCTTTTCCTTCAGTAAATTTTTCATTATTAGAATCTCCTTCATACTTATTTGTCTGGTCACTCTTTTGTAGCACAACCAAATAAGGGATTCCCTGCATTCATATTTTTTCATTTTCCGCCATCCGCCAAATTGCGGTGAAGTTATTTTTAGAAGTTTTAAAACCATTTTTTTATTCCCCGAAACTGAAATCAGATTCTCAATATATGGTAGGAGTATTTTTTTATTATTCTTTATCAGTTTCTGAAAATATTTAGTTCCCAAAATATTTAAAACCAAAAAGTAAAGCCTGCAAAAAGAGACGAAGACTTCCCGCAGCTGTTTTGCCCTCATATCTGCGATAATTTTGAGTTCTTGTAAACTACAATTAGATATTTCTTCATATTCTGAACCACAAAAATCTTCTGTATTTTTAGTCTTCCAATAATGGGAAGTCGTTTTAGGAATTTTTTCTAAAAATTTTTCGGGGAAGATTTGCTTCTCGATGCCAAGAGAATAGCAGAGTTTCACGTTACTGTGATAAATAGTATAGATGCCCAAATTTATTTTTTTACAAATATGCAGTTCTTAGAGCAAATAATATCTTTAATTAAAATCGCACAAACCAACGTTTGTGCAACACTTTCAAAACTTTAAATAAAATCCCATTTTTTCAGTCGCAAAAATATATCGCAAAATAAATTCAAAATGCGACAGGTTTCTGCAATAATTTGTAGATTTACTTTTGAATTTTATTTTTATCATTTATGCTCATAGGTTACGCCCGGGTTTCTACCCAACTTCAAGATAACGCGACACAAATTGATGCCCTAAAAAAATCCGATGACGCGGATATCGATCTCGCGGATTTGCAATCCGTGAGCAGTAAATAAAAAAACCAACTTTTAGGAGTTGGTTTTCTGTGTTTATAATGCCGCTACATTTTTATTAAAGAAATCTTTAGATTTTATTTTTCAATTGAAAAAATTTTTATCTTTGACAAGCGGGCAAGCGCAGAAGTTCACAGTGAAAAGCCTCGCACGAGAAAAACCTTGAGTAGGCAGATCTGAAAAAGTTGAGCGGGGATATTACAACGGCAAGGAATTACAGGAAACAGGAATGTACGACTACGGCGCAAGAATGTATATGCCCGACATCGGGAGGTGGGGAGTCGTTGAACCGAGCCGGAAAATTACTATTTTAGTAGCGCAAGAAATTATGCAGATTTAGAAAGCGCGCTCAATGTGGAAGTTGTTTTTATGGGATGGGAAAACTAATATATTTAATGGAATAATGTTGGTCACGGATTGCAAATCCGCGCCATCGGGTAAATTACTATTTTAGTAGCGCAAGAAATTATGCAGATTTAGAAAGCGCGCTCAATGTGGAAGTTGTTTTTATGGGATGGGAAAACGATCATATTTAATGAAATAATGTTGGTCACGGATTGCAAATCCGCGCCATCGGGTTTGCAAATCCGCGCCATCGGGTAAAAGTGTTTTATGGAAATATTCTTGGTTTAATCAAACTAGTGCAATAATTGGTTCTAAAATAAATTTAAAATCACTTAAATGAAAAAATTATTTTTGTATTCTTCAATTGTTCTATTACTTTGTGGATGTAAGCAAAAAGACAATAATATTGCTTTTGTTTCCACAACGTTTGGCAACGCGTTACACGGAGAAATAACTTTAGACTTTGACAATGCTAAAAATCTATTAATACTCAAAAGAGTTGGTTCTAAATATACATCACCCTTTCCACCGCCACCGCCAAATATTAAATATTCACCAGAACAGAAAGATAGCATCAAAAAAGAAGAAATAAAATATTATTCAGATTATTTCCAACCTACAACGGCTGTATATAAAATAACTAATGATGAAGCAAAAAAATTAATGACACTTATAAATGCTATACCCGAAGAAGAAAGAAAAGATTTTTTGACAAAATCTACAATGCGAGATGGTTTCGCTTATAATATCCAGATTGTTTATGATAACGGAAAGGTGGAAGATTTTGAAGTAAGGCATCAACACATTTTATCTCACGAAAAAGTTATTTTTGATATGTTCAATTCTGCTAAAAAATATGATGAGAGTAATACTAAAGTTCTGAAAAATTTCGATGATTGGAACCATCCCAAGTATTAAAAATTCGATTTTCACAAACTGGCGCGAGCGTCGCGCTAGCGTAGAAGTAAATAACAAAACCCGATGACGCGGATCGATCTACCCGTTGTCGCTGATATAGATCTCGCGGATTTGCAGTCCGTGAGCAGTAAATAAGAAAACCAACTTTTAGGAGTTGGCTTTTTATTAATTTTCAAACTGTTTATCCACGATGTCAAGAAAACCCTGTGCCACTTCATCGAGGACGGCAAGAAGTTCTTCGTCAAGGTAGAATGCATTTTTATAAAGATTTTTGGAGGGATTAAGGAACTCGAAGAAATCGAACGGCAGTTTTTGGATAAGGTAGTCAAGGTTTTTTACCTTGGGGTCAGCGTGCTGGCAAAGTTTCCAGAGGATGCGGATGTTGATCTGGTTTGGACGGTATCGAAGGGCTGCATAGAGGAATATCACGCAGGCCCTGTAGAAGAATCCGCTCAACATCAATCCCATTCCCTCATTGGAAATTGGTTCTTCCTGTGAGCGCAATAATTTATAGTTGTCATACAACTCACTGCAAAGCCTGTAGTGTATGCCTTCGTCAGTATCATAGTTGGATGGTTCTTTTAATTAATAATTAGTAGTATAGCTAACAAAACTTTTTAAGAATAATTTCAACTTTATTGGGAATGCCATGTTTTTAAACTCATATATAATTTGCTCAGAAATATTTTTATTATAACGGAAGAAATAATAGCCACCCTTTTAGCCACCCATTAAAAAACAAAACGCTGCTAATCAATAGATTAACAGCGTTTAAAGTACCCGGTGCCGGAATCGAACCGGCACATCGTGAGATACTAGAGTTTGAGTCTAGCGCGTCTACCAATTCCGCCAACCGGGCTTTTTAAATTGGTGTGCAAATATAGCAATATTATTTATTTTTAAAAGTTTTAAAAGTAAATTTTCAATTATTTTTTAGAAAGAACTTTATTAAAATTCAAGTTCCAAACCATCGTAAGCCAAATAGATATTTTCGGGCAATTCTTTCTGAACCACTTCATGCAAACCGAATTCGTGACTGATGTGCGTTAAATATATTTTCTTTGGTTTTAAAATTTTGTTGAGTTCGATAATTTCTGGCAACACAAAATGAGAAATATGCTCCGGCGTTTTACGTAAACAATTGATTATTAAAACATCTAAATTTTGCAACAAAGGCAAAGTCGTTTCAGGGAAAAAACTAGCATCTGTAATGTAGCAGAGATTTTTAAATTTAAATCCTAAGATGGGAAGTTTATAATGTAAAAAGGGAATTGGCGTGATTTCAACACCTTCCACTGAAAAATTTTTGTCCGTAATTTCATGAATTTCAAACGACGGCGCACCAGGATATTTTACTTCTGCGAAAGCGTAAGGAAATTTATTTTTGATCTGTTCTGCAACTCTTGAGAGAGTATAAATCGACATATCTTTTTTATTGCGGAAAATAATAGGGCGCAAGTCGTCTAGACCAATAACGTGATCTGTGTGTTCATGAGTAATGAGAACGGCGTCAATATGTGACTCGTCATTATCCAGCATTTGCATCCGAAAATCTGGACCGCAATCAATAAGAATTTTTTTTCCTAAATCTGAGGTGATTAAAGCGGAAGCACGGAAACGCTTATCTTTTGAATCTGTGGAAGTGCAAACCTCATCCTTACAGCCAATGACTGGAACACCTTGGGAAGTCCCGGTTCCTAAAAATTTCAACTTCATTGTTTTCGAGGTTGGTTTTATTTTGGTAAATTTACAAAAATTTAAACGTAAGAGATGACGCAGAAATTGACGCCAAAACAGAAGGCTTTAGCGGTAAATTTAGATTCCTCTATTTACGGAACTTTTGCTGAAATTGGCGCTGGACAGGAAACAGTACGCCATTTTTTTCGCGCAGGTGGAGCTTCACAAACTATTGCAAAAGCTATGTCGGCGTACGATAGAGATTTTAGCGATGCTATTTATGGTAAAGAAATTAAAAATAGGTATGTTACGCAACAACGTTTGCGAAAAATGCTGCGCTATGAAGTTTCCTTAATTGAAGAGCGTTTAGAACGGGAATCTAATCCCGGAAAACGCTATTTTTCTTATGCAAATACCGTAACAACAATCAATTTTGATAAAACCATGAAAGGCCATGGTTGGGTTGGAATTCGCTTTCAAACGCGTGAAAATGAAGATTACAATGAGATCATCATTCACGTAAAATTTATCGAAAATGATGCGACTTTGCAGCAGGAAACTTTAGGGAGTCTTGGTGTAAATTTAATTTATGGCGCTTATCATTATGAAGATAATCCACGCCAATTAATTGAGTCTTTGTACGATGATATTGCTTTGGATAAACTAGAAATTGACATGATCGATTTTAGTGGTCCCGCTTTCCTTTATGTTGAAAACCGTTTGATGAGTTTGCAACTTGTAAAACTAGGAATGACAGAAGCCGTTATTTTTAATTCGGATGGCAATAATATGTTGCCCGCAGATGTGCTTTATAAAAAAAATATTTTCGCCGTTCGTGGAAGTTTTCGTCCTGTAACATTGGTCAATATTGACATGTTTGAAAATGGACTCGAAATGTTTGCCCAAGATGCGAGTTGTGAAAAAAAGCAAACTGAAGTTTTGTTTGAAATTACAATCGCAAATCTGCGTGCTTTTGGTGATATCGACGAGCGTGATTTTCTGGACAGAGTAGATATTTTAGCTAAATTAGGATACAATATTTTAATCTCTAACTTCTCAGAATATTACAGAATGGTGGAATATTTTGCCACATTTACTAATAAATATATTGGCGTTGCAATGGGCGTAAATAATCTTTTAGACGTTTTTGATGAAGAATATTATAAAAATCTTTCAGGTGGAATCTTGGAAGCGTTTGGTAAATTTTTCCGAAAAGACATGAAGGTTTATCTTTATCCTTATAAAGATCCAATCACGCACGAACTGTTAGATTCTAACAATTTGAAGGTAAATACCAACTTGAAAGAGTTGTACAAATATTTTAAAATAAATGACCGGATCGTAGATATTGTCAATATAAATCCAAATTTTTCTGAAATTTATTCTAGGGAAATTCTTCGTAAAATAGCTAATAATGAAGCCGGTTGGGAAGAACAATTACCAAAAGGTGTGGCAGAAATGATCAAAGACCGCAATATGTTTGGGTATAAAGAAGAACTTACTTTTGAAGAATACAAATAAAAATTAAAACAATGTCTGAATTAAAAAAAAGACTTTCAATTATTTTAGAAAGTCCAAAGCATAATACCGAAAGTAAATTACAGAAGGTTTGTCAATTATTAGATCAAGAAGTATCTTATTTTAATTGGACAGGCTTTTATTTCAAAAATGGCGATAAAAATGAGTTAAAATTAGGACCTTACGTTGGTGCGCCCACAGATCATATTATTATACCTTACGGAAAAGGAATTTGCGGACAAGTCGCGGTTTCAAATGAAACTTTTGAAGTTCCAGATGTTCACGAGCAAGATAATTATTTGTCCTGTTCCATTGATACAAAGGCTGAAATAGTCGTTCCGATCTTTAAAAACGGGGAGAATATTGGTCAGATTGATATTGATTCTCATAAAATAAATCCATTTACAACCGAAGACAAAGAAATGCTGAACTGGCTTTGTGAGGAAGTTGGGAAGATTATTTAGGTGTCTTTTAAGTCGGTTTTAAAGAAAATTAAATACGATCAACTAATGTTTTGTAGTAATTTTCATATTCACCAATATGACTTCCAAACCAGGAAAATGCTTCGCCATCGACGAGAATTATTTTCTTTTCTGGAAAGTTTTTTAGTAATTCTTTGACGTGATTTTCATTAAAGGGAAATGGTTCCGTTGAAAGGAAAAGATAATCTGCCTCTTTTATGTCGCTTAGATTAATTTCGGGATATCTTTTTTGTTCTTTAAAAATATTTTCAAAGCCGATCTTTTCTAAAATTTCATTAATAAAAGTATCGCCGCCAATTGTCATATATGGGTTTTGCCAAATTAAATAGGCGACTTTTTTTGGTTTATTATTTTCTTTAAAAGCGTCAAAAATAGCGGTAATTTTTTTATTAATTTTTTCCGCTTCCTTGTTTTTCTTCAAGACCATTCCCAATTCCCACAAGAATTTTTCATTATCCTTCAAATCAGCAATATCTGAAACCCATACCCGAAAGTACTGCGCTAATTCTTCAATCTGTTCTTTTGTATTTTCTTCTTTATTTGCTAAAATTAAATCTGGTTTTAAATCTTTAATTTTATCAATATTAAGATTTTTTGTGCCACCGACAATGGGAGTGTTTTTGACCAAATTTTCAGGATGAATGCAGAATTTTGTTCTTCCAACTAATTCATGATTTTCTAAACCCAGATCAAATAAAGTTTTTGTAATTGAAGGAACGAGCGAAATAATTTTCATAAAAGAAAGTTATAACAATTTCCCTGAAAGAAAAAGGCCCGCGATCGTAAAGTAAATAATTAGACCAGTAACATCTACAAGAGTGGCCACAAATGGCGCCGACGAAGTAGCAGGATCCAGTTTAAATTTCTTTAAAACAAAAGGAATCATTGAGCCGGAAAGTGTGCCCCATAAAACTACTAAAATAAGAGAAACTGAAACGCTTAAACCGATGGCAACCCAATGCTCACCGTAATTATACAGACCAGTTTTTTGCCAAGTCATAATTCTTAAAAAACCGATTAGCCCTAAAAGTGCACCGAGAAAAATACCCGAAATAATTTCCTTTTTCATCACATACCACCAGTCTTTCAGATTAATTTCTTGTAAAGCCATGGCACGGATAATTAAAGTAGCGGCTTGCGACCCAGAATTTCCACCGCTGGAAATAATTAGTGGAACAAACAGCGCTAAAACCACTGCTTTCTGAATTTCAAGTTCAAAATAACCCATTGCAGAAGCTGTCAGCATTTCGGAAACGAATAAAATGATTAGCCAGGTACCACGTTTTTTGATCATCTCTATCCACGAAGTTTGCGTGTATGGTAAATCTAAGGCTTCCAGACCACCAAATTTTTGAATATCTTCAGTATTCTGAGATTCAATTTGATCTAAGATGTCATCAATTGTCACAATCCCAACTAAAACACCAGAATCTGTAATGATTGGCAAAGCACTTCGATCGTATTTTTCAAAATAAGGAACTGCATCTTCTTTAGTCGTGGTTGTATTAATAGCGACAAATTCATTATCCGTCAGTTCGGAAATTAATTGATCTTCTTCTGCTAAAAGTAAAGTTCCAATAGTGATATCGTCAATTAATATGTTTTTTTCATCTACAACGTAGAGGAAATTCATAGTTTCAACTCTTTTCCCAACCTTTTTTATTTGCTCAAAACATCGTTTTACCGTCCATTCTTTCCGAATCTGGATATAGTAAGGTGTCATTAAACGTGCGATGGAATTAGAATCGTAACCTAAAAGCTTTAGCGCTACGCGTCTCTCTTGTGGGTTTAGTAAATTGATCGAAGACTTAATAAGTTCATCAGGAAAATCTTCGAAAAGTTGTGTTCTGTCATCCGGCGACATGTCATTTAAAATATCCGAAACCTCATGAGAAGCCATACTTCGAATGGTTTCTTCCTGAAAATCTGGATCTAAATGAGAAAAAACGTCTGTTTTATATTCTTTCGGAACTTTTAAAAATGCAATCAGCCTCTCTTCTGGATGCAGTGCACTCAGATTTTCGGCGATATCGGCAGGGTTTAAAATTTGTTTCGCAATCATAAAGCGTCCTCATTTTTAGGTGGCGCAAAATTAAAAGAAAATTTTTAAAAAATAGGGTTAATTTTAATTAATGTGGGATTATAATTTCCGTTCCATCAATTTATTGCTGCGTACTTCTTGAGACATTTTTATCAAAGCGCCTACAGTTCCTATTTTAATAGAATTTTCTGCAGAGCCTAGCATTCTTCCCTTCGTTTTGAAAGTGTCATAAGAAGTCTCAATAATAAAATTTCCCGCGGAATCATACAATTTCAGGCTCACAATAACTTGGTTTGAGAAGACATATTTCCCAATTCCAACTTTAAAATATTTTACTTTTGGGATGAGAACAGCATCAGCCTGATTGTTCGCGCAAAGTTCTTTAAGAGCATCTATTTTTGTAAAACCGTAGTTTGCGGCAGCATTAATTCTTAATAATTTGTAATTGCCAAGAATTTTTAATTCATCACTTAATGCACTGAAATAAGCGGTATTTGTCGGTTCTTTTATTTCTTCAATATCTGGGAAGACTTCTGGGTCATAGATAATTATGGTCTGAATTTTTGGAACTTTCACCTGTCTGTTAATATATTCCACGCGGTTTCCTGCGGTTGCACAACTAATTATTATGCACGCGCTTACTGTAATAACAACGCCAAAAAATAAAACTTTTTTCATCCGCCTTTTGCTGCAACAAAAATACGACCATAATTCTTATTTAATTATATAATATCATTAATTTAATTTAATATTTTGGTATGAAATAGAAATAAATTTTAAATCTTAGATATTTTATCGTACTTTTGCCACCGTTACATAATAATCATTTAAAACAATATTGGAATGTACTTAACACCAGAAACTAAAGCAGAGATATTCGCAAAACATGGCGAGTCTGCAAAAGACACAGGAAAAGCTGAAGGACAAATTGCTCTTTTTACTTTCCGTATCAACCACCTTTCAGGTCACCTGAAAAAAAACCACAAAGATTACGCAACAGAGAGATCTCTTGTACTTTTGGTAGGTAAAAGAAAAGCACTTTTAGATTATCTAAAAAAGAAAGACGTTTTACGTTATCGTGCAATTATTGCAGAATTAGGATTAAGAAAATAATCTTTTCGTGATAGAAAATATAAAAGCAACTCCAAAAGAGTTGCTTTTTTTTATTTCTTAATGATGAGGATTTTTCTAAATCCTTCTGCCATTTAATAAATTAATAATTGCCAGCAAGACAATTGCGCCAACGGCTCCAGTTAAAATCTGGCCAATTATAGCCGTACCGAAAAAAGTTCCTAAAAGCCAATAGCCAATAAAGCCACCGATAATTCCAACGATAATATTTCCTATTAAACCAAGGCTACCACCTTTAAAAATGAGTGAGCCTAACCAACCTGCAACTCCACCTATAATTAATGTCCATAAAATTCCCATAATGTTAAATTTTTAAAATGTTAAATGTTGTTATGATTTTCGAAATATCCAAATTTGTGCCGAAATTTATCTTAAACTTAAAAAATATTTCAATTGTGGAAAATATTTTATTTAGAAATAATTAGAAGAAAATTTGAAAAAATATTATAATTGCAGCTGCTAAAAAAGTTTGATAAAAAAAGTTTTTGATGACCTTTTAATATGATTTAATAATATGATATTATATGTTGCCAAAAAATTGACTCATGAAAAATTCCGTATCTTTGCACCCGTAAAAATAAGTTTATATATTAACCGCAATCAATACGGATTGCACAGAAGAAACAATTACAATTTATGAATGCTCCACAAGCAATTATTGAAAAATTTCAATTAAAAGATGGGCGTGAGATCACGCTGGAAACAGGAAAATTGGCGAAACAAGCCGATGGTTCTGTAGTAGTAAGATGTGGCGGAACAATGCTTTTAGCAACCGTTGTCGCCAGTAAAGATGCCAAAGAAGGTGTAGATTTCTTACCTTTAACGGTAGATTACAGAGAAAAATTCTACGCAGGTGGAAAAATTCCTGGTAACTTTTTTAGAAGAGAAGCAAGACCTTCAGATGAAGAAATCTTGACTATGAGATTAGTTGACCGCGTTTTGCGTCCACTTTTCCCGTCAGATTTTCATGCAGAGGTTCAAGTGATGATTTCACTTATTTCTTATGATAAAGAAGTAATGCCAGAAACTTTAGCAGGTTTAGCAGCATCTGCAGCAATTGCAGTATCTGATATTCCTTTTAACGGACCAATGTCTGAAGTAAGAGTAGTAAGAATTGATGGACAATTATCCACAAACCCTAGCATGGAAAATGCAGCAAAAGCTGATTTAGACATTATGGTTGGCGGAACAAAAGATTCTATCGTAATGGTAGAAGGCGAGATGAAAGAGATTTCTGAGGCGGAAATGATTGAAGCAATCAAATATGCGCACGAAGAGATTAAAGTTCAAGTTCAGGCGCAAGAAAATTTAGCATCAAGAATTGAAAGTTCAAAAATAAAAAGAGAATATTCCCACGAAAATCACGACGAAGATATTCGTAAGAAAGTTTGGGCAGAAACTTATGATAAAGTGTATGCTGTTGCCACTTCACCTTCTGCAAAAGAAGAAAGAAGTGAAAATTTCAAAGCAGTTTTAGTTGATTTCTTAGCACAATATTCTGAGGAAGAATTAGCAACGGTAAAACCGTTCGCAAAAGTTTATTACCACGATGTGGAAAAAGAAGCGATGCGCCAAATGGTTCTTAACGAAGGTATTAGATTAGACGGAAGAGATTCTAAAACGATCCGTCCAATTTGGTCGGAAGTTGATTACCTTCCCGGAGCGCACGGATCTGCAGTTTTCACCAGAGGTGAAACACAATCTTTAACCGCAGTAACTTTAGGTTCTGTGAAAGATGCGAATATGGTAGATACAGTGGCTATTAATTATGATCAAAAATTCTTTTTACATTACAATTTCCCACCATTTTCTACGGGCGAAGCAAGACCTTTAAGAGGAACTTCACGTCGTGAAGTTGGTCACGGAAATTTAGCGCAAAGAGCGTTGGCAAATATGATCCCAACAGAAAATCCTTACACAATCCGTATTGTTTCTGATATTTTAGAATCAAACGGTTCATCTTCTATGGCAACGGTTTGCGCCGGAACTTTAGCATTGATGGATGCAGGTGTTCAAATTACAAGACCAGTTTCTGGGATTGCAATGGGATTAATTACCGATCCAAAATCTGGTAAATTCACGGTTCTTTCTGATATCTTAGGTGATGAAGATCATTTAGGTGACATGGATTTCAAAGTTACCGGAACAGAACGTGGAATTACGGCTTGTCAAATGGATATTAAAGTAGATGGTTTGTCTATGGATATCATGGAATCAGCTTTAAATCAATCTAAAGAAGGACGTTTACACATTTTAGGTGAAATGTTGAAGACGTTAGATGCACCAAGAAATGATGTAAAACCTCATGCTCCAAAAATGGAAGTAATGGAAATTTCCAAAGACTTCATTGGCGCGATCATCGGACCTGGAGGAAAAATCATCCAGCAAATGCAGAAGGATTTCGAAACTGTTATTGCGATTGAAGAAATTGGCAACATCGGTAGAATTGAAATTTCAGGTATCAACCGAGCAAATATTGATGCGACTATTGCCACTATTAAACAAATCTGTTTCGTACCAACTGTGGGTGAAGTTTACAATGGTAAAGTGGTTAAAGTAATGGATTTTGGTGCTTTCGTAGCGATTGCAAAAGGTGTTGAAGGTTTGCTTCACATCTCAGAGATCGAATGGGCCCGTTTGGACAAAGTTCCTTACAACGAAGGCGATATGGTAGAAGTGAAATTTATGGGCTTTGATGACCGTAAAAAAATGAAACTTTCCCGAAAAGTTTTGTTGGAAAGACCTCCGAGAGAAGAGCGTCCAAGTAACGACAGACCTAGAGAAGACCGTCCTGAGAATAATAACCAAGGATAAGATTTAATTCTTTATACAATAGAAACTCCCGATTTTTTCGGGAGTTTTTTTGTTAAGTTCTGAAGAATTGTCTTCAAAACTTTTTTTGTATCTTTTTTTTAAATTTAAAAAGATGTCAAACCTATTTTCAAATATCAGAAACGCAATCCAGTTATTCAAATCGATAGACTTGGAGGAACTTTCAAAAATATCAGAAAAAGTAGATCTTCCCAAATTAATGGATGGTTTTTCTAAAATGGATGATAAACAGATAAAAAGTTTTATGAAAGCCATTGATCCCGATAAAAAGAAAAAAGAATTACCACCAGTTGACGGCGATTTCTACGATGTCTTCAATACTTTGACGCAGGAGCAAAAAGAAATCCAAATGAAAGTCCGCACTTTTATGGAAACTGAAGTGAAACCTTTGGTGAATAATTATTGGTTACATGACGAATTTCCTTTTCAGATCATCGAAAAGTTTAAAGAATTAAATGTTTGCGGCGTAACTTACAAAGGTTACGGTTGTCCGAATATGCCTTTTCTAATGGAGGGTGTTTTAGCCATGGAAATGGCAAGAGTTGATGCTTCGATCGCGACATTTTTTGGCGTTCAGTCGGGACTTTCGATGGGTTCAATTTACCTCTGTGGATCAGAAGCGCAGAAACAAAAATGGTTGCCACCAATGCAGAAATTTGAAAAAATAGGCGCTTTTGGTTTAACGGAACCTGAAGTAGGTTCAGGTGTAGCAGGCGGAATGACCACTACCTGTAAAAAAACACCGGAAGGTTATATTTTGAACGGTCAGAAAAAATGGATAGGCAATGCTACTTTTGCTGATGTCATTATCATTTGGGCCAGAAGTTTAGACGATGGCGAAGTAAAAGGTTTTATTCTGGAAAAAGACAATCCCGGATTTGCAGTAGAAAAAATTAAAGGAAAAATGGCACTTCGAATTATTCAAAATGGCTTGATCACTTTGACGGATTGTTTAATTACCGTCGACAACAAATTAGAACACGCCAATTCTTTCAAAGATACTGGAAATGTCTTGCGAATGACGCGCGCTGGAGTCGCGTGGATGGCGACAGGTTGCGCAAGAGGCGCGTACGAAAGTGCTTTGGCTTACACAAAAACCCGTGAACAGTTTGGAAAACCGATTGCGTCTTTCCAGATGATACAGGGGCATCTGGTAGAAATGCTTTCTAATCTTACGGCGATGCAAACCATGGTTTTCCGTTTGTCTGAAATGCAGGATGAAGGTATTTTAAAAGACGAACACGCCTCGCTCGCCAAAGTTTTCTGTACAATGAGAACCCGCGATATTGTTTCCCGCGCCCGCGAAGTTCTCGGTGGAAACGGCATTTTACTGGAATACGACGTCGCCAGATTTGTCGCCGATGCGGAAGCCATTTATTCCTACGAAGGCACGAAGGAAATTAATTCTTTGATTGTGGGTAGAAGTATTACGGGTTTTAGTGCGTTTGTTTAGAATGGATAATTGGCAAATAACTTGTTTTTTCTGAAAATCAATTGTTCTTTTTTTTATAAAGAATTAGATTTTCCCTAATGTAGTACGCTTTAGAAGAACCCAAATCTATCATTAAATTTAAAAACCATAGGAATTCATCTAACAATAATGCATCTTCTTTTATAATCTTCAATTTGTCTTTAAAACACTTAATAGCAAGTTTTTCACTGTAATAATAATTTACCTCAATTAACTGCTTAATATCGGATTTCAGATGTTTGGTTAAAACTTTTATTCCGCTTGGCATCAAACTTTGAAAACCAATACCAGATAAAAGTTGCATTAAAGAATTTATATCCACATAATTCAGTTTCTCTATTTTTTTTAAATAAATATTTGATCTTGTTTCGTCCTGCAATATTATCCAATTATCTGCTTCGGATCTCCAATTACCAGAAAATAGAAATTCTTGATTGAATAACTTCGTACCATCTTTAACTTTTAAATAAAGTATTTCCCAATAAACCCATAAATTATTTAATATTTTTTCAGAGTCGCTATTGCTATCAACTTTGTAATAAAACAATTGAATTGTTTCTTTGATAAATTTTATAACATCATATTGTTCACGGTTTTCAGGTTTAAAATTAATCCCCTTATCTATTAAAAACTCAACAAATAGATTTGTGTTTTCATTTGAAGGAATTTCAAAAAGAAAGTCGACAATAATTCCTTTTATAGAAGAACCTATTTTATGATAATTATATCTTTCTTTTCCGAATAAATATGATTCGAGTTGGGCAATAAATATTTTCTCAAGAAAATTATACGAAAAATTATATTCATTAAAAATAGGGAAAATATTTATTGCTTTATCTAAATCCCAGTGAGAATATTTAAGGTAAGTTAGATCTGTAAACTCACAATCTTTATCATTCTGCTCAATAAAATCTAAAATTTCTTTTTCTTCACTTTGAATTTTTTTTATTTCTCTTTTTGAATATTGAATGTGTTTTTTATATTTTTTGTTAAATTCAGAATATAAAATTAATCCAATGAAGGAATTGTAAGCAAATTGGTAATCTATATCCCAGACAACTTTAATGAATGAATTATACAAATGCTTTAGATGCATATCCTCTTTAGGATGAAAATCTCTGATAAATGAAAAGATAAGATTTTTGATTTCGTCAATTTGTTTATCAGATAATTTATTTTTAAAAGAAAGTAGATTCGGTAGAGAATGATAAACTGATTGATAATCATAAATACTTATGGAAAAATATAAATTTTTAAATTCATGTTCTTTTTTCTTCTCATCATAGAGTTTCGAGCCAATTTCTAAAATTTTGTCAATGCAAAATTGAAATTCATCTTCAGTTAAATTAGTGCTGAATAAATCCAGACCTAAAGTTGCAAGAGTGCCGATTGGAAATGGACTCAAATTATAAAAATCAGGGGTTCCATTTTTTTTGAAATATTCAAAACTTTCTTGCCAATATTCATATGAAATATTTTCTTCTGATTTTTTTTGAAAAGTTTGAGCAATCCATAAAGTATATTTTGAATATTCATTTTGAATATCACTTTGTTTTTCGTTACGTTGCATTTCTTTTTCTAAAGATTCATCGACTGAATAATTTGGGGATATTTGTATAACTTTTTTACCTTCTTGTTCAATCTCTTCAATTTTTTGTTTTCTACGGTCAATTTCTGATAGTAATTTTAAAAAATAAACATCTCCTTTGTCGTGCTTATTTTCCAAATTATCAATCATCTCAAATATTCGTCCGTCTAAATTTCCGTAGAATAATTGATATTGTAGTAAGAAGCCAGTTAAACCTTTATGATATTTCTGTCTATGTTCCCAATCTAAAGCTTTTTTTCTCTCTTCGTCACATAATTTATCTTCCGCTGAATATTGAGGTAGACCAAGTAATGAACTGCCCAAATAATCATTAGACCATCTGTTCCTATCCCAATCGAAAATATGCTTGTCAGATAGAAGTGGTAAAAATTTATCTCCTACTTTTTCAGGATAAGCCATTGTTATACTTGAAACAACAGATATAAGAACTACAGAATTAGCTTTAGTGTAGATTTGATCAAAAAAAGACTGAATAAATTGGTCAACTTCTTCTAAATTAAGTTTTCCTATTTCATATAAATATCTTTCCAAAGCAACAACAATTGATTGCAATAAATAAGGAACTGTGATTTGACCACCGCGATTAACTGACCACAAATACATGGATCCGTAAATTGTATAACTTTTTTCATTATAAGTGATTTCAATCGGTGTTATGTCATCTGCATTTCTTGCAAAACCATCTTCTTTTAAAAAATCTGATTTAACGTAATTGTCAACAGAGTAATTAGTAAATTCTATAATAAAATCTAATGCTTTCCAAGGATTAGATTTCAGCAATTTGTAAATGAATGTTTGATATGCACTTTGAGGAAAATAACTAAAATCATGTTTAGTCGTCAAACCAAAATGATGTTCAATTCCCGTTTCATGATGTTCGAAGCCGAACTGATTATTAAATTTTACTTTTTTTTTGTGTTTCCACTTAAGATTTGCTAATTCTGTAAGTTCATTTGGGAAGAATTCTGGCAAGGTTCCAGAGTGGAAATGAGACAAAGCATATTTGATTTGCTTCTCTTTTTTATCTCTTATTTTGTAATTTTCCTCTTCCTCTTTAATAAATAAATTAGCAAGCAATATTTTTATTTCATCTGGAATGTATTTCGCCAATTTATAAAGTAATTTTATTCCTTTTTCTGTTAGTGAATTGCTTTCTCCCGCATTCATCCAATCTGCACCTTCCTCAAAATTATTTAAAATCTTATCAATAATTTTACCGACATACTTTGGTGTATCTAAATTGGTAATTGTTCCAAAATATAGAATATTTTCCCAATCATATAAAAACCTTAATATTTGAACGTCTATTTCTGAAACTTTGTCAATATTTTCAAACAAAAATGTTATGACAAAATCCCACCCTTTATTATTGGGAGATTGATTAAAATCTTTCCCACTAATTTTAAGTAAGTGGATTACTTTTTTAAGTAGATTTAAATCATCTTCTAAAAGTTCATCTTTATTCTCAATAAAAAATTTCTTGCATAAATCAGACTTGATAATTGCGATTAAAATCTCATCTTTCCAATGATTTTCAATTGATGGATTGTTAATTGTTTCAATCACAAAGTTATAAATCCAATTTTCAGATTCTTCTACTTTAGATTCAATCCATAATCTATATCCTCTTCTAATAGCAGGTTCATTAGACAACAAATCATAAAAGACATTAATTTTAGGATTGTTAATTTTTAAATTATTTATATATTTAATCAATCCCCAATCTTCAAATATATCGTGTGATGGAGCATATAATTGGTTTTCTTCAAACAAAATTCCATCGGATTTCAATCTATGTATAATATCTGAATCAAATTCTTTTACGGTTGTTAGTAGGGTAAGATTTTTTGCCCTTTTCACAACAACATCAATAAAAGTATTTTGTCTGTTTTGTTCAAAAAGTATATTACTTCCACCAACTACATTATTCCAAAGTTGCTTTTTAAATTCAGTGATATCAATGATTGATAAATCTTCATCTGTAATTGAAATCAGTTTTTCAGCCAAAGAAAGATATTTCGGTATTTTAACAATTTCAGAAAGATGTTCATTTTGAACAATGGAATCAAGTGCAGGTATATATTTAACAAAGTGTTCCAATTCTTCGACGGTAAGTGGCGGTACGTTTATAATTGTTGAATTATTTTGCAATAATTTTTTATCGATATAATTAAATAGTAATTTATCTAACGCATAACTTCGACAAGAGGTAATCAATTTGATACTCTTATTTTCTCCTAAAATTGTAATTAATTCTTTAAACGCTTCAGCATCTCCTTCCAACAATTTTTCAAAACTGTCTATGTAAATTAACTTATTAGGAAACTCTTCAAACTCATTAAATATTTCAGTAATACTGATAGAAACATTTATTTCGTGCAAAGTATTCAAAAGAGAACTTCTTAAGAACTGATCTGCTGCAAAAGAAACTATGCAAGTGTTTTCAAGTGATCCCAGAATTTGTTTCGCATATGCAGATTTTCCTGAACCTGCTTCTCCGTCAATGAAAATAAATTGATTTTCATTCAACATTTCTGAAATGGATAATTCAGTTAGATTTCTCTCTATCTTAACTCCAGATATATCTGATTGAATTTTATTTAATACATTTTTTGTTTGTTCAATGATACTTTTTAATTTAACTTCATTATTTTCAAGATTAATAATAATTTTCTGAATAAAATTATTATCCCCATTAATAAAATCGCCACCATCAGTATTAATCGTAGAATTATCAATTGTATTTTTATCTTCTTTCACTTTTACGATACTTTGTTATTGTCACCATTCATAAAATTTCCACCTCCGGTATTTACATTCCCCGTAATTACATTTTTGCTATTTGTTATCTCATTGCTTGTTTTGGGCAAATTTTGCAAAATTTCTTTTAAATATTTTTCATTTTCAGGATTATCCTCGATAGAATTCTCAATAATTGTTTTGACAGCAAATTGATTTTCGATACTTTCAGGTTTATTTACTAAATTTTTTAAAGTATTTTTTGGTTCGCCATCTTTAAAAAATAAAGATTTTAGCCAACTAATACTTCCGTCGGTTAAATTTTCGCTACTTTTTTCTACTATTTTCTCTGCACCTTTTTTAACCATTTCTATTAAGAAAGGGTATAATACTGCTACTGATGAAATTGTGATTGGATCCATATTTTTATTAATTTTTCTAAATTTAAGAATAATAATTAAAGAGAAATTACGGTTTCCCATAATCGCAAAATTTTCCCAAAAAATTTAGCCGTAATTTAGCTCGAAATATAGAAAAGAACTGTGTATAATTATCCACCAAAAGTCAGCGAGAAAAATATATGGAAAACCTTGTTGAAGTTGAACAGTGATCCGATCGCTATTATTTCTCAAAATTTTCGGGAACTGGGAAATACCTATACTTTACTTTCTTTTTTGGTGAAAAAGCGTTTTGTCTTTAGCCGTGATCCCGAACTGTTTGATTATGTGTTGCGGAAGAATCAAAAAAATTATGAGAAATCTGCCATTCAAACCCATGTTTTAGGGAAATATCTGGGCAAAGGTTTATTGACGAATACCGGCAAAAACTGGCTGAAACAACGCCGCCTCATTCAGCCTAATTTTAGCAATAAAAATATAGAACTGCTGCACCAAACGATGGTCGATCAAATCAACGCGACCATTGAAAGTGAGATCAAAAATGAAACGATCGATCTTTATAAAATGACCAACAGTCTCACTTTTAATATCATCGCGAAAACTTTATTTGGAAATTCGATCGACTCTACCCAGATCCTGAGAGTTTCAGGTTCTATTACTGAAATTCAAAAAATGTTCATCAAAGAAGTGCGAAAACCATTTTTCATGTCCTGGTATAGAATCTCGGGACAACTGAAAAAACACCTTCAACTGTCGGATAATATGCGTGAAGTTTTCCGGGAAATTATTCTGAAAAGACAAAGTGAAAGGGGAGAATTTAATGACATCCTGCAAAATCTTTTGAATAGCAGATACGAAGACAGCGGCGAACCCATGGTGATGGAACAGCTGATAGACGAAATTATAATATTGTTTGTAGCAGGACAAGAAACGTCTGCAAATGCGCTGGCTTACACCTTATTTTTGATTGAAAATAATGACAGTGAAAAGCAATTATTATTAAAGGAAATAAACGATCTGGGCGAAGATTTTTTATCTCTAAAATCACTTTTTGGAAATTCTAAAACAATGACTATTCTTAAAGAATCATTGCGCCTGTATCCGCCCGCGTGGATCATAGACAGAGTGGCTCTGGAAGATGATTCTTTTAAAGACTGGTCCTGGGAAAAAGGCACGATCGTAGAATTTTTGCTTTACGATATGCATAGAAATCCTGTTTACTGGGAGCGGCCCAATTCTTTTCTTCCCAAAAGATTTGAAGATGAAGACCTAAAAAGTAAACCTTATTTCCCTTTTGGAAGTGGGGCGAGATACTGTATCGGCGAACATTTTGCCTACATGGAAATGATACTTTTTTTAAGATTATTTTATAAAAAATACCAGTTGGAACTTGAGACCAAAGAAATGAAAACCATCGCGTTAATAACTTTAAGACCCGTAGAATTAAGAGGAAAGATTGTTTCAAATTCTGTGGGTGATTGATCATTCATAAATTAAGATTTTTGCTAAAGATAATATTGACGTTGAATAAATTAAACCGCATTCAAATAACTTAAAAAATGATATTAAATAAACTAAAAACCGCACACAAAGAAATAGATTTTAAAGAAGTCATTGCGTTTATTGATGAACAATATGATTTCACGCCGACTAAATTTACGAATGGAGATACTGTGAACGAAGCCAATGAAAATAATGGTTCTTGCAAAGTATTTGGTTTTGCGAAACTAAATGACTTATCTAAAGAGGAAACGCTCGCACTTTTTGGGGCTTTTTATAGAGAAGATGTTCTAGATAACCCAGACGGAAATGACCATCAAAATATCAGAAATTTTCTGAAATTTGGTTGGGATGGAATTTCTTTCGAGAATGAAGTTTTAAAAATAAAAAATACTTTATTATAAATTTAAAATTTAAACAAAATCATAAACACCGTTCTTCCAGCCCAAAATTTTAGTAGAATCTGCATTGAGCCAATTTTTTAAAACAGTTGCATAAACTTTCCGGAAATCTTCGGTGTAAATTAAATCACCATCGTTGAGGTTTTGCAAATCTGGAAGCGCGTTGAGGACTCCTTTTTTCTTTAATCCGCCGGAAAGAAAAAACATCTGGTTGGCCGTTCCATGGTCTGTTCCGTTGCTTGCATTTTGAGAAACGCGACGCCCGAATTCTGAAAACGTCATTAACAAAACGTGATCAAACAGGCCGTTTTTCTTTAAATCTGCGACAAATGCTTTTACTGCATCATTGATATCACCAAATAATTTCTCCTGTCTTTGGTTTTGGTTAACGTGTGTGTCAAAACTACCTACCTGTAAGTAATAAACTTTGGTATTAATGTCAGATTTTATGAGAGATGCCACCGTTTTAAAATCTTTACCTAATGAAGAATTTGGATAATCTTCGGTTGAACTTTTTGCTTTACTTTTATCAAAAATATAACCTGCGTTATTAACAGTTGAGCCTAAAGTCTGGTACAAATAATCTACTGTTTCAGAAGAATGATCATGGTGATCGTATAAGGTTTTGAAATATTTTTCGCGACTTGTTTCGTACATTTTTTTTGGATCTTTAAATGCAAAAGCTTTTTTAGATTTCCCTTTCATTGCCAAACTCAGCATATCATCAACCTCCAAAGCTTGTGTGGGGTGATCACAATTATAGCAGGCTTCATCTAAATAACGACCAACCCAACCAGTTTGTAAATATTCTTTGCTGTCGCTTGCAGATTGCCAAATATCCATACTTCGGAAGTGGGATTTGTCAGGGTTTGGATAGCCAACGTTATTTAAAACTGCCATCTCACCATTGTCGTAAAGTTCTTTAAAGAAACTTAGAGCAGGATTTATCCCCACCTCATCCGTTAAGTTAAGTGCATTTTTTATGGCGATCGTTTGTCTTTCTTTAAAATAAATATCATTTCGCATCGGAATAATAGTATTTAAACCATCGTTTCCGCCACTAAATTGCAGAACTACTAAAATTCTATTTTTTTGTTCCTGAATGGCATTTTCATATGTCATTGCTTTTAGAAAATTAGGCATCATAAATGAAGCTGCGGCTAAGGAACTTACTTTTAAAAATTCTCTTCTTTTAAGTATCATGGGAAAGGATTTTAAATTAGATTAGAGATTTTAGATGTTAATTTCACTAAAATTTATTACCGAACGATTTACAACTAATAAACATTAACAAAGCTGATATTCCGGGACGCTCATTACATTGATAATGTTCATCTTAATACTTCCGTCAGAAAATTGATTAATATAGCTTCCATCACCGTTTAATTTTTTTTGCAAGAGTATATTGGCAACGTTTTTATCTTTAAATACAGCTTCTATTTGTGGCCAATTGATCGTAAAAGCAGTGCTGTTGAATTTTTTATTTACAGTATAATCTTTACTCATGCCCATTTCCACATCATCATCAATTTTCGGTTTTAATTCTAAAGGCCGCAGTCCACTCCAGATTTGTGGTAACTGCATCCGTAAAAGTAGAGTAGAGCTGTCAATCCAGGATTCGCCCGAAGGCCAACCTGCAACATTTGGCGGATAAAGTAACATTTGACCGAGTAATTTTTGATATGTAATTAAAGTTTTTGTGTTGTCGATCTTTGTAGGTAAAATTCTCATGATGCCTGCCATCAATTCTATGGGAGATTTTATTTTTGCTCCGATATTTTTTTGGTCATAAAACCAAGTGGAGCTAAAAATTTCCGTCATTAATTTTTTTATATCATAGTTGGACTTATAAAATTTCTCGCTTAAATCTGTAACTATCGCTTCATTAATTGTTTCATTGACAAAGAATTTATAGATTTTTTTGGTAATAAATTTTGCTGTTGCTTTTTGTGCTAATATAATATCTAAAACTTCATCACCATTAAAATTTCCCGTTTCCCCCAAAAAAGTTTTAGTACTATCATCGTGTAAGCGAGGTCTTTCGTAGAAACCTCCCTCTTTTTGGTAACCCCAGCCAGTAAATGCGCGCGCGCCTTCTTTTACATCTTTTTCAGTATAGTTACCCCGACCCATAGTGAATAATTCCATTACTTCCCGTGCGAAATTTTCATTTGGATGGTCTTTTTTGTTTTGTTGGTTATTTAAAAATTGAAGCATCGCAGGCGATTTTGAAACGGCTTTTAGTAAGTCACCAAAATTCCCTAATGCTTTGTTGCGAACAATATTTAGTAAATCCTGATTAAACAGCGCACTGTTTACGCGTGTAGCAAAATGCCCATTCCAGAAAAAAGCCATTTTTTCCTGCAGTTGATTTTCAGAATTAACCATTTCATTAAAAAACTTTAAATTCAAATCAACATTTTGTTCCTGATTTTTTTTTAATTTTTCTTTTTTTGCATCGGCGTCTAATTTCGCAATCATAGAATAATCTAAATCATCCCCGGGTAAAACTAAATCGAACGGCTTTAGATTACTTTTAGACTTTATCTCCGACCAGAATTCTTCAGTACTTTTCTCATTTAAATCATCGATCTGATGAAACTGAATTCCAAAACCTGCACGGGAAAGCAGATGTTTATTTTTTTCGAAGTTTGAAATTGCCATTGTTAACTTTCGCTTTTTGATTGAAGATTTAGAATAAAGTTAAAACAACAAATAAAAATTTAGATAAAATAAAAATTAACGAGATCTTAAATGAAAAAATTAAACAACAATTTAATTTTTTCCTATTTTATTAAATTTTTAAGTAATTGTAAATCAATTATTTAATTATCTTTCTAAGTGAAAAATTAAACGCGAGCTATTTATTTGGCATAATTATTTCTCAACTTACATTTTAAAATTAAAAATAGATATTATGAAAATGATTAAACAGACAGTTTTAGGTTTAGGATTATTTACCGCAAGTTTAGTGAGCGCGCAAAGTGCTGACATGACCAATATCCTTAAAATCGGAATTAATGGAGGCATAGCCGTACCAAAGGGAAATGCATCAGCAAGTGTAGGCGCAGATCTTTCTTACCAATATCTCGTAACTCCGGGTTTCGGACTAGGTCTTGCAACCGGTTACAACCAATTTTTTGGTAAAGACAATAATAATGATTTTGCGGTAATTCCCGCAGCTGTACTTTTAAGATATTATCCAATGCAAAGTGGATTTTATGCTGGCGCAGATTTAGGTTACGGATTTATAACAGGTAGCGATTACGTAAATTCGACTTCGGCAGTTCAGAGACCAGATGGTGGTTTTTATTTAAAACCAGAGCTTGGATATCACAACCGAGATTGGAATTTCTTCGTTCACTATACAAAAGTTTTCACTGGTAATAAGGGTGAAATTGGAGCGCAAAAATACAATGCAGGAACTATTGGCGCCGGCTTTGGCTACAATATTCCTTTAGGAAAATAAAACATAACTATTTTAAACCTTTTTAAATTTTAGAAAGGTTTTTTTATTTATTTTTTTGAATTGTTTGAAAACATCAATTAATTTATATCTTTGAGAAAAGTAACATTATGAGCGAAACTGCAAATTTTAACCTCTATCTGCCGGGTTTGAAAAATCCGCAAAATGAAAACTTAAATATTGTATCTGCCGATATTCGTGCAGATAAAACATCATTTAATTATTACCATTTAAAAGACGGAAATTTAAGGTTACAGGGAGAGGGTGTTTATAATACTTTTGATTTTCCTTCTTTTTCTGAAATGGTCACTCAGTTTTTAAACGATCATAAATTAGAAAAGCCTTCCCGATTATCATTAGGTGTTCCCGGCCCTGTAATTAATGAGAAATGTTTTGCGCAGAGACTTCCATGGTCTTTAATAGCAGATGATATAAAAAATGAAAGTGGAGTTGATTCTGTTTTTTTAATAAATGATATGGAAGCCACGGCATATTTCATGGGGAATCTTACTTCTCACTGTCTTTTACCAATTTATGAACATGGAGGCATTTCTGCCGGTAATGTTGCGATCTTATCCCCTGGAAATGGTTTAGGCGAAGCCGGCATGTTTTGGGATGGTGAGTGCTTAAGACCTTTTGCAACAGAAGGTGGACACTCAGAATTTTCACCTAGAACAGACGTGGAAGTAGAATTTTACCAATATTTAAAAGCAATTTATGGTATTGTAAGTTGGGAATCTGTTTTGTCAAAAGATGGATTATTCAATATTTATCGTTTTTTACGAGATGTAAAAAGACACAAGGAACCAGAGTGGCTAACTGCAAAAATTCAGAGTGGAGAAGATTTCACAAAAGTAATTTGCGAGGCTGCAGTCGATCAAAAAGAGATGATTTGTGTTTTAACGATTGATACTTTTATTGATTTTCTGGCGAGAGAAGCTAATAGTCTTGTACTAAAATTAAAAGCGACGGGTGGACTAATTATAGGTGGAGAGATCACACTCACAATCAAGAATTACATTGACAAAGATAAATTTTATAAAAAATTTATTATTAGTGATAAAATGGAATCTTTGCTTAAAGATGTCAATATATATTTCTTACTTAATGAAAAGACTATTGCTGCTGGCGCCGCTTACTATGGAGCATTTCATGTGAATTAAATTTAATTATCATAGGTTAATCATAAGATATCTGCAATAAATATATCTTTGTTAAAATAAATTTTTAAAAATGAAAAAATTAGTCTTAGGTTTCTTTTTAATTGGAAGCATAATTTCAGCACAAACAAAAAAAGTGATCAATTCCGATGTTCATTGGTGGGGTTACAAAGTAGTAAAAAGTGAAGCCTCATCACACGACGGAATATTGAAAATGACTTCGGGAAATGTTGTGATGAAAGGCAATAATATCGTTGGGGGTACTTTCTTATTAGATATGACAAGTATCAATGACCAAGATTTAAATGGTGAATATCAAGCAAAATTAAATGATCATTTGAAGACAGGAGAATTTTTTGAAACTGCAAAATATCCAACTGCTTCTTACACCATCACTTCAGTAACAAAAAATAATGATAAAATGTATCCTTATTTAATTAAAGGGAATTTAACGGCGAAAGGAATTAAAAAAACAGTGAATTTTCCCGCTATTATTGGGGTCAATAAAGGTTTATTAACTTTAAAATCTAATAAATTTTCATTCAACCGTCAGGATTTTGGGATTGCTTATCAATCTACGATGAAAGATGTTTTTGTAAAAGATGATGTAGATTTGCAGATTAATTTGCAAGCCAAATAAGATAAAAATATTTAAATTTAAAAGCAGTTTTCGAACTGCTTTTTTTATTTTTGCTCATTATGAAGATCTATGTTATTAGCGGTTTAGGTGCTGATTTTAAAGTTTTAGAAAAATTAAAATTTAATCCAGATTTAGAAATAATTTTTATTGATTGGTTAATTCCACACCAAGATGAAAGTTTTAAAAATTATGTTTCCAGAATGGCGGAACCTATTTCTGCGGATGAGGATTTTTACCTTTTAGGTTATTCTTTTGGAGGAATTGTGGTGCAGGAGATTCATAAAATTAAACCAGCAAAAAAAATTGTGATTTTGGGAAGTATAAAGTCTGATAGCGAAAAGTCTTTGGTTATGAAAGCGGGCCAGTTTGCAAAGCTCACCAAAATATTGCCTGAAAAATTTTATGGTTCTATTTCGGTAGATTCATATTCTTTTATTCGCAAAATGTTTGATTCTAACAAGTCAAATATTCTCACTTATTTTCGCGTTCGAGATCCTTATTATTTGAAATGGTCTATTCAACAAATCCTTGAGTGGAAAATGGAAAAAATGGCGGAAGTTGTTCAAATTTTAGCAGAAAGAGATTTGGTTTTCCCTTTACAAAATAGCAAACCGGATTATGTCGTAAAAGATGGCACACACCTTTTTCCCTTAACTAAATTTAAAGAAGTTTCTGAAATTTTGTCTAAGGTTTTCGGATGATTATATTTCATAAGAAGCAAAGAAGTAATTTGTTTAATTATATTTCGAATAAGAATTATTTTCCATCCATTCTCCAATCTACTACAGGTTTTTTCTTTTTAATATTTAGATAAACTTCCGCGGCGAGTAACATTCCTAAAGTCGGGCAAAGCATATAAATCCAAAATTCGGTATAAATGCCTGCAGGAATTGCACTTGCTAAAGTCCGAGCCGGATTCATTCCGAAACCAGAAATCGGTCCCGTAATATAAACGTAAACGCCGACTAAAAGTGCAGCCAAATAAGGAACCGATTTTTTTAATTTTTCATTATCTGAAAAAAACAGAACCATTGTCAACATAAAAAAAGCGCTAAAAGTTTCAGATAAAATTGCTTTCCAAATTTGAATGTTTTTTCCTGGAACTGTAACGGCATAATTGACTGGCGGATTTGTTAAAATATTTCCCATCAAAAACCCCATTAAATAAACGGCTAAAAGTCCACCAATCGTTTGAAAAAACGAATACCAAATCGTGTTTTCTAAACTTAATTGTCCCAATCGCCATCGCATTAGAGTGACAGATGGATTTATAAAAGCGCCAGAAGGTGCAGTTAGTGGTGAAAGAAAAATAAAGAGTGCCGTAAATCCCATTGCAATTGCCATAATTGCCAATCGAAAATGTGGATTTGTAATTTGTAAATGAATGAAAGTGGTTTTATGCTCCAAATAGCCATCAAACAAACATGCCGAAATCATGAAAATAAACAAGCCTAAACCTTCTTGTAGAAATAAAATATAATTTTCTTTTAAAGTTTTAAGCATATTTAAATTTCTAGTCTAAAATTTATAATTGCATAAGATGTTCTCCAACTCTGATAGCATTCGCAATAATCGTGAGAGATGGATTTACCGCGCCACAACTAGGGAAAAATGAAGCGTCTACAACATACAGATTATCAATTTCATGGGTTTTGCAATTGGTGTCTAAAACCGAAGTTTCAGGATCAGTCCCAAATCGTAAAGTACCATTTTGATGCGCAACTCCAGCTAAAGGAATTTTTTTACTAATGTTAATATTCTCCGGTAAAAATTTAATGTGATCTTCCATTTCCGTCAGCACCTTTGAAAATGTTTTTAATAATTCATCTAAAGCTTCACCATTATGGGTCGTATAATTTAAATGTATTTGATCATTTTGCCACAAAACCTGGTTTTCAGGCATGGGAAGATCTTCTGCCATAAACCACCAATCCACCGAGTGCTGCGCCATTTCTGAAAGTACTTTTGCCGGTGTAAAAGCAGGAGCATCTCCGGATAACATATACCGGTTACTTTTCCCCATGAGTTGAATGCCGCCCATTGGGAATTTAAAATCTTCATTGTTTTCATTGGCCAGATAATAATCATTAATGGCAATTGTCTTCTGAAAATGAACCGGGTTTTCTTTAAAACTCATCGCCAACATCGCTGCATTTTGATGTTTCATAAAATTTCTTCCCACCTGATCGCTTTTGTTTGCTAAACCATTTGGATGCTTTCCGCTGGCAGATTTTAGAAATAAAACTGCAGAATTTACCGCGCCACAAGAAACAATTACCGTTTCGGCACTAAAAGTTATTTTTTTCCCTTCCACCAGTGTTTCAACGCCGGTAATTTTGTTTCCTTCATTGTTGGTCAATAGTTTCTCCGCAGTTGCATTAATTATGAGTGTCACATTCTCTTTATCCATTATCGGACGAATACAGTTGATGTCAGAGTCTGCTTTTGCATGTAGTAAACAAGGAAAGCCGTCGCAGGTGTCACATTTTATACATTTACTTTTTAATGGATTTTTTTCATCTAATTTTAAACCCAAAGGAATATCAAAAGGATGAAGTCCCATTTTTTCTAGTCCTTCACGCACATCCGAAATTCTTGGTTCATCTGCAACTCCATCAAAAGGTAAAGGTTCACTTCTGAAAGGTTCCGTGGGATCAATTCCTGCTTTTCCGTGAACGTCATATAGTTTTTCCGCTTTATTGTAAAAAAGTTCAAAATCTTCATAATTTAAGGGCCAACTCGGGCTAATTCCGCCAAAATGCTTTATCTCACCAAAATCTTCTGCCCGCAATCTAAATAATGCAGAGCCATAAACTTTGGTATTTCCACCCACCCAATATCCAGTTCCAGGATGCAGATCTTCACCATCTTTATCTTTCCAGACTTCCTTTGTATGGTATCTTTCCTTTTCAAAAACTTCTACAGTATCCCAATTCTCTTTTTCTTGAGGGAGAAATCCACCACGTTCTAAAATTAAAATTGATTTCCCACTTTCAGCCAAAGTGTAAGCGATTGTTCCGCCACCAGCGCCTGTTCCAATGATAATATAATCGTAATGTAATTGCATTTTTATTTTTTGATTATCAAATCTACAAAACGCAATAAGCATAAATGTAATTTCAGAAAACTTTAAAGGATTTTAACTTTTTTTATTTTTTTGGGCAGCTTTATCCGTCCTCCATTCCCACTTTTTTTTCTTCCGCTTTGCTACAGATAAAAAGAGCTTCATTCAGGCCGGGCTGCTAAGTATTGCGTTCAAGATAAATTAATATGAAAAATTTAAATTTTTTTATTCGCGAATATTAGTATCTTTCAACCAAATAAAAAATATATGCAGAAAACTCTACATAAAATTTTTAGCTTCATTCTATTCACGGCACTTCTTTTTACAGCTTGTAGGTCAGAAAGTGATTTGTTTGAAAATAATGCCAACAAAGAAAACGCTGTCCGAAAATTCTCTATCTTTCAAAATAAAAACAACGCAAATCTTTTCAGCAAAAAAGGGGAAGATTTTGATTATAGAAGCACCTTTGGCTAAATGGCGCAGCGCTTTGACTCTATAAATAAAACCAATATCACTGGACTTGTAAATACTGAAAATGAGGTAGAGTTTGACAAAGACAAGAAGCAGTATTTTATTTCTGATAATAATGCACCTTATATTGAATTTCGACTACATTCCCAGGTTATAACTTATGACAATAAAGATTTGATAGTTGTGTATCCAAAAGTTGACAAAGGCAAAGTAATGGATTTGGTTGTTGCTTCTCTGACAGCGGATGAGACAGAACTTTATTTTACTCCTATTAATAAAGACAGCAGCCTCTACTTAGATAATATTTTGGCATTTCAGTTGGCTTATAGTAAAATTTTTACTAATAATAATAAAACCACCTCTAAAGATGGCAACTGTGCACAGGGTACGACGTACGCCAACGGCAACTGCAATATCCAGAATGTAGTTATAACTGCACCTCCAAAAGGATCGGGCGGTTATACGGGACCGCGGGGTGGTGATTCTACAGGTGGCCAATGCCCGCCCTACGAAATGTGCGAGGACCAAGGTGGCAGCGGTGACGGCGGTGGCGGCACCGAAAACCCGAATGAGCCTAAAGATCCGTGTGCGGCAGCTCGACAACTATCCGCTAAAATGGTCGAAATACTTAATAGTACAGATATTAAATCAGCTTTAATACAAATCGCAACCTTAATAAACCAACAAGCAACTAATGGTAAGGTTAAAGAAAATTCCTTTGCCATAGGTATGGATTCAAATGGTGTGTACCATGTATCTACCATTTCAACAGCATTAGATTCAGATCCATATAAAGTGGGTTATAATGGATTTTCACCAAGGTCCGGTATTGTGCAAATTGCTGTATTTCATAATCATACTTCTGATAATTCAAATTCGCCCGGCGATTTATATGAATTATTATCCACAAATTCTGATAATGCAAACTACATAACAAATTTTGCAATGAATAATAACGGTGAACTTTTTGCCCTTAACATTTATGACAGAGAAAAAGCAATGGCATTTCTAGCAAAATATCCTAAGGAAAACTTTGCTAATGGTCCTGAATTTAAAGGTGAACTGTTAGCTGAATATTATAATTTCCGGTCAGCAGCAGACTGGACGGTAAACGGAAACAATAATGCAGGTGATGTGGCGATGGTAGCATTTTTAGAAAAATTAGATGTAGGTGTGTCGCTTTCTAAGCAAACAAATCCATCAGGTTTTACTACTTTTAAAACTTCGAATTTTAATCTACCAACATCCGAAGGCTCACAAACAACGTACACTACATCAAATTGTAATTAAAAAAAGATTGACAATGAAAAATAAACATATACTAATAACTACATTTTTGCTTATAACCGCTATTTCGTGTAAAGCGCAACAAACCCAATCGTTTAAAGATAATTTGAAAAACAATATAGAATTTAAAAAAAATGATTATAATGGTAAATCAATTAACAACCTATTGGCAAACATATCCTACCCGGTAAAAAGTTACATGGGAAGTTCATACACAGGAAAAACGGATAATATAGCATTATATTTTATTACAAACTTTGAGTTAAAGCAACGAACTACATCACCAATAACTTTAATAGTTTATTTTACGGAAGAGAAAAATATGCAGACAATTGATGATATGCTCAAAAGAAATAAACTTCTTTGGACTGATGAAGAAAAAGCATTTTTTGGAAATTTAATAGTTAAGGATGTATATGTAGGAGGAAATCCCTAAATATTAATCGGTTTGGCTATTTTTTTTAGTCAAAATAAAATTTATAAAAAAGAAGTTCTACAAAATAATCTTTAGCGTTTCCATATTTGTGTTTTGCGTGGCTAAAATCAAAATTAATTATTCCCGATGACGCGGATTTCTAATCCGTGACTAAAAATTGTGAGCAAAAAAGTGTCCCGGATGATTAGGACACTTTTTTTGAAATGTTGCCAGAGCGAAATCGAAGACTCGGCAATCTGCCACCAGTATACCAATTTTACTTTCAGTATTTATCTCCATGTCCTTTGCAAAAAAATCTTGGGATCTCTTTGTTTAAAATTTTTCAAACAAAATCCAGTTAAACTTTTTCTTTTACTCAAAAGTTAACTTCAATTTTTTACCTTTGTTTTCAAAATTTTTGCTAAAAGAGATATGCAGTCAATCAGTATTTTTGAAATCATAAAAGTCGGCATCGGTCCGTCGAGTTCCCATACAATGGGTCCTTGGAATGCGGCTGAGTTTTTTTTAGATAAAATCCGAAGAGAAAATGATTTGCAAAATGTGAAGGAAATTTCTGTAGAATTTTTCGGTTCGCTCGCAAAAACCGGAGTAGGACACGGAACTGATATTGCTGGAATGCTTGGTTTAAGCGGTGAAAATTTTAAAACGATTGACACCAAAAAAATCAATGAAAAAATTGCAATTATTAGGACCACCAATACTTTAAACCTTGGTGGCGAAAAATTGATTCCTTTTGTTTACAACGAAAATTTAATTTTAAATAAAGAAAAATCTTTAGACTTTCACCCAAACGGAATGGTATTCACTGCAAAATTTAATGATGCAAAGGTTTTAACTCAGGATTATTATTCTGTGGGTGGTGGTTTTGTGGCGACAAAAGAGGAAAATTCTTTAGAGGAAACTTGTGTCAGAACCTTATATCCCTGTCATAAAGCAGAAGATTTAAACATTTATTGTGAGAAACTAGATCTTAAAAAAATTTCAGATCTTATATATCTTAATGAAGAATCTTGGCGTTCAAGAGAGGAAACTCGCGCTGAAGCCATTTATATTTGGAAACAAATAAAAGAGTGTATTTATAAAGGCGTTAATGCTGAGGGCATTTTACCTGGCGGGCTGAATGTAACTCGTCGTGCTGCAAATTTAAACCGAAAACTTCTTGGCGATAAAATTTATAAAAATATCGATGAATGGTTTCAGCTTGTTGTTGATGCTGAAGAGACTTTCACAACTATTAATAAGTGGGTTTCTTGTTTTGCCTTGGCTGTTAATGAAGAAAATGCCAGTTTTGGACGCATAATTACGGCTCCAACTAACGGAGCAAGCGGAGTGATTCCTGCAGTTTTAATGTTTGCACAGGCTTTTACAGAATTTACCAGTGAGGAGGATATTGTTAGATTTATTTTAGTTGCCGGTGAAATTGGAACATTATTCAAAAAAAATGCAACCATATCCGCCGCAATGGGCGGATGTCAGGCAGAAATCGGGGTTTCATCTGCGATGGCTGCAGCGGGTTTAACTGAAATTATGGGCGGAACTCCCGGTCAAGTTTTGATGGCAGCTGAAATTGCGATGGAACATCATCTTGGTTTAACCTGCGACCCAATTGGCGGTTTGGTGCAAATTCCTTGTATTGAACGAAATTCTATGGGCGCCATAAAAGCCATTACAGCCGCGAATATTGCTTTAGAAAGTGATCCAGAAAAAGCCAAAGTTTCTCTTGATCAAGTGATACAAAGTATGTGGGAAACAGCACAAGGAATGAATGAACGTTTCAAGGAAACTTCTGAAGGTGGTTTGGCGATTGCGGTAAATGTGGCGGAATGCTAAGGGAAGTTTAAAGTATGATTTATTTCTAAAATTACAAACAAAGAAAAATAGATTAAAACCATTTCCCATGCGTTGTTTTTTGAAATTTAAAATAAAAATTGTACCTCTACTTTTGCTTAATCGCAATTACATTTTAATCAAAATAAATTAATGCTTTACGCGACTTTTAATAATCCCCCCAGATGCTTATTTTATAGTATTGGCAAAAACAAATGCGTTTGAATCACTTCTAACTCATCATTATGACTTTTTGTAATAATATCATAACTCATAGATAATCCTAAACCAGTTCCTTCACCCGTGAGTTTTATGGTAAAAAACGGCTGGAAGATTTTGTCTTTATTTCCTGCGAAATTCCATTTCCATTATTCGAAACTGAAATAATTATTTCATCATTTTCTTTTTTGGTTGAAATAAAAACTGTAGGTTTAAAATCTCTGTTAGACTGATTTTGTGGATTGTCAGATGGAGCCATCCAACTATTATTTTATGTAGAATCAAAAGTGTTATTATTTTGTTATAAACACGATAGTGGTATTGCAATTAATAGAATCGGTTTGTACATTGTAATATCTAATTATTAATCGAAAAAGTTAAGAATCACAAAGTTTCACGACACTAAAAAAACTATTTCAAAATCTCCCGAATTTTATTAGCGTTCGCGATTAGTTCGGCTAGATACTCGTAATTATCTTTTTCCAGTGCGGATTTAAACTTACGAAGTTGTGTGATGTGTTCGTTTAGAACATCCAACACATTTTCTTTATTTTGTTTAAAAATCGGTACCCACATTTCTGGATGAGATTTTGCCAAACGAACTGTGCTACTAAAACCTGAACTTGCCAATTGAAAAATAGTGTCTTCTTCCCGTTCTTTTTCCAAAACCGTATTTGCCAAAGCATAAGAAGTAATGTGAGAAATATGAGAAATGTAAGCGGTATGAACATCGTGGTCTTCGGAATTCATAAACAATAAATTCATTCCCAGATTTTCATATAATTTTTTTACTAAATCTAAAGCGTCATCATCACAATTTTCTTCATCGCAGATTACGGCAGCTCTTTCAGCAAAAGCATCTGAGGTCGCAGCTTGTGGACCGGAATTTTCAGTTCCCCACATTGGATGTGTAGGTACAAATCGCTTTCTTTTTGGATGGTTTCCAATAGATTTTACAATACTAGATTTTGTTGAACCCACATCTAAAACAGTTTGTTTATCGGTTATTAAATCTAATATTTTTGGTAAAATTTTCCCTGTCGCATCAACAGGAATCGCAAGGATGATGATGTCCGAATTTATTACAGCGTTTTCTAAAGTAGAAATTTCATCAATGATATTTAATTCTTTCGCTTCTGCTAAATGGGAGTCATTAAAGTCTACGCCAAAAACTTTAGTTACAAATTGTTTTTGCTTCAATTTCAAAGCCATTGAACCACCAATTAATCCGACACCAATTACCGTTAAATTCATATTTTAATTTTTTATTTTACCTAAGTATCAATTTACCAGTTTACCAATTTTGAAATGTGTAAACATTTAAACGTAAAAGAATTAAGCCAAAATCATTTTATTTCGTAGAAATCTTTATTGTAATTTTCACTATTTTAAGATTCCTTAGGAATAATAAAATTCATTTTAAATATTAATGAAAATCGAGAGTTTGACAACTTAAAGACTTCGTAAATTGTAGTTTTATCTAAGCGTCTTCAAACTTGTAAAAGAAGATGTTTCCAAACATTTATCAAACTCAATTTCGTATTTCGGATTTTTTGTAGGATATAAAATTAAATAGTGCGGACAAGGTTTTTCTTGTGCATTACTACGATCAAAATCTATTTTTCCTTTTTCAAAAATACTGTCACGTAAAAATTTTTCATTTAATTTTTGTGCTCCCAATTCTTGTTTAAAATCTGGCGTGAACTGAAAAGTTTTAGTTAAAGTTTCCGCTTTTACGCGCGCACTAGGGAAGTAAGAGCAACTCGCGTCTTTTTTACCAAAAATAAAAATGACAAATAAAATCCCCGGAACAAAACCGATCATATAAAATTTAAATTTCTTCATTTAGAAAATTAAAAGATTAATATCGTGGTAAGTGAGATTAAATCGCTCACAAATCATTTTTTTTGTGTGCCGCCCTTTGTACATATAAAGGCTGTCTTTCATTTCATTTCTACGGACAAGCATGTTTTCAAAACCGCCCTCGTCATCATAGTTTAAAAGATAACTTAAGAAAAAATTACTGATTGCTTTACTCGTTGTGCGCGGCATTTTTGAAGTTAAATTTGGTAAACCACAATGAATAACGCCGTGTTTTATAATGTATGGATCTTCCATATCAGTCAATTCTGACGTTTCAATTACTTTACCATTATCAATCGTCACATCAATGATGACGCTGCCTTTTTTCATGTTTTGCACCATTTCTTCCGTCACAATTGGAACGTTGCTCCATTTAGAAAAAGCACCAATTACGACATCTGCACGACGAAGACATTTTGCCAATTCTTTCGGATCAATGATTGAAGTTGGAACACGGCTATCGACTAATGAGTGAATTCGGCGAAGTTTAGATAGAGAATTATCAAAAATTTTAACACTTGCTCCCAGGCCAACCGCGGCTTTTGTCGCAAATTCCCCTACAATTCCAGCACCGATAATGACAACTTCTGTGGGACGAACTCCCGTGATCCCACCCAACATTAAACCATTTGACAGGGCTAAAAGTTCTGAAGAATAGAGTATAGCGATGTTTCCGGCAATTTCTCCAATCAAACGAACTAAAGAAAGTTGCTTATATTCATCAGAAATAAATTCAAAAGCAATTGCATTTATTTTTTTTTCACCCAGTTTTTTAAAATAGTCCTGATCTCTAAGGTTAATTTGAAGTGCAGAAATTAGATAACTTCCGCATTTTAAAAACTCAATTTCCTCAGTAGTGGGTGGATTTATTTTTAAAACTAAATCTTGCGCAAAGGCTTCTTCAGAACTCTCGGTGATTTTTGCACCAGAATCGGAATATTGCAAATCTGTAAAAAAAGAACCTTGTCCCGCGCCGGCTTCTATAATAATGTGATGGCCGTTATTTACTAAAACTTGCACGGCATCTGGTGTTATACATGTTCTACGTTCATTCAGACAGGTTTCTTTAGGAATTCCAATACTGAATTTTTTACTTTTTTTCACCACTTCAAGTTTTTCTTCTTGCGGCATTAAATCTTCTTCTGTGAAAGGTGTAAATATATTAACAGGATTACTCATACTATTTTGGTGTTTTTAGTAGAGTGCAAAGATAGATTATTTAAAAAGTATTTCTCGGGTTAAACCATTAGTTTCTATTCTCATTTCGTGGTGTGGAAAATCAGCCAAATCCTCGGCGTAAATCTCTGGCCATTCAATAATTGATAGATAAGCGCTTTCCAGATATTCTTCAATACCAATGTCATAAACTTCTTCTAAATTTTTTAATCGGTAAAGATCAAAATGAAAAACTTTTCCCTTTGGTGTATCGTATTCATTTACAATAGAATAGGTTGGTGAATTCACTTCATCAGTGCTTCCCAAACTTTTCAATAAATATTGGGTAAAAGTTGTTTTTCCGGCACCGAGATTTCCTTTTAATGTTAAAACTGAATGATTTAATTGTGGTAAAATATCCGCAACAACTGTTTCCCAGTCTTCTAATTTATCTATGTTAAATGTCATTTTTTAAATAATTATAATACAAATATATCGAAGTTTAAATTTTCACTTCCCATTCTTCAAGAAATTCGTCTAAGAAATTTTGCATAAAATCGTGTCTTTTATGGGCTATTGTTTTTGCTGTTTCCGTATTCATTAAATCTTTTAAAAGTAA
Source organism: Halpernia sp. GG3 (assembly GCF_052976925.2). Taxonomy (NCBI): domain Bacteria; kingdom Pseudomonadati; phylum Bacteroidota; class Flavobacteriia; order Flavobacteriales; family Weeksellaceae; genus Halpernia; species Halpernia sp. GG3. Next base: position 329,613 of record NZ_JBRIIR020000006.1, read on the forward strand.
TAATTTTTCATAAAAGTGATTGAAAGTGGTGCCGTTAGATTTTTTGTATTCTTCTTTGCTCATGTTTAATTTTGGTAAAATCGCTGGGTCGTACATTAAATTATTTTTAAAACCACCAAAGTTAAAAGTGCGTGCAATCCCAATAGCACCGATAGCATCTAAACGATCGGCATCTTGCACAATTTGTAATTCTTTAACAGGATTTTCTGCCGAGATTTCAGCTTTCTCATTTCTGTTTTTAAAGGAAATATTTTTAATGATAAACAAAACTTTTTGTATTTTATCTTCTTCTAAATTTTGACTTTCAAGAAATTCTCTGGAAATATGTAAAGCCAATTCTTCGTCGCCGTTGTGAAATTTTGGATCTGCAATATCGTGCAAAAGTGCGCTTAACTGTATGATTTCTAAATCGCCGCCTTCATTTTCGCAAATTTTTTTACTCAATTTCCAGACGCGTTCTATGTGAAACCAATCGTGGCCGGCTTCTGCGTCTTTTAGTTTTAATTTTACGAAATTAATGGTATTTATTAAAAGTTGATTTTCCATTTCGTAAATTTAAAATTATTCAGTGAATAGTGAACCGATTTGTATCATTCAAAATAATTATATTTGTCACTTAAATATATGTATGATTTTATCCATGACGGGCTTTGGCAGAGCAGAAGAGAATTTTGAAGGTAAGAAATTGACCGTTGAAATTAAATCTTTAAACAGTAAAACCTTTGATTTAAATATCAGAGTTCCATTACGCTACAAAGAAAAAGAATTTGAGATCCGAAAAATTCTAAATGACAAATTAATACGTGGCAAAGTAGATTGCTACATTAATTGTGAATCCCAAGCCGAAAATTCTGCTGTAAAAATTAATCAGGATCTGGTAAAAAATTATATGTCTCAGTTAGAAGAAGCGTCACCAAATGCACCGTATTTTGAATATTTAAAAATGGCAGTAAGAATGCCCGAAGCAATCTCGGCAAAACAAGACGACTTTAGTGAAGTTGAGCTAAAATTTTTGTTTGAATTAATTTCGAAAGCGGTATTTAATTTCCAGGAATTCCGAACAACTGAAGGTAAAATTTTAGAGCAAGAATTAACGAAAAACATTCTCAGTATTGAAGAAAATTTGATAAAAGTGGTTCCTTACGAAGAAGAACGTTTAGACGCGGTGAAAGAACGTTACAAAAAAACTTTGTCGGAATTTGAAAATATTGACGAAACAAGATTTTATCAGGAAATGGCCTATTACTCGGAAAAATTGGATATTACTGAGGAAAAAGTGAGACTGGCTCAACATCTGAAATATTATCTTGAAGTGATGAATGAAGATGCAAACGGAAAAAAACTTGGCTTTATCGGACAAGAAATTGGCCGGGAAATTAATACTTTAGGTTCAAAAGCCAACCATAGTGAAATACAAAGATTGGTGGTAGAAATGAAAGATGATTTAGAAAAGATTAAAGAACAAACGTTAAATGTGCTTTAAATTTTTATTTAAAATCTAAATTAATAAATGGAAAAAGTTATCATATTTTCAGCGCCGTCAGGAAGTGGAAAAACCACTTTGGTAAAATATGCGATCAGCCAGTTTTCTAATTTGGCATTTTCTATATCTTGCACGACAAGAGCGCCACGAGGTGAAGAAGTACACGAAACAGATTATTATTTTATTTCGCCGGATGAGTTTAAAACTAGAATTTTTGCTCGTGAATTTGTAGAATTTGAGGAAGTTTACAAAGATAAATTTTATGGTACTTTAAAATCTGAAGTTGAAAATAATTGGAAAAATAACAAAATTGTTATTTTTGATGTCGATGTGAAAGGTGGCGTCACTTTAAAAAAATATTTCGGTGAAAGAGCACTTTCAATTTTCATCATGCCGCCTTCAGTTCAGGAATTGGAAAATCGTTTGACAAAGCGCGGAATTGATGATGCAAAAACGGTAAAAATTCGCGTAGCAAAAGCAACAGAAGAATTAGGTTTTCAAAATCAGTTTGATAAAATTGTGGTGAATGATAATTTAGATGTGGCGAAAATAGAAATCAGTCAATTAATTTCAGAATTTTTAAACGAGAAATAAAAAAAAGACGCTTCAATAAGCGTCTTTAATTTTTAAACAAAAGCAGTAATCTACTTTTTATCTTTTGAACCTTTTTTGTCAACTTTACGTTCCAAAACCTCATCAATCATACCGAATTCCTTTGCTTCAGGCGAATTCATCCAATAATCTCTTTCAGAATTTTTTTCAACCCATTCATAAGATTGTCCAGAATGATGCGCGATAATATCGTATAACTCTTTTTTCAATTTCAGCATTTCGCGTAAATTAATTTCCATATCCGTCGCAACACCTTGTGAGCCGCCACTTGGCTGGTGAATCATCACACGCGAATGTTTCAAAGCAGATCTTTTTCCTTTTTCACCAGCTACCAAAAGAACCGCGCCCATTGATGCCGCCATTCCGGTACAAATTGTAGCAACATCTGGTTTAATGATTTGCATTGTGTCATAAATTCCTAATCCTGCGTAAACGCTTCCACCAGGTGAATTAATGTAAATTTGAATATCTTTTGAAGCGTCAGAACTTTCTAAAAATAGCAATTGTGCCGTTACAATATTCGCCACTTGGTCATCAATCCCGGTTCCAAGAAAGATAATTCTATCCATCATTAAACGGGAAAAAACGTCCATTTGAGTGACATTTAACCGACGTTCTTCCATGATGTAAGGCGTCAGATTCGTCGGTCCGTAACCGCCGTACATTCCCATATATTTATCCGTTGCTGTTCCGCTGTTTCCCATATGTTTCACAGAAAAATCTCTAAATTCTTTATTAATATTCATTTTTATTTTTTAGTATATTCTAATTCTCAAAGTTTATTCCAATTGTAAATTTAGCCATTTTGTCATTCAAACTCTATAAACCAAGTTCTTTTCTTTTATCAATATTAAAAATATATTGTTCTTCGATAGGAACTATTTTTCTTAAATCTTTATTAACATTTTTTCCTTCTTTTGTCCAAAGGAAAGGATAAAAATTAAAAACCGAATCAGTGGATAAATTTGAAACCTCTTTTTCCCAATTTTTCCAAAGTAAATCTTTATAAAATTTTTCTAAATTCCCATTAAAACAAAATTGAACAAAATCTGTGTAAGTTAAATTTAAAGGTTCAAATTCCAAACTATCTGGCGAAAAATAGTAAACTTTACCTAAATCATCGCCAAATTTCCCGCCATTAATTAGAAAAAAACCACCAATTGCATCATCTGCAATCAAAATAAAATCTGGCTTTTCACCATAATTTACAAAACTTTTATTTTTATTCCATTCAGGAAGATTTCTTTTCAATTTCGCACTTCCTGAACCAAGGATTCTTATTAAACCATTTTCAATTAAAATTCCACCCGAATTAAAAATAACACTTCCCATTGTCGAATTATTTGAAACTTGAGTTTTGAATAAAGCAACTTTTGCAGAATCTAATTTTGCTGGAAGAATTGCAACTTTATTTTTAGAATTTTTCGACCAAGAAACAATTGTTTCCCAATAATTATCTTTTGAATTTAATAATTCTTCAATAGGTTTTAATTGATTTTGTGCAAAAACGAATAAACTGAAAATGAAAAAAAATAGAAATAGCGTTCGTTTTATCATAAATTAAATTTAGAATTTTTTATTGAATAAATTTAGCCATTTTGTCAGAGGATTCGGTTGAGTTCGCTGTCTATTTGATTTTTTAATTTTGTTAAAAGCATTATTTTTTTATAATCTTCCACATCAAGATTTTCTTCTGAATTTTCTAATTTTTTTCTTGTGTCATTAATTAAAGTTAAAACAAATTCTCTTTTATGCCGAAAAATAACGTCTTGAACTATATTTTGCACCAATTCATCCTCTCTTTTAAAATAAATATTATGTTTTTCCCAGTTGCTTAGTTCATGCACTGTCATTAGAGAAGAAGCCACTTTTGATGTGATTTCTTCGTCCATTAAAGTTAGGAAAAAATTACCATTTCTAATTTCCTCATTTGCCAAACCAAGTTTAATATCATCTACAATTTTCTGGTTTAAAGCAATTTGAATTTCATAATTATCTTCTTCTAAATGATTGATAATCTCTTCAATAACCGTTACCTGATATTTTTCTTTTTTAATTTCCGCTGTAACTTCTGCTTTATCTTTGACTTCATTTTCCTCTAAATCTCTTTCTTTTTCTAAAATTTGATCGCCGTATTTTAGCATCAACTCAATCAATTTTTCCTCTAAAATAAAGAGCGGATTAATTGCAACATAATCGGTAACTTTTTCTAATTTCTGAAGTTCAGGTTTTGAAGGTTCTCTTTGCGGCGAAAATTCTTTACTTTTAAGTTGCTTTTGTAAACTCAGTTCATTAAATAAACTTTGCTCTGTAATATGAAATTTTGTGGAAACTTCTTTAATATAAATTTCCTGATTAAGTGTATTTTGGACAAAAGCAACCGACTTTACAATGTCACGAATTGCTTCCGCTTTTTTTACAGGATCATTATCGGCTTCTTTTAAAAGAACCTCTGCTTTAAAATTAATGAAATCTTTGGCCTCGGTTTTAATGAAATTCTCAACAAATTCCTTCGGGTGTTTTCTGGAAAAAGAATCCGGATCATCGCCATCTGGGAAAAGCAAAACACGAATGTTCATTCCTTCCGCCAAAAGCAAATCGATGCTTCTGAAACTCGCTTTTATTCCCGCTGCGTCGCCATCAAATAAAATGGTAACATTTTCGGTGAGTCTTTTAATTAATTTAATTTGGTCTGTCGTTAACGCCGTTCCAGAACTTGCAACCACGTTTTCAATTCCAACTTGATGCAGCGCGATTACGTCCATATAACCTTCCGTCAAAAGGCAGAGATTTTCTTTGGAAATCGCCTGTTTACTTTGACTTAAACCGTAGAGAACTTTAGATTTATGGTAAATTTCTGTCTCCGGCGAATTGAGATATTTCGCTGCTTTCACATTATTTTTTAAAATTCTGGCGCCGAAACCCAAAACCCGTCCCGAAAAACTAAGAATCGGAAACATCACACGTTCCCGAAATCTGTCGACGCCTTTTTCCGCATATTCCGGAAAAATCGAAAGGCCGGATTTTTCTAAAATTTCGGAGTTATAGCCTTTATCTAAAGCATATTCTGTAAAAGCATCACGTTGCTCCGGCGAATAACCAAGTTGAAATTTTTTAATAATATCATCCCGCAATTCCCTTTCTTTAAAGTAAGCCAAACCAATAATCTGCCCTTCTTCCGTTTCCCGCATTTGCTCTTGGTAGAAATTATTAGCAACTTCATGAATTTTATAAAGCAGTTCGCGGTCAGTTTGCGATTGTTTTTCTTCTTCGGTGTATTCTTTTATATCTTCTTCTACTTCGATTCCGTATTTTTTTGCGGCGTGCCGAAGTGCTTCGGGATAAGTAAATTGCTCAATTTCCATTAAAAAAGAAATGGCAGTGCCGCCTTTTCCGGAAGAGAAATCTTTCCAAATTTGCTTGCTTGGCGAAACGACGAAACTCGCAGTTTTCTCATCATGAAAAGGACTTAAACCTTTAAAATTAGAACCTGCACGTTTCAGTTGCACATACTCACCAATAATTTCTTCAACTCTAATAGTAGAAAATATTTTATCGATGGTGCTTTTTGAGATCATTTGGTAAAAATAAGAATTTAGTTTTAGGATTATTATTTTATTTTAATTTTTTGGGCGCCTTTATCCGTCTTCCGTTCCCAATCTTTTTGTTCGTCGTTCCTCCTCGCAAAAAGGATTTCCACTGAAGTCGGGGCGCAAAATATTTTTAGAAATAGATTTTAAAAAATAGAACGCTCTTATCAATTGAACCTACTGCGGTTTTGTAGCTTTCCAGATTATTGATTTTTTTAAAAAAAAATTAACTTTTGAAATGATAATCACTAACATTAATAAATAATTAATAATTTTATCTATTCGTTTAATTATTTTTATTAAATTTACTTAATTAATAAAAGAAAATTATAATGAGTGAACTTATTTTTTTTATGATTGCATTTTTAGAATCATCCAAATCTAAGATGATATTCACGCTAACTTCTTTGCCTTGCTCCACTTAAAGTAATTTTGATGATAGAGATTATTTCCGCAGCTAGTTGCGTTTTACATCTTTAAGACTCAAGCTCTTAATCTAAATATTGAATTTTTTAAATTATAACATCACCTTTTTAAAATTTTATTTTCCTTTTTCTTGTCAAACATTAAGATAATTACCCAAACGTGGGGAACAGTAATAGCCGCTAAAAAGGCAAAGAACATGGCTTCAAAAAGCTTTTCATCTTTAAAAATAAAATATAATATGGCAATGCCAAATATAGAGATCATCCAAAACCAAAATGCCGATTTGCAGTATTTTATAAAATTAAAACGATTCCAACTGCCATATAAATAAGTCACTTGATCAATGATAGAAGGAATACTATGCCAGAATATGAAGTAAATAGCAAATCCCCAAAGTAGAGTAGCAGTTTTAAAGATTATAGCTAAAACAATGATATAAAAGATCTCTAAGATCACTTTTGCTTTGAATCTAAAGTCATTGAAATATAAGTAAACCGCAAGTGCGAGTAAAAATAAACTTGAAACATAAAATGGAATTTCTATAAATTGTTTCAAAATTTTAAAATTTGTTATCCTAAAGACGATATCTGAGACTTCCATCTGATGAAAGAGGAAAAGTAAAAAGAGAATAAAAAATCCGAAAAAAAATACAAAAGTTTTTTTAACAAAACTATTGTCGAGACTTAGTTTTTTCATCCAGTGTTGTTCACCAAAGTGAAAGGCACTGATTATAATAAATAAAAATAGTGCAATTTGGGGAAGGAAATAAAAAACAGTTACAGTTAGTAAAACAACTAAAACATACCGAAATAAGGATGGTACCGTTATCAAATTTTTTTCTTTGTTTTTAATTTTATTTAGTAATAAAAGATCGTTGGCACCATGTAAAATTCCAAAACTTAAAATTAAAATAAATGCACTTATAAACTGAACTTCGTTCGAAAAGTAATGAGTGAGCCAAATACAAAAAAAACTGATCACTATTTTAAAGTTTTTATCCATGATTTAGTAAAGATAAAAACATTAAATGAAAAAACATTTAAAATAATAGTAAAATACTTTACTTAATTCTTACTTTTAATAAAAAATTTATCTAAATTTGATTCAATTAATTAATTAAAACTATAAAATTTTATGCAAACTTTAACTTTATTATCAACAACAATGGTGAAAATGGCCTCTGACGACTACGTTGGGTTTACATTTTTCGTAGGCTGCATGGCTATGATGGCTGCATCTGCATTTTTCTTTTTATCTCTTAACCAGTTTGATAAGAAATGGCGTACGTCAGTTCTAATTTCTGGTCTGATTACTTTCATCGCCGCAGTCCATTATTTCTACATGAAGCAATATTGGGTTGATGTACATGAGTCGCCAACTTTTTTCCGTTATGTGGATTGGGTATTAACTGTTCCATTAATGTGCGTTGAATTCTATTTAATCTTAAAGGTAGCCGGTGCAAAAACAGGTTTGCTTGTTAAGCTGGTTTTACTTTCTTTAGGAATGTTAGTAACTGGTTATTTAGGAGAAACTATTTTCAGCGGTCAGGCAGCACTTTGGGGCGCAATTTCCGGAGCATTTTATTTCATCATTGTGTATGAGATTTGGTTTGGGGGCGCAGCTAAATTAGCCAAAGCAGCGGGAGGAGACGTTTTAGCATCACATAAAATTTTATGCTGGTTCGTGCTTGTAGGTTGGGCAATCTATCCATTAGGATATATGCTTGGAACTCAGGGATGGTACACAAGTATCTTAGGTTCAGGAAGCGTAGATGTCGCTTATAACCTTGCTGATGCAGTTAACAAAATCGGTTTCGGTTTAGTAGTTTATGCTTTAGCAACCAAACAATCAACATAGATTTCTTGTAAAATAAAAAAAACGGCTTCTTGATTGAAGCCGTTTTTTTTATTTTAAATTTTAACGTTTACAAGATGAGATATCTTCTAATTTAAATTTTAGTTTTCATTGTCGTTTTCTGCCAATAGGCACTCACCTTCAAATTCTGAAATTATTATTTCATCTTTATTTAACCAATATTCTGAAGTTATTAAGATGAAGTTATGATCTTCTTTTTTTTCTAATTTCCACAAAATATCCTTTGCTTCCAGAAATTCTTCGTCATTTACCATTTTTTCTGTAAATAGTCTTTTGATAAGATTACTGTCAGACAGTCCCATATTTAAAGATTTTAAAATAATTTCTTTTGTGATATCATCTGCAAAATCATCCATCGATCTCATAAAGAAATTAACTTTTGTGGCTTTAGCATTTGGGAATTTTCCGTTAAATGCTTTAAATAAAAGTTGGTTGATATTAAATAAATCATAATGTAAATCAATTTCAGGATATTCTTCACAGATTTTATCGAGCAACATATCATTTGATATCTGGTGAATTTGTCCTTCGTTCAATTGCTCAGATAATTTGTAAGTAAGAACTATTTTTGCAGCTTCATTTGGTTCAAAATCCGTGATTGCCATAAAAAGCATTTCTTTTAAATTTTCCGGTATAACACTATTGGCTTCCGGGAAACTGAAAAGTTCCAAAAGATTTACATAATCTTCATTTTTCCAATAATTTTCAATCTCTTCAATGGTTGAGGCTGAATTTATTTTTATATTAAATTTCATATTTATATTTTAATTTATGATTCTGCATGCTATAAATACAAAAGACGAACCTAAGTTCGTCTTTTGTATTTATAAATGATTTTAATTATTTATTTTGCTGCTCTTTTAAAGCATCTTTATCTTTATCTGAAGGATTCCAGACTTTTATCTGATTTTTTTTTGTAATTCCCGAAAGAATCTGAACATTGATTCCGTCTGAAGCGCCCAATTTCACGTGGACCTTTTTAAAACTTCCATCTGCCTGCTTAGCTTCTACAAAGGGTTTATCCTTTCCTTTTACCTTTTCATATTGTATTAACGCTTCATCTAAAAGCAGTGCATTTTTTTGAGAACTTAAAATAATTTCACCGTTTGCGGAAAATCCAGCACGGATATATTCGTCAGTTTCATTGTAAACATCACCTTCAATCGGGAATTTGATTGTCCCGTTATCTGTATTTCCCTTTGGTGCAATCATGGTCACTTTTCCGGGAAAAGTTTTACTTTGTAATGCTCCAATAACAATGTTCATCGGCATTCCCTCTTTTAATTTTCCGGCTTGTGCTTCATCGATTGTACCTTTAAACTGTAAAGAATTAAGATCTGCAATGGAACAGATTGTGGTTCCTGCATTAAATGAATTCGCTTCAATTACCTGGCTTCCGACTTTTACAGGAACTTCTAAAACTGTTCCCGCTACTTTTGAGCGAACCTGCGTGCTTGCCAAACCTTTCAACTCTGGCGTTGCACCAGTTTTTACGATCTGCAATTGTTTTTGCGCCGTATTAAGCTGTTGAACTGCGTTTTTATAAGCCTGTTGCGTGGAAGTCAACTGCTGTTGTGATGTAATATATTCCTGTTTAGAAATCACGCCTTGAGAAAAAAGTTTTTGCTGCATTGCAAACTGTTTCTGCTGATTTTCTATATTCATTTTTGAATTGCTGATCTGCAACTGGGAATTTTGTATCTGTTGCTGCGCATCATTTACCTGAGAAAGATTTGGAATAATTTTAATAATAGCAATAAGTTGACCTTCAGTTACTTTGTCACCTTCTTTTACCAGAATTTTATCAATAATCCCTGCAACGTTTGGTTTGATTTCAATTTCTTCCCGTGGGACAATCGTTCCTGTTGCTAAAACTTTATCATCCATATTTTGAACGAAAGCGGTCTTGGTTAGAAACTGGTCCTTTTTTGAGGCGTTAGAATTTATTAAATAACGAATTCCCAATATTAAAAGCAGTAAAAAGAACACACCCAATATGATGTAAATAATTTTTTTTGCGGTGAATTTTTTCTTTTCCATATCTCTAATTCTATAGTTTTTTAATTTTTTATTCTGTTCTTAAAGCTTCAATTGGTCGGATCTTAACGGCTCTTTGTGCAGGAATCATCCCTATGATAAGACCTAGGAAAACCATCACGCCCATCGCGGCGAAAACTTCTCCATAATTAACTGTTGGATTATAAAATGGAAATTTGTCTTGTCCTTCCGTCAATGTGTTAAGCAGCATTAAAAGTAAAATGCCGAAAATAAATCCCAAAAGTCCCGACGTTATTGTAATGACGACGCTTTCCAATAAAATCTGGTTTCGAACCTCCGCAGGTTTTGCACCCAAAGCGCGCCGAATTCCGATTTCCTTTGTTCTTTCTTTTACAGTAATTAGTAAAATATTGGAGATAGCGATAACGCCTGCTAAAATCGTTAGGGTTCCTACAACAATCGTTAATAACTGCATGCCGGTAAGAAAACCCGTTAATTTTCCGAATAACTTTGCGAAATTAAAACTTCCAAACGCATTCGTATCGTCGGGCGAAATGTTATATTTTTTCTTAAGTTCGTCTTTCACTGTGTTTTCTAAAACTCCAATATCAGCATTATCTTTACCAACAATAGCAAAATAGCCTACTTTGTCCCCGTCATTATACATTTTGGTAAATGTCGTAAATGGAATGTAAGCAGAATTGTCACTGCTGATCCCGCCTTGTCTCTGCACGCGAAAAACGCCAATAACATTAAAGAAAATTCCTTTTACTGTAACAGATTTGCCTAGAGGATTTTCATTTTTTTTAGCATTGAAGAAGTTTTTATAAATTTCTTCACCTATGACAATTACATTTTTGTTGCCGTTGATATCTGCGTTATTTAAATAGCGACCAAAAATTAATGTTTTTTGAGAAATTTTATTGCCGATGGGATAATCTCCATTTAAAGTGTAGGTTTCATTTTTGCCATCTTTCGAAAATAGCACGCCTGGGCTGCCAAAGTTACCACGTGAAGTCTGTGGAGAGATAAACGCGATTTCAGGGATCTTTTTTTCTAAAACCTGAATGTCTGGTAGGTGCAGATCTATCTTTCTGCCTTTAGGAAAGCCGTTAAAAGGAATTGTTGTGTTTTGCGCCCAGAGAAATATAGAATTGGTAGCAGTTCCCGCAAAAGCCTTATCGAAACCATTTTCCATACCTTTTGCTGCGCCTAAAAGTGCCACAAATAGAAACATACCCCATCCAACACCAATCATGGTGAGAAAAGTTCGAAGTTTATTATTCCTTAAAGAATGATAAATTTCTTGCCACGTGTCTATTTTAAATATGATGTTCATTTCTTTTAATTTTAGAGTCAAGATTTGAGAGCCAAGAATCAAGATTTAATTCGTGTTTTTTAATCTTGATTCTTGGTTCTTGACTCTATTTATCTCAATTTACTCGCTTCTCAATGCTTCAATCGGTTTTATTCTGCTCGCTCTAAATGCTGGTACAAACCCTGCGATCAGTCCTGCAATCACCAGGCAAACGAAAGCTACAATAATCAATCCCCAACCAACCGATGGATCTTTTATAAAATATTTTTCTAAACTATCACCGATCAAAAATAAAGTCAAAACTCCTAAACCGACGCCAATTATTCCGGAAATAACAGTAATAACAACACTTTCCTGAATAATTAGGCCGACAATTGCACTTGGTTTTGCACCGATTGCTTTTCTTACACCTATTTCTTTCGTGCGTTCTTTCACAATATAAACCATAATATTACTAATGCCGATAATCCCTGCTAATAAAGTTCCAAGACCAATAAAGCCAACAATAATCGTAATGATCAATAAAAACTGAAAGGTGTTTTGGAGGTTTTTTGCATTATTATTGACCCGTACTGCATTTTGATCATCAGGTGAAACTTTCAGACTTTTTTTCAAATCTTTTTCGAGTTTATCACTGTAAGCAATCGCTTGGTCGGGAGATAATTTTAGATTGTAGGTTAAGGAAATCTGGCTTATTGTATCAGAACCTTTTTTCAATTGCTGCAAAGTGGAAAGCGGAACAACGATTTTTCTCTCATCAAAATCCCCACCATCATCAGAAAACACACCAATAACCTTAAACACAGTGCCATTTAAACTCAGGTCTTTCCCCACAGGACTTCCATTTTTTATCATATCACGCTGGACCATTCGGCCAATTACCGCGACATTTTGTTTTAGATCCAGATCACGGTTATTGATGTAGCGCCCATCTATTATTTGCTGCTGTGAGATGAATTTCGCTTCCTGATCTGCGCCCATTATTTGATAGGATCCACTTTCTTTTCCATATTTTACAACCATATTTGAGTTATAATTTGGTGAAGAATATTCTATATTTTCAGGATTGGATTTTATAATATTTTCATAATCCTTATTTTGAAGTGGCACCTGTCTGTTAGATTGCAGACCATCAAAAGCGATCGTTGTTTTTCCGGTAAAAATTGAAATAAGATTCGTGGCGTTACGTGCGAAACCTTCTGTAAAAGCATTTTTTAAACCATTTCCAATACCAAAAAGTACGATGAAAATAAACAGTCCTAGCGCCACGGTAAAGCCCGAAAGAATCGTCCGCAAAACATTGCTGCGAATAGATTCAAAAATTTCTCTCCAGCGGTCAATATCAAACATTTAAACTAAAACTTTTTGGTTGATAAATTTATCACTTTCTATAACGCCATCTTTCAAAATCACATTTCTTTTCGTTTGTGCTGCAACATCTGGTTCGTGCGTTACCACAATAATTGTTTTTCCACCATTGTTAATTTCCTGTAAAAGTTTCATGATGTCATAGGTAGTTTGCGAGTCTAATGCACCTGTTGGCTCATCTGCAAGGATTACCTTTGGATCTGAAATTAATGCTCTTGCAATCGCAACTCTTTGCTTTTGTCCACCAGAAAGTTCATTAGGTAAATGCGTTGCCCATTGCGCCAGACCTACTTTTTCCAGATATTCCATTGCACGAATATTTCGCTCTTTTCTTGGAATATTTTGATAGTAAAGTGGAAGTGCCACATTTTCTAAAGCATTTTTGTAACCAATTAAATTAAAAGATTGAAAAATAAATCCTAAAAATTTACTCCTATATTCTGCGGCTTTTATTTCTGTTAAATCTTCGATGGGAAAACCGTCAAGCTCATAAGTGCCGGAATCTTTCTCATCCAATATCCCAATAATATTAAGAAGTGTTGATTTTCCACTTCCGGACGACCCCATAATTGAAACAAATTCTCCTTCGTCAATACTGAGATTAATCCCCTTCAAAACGTGCAGTTTACTTTTGCCCGTGTCGTAAGATTTGTTGAGGTCTTTAATTACTAACATTAAGTGGAATTTTTGTTTTTTAATTGGTAGGTGATTCTAGAAAATTGTTACACTTTCTGAAAGCACAATTTAAGATGATCTTGTTTAGTTTTAAAAGCCTTTAAATATTTGGTATATCGTAAATTGTTTAGTTTATTTATTCATCAAAGTCCTTTTCACCAGCACTTTGGGTTATAACCTTCTGATAGTAAGAAGTCTGTGTGATTGTGGAAAACTTTTCGACTTAAAAATCAAAATTTTAACATTTTCGCGCCTTTTTCATTTTTAATTTCGGGTTTCAATTTCTACTTTTGTAAGCACGACTTCAAAAAAACAATAATTTGCAAATTCTCTATTTTTATTTATTTAATATATTGATGCTCAGATTCCTAGGTTTTTTTGAAAATATTTAAATATTATTCTATTAAAAAAAAACTTTTACTATGGGCATTTTCGATAAAAGAGTTAGTTACAAGCCATTCGAGTATCCAGAAGTTACTCAATTTACAGACGCGATCAATAAATCTTTTTGGGTACATTCCGAAGTAGATTTTACAGCCGATATCCAGGATTTCCATTCTCAACTGGAACCAAAAGAAAGAAATGCGATCAAAAATTCACTTTTGGCGATCGCTCAAATTGAAGTTTCCGTAAAAACTTTTTGGGGAAATCTTTACAGCCATTTGCCAAAACCGGAATTTAATGGTTTGGGTTCTACCTTTGCAGAATGTGAATTTCGCCACAGTGAAGCCTATTCCAGACTTTTGGAAGTATTGGGTTATAATGAAGATTTTACATCTGTAGTAGAAGTTCCCGCTGTAAAAGAACGCATCGCTTTCTTGGGAAATGTTTTAAAACATTCTAATTCTACCACGCCAAAAGAATATGTGTCTTCGCTTTTACTTTTCAGTATTTTAATTGAAAACGTCTCGCTTTTCAGTCAGTTTGCGATTATTTTATCATTTACACGATTCAAAGGTTATCTGAAAAACGTCTCAAACGTAATTGGTTGGACGTCAGTTGATGAGCAAATCCATGCGAATGCAGGAATTTATTTAATTAATAAAATCCGCCAGGAACAGCCAGATCTATTGACGGATTCTGATATTGAAGATATTTATACGTTGGTAGATCAGTCGGTAGAATTGGAAGCAAAATTATTGGACTGGATTTTTGAAATGGGCGAAATTGATAATATCTCAAAAGAAGATCTTTACAATTTCATGAAATACCGCGTAGACGACAGTTTGAAAAAAATTGGAATGAAACCACTTTACAATATTTCACCTGCACAATACCGTCCAATGATGTGGTTTGAAGAAGAAGTTTTCGCCAATTCTATGGATGATTTCTTTGCTAAAAGACCGACAGATTATACAAAACACGATAAAAGTATTACGGCGAACGATTTGTTTTAAGTAAGATTAAAGAGCCAAGAATCAAGAAAATAAAATTTTTCAAAATATTTTGGGCGCCTTTTTCCGCCTTCCGTTCCCAAAACGAAGAATGAGTTTCGATGATTCAAATTAAAAAATAAATAAGAATTGATTCAATCTTTTTTTTCAAATGCAAAAAAAAGGATTTCCACTCAAGTCGGGGCGCAAGTTTTTGATAATAGCAAGTTTGAAAATAAAAATAAAGTTTTAAAATTTTCTTTTATCATTCCGTAGGAATCTCAGTGCTGAGATTCCTACGGAATGATAAAAGAAGGTTAAAAAAGAAGAAATAAATGGCAGTATTAAACCTCATATGTTTTTAAAAACCATGAAGTTTGAAAAGAAATAGAAAATAATTAAAAAATGAAAATGCGTTATTCTCCAATGTACGATTGGTCTTCAGCAAAATATTGGTTAAATTTTACATTGTGGTTTATTGTATGGATTGCAATATTTTATTTGGGTTTTTATTTAAAGGAAAATCATGACAATTGGTTGAAATATCTTGGGTATTTCCTAATGATTTTTTCAGTAATTTTTTCAGTATCAAATTTTATGAGTATCAAAAATAGATTGATGTGGCAAAAATACAAATATGATGAAAAATACATTTCACAATTTGATCCAAAAACATTTAAAAATAAAAGTGAAAAGGAACTTATTGATGAAATTAATAGAGGAATAAAAAATAGTGCAAAATAAAAAATATTCATAAAGATTGCTGAAATTTAGTCTTAGTCTATGATTTCAAAAGAGTAAATCTTCTAAAAAAAAACTAGACTTTCTAGCCCCGATTGGAACGGCATCCTTTTTAGTTTTTTTAAAAAAACAAAAAGATATAGTGGAAAGCGGGAAGACAAGTGAAAAGAAGCGGAAACTTTCTGCTACAAATAAAGACAATTATAAGAACAACGTATTGCTTCGTTCCTCGCAATGATAGCAATGACAAAAAATATATTATGGAAGAAAAAAAGGAAATTTGGTGGCTGAACGAAGAGTCGGAGCAAATGCTGAACCGCGGCTATTTGCTGAAAGGCGAAACCGTTGACGGCGCGATTTTAAGAATTACAGGTGCAGCGGCAAAAAGACTTTACAAACCTGAATTGCAACCTGCTTTTGAAGAGATGATCAGAAAAGGCTGGATCAGTTTTTCCTCGCCAGTTTGGGCAAATATGGGAACTGAGCGCGGTTTGCCGATTTCGTGTTTTAACGTTCATATTCCCGATAATATTGAAGGAATTACGCACAAATTGGGCGAAGTAATTATGCAGACAAAAATTGGTGGCGGCACTTCGGGCTATTTTGGCGAATTAAGAAATAGAGGAACGGCGGTGACGGACAACGGAAAATCTTCCGGCGCGGTTTCTTTTATGAAATTATACGACACGGCGATGGACGTGGTTTCGCAAGGTGGCGTTCGTAGAGGCGCTTTTGCGGCATATCTGGATATTGACCACGGCGATATTGAAGAATTTTTGTCGATCAAAGATATTGGAAGCCCGATTCAGAATTTGTTCACTGGAATTTGTGTGCCAGATTATTGGATGAACGACATGATCAACGGCGATATAGACAAACGGAAAATCTGGGCGCGCGTTTTGGAAAGCCGCCAACAAAAAGGTTTGCCTTATATTTTGTTTTCAGATAATGTGAACCGAAACAAGCCGCAAGTTTATAAAGATCTAGGATTAATGGTGAATGCGAGTAATCTTTGCTCGGAAATAATGTTGCCTTCCACAGAGGATGAATCTTTTATCTGCTGTTTATCTTCCATGAATCTGGAATTATATGATGAATGGAAAGACACGAACGCGGTACAATTGGCTATCTACTTCTTAGATGCCGTTTTATCCGAATTTATTGAGAAAACAGAAGGTAATTATTACTTAAATGGTGCGCGGACTTTTGCTTTGCGTCACCGTGCTTTAGGTTTGGGCGTTTTGGGTTACCATTCTTATTTGCAGAAAAATAATATTCCGTTTGAAAGTTTTGAAGCGACGCAATTTAATGCAAGAGCCTTTAAACATATCCGTTCGGAAGCCGATATTGCGAGCCGAGAATTGGCGCACATCTACGGCGAACCAGAAATCCTAAAAGGTTACGGCATGCGTAATACAACCGTAATGGCAATTGCACCGACAACTTCTAGCTCGGCAATTTTAGGCCAAACATCCCCGGGAATTGAGCCTTTTGCGTCAAATTATTACAAAGCCGGTTTGGCGAAAGGTAATTTTATGCGCAAGAATAAATATCTGGCAAAATTACTTCAAGCAAAAGGTCTAGATAATGAAGAAACGTGGCGCACCATTATGCTGAACCATGGTTCCGTGCAGCATTTAGCGGAATTGACGGACGAAGAGAAATTGGTTTTTAAAACCTTTAAAGAAATTTCGCCAATGGAAGTGATTTCGCAAGCGGCGCAAAGACAGCAATACATTGATCAGGCACAAAGTTTGAATTTAAATATCCCTGCCACAATGCCGATAAAAGACGTGAATTATCTTTACATAGAAGCCTGGAAAAAAGGCGTAAAAACGTTGTATTACCAAAGAAGTTCTTCGGTTTCTAAGGAAATGATGGTAAATTTTGTAAGTTGCAGTGCGTGTGAGGCGTAGGTTTGAAGTTCAAAGTATAATGTAAAAAGTATAAAGTAAGCCGCAGAAATTTTTCTGCGGCTTTTTTTGTTTCTTGATTTGAATCAATTTTTTATTAAATATTAAATCTTAAATTTGGAAAAAAAAAGATGAGACATCTCTTTAGCATTTTTTTATTATTCGCCTTGTTTTCGTGCCGAACCGAAAGCAATTCTGTAGCGAATGATCCCAATAAAATTCCCAGTTTGGTATCTGGAAAAGTTTATGATTTTCAAAGAAATATTCCAGTTCCAAATTACCGGGTTAAACTTCAACGTCAATACCGAGGTATTTGTAATTTTTTAAGTTGTTACAAAATTGAAGATATTCAATCTACTGTAAGCGCTCAAGATGGATCATATCATTTTGATTTCGATTATATAATTGATAGTACAAAAAATGAATACGGTTATTTTGTAACTGCTGAAAATGCAAATGGATACATTATAGAAAATAATATAAAAACAGTCGAACAAGGAAAAAATAATACAAGAGACATAAACGCTTGGAAACCAATTTCTGTAAATTTCAACTTAAATATAACAAATTGTAGTAATCCGCCTTTGCTTGTTGCCACAATGTTAAGTGAAGATAGCGGAACTTTTAACAATGTCGCTGTTGACAAAAATGGAATGATTTCTTTAAGTTTATTAGCGAAACCGTCCGCCAAAATGTTTTTGAAATTTTCTTATTTTGTAAATGGAAATTATAGTTTAGAACGTAAATTAATTCAGCCAATTACTACAACTAATAATGAAAATCAAAGTTTTGATTTTGCTGTGGATTGTAGTAAATTTTAATTAATTTTTTTTACTAAAACCTAATTTCTACCACCTAAAACCTGAATAAAAATGAAATTCGGACAAGTCCCAGATCCTTCAGAAATTGATTTTACGCTGCCAAAAGACCATCTAAGAACCAAAGAAATTTTAAAGGAAAATAAATCTAAAAAATTTCATGCTTTCGTGGGTTGCGCCAAATGGAACAAAACTGATCTGAAAGGATTTTATCCAAAAGGGACGAAGGATGAATTGACTTATTACGCCACGCAATTTAATTCCATTGAGCTGAATGCTACTTTTTACAGTTTGCCTTCGCCAGATCAAATTTTAACATGGAAAGATAAAACTCCTGCCGATTTTAAATTTTTTCCAAAAATCACCAACACAGTTTCACATTATCGCCGTTTATTAAATATTACGGATGTCGTGACTCATTTTGCAACGTCGGTTTTAAAATTTGATGAAAAACTGGGAATGGTTTTCTTACAACTTCACGATAATTTTAAACCAAAAGATTACGAAAGGCTTGAAGAATTTATAAAAAATTGGCCAAAAGAAGTGCCGCTTGCCGTGGAATTAAGAAACGAGGAATGGTTTGCGGATGAAGAGATTTTTAACCTAACAATGGCACTTTTTGAAGAAAATAATATCACCAATATTATTGTAGATACTGCTGGGAGAAGAGATTTGCTTCATATGAGATTAACGACTAAAACAGCTTTCGTAAGATATGTTGGAGCTAATCATAAAAGTGATTACGACCGTTTAGACAACTGGATTGAAAGAGTAAAACTGTGGAAAAAGGAAGGTTTAGAAAGTTTTTATTTCTTTGTTCATCAAAATATTGAGAAAGCGTCGCCACTGCTTTCGGCCTATTTCATCGAAAAATTAAATAAAGAAACCG
This sequence comes from Halpernia sp. GG3, assembly GCF_052976925.2. NCBI lineage: Bacteria > Pseudomonadati > Bacteroidota > Flavobacteriia > Flavobacteriales > Weeksellaceae > Halpernia > Halpernia sp. GG3. The sequence continues at coordinate 348,692 of NZ_JBRIIR020000006.1, forward strand.
GCACAGAACTTCACATTCCAAAATTGGCTGATGAAAATCCATCACTTTTTTAAATAGTTTTTCACGTACAAAATTTAGTTTAAAATAAATTATCAGTAGCTAACTCAAACAGACTGTCATTTCTCATGGTTTTTTTTAAAAATAATAAAAGACACTAGGGGTTTTTGTTAAAATATGTTATAAATTTGTGGAATTAATTTTACGAATATTAAATGATTTCTAAGTCTTGTGAATACGCCTTTCGCGCCACAATCTTCGGTAAGGAACAGTCCACAAAAAAGGGGAATGTTATCCAAAGTGAAATGGCTTTAAAAATACATTCACCTTTAGCGTTTACAGCAGTTTTGCATAAAGCAATGAAAGCAAATGTTGAAATTTTAGCTAAAGGATCTAATTCAGAACTTTACGTAGAACAAGCAAATCTTAATAGAGTAAATTTATTGAAAGGTGTATATGTTATAGATTTTGACGTACTATTTGTTAATTTCAGTTTGGGATATTTCAATTGCGAACCTGAAAAAACCTTGAATTTTGCACAATCAGTTAACGGCTGGGAGACAAGAAATAAAAAAAATATTAGAAAGTACGACTTCAGATGCATTAGCTCGCAGATTTCTGAATGGTCAAATTTTCTTAATTAGAACTTAATATTAAATAATTTTAGAGTTAAAATTTCTATTTTATGAATAACAATTTATTTGGGCAATCTGGTATACAGATTACATTACTTCTTATTCTTTTACCCATAATAGCGGGATTGATTTTAGGGATAATAAAATTATACAATTCTTACCTAAGTCTAAAAAAGAGAAGAGAACTTTCCGAATTTTCTAAGAAATTAGGAGATTTGACGCCAGAGGAATTAGATGCTTACCAAAAAAGGAAAGAGGAATTAGCTTTTAATTTACCTAAAAACGTTTTATCAGGACATCTTCCTGTTTCTGATAACAAGGGTATTATAACCAATATTAACACGGTTGATAATATCCGCGTTATTCCGGAAAAGCAAAGTTATGAGTCACAGAAATATATCTCACAACATTTAGCGACACTGATTATTTATTTTTTAGGATGCGCAACAGTTTGGTTAATAATAGGAACATCTGTCGGTGAATATTTAGGTATAAAATTCGTCGCACCGGACGTCGATCATCAAAGCTGGTTAAGTTTTGGACGTTTAAGACCTGTGCACACCAACATTGTTTTCTGGGGTTGGGCTTCTATAGCAATGGTTGGTCTGGCTTATTACGTTATTCCGCGAGTTAGTAATGTCAGAATCTTTAGCGTAAAAATTGGTTATTACTCACTGATTTTTATGAATTCAGCAATTGTTTTCGGAAGTTTGGCATTAATGGCGGGCATCAACAATTCGGGTGGTGAATACAGAGAATATATCTGGCCTATTATGCTTCTCTTTGCAATTGGTATAGGGCTTTCATTATATAATTTCCTTAAAACAATTGCGAGTAGAACAACTGGTGAAATTTATGTGTCTAACTGGTATATTGTTGCTGCAATGATGTATGTTATTGTTATTTCTTTAACTGGTTATTTACCATTTTGGCAAAAAGGATTAGGAGAGACCATTACGCAGGGTTATTACATGCACCAAGGAGTTGGAATGTGGTTTATGTTCTTAACTTTAGGTCTTATGTATTATTTCTTGCCACAACAACTTAATAAACCAATTTATTCATACAGTTTAGGGATTTTAGCATTCTGGACGCAGATCTTATTTTATACCGCTTTGGGTAGTCACCACTTTATTTTTAGTGCTATTCCTTGGTGGTTGCAAACTGTTGCAATTGTTTGTAGTGTCGGGATGATCATTCCAGTGGTTGCAGGAACTACCAACTTTCTTTTGACGTTCAATGGTTCCTGGTATAAATTGAGAACAAGTTACACACTGCCTTTTTATCTTATCGGAATTATATTTTATTTTACCGGTTCTTTGCAGGGAACAGCGGAAGCTTTTCGTTCCACAAATTTAATGTGGCATTTCACAGATTTTACAGTTGCTCATTCGCACATGACAATGTACGGCATTATTACATTTATGCTTTGGGGTTTTATCTACACACTTGTACCACGTTTGACTAATAAGGAGCCGCACAAAACCTGGGTAGGTATCCACTTTTGGTTGGCTTTAATTGGTTTGATGTTTTATATTGTTTCACTAATGATTGGTTCCACAGAAAAAGGACTGCTTTGGATGGCAGGCAAACCATTCGTTGATGGACTAACCTTAATGGCACCTTTTTGGTTGTGGCGCGCAATTGGCGGTACTATGATGTGGGTTTCTCACCTAATTTTTGCCTATAATTTTTATACAATGGTTAATAAAAAAACAGAAATTTTTATCCCAAAAACACCAGCTGAAATTTTGGAAGCTAAGAGGATTATTACAAATCAAGAATTTAATACTACAAATAATTAAGATTATGAAAATGTATAGCAACCACAAACTGCTTTATTGGACCGCACTTTTATTTTTTGTCTTTCTTACATTAAATGTTTGTATTCTTCCAGCCATCACAAATCAGGATATTTATCAACCATTGCCAGATGCTAAACCTTTAACTAAAGAGCAAGCCGCAGGTAAATTAATTTATATTGCAAATGGATGTGTAGCTTGTCACACGCAGCAAGTGCGGGAAGCGGATATGGATAAAATGTTCGGTTCCAGACCAAGTATTTCTGCAGATTATGCTGGGAATAAAAGATTAAATATCTGGCAAAATACAGCAACATTGATGGGTACGGAAAGAACAGGTCCCGATTTAACATCTATTGGTGAAAGACAGCCTAGCAAAGATTGGCATTACGTTCATCTTTACCAACCTCGTGCTTTAGTGAAACAATCGATTATGCCTGCATTCCAATGGCTTTTTGAAGAAAAAGACCTTTTAGAAAAAGGTGATTTAGAAATAAAGGTGCCAGATGAATTTAAAAAACATAAAAATAAGGTAATAGTTGCGACGAAAGAAGCACAGGAATTAATTGCCTATCTTTTGTCACTGAAGCAAGCACCTTTACCAAAAGGAACTGCACCTATAGAATTTGTTTATAAGCAAGATATAGCGAAGGCTGCTGGTGGAGGAGCTGCAGCTGCGGGACCAAATGGTGAAGAATTATATACCACAAATTGTGCATCTTGTCACCAGGCAAATGGCGAAGGTTTGGCTGGCGCATTTCCACCGTTAAAAGGTAGTCCTGTAGTTATGGGTGATAATATTGAACTGTTTGTTACTATTATGATGAAGGGATATCAGGCAAGACCTGGTTACGGACCAATGCCTGCGGTTGGAACAACAGCTAAATTTACACCCGAAATCGTCCACGCAATTATGAATTATGAGCGTTCCGCTTGGGGAAATAAAGCAAAACCCGTAAGTTTGGAGGATGTTAAAGCGGCTTACGACAAAATTAAATAGAAAGAAAATGAAAAATTTAAAACTCAAATTAACTTTACTTTTTTTACTGATTATTAATTTAAGTTGGGCACAATTATGTAATACTAAACCTTCCGTCATCTTTGATTATACAGTTACACATGGAGCAATTGATTGGATCATCGTTGCCGTAGTTTCTGTAATAATACTTTACACTTTAGTATTTTCGATAAAATATTTAGCAAAACCTGGTGAAGAAAAGAATAGCCATATTAAGTATTCAATTTTACAGGATTAAAATTTTAATAATATGACCAAAGATCACAGTAAAGTTTTTCTCTTTTTAGATGATGAAAAACAACCAATAGCAGAACTGGAAACACCAATCGTATTTAATTTTGATACCACGAAATTAACAGATGGTGAGCATATTCTAAAAATCGTTAGCCGGTCTATCACAGGTAGAGAGGGCATACGAAATATAAATTTTAATGTAAAAAATGGTCCAACAATAAGTGTGGAAGGACTTACTGAAAATGATATTGTAGACGGTAGTTTACCATTAATGATCAATGCTTATGATAAAGGAATGCCAAAAAGTTTCGTGATAGAAGGAAGTGAAACACCGCAAACTGTCCCCGTTTGGGTCTGGATCATGATCATGATCATCGGCGCGTGGTCTGCTTTTTATCTTATTACTAATTATTCAAGTGGTGTTTTTTAAACATATTTTCACTCAAATTAAAAGCAGATTTCAATCCGAATCTGCTTTTTTTATTTTAATCAGTAATTTCTAAATTCCTTTTACAATAAAATAATTTTTCTTGCCTTTTTGAAGTAATAAAAATTGATTATCCACGAAATCTTTTTCGGTAATTTGATACGCTTCGGTAATTTTTTCCTTGTTTAATGAAATTGCATTTCCCGCAAATTCCCGTCGCGCTTCACCTTTAGATTTTAAAAATCCGCTTTGATCAGACAATAAATCCACAATATTTCCCCTTAAAATTTCCCTTTTTAAAATTTCCTTTTGTGGAACGCCGTTGAAAATTTCCAGAAAAGTAGCCTCATCCAAAGCTACGAGATCTTCTGCCGTAGATTTGCCGAAAAGAATACTTGAGGCTTTTACTGCTTTCTCAAATTCCTCTTTTCCGTGCACCCAAACTGTAATTTCTTCCGCTAATGTTTTCTGTAATTGTCTTTCGTGTGGCGCTTCATCGTGGGTTTTGATTAAATTATTGATCGTTTCTTCAGATAAAAATGTATAATATTTAATAAACCGTTTAGCATCATCATCCGTAGCATTTACCCAAAACTGATAAAATTTATACGGTGACGTTTTCTTCGGATCCAGCCAATAATTTTCACCCGCTTCACTTTTTCCAAATTTAGAACCGTCAGATTTTGTAATGAGTTGAACCGTCAAAGCAAACGCTTCACCCTGCACTTTTCTTCTGATTAATTCCGTCCCCGTCGTAATATTTCCCCATTGGTCAGTTCCGCCCATTTGGAGTTTCACATTGTTATTTTGATAAAGATGCAAAAAATCAAAACCCTGCAACAATTGGTATGTAAATTCTGTAAAACTCATGCCTTCCGCGCCATTTTCGCCGGTCAGTCTTTTCTTCACAGATTCTTTTGCCATCATGTAATTCACGGTCAGATTTTTCCCGATATCACGCACAAAATCCAGAAAAGTAATGCTTTTCATCCAGTCAAAATTATTGACCAATTCCGCTTTATTCGCTTCATTTCCTTTAAAATTTAGAAACTGCGACAATTGTTTTTTAAGACAAGAAACATAATGGTTCAAAGTCGCTTCATCCAGCAAATTCCTTTCGTTAGATTTCCCACTTGGATCACCGATCATTCCCGTCGCGCCACCCACTAAAGCAATTGGCTTATGACCGTGCTGCTGAAAATGCGCCAAAATTTTTATCTGAATCAAACTACCAATATGAAGAGAATCCGCCGTCGGATCAAAGCCAATATAACCCGTCGTCATTTCCTTATCCAGTTGTTTATCGGTTCCGGGCATAGAATCGGCGTAAAGTCCGCGCCATTTCAGTTCTTCAATAAAAGCGTTCATCGTTCTTAATTTTAAGCCGCAAAATTAAACAAAAAAATCTGACCTCATAAAATTGTAAAATTTTTAATTCTACTTTCTATTTGGGCAGACATTTGACTATGTCGAATGTCTTTTTATCATTTTATTTTGGCAGACATTTCCGCCTTCCACTCTCACTCTTTGGTTCGGCTTGCGCCTCACAAAAGGAGTTTCGTTCAAGTCGGGCTGCAATGTATTTTTTAATAAGTTGATAAAAGAAAAAAGAAGGGAAGTCCTTTGTAAACTTAATAGAGTCGGGTTTCAATGCATAATTATTGATAATATTGGGAAATATTAATTATAATTGTATGATTTAATTAATTCTATTACTAACTCGAATTATTGACATTATTTATATTCCGTACTTTTAAGAAAAATTTCCCTTATGAATTATGGCATTGATCATTTTACAATTGAAAACCTTTTAACCATTATTGAAAGTCCAAAAATTGCAAAATTAAACGCAAAAGCAAAAAAACAAATTACAGAATCGCAACAAAATGTAAGGAAAATAATTGCGTCAGAAAGAACCGTTTATGGCATAAACACAGGTTTTGGACCGTTGTGCGATACCAAAATTTCAGAAGAAGAAACAGAGCAATTACAGCATAATTTAATTATTTCTCATGCCGTCGGCGTTGGAAAACCAATCTCAAAAAAACTTTCAAAAATAATGATGGTCGCGAAAATTCACGCCTTGTCGAAAGGCTTTTCGGGGGTTTCATTAGAATTAGTTGAACGGTTAATTTTAATGGTAGAAAAAGACATCATTCCCGTAATTCCGGAGCAAGGTTCTGTTGGTGCGTCCGGCGATTTAGCACCTTTGGCGCACATGGTTTTGCCACTTTTAGGCTTGGGAAAAGTTTGGGAAAATGATGTTCCCATTCCTACAAAAGAAGTTTTAGAAACGCATCATATTGAACCTTTAATTTTAGGACCAAAAGAAGGTTTGGGTTTAATCAATGGAACGCAGTTTATTTTAGCGCATTCCATTTTAGGTTTGCAAAAATTCGAATATTTATTAGATTTAGCAGATTTAACGGCTGCAATGAGTTTAGAAGCCTACCGCGGTTCTGCAAGTCCCTACAAAAAAGAATTGCACGAACTTCGTCCTTTTGACGGCAGTAAAAAAGTGGCGTCGAGAATGCGCAAATTTCTAAAAAATTCAGAAAATCTAAATGCCCACGAATTTTGTGACCGCGTGCAAGATCCATATTCTATGCGTTGCGTACCACAAGTTCACGGCGCAAGTAGAAATGCTTTTGAACATTTAAAAAAACTGACAGAAATTGAACTCAATTCTGTAACCGATAATCCAATTATACTTTCGGAATTAGAAGCTATTTCTGGTGGAAATTTCCATGGTCAACTTTTAGCAATGCCATTAGATTACGCTACTTTGGCTGCTGCGGAATTAGGTAATATTTCTGACCGCAGAAGTTATTTACTTTTAGAAGGAAAATATGGTTTGCCAAAACTTCTAATAGAAAGTAGCGGACTAAATTCCGGTTTTATGATTCCGCAATATACGACTGCGGCATTGGTTTCAGAAAATAAATCTTTGTGTTTTCCCGCTTCCGCAGATTCAATCCCGACAAGTTTAGGGCAAGAAGATCATGTTTCCATGGGAAGTATTTCGGGGCGAAAATTGAACCAAGTTCTGGCGAATTTGGAAAATATTTTAGCCGTAGAATTAATGTTTGCCGCACAAGGTTTAGAATTTAGAAGACCTGCAAAATGCTCCAAATTTATAGAAGATGCGTATGATGTGATAAGATCTAAAGTTTCCAAATTAACTAACGACCGTTTAATTGGTGAAGATATTTTAGCAATTGCTGATTTAATTGGCGAAAGAAAATTTGTTGTTAATTAATTTTTTCAATGCCGGATTTTATAGATTCACTAACGTGATCTTTAACAATCTTCTGATGTCTTTCATGCTTAAAATCTTTGGTTTTTCGCACATCTCGGAAATGTTGTGTAATGGTATTTATAAAAATTAAAATAAGAATAACGCTGGTAAACATGTAAAAAATATTAAATATTTTCCCTGCTTTTGTTATAGGAATGACTCCTGCGTTACCTGTTGTAACCATTGTAGAAACCGAATAATTAACACAATCAATCCAGCTCCATTTTTCTAAATATTTAAATCCAAAAATACCCAATAAAAGAACCGCTAGAGTCGAAAATAACAAATTTCGATAATTTTTTTTGTTCATAAATGAACGTGCTGTATTAAAAATCATAGGTAGAATTTTATTAAGATAGCCACAATTAATGAGCAGCAATTTATAATAAATACCTTGATTGACAATTTTTAATTTTCAGGCTTTATCAATTAATTTTTAAAAGGTTTATTGAGATTTTGACAGACAGATTTTCGCTTTAAATAAAAGATAGGTTTGAATTTAACTTACTTGTTAGTTTTTACATTTTACTTTTGCCTTTTTACTTTTAACAAACTATCTTTGCTGCAAAATTTTTTAGCATGATAAACTGGAAAACTGTAAAAGAATATGAAGATATTACCTACAAAAAATGTAATGGTGTCGCCAGAATTGCCATAAACAGACCGGAAGTTCGCAATGCTTTTCGACCAAAAACAACTTCAGAATTATATGATGCATTTTACCATGTTTCTGAGGACTCTTCAGTTGGAGTGGTTTTATTAACTGGCGAAGGTCCGAGTAAAAAAGATGGTGGTTGGGCTTTTTGCAGCGGTGGCGACCAAAATGCACGCGGCGAAAAAGGTTATGTGGGCGAAGATGGAAGACACCGATTAAATATTTTAGAAGTTCAACGGTTAATTAGATTTATGCCAAAAGTTGTCATCGCAGTTGTTCCAGGCTGGGCAGTTGGCGGCGGACATTCGCTTCATGTCGTTTGTGATTTAACTTTAGCGAGTAAAGAGCACGCGATTTTTAAACAAACTGATGCAGATGTGACCAGTTTTGATGGCGGATATGGATCTGCTTATTTGGCTAAAATGGTTGGGCAAAAAAAAGCCAGAGAAATTTTCTTTTTAGGTCGAAATTATACGGCGCAACAAGCGGCAGATATGGGAATGGTAAATGCTGTAATTCCCCACGCTGAATTAGAAGATACGGCTTACGAATGGGCGCAAGAAATTTTAGGAAAATCACCAATGTCTATCAGAATGCTGAAATTTGCAATGAATTTAACGGATGATGGAATGGTTGGTCAACAGGTTTTTGCCGGTGAAGCGACGCGTTTGGCTTACATGACGGATGAAGCCAAAGAAGGCCGAAATGCATTTTTAGAAAAAAGAAAACCAGATTTTGGTAAGGATAATTGGATCTCTTAAACTTAGATCTTAGAAGTTAGACTAATTACGTCAATATATCTAATATCTAATATCTACTGTCTAATATCAAAAAAAAATATGAAATATTGGATCAAAGCCGCACGTTTGCGCACTTTACCGCTTTCGATGAGCGGAATCGTTCTCGGTTCTTTTATCGCAAAATGGCGCTTAAACTTACACGGAAAAACATGGGATTGGAAAATTTTTGCTTTAGCAATTTTAGTGACGCTTTTGTATCAAATTCTTTCAAATTATGCTAATGATTATGGTGATGGAATTCGTGGTACAGATTTAAACCGAAAAGGTGAAGCAAGAGCAGTTGCAGCCGGACATATTACCGCAAACCAAATGAAGATGGGCGTAATAGTCTTATCAATTCTCTCATTAATCGCAACAATCGTGCTTTTATATGTCGCTTTTTTGCTCGATTATATGAATGCTTTTTATATTTTCGTAGTTTTGGGAATTGCTTCTATTTTAGCAGCAATTGGCTATACGATTGGTAAAAGACCTTATGGTTATTATGGTTTAGGCGATATTTTTGTATTCGTATTTTTCGGATTGGTGTCTGTTTGTGGAAGTTATTTTCTCTTCACAAAATCATTTTCGTGGGATATTTTATTACCTGCAACAGCCATCGGATTATTCAGCACTGCGGTTTTAAATTTAAATAATATGCGCGATATTGAAAGTGATGCTGAAAGTGGAAAGCGTACTTTAGCATTGCGGTTGGGTTTTAAAAATGCGATGGTTTATGAAATTATATTGCTTCAATTGCCATTAATTATTATGCTGGCTTTTATGCTGATCAACAAACTGCATGAAACTGCACATTATTACGCATTCATTTATCTAATCTTATTGTTGCCTCTAATGGCCATCAGACGAAAGATAATGGAAGTAAAAGAACCGCATGAACTAGATCAATTTTTAAAACAGGTCGGGATCATTACCTTTATGATGAGCATCATGGTGGCGATAGGATTAAATTATTTCAACTAATAAAGTAGATTAAAAATAATTCAAAATGAAAATAAAATTCTTAGGACAAAACTGTTTCCTATTCACCTACGACGGAAAAACAATACTAGCAGATCCTTTTTACAATTTTTGTAAAGAGAAGTCTGGATTTGATATTTCTGCGCAAAAAATCGATTATATCTTAATTACGCACGCGCACGGCGATCATATTGCAGATGTTGCGGAAGTTTTACAACATCATCCAGAGGCAACTGTTATCGGTCAGCCAGAGATTTGTGGTTATTTTAAAGCAAAAAATAATATTGATCTTAATTTTGGTGGTTCTGCAAAATTTTCAGATTTAAAAATCTCAATGGTGCCGGCTTCTCACACCAGTTCTTTCCCGGATGGAAGTTATGGTGGCGAACCAAGCGGTTACATTTTCAGATTTTCAGGTAACAATATTTATTTCGCTGGCGATACAGGCGTAATATCAGATATGGAACTTTTTCCAAAATTATTTGGAGAGATTAACCTATCCATTTTACCAATCGGCGGTCATTATACGATGTGTGCGAGAAAAGCGTCATTTGCTGCAGCGGAATTGTTAAAATGCCCGAAAGTAATAGGCTGTCATTTTGATACTTTTGATGCCATTAAAATTGATCATCATGTGGCTAAAAATTTATTTAGCGATAGAAACATCGAATTAATTTTGCCTGAATTAGGCGAAGAATTTTCAATTTAAAGCAAAAAAAAGAGAATTAATATTCTCAAATTTAAAACAAAAAAAATGGCAAGCGATCTACATCACACCGCTACAACCAATTACCTTTGCTGCGTTCCCACCCTGGAGGGTTTTCGGGAGCTGGTTGTGTAGGACTTGCCGGTGCAAATATACAAATTTTAATAAAATTTGAAAATAAAACTTTAAAATGAAACTAAATCCCGGTCAAAAAGGCCTTATCTTATTCAGCATCACTATGATTATTTTCTTCGTGGTGTACTATTTTTACGGTGGTCTTCATTATTTTGATAGCACGATGATGGCGAACTCATTCATTTTACCAATTACTTATGCGCTTTTTGCCTTTTTTTCTGTGCGTGAAGTTTGGAAAACTGAAAATACGATCAGTTTCAAAGTAGCATTTAAAAATGCTTTTTTACCTATGTTCATCGGTGGATTTTTATCAATTTTAGGAATGTTCGTTTTCTTAAATTTTGTAGATCCTGCGGCGAAAGATATGTTGAATTATCAATATGTTGCGCGCCAAAAGGCAGAATTAAATAGTGAATATTACAAGTCTAAAAAAATTCTCGCGAAAAAAGAAGATATTGCAGATCTTGAACAAAAATACCAGGAACGTTTGCAAAGTTTTGCACCTGAAAGAGTTAAAGGTAAAGATATGTTCACGATAAAGTTTTTTTCACTTTACTTCGCTGCAATTTTAGTATTTGATTTTATATTTGCCATTTTTCTAGGTGCATTTTTTCGAAGTAGAAGCGCGAAATAATGTTGTACTTTATAATTAATACGTATATTTGATTAAATTACACGTAATGACAACTAAATTAACTTTAACGATAGAAGAGGAAACGATAAAAAAAGCCAAGGTCTATGCTAAAGGAACGCAACGAAGTCTTTCAGAAATGGTTCAAAATTATTTGGATTATTTGGTAAATAAAAAGGGAAATAATCTCAGTTTAACGCCTATTGTAGATAGAATTGCAGGGAGTTTACCACTTCCCGATGGTTTTGATTCTGACCCTGCACTAGATGATTATTATGCCAAAAAGTATAAATTGTGAAGGCTCTTTATATTGATACAAATATTATCATTGATTTTATTTCATTTAGAGAACCCTTCGGAGGTTCTGCAGTTTCAATTTTTAAATTTTGTGAGCAAAATTTAGTAAAATTATATGCTTCTTCTCTCACATTTGCTACTTCACATTATATTTTAAAAAAAGTATATTCTGAAGAAAAAGTCAGAGTTGCTTTATCTAATATTTTAGATTTGATAGAAATAATTCCAGTTACAGAAGATGTCCTAAGAAAGGCGCTTAAGTCAAATCATAAAGATTTTGAGGATGCTATTCAGATTTTTTGTGCGCACAAAATAGAAAATCTGGCAGCAATTGTAACGAGAGATTTAAAAAATTTTTCAACATCAGAGATTAAAGTCCTTGCACCTGAGGAAGCAGTTTTACTTTTAGAAAACATAAATTAGATTTTTATTTATATAGATGAATTTATCAATAGTTATCCCACTTTTAAACGAAGAAGAATCTTTGGAACAATTATTTTCCAGGATAAAATCTGTCTGTGAAAACCATCAACTTTCTTATGAGATTTGGTTTGTAGATGACGGAAGTACCGATATGTCCTGGCCAATAATCGAAAATTTATCACTTCATAATCCTGAAATTCATGGGATTAAATTTTCCAGAAATTATGGAAAATCCCAGGCTTTACATGCTGCTTTCGAGAAGGTGAAAGGTGAGGTCATTATCACGATGGACGCCGATCTGCAGGATTTTCCAGAAGAAATCCCTGGACTTTATGACAAAATTGTCTTAGAAAATTACGATATTGTTTCCGGCTGGAAAAAGAAGCGTTTTGATAATGTAATGACAAAAAATTTACCTTCAAAATTATTTAATTCTGCCGCAAGAAAATTATCTGGCGTTGAGTTACACGATTTTAATTGTGGTTTGAAAGCCTACAAAAAACAAGTTGTAAAATCAATTGATGTTTATGGAGATATGCACCGTTATATACCAGTTTTGGCGGCCAATGCAGGCTTCAGAAAAATTACCGAAAAAGAAGTGCAACATCAGGCAAGACCTTATGGTACTTCAAAATTTGGAACCGAGCGTTTTGTGCGAGGCTTTCTAGATTTAGTCACTTTGTGGTTTGTAAGCCGTTTTGGTGGAAGACCGATGCACTTTTTTGGTGCGGTCGGAACGGTCATGTTTTTGTTCGGATTTTTATCTGCTTTCTGGTTGGGTTTATCTAAATTAATTGATGTTTCGCGCGGAATTTACGGTCATTTATTAGCCAATAATCCGTGGTTTTTTATTGCCTTAACGATGATGATTCTAGGAACATTGCTATTTATCGCAGGCTTTTTAGGAGAAATGATGATCCGAAATAATCGTGGTCATAAAGATTATTATACAGATGAGGTAATTTAATTTAAATCATTTTTATAATTTAACTTTCTACCAAATTATTTAAAAATTGCTATGAAATACTTATTTATAATCTTATCAATTTTCACAATTTCGTCTTGCGCAAAAATAAGACCTGAAGGTGCCATCGAAACACACGAAATTAAAATTGCAGATTTTAATCAATTAAATTTGAATGGAAAATTTCGCGTTTTTTATATCCACTCAAAGAAAAATTTTGTGATCGTAGAAACCAATCCGAAGTTTTTTAAAAATCTTGATATTAACGCAGAAGACAATATTTTAGATATTCACGAAAAAAGACAAACGCAAGGTTTAGATTTTTATAACATCAGTATTTATTCAAAGGATAATTTAAACCAAGTAAAACTCTCAGATTCTGTGGAATTTAATATTTCAGGTGAAATAAAATCACCCAATTTTAAACTCAATTTGAAAAATAATGCTAAATTTATTGGTGCCGTTAATTCTAAGAAATTGGATTTAGACATGATCGATAAAAGCCGCGCGAACCTTTTGGGCAAAACAGATAATGCGTTTGTAAAAATATCGGACACTGCAAGTTTAATTGCGCCTTATTGGAAGATAAATGATTTAAATATTAACTCTGATAAAGGTAATTATTCTGAAGTAAGTGTTGGTGATAAAATTAGCGGAAATATTAAAAATACGGCTACTTTTACTTATTATGGTTCGCCAATAAGTGCTTTTAAAATTGAAAAAACTGCAACTGTAGAAAATAAAAAACTGAACTAAAAGATTTTAAATAATATAAAAATATGACTTCAACCGAACAAGCAAAACTTTGGCTAAAAGAACCATTTGACGCAGAAACTCAGGAAGCAGTAAAAAAACTCATTGATTCTCAATCGCCAGATCTGGATGATAGTTTTTATAAAAGTTTAGAATTCGGAACTGGGGGAATGCGCGGCGTAATGGGCGTTGGCACGAATCGTTTAAATCAATATACACTTGGACAAGCCACGCAAGGTCTGGCAAATTATCTGCATCAACAATTTTCTGGTGAAGAAATTAAAGTTGCGATTGCTTACGATGTTCGACATAATTCAAAAGAATTTGGTAAAATGTGTGCCGATGTTTTAACGGCAAATGGCATAAAAGTGTTGCTTTTTAAAAACCACCGTCCCACACCAGAATTATCTTTTACGGTTCGGGAAAAACATTGTAATGCGGGAATTGTTTTAACGGCGTCTCACAATCCACCCGAGTATAACGGCTATAAAGTCTATTGGAATGACGGTGCGCAAATCGTTCCGCCGCAAGATACTGCGATTATTAATGAAGTTCAGAATACAAAATTTGATCAAATTAAATTTGACGGTAATGATGATTTAATTGAGTGGATTGGCGAGGAACAGGATGATGTTTACATCGATGCGTGTATTGTAAATTCAACGTACCAAAATATCGGTAAAGAAAATTTAAATATTGTTTTTACTTCAATTCACGGAACCACTTACGCGACGGTTCCAAAAGCCTTGAGAAAAGCAGGTTTTCAAAAAATTGATCTGGTGCAGGAGCAAATGATTCCAAGTGGAAATTTCCCAACAGTGGAAAGTCCAAATCCGGAAGAACCTGCAGCTCTAGAAATGGCGATGGATTTAGCAAAAATCGTTAATGCAGACATTGTTATTGGAACAGATCCAGACGGCGATAGATTGGGAATTGCAGTGCGAAATTTAGAAAATGAAATGCAATTGCTCAATGGTAATCAATGTAATACGATTCTTACTTATTATATTTTAGACCAATGGAAACGCCGTGACAAATTAAAGGGTAATGAATTTATTGGCTCTACGATTGTGACTTCTGATATTTTCTTTGATATTGCGAAACGTTTTGGTGTAGAATGTAAATCTAGTTTAACAGGGTTTAAATGGATCGGAAAAATGATTCGCGACAATGAAGGTAAAGAAAAATTTATCTGTGTGTGAATAACTTTGGTTTTATGACGGGCGATTTTGTTCGTGATAAAGACTCTTGCGGCAGTATTTTATTGGCTTGCGAAATTGCAGCTTTCTGCAAAGCGCATGGAATAACGATGTATCAATATTTAATAGAAATCTACCGCGATCTTGGGATGTACTTTGAAAGTTTAACGTCAATTACAAAAAAAGGACGTGACGGCGCAGAAGAAATTAAACAAATGATGGTAGATTTTAGAGAAAATCCACCGAAAGAATTAGCCGGTTCAAACATTATAGAAGTAAAAGATTATCAGGAACAAACTTGTCTCTATTTGCAGGAAAATAGGAGAGAAGTGATGGACGAAATTCCAAAATCTAATGTGCTAATTTATTACACAGAAGATGGTTCTAAAATTTGCATCAGACCTTCTGGAACGGAACCAAAAATTAAGTTTTACTTTTCTGTAAAAGGCAATATTACTTCCGAATCAGACTTTAAAGAAAGACTAGTAACGTTAAGTGATAAAATAGAACAAATTAAAAAGGATTTAAAACTGTAAAATCTACGTTGTCTCTACTCTTATATCTCACATCCAACATCTAAAAAAATGAAAGTATCAAAACTCGCGCAAAATTTAGTAGGCTCAGAAATTATAAAAATAGGAAATCAGGTAAATGACTTAAAATCTCAGGGAAGAGAAATTGCTAATTTAACGATTGGTGATTTGAACTCAAATATTTATCCAATTCCAAAGCTTTTAAAAGAGGAAATCACTAAGGCTTATGATCATAATTTAACTAATTATCCGCCGGCGAGTGGTTTACTTTCTTTGCGAAAATCAGTTTCAAATGATATCAAAAATCGATGGAATTTAGATTATTCAGCAGATCAAATTTTAATTGCGGCCGGTTCTAGACCTTTAATTTATGCCTTTTTTAAAACAATTGTTGATGAAGGTGAAAAAGTGGTTTATCCCGTGCCTTCTTGGAATAATAACCATTATGCTTACTTGACTTCAGCTGATAAAGTTGAGGTGCAAACTTCTCAAGAGAATAACTTTTTGCCGACGGCAGAAGATTTAAAGCCGCATTTAAAAGGTGCCGTTTTATTAGCGCTTTGTTCACCTTTGAATCCAACCGGAACCATGTTTTCTAAAGAACAATTGTCCCAAATTTGTGAATTGGTTTTGGCTGAAAATAATGATCGTGGTGAAAATGAAAAGCCACTTTATGTGATGTACGACCAGATTTATGCTAATCTTACTTTTGGTGAGACACATTATAACCCGGTTTCTTTATTTCCAGAAATGGCAGAATACACTATTTTTATTGATGGAATTTCCAAATGTTTAGCGGCGACAGGTGTTCGCGTTGGTTGGGCTTTTGGTCCGGAATTAATTATTAAAAAAATGACTTCTTTAAATACACATGTTGGAGCTTGGGCGCCAAAACCTGAACAGGAAGCCACCGGAATTTTCTTCGAAAACAAAGAAAATGTAGATGCATTTGTTGACGATTTTAAAACTAAAATTTCTAAAAGTTTAGAAGTTTTGCATGAAGGAATTCAAGATTTAAAAAATCAAAATCTTTCTGTTGATAGTATCGTTCCGATGGGTGCTTTATATTTGACAATCAAACTGGATTATATTGGAAAAATTCAACCCAACGGAACAGAAATAAAAAATTCAACAGATTTGGTTTTTTATTTAATTAATGAAGCGGGAATTGCTTTGGTTCCATTTTCTGCATTTGGAAATTCTGTTGAAACACCTTGGTTTAGAGCGTCTGTTGGAGGTTTAAGTTTAGCGGAGATTAAAGAAATGATTCCGAGATTAAAGATTGCGTTAGAGAATATTAAATAAAATAAATTGAAAATTATAGCCGTTATTCCTGCTAGATACGAAGCCACAAGATTTCCCGGAAAGTTAATGGAAATGTTAGGTGATAAAACTGTTATTTCCACTACTTATCAAAATGTGGTTGCAACAAAACTATTTGATGAGGTTTTTGTCGCGACAGATTCTCAAATTATTTTAAAGGAAATTGAACAAAATGGTGGTAAAGCGGTGTTCACCAAAAAACATGAAACGGGCAGTGACAGAATCGCTGAGGCGGTGCAAAATATAGAATGTGATATTGTGGTTAATGTGCAAGGCGATGAACCATTCCTTAATAAAAAGCCGTTGAAGGAACTGATTTCTGTTTTTAAATCTGATAAAAATAATGATATTTCTTTAGCTTCACTCAAAACTAAAATGTTGAACATAAAGGAAATTTCAAACCCAAATAATGTAAAAGTAATTACCGATAACGACGGATTTGCACTTTATTTTAGCCGTTCTGTCATACCATATCCGCGCGAAATATCAAATAATATAGAATATTTCAAACATATAGGCGTTTATGCTTTTCGGAAAGAAGCACTTTTAAAATTCACAAAACTAGAAATGCGTTCACTGGAAATTTCTGAGAAAATAGAATGTATCCGCTATTTAGAATATGGAATGAAAATAAAAATGGTTGAAACCGATTTTGTAGGTGTGGGAATTGATGTTCCAGAAGATTTGGAAAAAGCCCGTACTTTATTAAACATAAAAAAATCTTAAAACTGATTTTTTACATCACGCTTACTTCATTAAATACTTATATTTGAAGTCTCATAATTTTTAACGAAATCAATTTTCACCGTATTTATCGATTTAATGAAGAAGTTATCAATTTTATTTAGTTTCATTTTCAGTACTTTAATTTTTGCACAATCCGCGAAAGAAATCATTGATCAAAATTTACAACTTTCTGGTGGCTTAACAAACTGGAAGTTATTGAATTCTATCGTGTTGCAGGGAAAAGTGTCCTTGGGAATTAATGATATTTATCCCATTAAAATTTATCAACAGCGACCAAACTTGACTAAAACCGTTATTACAATGGGTAAGAAAGATACCGCGATTGAAGGTTACGATGGTGAAAAAGGCTATGCGATGAATTATGCAACCAATAAAATACAAGTTTACGATAATTATTCGCCTGAAAGTTTTGATAATGATTTTATAGATTTCGAAAACAAAGGATTTTCTGCTGTACTTCAAGGTAAAGAAAAAATAGGCGATAATCTCTGCTATAAAGTAGAATTGACAAAAAATGTAAATAAAAACATTTATTATTTTGATGTTAAAACTTATATGCTTCTAAAGGAGATAAAGAAAGAAGAAATCATAAATTATTCTGATTATCGAAAAGTGGGCGCATTTTTGATGGCGTTCAGAATTGAATCTTCTTCACCTAAAAAAGATGGTGATTACGTGATGCTTATAACTAAAATTGAAACTAATAAGGAGTTTCCAAATAACACTTTTAAATTTAAATAAATGAAAAAAATCTTCATACTCGTCTTAAGTGCAGTTGCATTTTTGCAAAGTTGTACCAATCAAAAAAAAGAAAAAACAATGGTAAAATCTGAAACAATGGCAAAACCAGGATCTATTTATGATTTTAATGTTTCAGGCTTGGAGGAAGGAAAAACGATTAATTTTGCGGATTTTAAAGGTAAGAAAATTTTAATCGTAAACACCGCTTCTGAATGTGGCTTCACGCCTCAATATGCTGATTTAGAAAAAGTTGCAGAGCAATATAAAGACAAAGTAGTTGTTATTGGTTTTCCTGCAAATAATTTTGGCAGCCAAGAACCAGGAACTAATAAAGAAATTAGTACATTTTGCACCAGAAATTATGGGGTAACATTTCCGATGGCTTCAAAGGTCTCAGTGAAAGGTAGTGATATTGCACCCATTTTTAAGTATTTAACTGATAAAGATTTGAATGGTGTAAGAAATACTACTATTTTATGGAATTTTACTAAATTTTTAGTTGATGAGAATGGTCATTTAATAGACAGTTTTGTGAGTACCACAAAACCTACTAGCGAAAGTATTACAAAATATTTTAAGTAATAAATTGTGTTCAGGCTTTCATTATATTCAAATAAAACCAGTTTAATCGCTGGTTTTTTTATTTAACCTTTTCCAGCAAAATTAAATATTTCTGAAAGTTTTACTGCCTTCACACCCTTTGATTCTATTTTGGACGCATTCACCATTGCTTGCGCTAAAATTTCTGTTGGCAAAGGTTTCTGATTTTTAAACAGGCCTAATTTATTTGCAAATTTTATTAGTTTTAATCCTAAAACCTCAGCAAATCTTTCGCTTCCTTTCCGCTCAAGTATTCCCGGTTGAAATAAAGTGGTTTTTTCAAAATTTAAATTTTTTACAGCCTCTTCCAGTTCTCCTTTCATTTTGCTGTAGAATATTTTAGATTTTTGATTTGCGCCATAAGAGGAAACTAAAATGAAATCTTTTACTCCATTTTTTTTAGCTGCTTCAGCAAAATTTAGCTGGTAATGGAAATCTACATCTCTTTGCGCTTTTTTTGTTCCTGCATCTTTAAGTGTCGTTCCCATACAGGAAAAAGCAACATCTCCGGTAACTAGTTTTGACCAGTTTTCTTGTTTATCAAAATCTACAATGTGCATTGTTAATTTAGGATTTTCAAGTTGTAAAGCAGTTCTTATGAATACGTGAACTTCAGAAAAAATGGAGTCTTCTAGTAATAATTTTGTTAAATCTTTTCCTGTGGCGCCTGTTGCACCCAAAACTAATGCCTTCATATACTTTTCTTCAAATATAAATTTTTTAATTATCTTTACCTTAAACTCAATTACTAATATCTTAATTTAAATTTCTCAATGAAAAAACTAACAATTAGTGTATTTGCACTTTCTACGCTTGTATTTTTTAATGTTGCCCATGCGCAAAAGAAATCTTCTCAGTATTCAAAGTTAATGACCAGCAAATCTCCAACGGTGAAAGACATAGGTCTAAATTTAACTTATGCCGATTCTGCAGTTCGTCCACAAGATGATTTTTATAATTATGTAAATGGTGGCTGGATGAAAACCGCGGTCATTCCTGCTGATAAACCAAGTTGGGGTTCTTTTAATGAACTTAGAGAAAAGACTGATAATTCCTCTTTAGAAATTTTAAATAAAATTTTAGGTGAAAAATATTCTCAGGGGTCTGAAGGACAAAAAATACAGGCCTTGTATGCAACTTTCTCGGATGTGAAAACGAGAGATGAGCAAGGAATTAATCCAATCAAATCTGATTTAGCAAAAGTAGATGCTATCAATTCGATTGCAGATCTACAAAAATATTTAATAGAAGCAACCAAAACTGGCGATAATCCTTTCTATGGTTGGGGTGTCTCTTCAGATTTGAAAGATTCTAATATGAACGCAGTTTATCTTGGCGGTCCAAGTTTAGGTCTGGGGAAAGATTATTACCAGAAAAAAAACGAGGCAAATACAAAGGTTTTAGCAGAATATCAAAAATATGTAGCGTCAATGTTAGACGTATTAGGTGAAAAAACTCCGACAGAAGGTGCTGCAAGAATTGTTTCATTTGAGAATAAATTAGCGTCCTATCTTTTAACTTTAGAGCAGGGAAGAGATGCAACATTAAGATATAATCCGGAAACGATGTCTCAGTTAAAAACATTGGTAAAAAATGTTGATTTGCCCACTTATCTTACAAGTGTGGGTGTAAATACCGATAAAGTAATTGTGGGCGAGCTCAATTATTATAAAAACATGGATTCTTTTCTTACAGAAAGTAATCTGCCGTTGATTAAGGAATATATGAAATTCCATATGTTGTCTGGGAATGCGGGAAGTTTATCTCAAAAATTAGATCAAACGAAATTTGATTTTTATTCTAAATATTTGCAAGGTCAGGAGGTTCAAAGACCTATGGATAAACGCGGTTTAGGTTTAGTAAATGGTGTTTTAGGGGAAGCGTTTGGAAAGTTATATGTTGAAAAATATTTTCCAGCAGAAGCAAAGGCGCAAATGTTGACTATGATTGGATACATTAAAAAAGGATTTGAACAGCATATTGCAAACTTAAAATGGATGTCTGATGCAACGAAAGCTAAGGCACAGGAAAAATTGTCAAAATTTACAGTAAAAGTTGCATATCCTGATAAGTGGAAAGATTATTCTAAATTATCTTTAAAATCACCTGCAGAAGGTGGTACGCTTTACTCTAACTTACAAAACGTATCGGATTGGTCTTACCAGAAAAAGTTAGATAAGGTCGGAAAACCGGTAGATAAATCAGAATGGGGAATGACGCCTCAAACAGTAAACGCTTATTACAGTTCTTCAAATAATGAGATCGTTTTTCCAGCTGCAATTTTACAACCGCCATTTTTTAATTTCAAAGCAGATCCTGCGGTAAATTTCGGTGGAATTGGTGCAGTTATCGGTCACGAAATTTCTCATGGTTTTGATGACAGCGGTTCTAAATTTGACGGTGATGGAAACCTTAATAATTGGTGGACAGATGCTGACAGAAAAAACTTCGATGCTGCGACTACTAAATTGGGCGAGCAATACAGTGCTTATGAGCCAGTGAAAGGTACGTTTGTAAATGGTAAATTTACAATGGGCGAAAATATCGGGGATTTAGGTGGTTCTTCGGTTGCTTATGATGCACTTCAAATGTATTTAAAAGAGCACGGAAATCCAGGGAAAATTAGTGGACTTACGCAAGATCAGCGATTTTTTATGAGTTGGGCAACAGTCTGGAGAACTAAATCGACAGATAAAGCAACAACCAATCAAATAAAAACAGATCCACATTCTCCTGGATATTACCGTTCATTTGGACCAATTGTCAACCTAGATGCATTCCAAAAAGCTTTTAATTTAAAACCTGGCGACAAACTTTATAAATCTCCAGAAGATAGAATTAGAATTTGGTAAATAATAATTTTATATTAAAAGCCTTCCAGAAAATTAACTGGAAGGCTTTTTTATTTCTTAACTTTAAGAATTATTAAATAAAAAAATGAAATTTAAAACAGAACAAAATTTGGTATTAAAAAATAAAGATGGAAAAGAATTTTTAGGGGATTTATACATACCAGAAAGTTCAGAAAAATTACCACTCGTTATTTTTGCACACGGTTATAAAGGTTTTAAAGATTGGGGTGCCTGGAATTTGATGGCTGAAAAATTTGCCAAATCAGGATTTATTTTTGTGAGTTTTAATTTCTCTATGAACGGAATTGCCTTAGAAAATACGTCAGATTTTACTGATATTGAAGGCTTTTCAGAAAATAATTATACTCAGGAACTAGATGATTTAGACGTTGTGATTGATCATTTTTCAACTTTAGAAAATGTAGATACTTCTAAAATTACTTTACTGGGTCATTCTCGAGGTGGTGGAATTTGCACTATAAAAGCATCAGAAGATCCTAGGATTTCTTCTTTAATTACATTAGGAAGTGTAGATTCTATGAATAGGTTCGTGACTGGCGAGCAATTAGAAGAATGGCAAAAGACTGGAATCTATAATACTTTTAATAGCCGAACTAAGCAGCAAATGCCACATAAACTTCAGTTTTTAAATAATTATTTAGAAAATAAAGAAAGATTAAATGTTGAAAATGCCGCAAAATCTTTGAAAATTCCAACGTTGATTATCCACGGGAAAAATGATGAAAGTGTAAAAACTTCTTCAGCTAAAAATTTAAATAAATGGATGTCGCATTCCAAATTAATTTTAGTTGAAAACACTGGCCATACTTTTAATACGAAGGAACCCTGGACGGATTTTAAACTTCCCGTTGCGATGAACTCTGTGGTAAATACAGCGATTGATTTTCTTAAAAATCTTGATTATGTTTTGTAAAAATATTTAATCCAATTTTTTTGAGTAATTAACTACAAATCCAAAGATATTATGATGTATGCTCCAATACAAACCAATTATAAAAAAACTTAAAATGAAACCGCTGATCTGTGGAAGTTCATTAGATAAAGCCAATAAAAAATTGTGATCTGTAATTGCACCTTTAATAATGGGGACTTTTAAATCAATGACTGAAAGTGCAATGGCAATCGCAAAAACGGCACCACTAAATAAAATTATCCTTTCAACTTGAGATTCTTTTTTTTTTGGATGGTGGTTTGGATGTACAATTATTTAGATAATAATTGCCAGGCTTCATTAATTTTACTTTCTAAAAGTAAGTCTTGCGCTTTTTTATGAAGTGCTAAGTTGGCAGAAAAATCACCTTCCAGAAGTTCTTCTACGTTTGCTAACATTCCCAAATCATTTCCTGTAAAAATCGTTGATTTTTTAATTTCCTCAGGAAGTTGATCGTAACCAATCCCTTTTGTTACCAATGGTTTTGGTACTTCAAATAATGTTTCGGCAGAAGTTCTTCCATACCAATTTCCTCCTAATCTTGAAACGAGATTTAATTTTGTTTGGTCTAATTTTTCATTTTCGTCTAAAAATTCTTCCCGAATGTGAACTTTTAAAACTTCACAGATAATTAAATTTCCAGCACCACCTTCTTTACCTAAATGTTTTATTTCTAAAACTTTACATTCCATATTTACCGGACTTTCCACAATTAAAGGTGGCTTCACCAGATCAGCAGGTTTCATTGTTAAACCCGTTTTTATAAATTCATTGATACCATCTCCGTATTCCGTGGAAGCTAAGGAAACTTGCTGAACCATATCAAAACTAACATTTCCGATCACAACTTCGGGTATTTCCAGAATATTTTCTAAAGTATGTTTCGTCGTATTATCACGAACTCTTCTGGCGGGTGAAAAAACTACAACTGGAGGATTACTGCTAAAAATGTTGAAAAAACTGAAAGGCGAAAGATTAATATTTCCATTTTTATCGATGGTAGAGGCTAAAGCAATTGGTCGGGGCGCGATGGCTGTTTGAAGCAAAGTTTGCAGCTCAAAATTATTTAAATCTTTTAGATCGATTGATTTCATTATAAATTATCAAAGTGAATTAAAGTTGAGAATTATTTTTTCCTTATTAACTGGATTACTGAAAGCATTATTAATAAAACAATTATTGGAAGAAAGATTTCAGCCAACCTGGAATATACCAAATTTCATAGATAAGAAATCCAATAGTTGAAAGGACTGTAAAAACCTGAATTTTTGTCACTTTCATTCCGTGATTGCTAAAATATTTCTATTTATTTCGCAGGTAAAATTTTTCCGGAAACTTCTCCAAAACCAACACGAATTCCCTCTTTTTCCGCCCAACCTTTCATCGTGATCGTATCATTATCATTTATGAATTTTCTTTCTGTGCCGTCATTTAGAGTCAAAGGTTGCGTTCCGCGCCAAGACAATTCTAACATTGAGCCATAAGAATTTTTATCTTTTCCAGAAATTGTTCCCGACGCATACAAGTCTCCAACTTCCACATTACAGCCATTTACGGTGTGGTGCGCCAGCTGCTGCGCCATATTCCAATACATATATTTAAAATTACTTTCTGAAATTAAATTTTCTGTCCCACCTTCCGGTTTTAAATAAACTTCTAAATTAATGTCAAAGTTTTTATCGCCGCTAAATTTCAAGTAATCTAAAACTTCTGGCTCTTGTTTTGGCGAGGATGTTCTAAAAGGTTCCAAAGCTTCTAAAGTCACGATCCAAGGTGAAACTGAAGAACCGAAATTTTTTCCTAAAAACGGTCCGAGCGGTACATATTCCCAAGATTGAATGTCACGTGCACTCCAGTCATTGAACAAAACCATCCCAAAAATTGATTCTTCTGCTTTATCAACAGAAATAGAATCTCCTATTTCTGTATTTTCATTAATAATGAAACCCATTTCAAGTTCGAAATCAAGTTGTAAAGAGGGACCAAAAATTGGGGAAGTTTCATTTTGCGGTTTTGTTTGTCCTTTAGGTCTAAAGATCTCTACACCCGAAATTACAATTGAAGAAGCTCTTCCGTGATAGCCAACTGGTAAATGTTTCCAGTTTGGCAATAGTGCATTCTCTGGATCACGGAACATCGCGCCAACATTTGTTGCATGCTCAATACTGGAATAAAAATCAGTGTAATTTGGCACATGAACCGGCATCATCATTTGAACCCGATCTAAATCAAAAAAACAGTCGCCGATACTTTTTTCATCTTTTGCCAAAGAAGAATTTTCAGAAAATAGTTCCTGTAATTTCTCACGAACTGCATTTGTTACTGGTTTTCCCAATTCTATAAATAAATTTAAAGTATAAGCTTCAAAATAATTATCATCTAATCCTTCGATATTGTCTAAAAATCCATAGTCATAAAGTGTAGCAAGATCAACGATCATATCGCCAATTCTGGTACAACAGGCAATATATTCTTTGTTAAAAACGCCTACTCCAA
Source organism: Halpernia sp. GG3 (assembly GCF_052976925.2). Lineage (NCBI taxonomy): Bacteria > Pseudomonadati > Bacteroidota > Flavobacteriia > Flavobacteriales > Weeksellaceae > Halpernia > Halpernia sp. GG3. The sequence goes on from NZ_JBRIIR020000006.1 coordinate 373,870, forward strand.
AAGGAATATTATGAATTGAAAAATCTGAATCTGCGGAATATTGAGTGAAAGATGTCATGAAATTATATGTTAAAATTAAAATTTAAAAGTTACGAAAATAAAAAAACTTTGCTTGCGCAAAGTTTAATTTTTTATTTATCTAGATAATGGGTTTCAAGCCATTTTTCACCAGTATTAATGTCAATTAAATACCAATATCCCTTGGAATAGTTTAAAAGCAAATTATACACTTTCGATATAGGAATTTTTTTGCCTTCCAAAATATCACCTCTTACAGAAATACTGTTGTGATTGCGAATAACATCTCCACCAAAGATATTTGAAAAATCCTCACCTGTTTTTTTATCTTTAATCAATTCAATGACCTGAACCCTATCATTCGGTAAAAATTCGATAATGTGCCGCTCAGAGTGATCTGCCGCATCAACTAAAACGAAGAATTTTTTACCTTTTAATTGGAAACGATCATACTCCTTATCACTTTTGTTATTAGCTTCCAGCTTATCCAAAATATTACTGATAGAATTAAAATCCTGCGCGTGGAGGTTAATAGCGGTCATAAAAAGTATACTTGTTAACAATATTTTTTTCATTGAATGTGTTTAAAATTTTACAGTAAATATCTAACAAAAAATCCAACTATAAGTTACCTCTTTTTTCCTGTTCTTTTTCTAAAGCTTCAAATAAAGCTTTAAAATTTCCTGCGCCAAAACTTTGTGCCCCATGTCTTTCAATGATCTCATAGAAAAGAGTGGGACGATCTTCTACCGGTTTTGTAAAAATTTGGAGTAAATAACCTTCTTCATCGTGGTCAATCAAGATTCCTAAATCCTGTAATTTTTTTATATCCTCGTCAATATTTCCAACGCGTTCAGGGATCATATTGTAATAAGCTTCTGGTGGTGCGCCAAGAAATTCAACGCCTCTGGATTTTAGATCAGTTACTGTTTTAATAATATCTTTAGTCGCAACCGCAATGTGCTGAACACCTTCACCTTCATAAAAATCCAAATATTCTTCAATTTGTGATTTTTTCTTTCCTTCCGCTGGTTCATTGATCGGGAATTTAGAAAAACCGTTACCATTGCTCATTACTTTAGACATCAGCGCAGAATATTCTGTATTAATCTGTTTATCATCAAAAGATAAAATATTGACAAAACCCATGACGTCTTCATACCATTTCACGACTGGAAGCATTCGGTTCCACCCCACATTTCCCACGCAGTGATCAACGTATAATAGGCCGGCATCAGCAGGATTGTAATCACTTTCCCACTTTACAAAACCAGGCATAAATGCACCGTGGTAATTTTTTCTTTCAATGAACATATGTATCGTTTCACCATAAGTGTAAATCCCGGCCATTTTTATTTCTCCGTTTTCGTCGGAAATTGTTTTTGGTTCCATGTAAACTTTTCCACCACGTTTTGTAGTTTCCTCAAAAGCGCTGTATGCATCATCCACCCAAAGTGCAAGAATTTTCACTCCGTCACCATGCAATTTTTGATGTTCTACAATTGGAGAATTAGAATTTAGACCAGAAGTTAAGACCAGTTTTATTTTCCCTTGTTGCAAAACATAAGAAGCGCGATCACGTACGCCAGTTTCCGGGCCAGAATAAGCCAGACTTTGGAAGCCGAAAGCGGTTTTATAATAATGCGCCGATTGCTTCGCATTTCCGACATAAAATTCTAAATAATCTGTACCATTTATTGGTAAGAAATTTTCGGCTTGCGCTATTTTTTCAGCAAAAGTAAGTGTGGACATATTTTATATTTTAAAACGCTAATTTACAAAATTTACAAAGAACAGAAAATGAGATAACAGGTTGTAACTCTCTTTTTTAATTTAAAACTATTATTGAAATGAATGCTAAAAATTTTCATAAACGCTAAATTTATTTAAATTTTTATTGCAAATACCATCCCAATAATGGAAAGAATATAAAAACCTAACACGATCCACGAATCTATCCCCATGCCTTTCTTGCGATCCGGTAATTTTAGGATCATTCCGATTAAATATATGGCAGTGATAATAATCGCAACTGCCGTTAAATAGACATCCACATTTTTTGCTTTAGGTAGAATGGGATTATTAGTGATCATCGTGGCTGCTAAAAATAAAACGGGAAGAAACGCATTGCCCCCAAATATATCACTGATTATTGGCTGGTAGGTTTTATTTTTAACAAAAGCCAAACCGCCTGAGATCTCAGGCAATGAGGTGACAAGTGCTAAAACTGTTGCGCCAAAAATTAAACCATTGATTTTAAAGTGTCCCGCTATTGTATTACTTGTCTCTTCCAGTAAAACTCCAAAAACCAGAATGATCAGTGATATAGCAACTAACCAAATAATAGAAGATTTCGGCGTCATTTTAGTCTTATTCGTAGTAGAAGAATTAGTGTTAGATGGTTCTTTTTCAGATTGTATTTTCCTAATAATAGTGATGCTGGTGATCCAGGAAAAAACGATCAACAATTCCGGAGGAGTGGTTCTAAAAATTAAATTAGAAGTGGTGAGTTCTTTTCCTAAGATTACCAGAACCAAAATAATAATCAAAAACAAACCCTGAATAAGGCTTGCTTTATTACTCACAAGTGTGCTTAAAGGTTTTTTTTCTTTGCGCGAGGCAAAATCAAAAAGCACCAGAAGTAAGGACTGAATCACGATGCCGCCCAAGATATTTCCTACGGCCAGATCAATATCGCCTTTTACAGCACCACTAATTGTAATAGCAATCTCGGGTAGATTGGTGACGATCGATAAAATAATAGTACCACCAAAGGAACTGCCTAGTTTAAATTTATCATCAATATAATTGACAACCTTCGAAAGTTTGTTGCTGAACAGCCAAAGCAGAATAACTGAAGCGATGAAGATCCAAATGCTATAATTAAAAGGAATGCCAAGATCCATATAAACAAGTTTTAAAGACATAAATACAACTGCAATTTATAAAATTTCGGTGTTTCAACTTATATTTTTTAAATATTTATTAGTTAAATATTGTCAATAATATTCAAAATAATCTGAAGTGAATCTAAGTCCGAAAGAGATATAATATTAATAGATACTTTTATTTGAGAAATAATAATCTTGGCAAGAAGGTGTTTAAAATTTAGAAGACTGGCATCAAGAAAACTTTTTGTGTAATTGATATTTTGAATTGCGTTTGTTGAATGATTTAAAAGCTTTTATCTTTGGGAATTATATAAATAATAAAATTATGAGCATACACATTAGTGCGAAAAAAGGAGAAATTGCGAAAGTCGTTTTACAACCAGGTGATCCACTTAGGGCAAAATATATTGCTGAAAATTTTCTAGAAAATCCACGTTTGGTCAGTCAGACAAGAGGGATTTTATATTACACAGGTATTTTTAAAGGCAAAGAAATCTCTGTAGGTGCTAGCGGAATGGGTTTTCCGAGTATTGGCATTTATTCTTTTGAGCTTTACACTGATTATGAAGTAGATACCATCATCCGTATCGGAACTTGTGGAGCTTACACAACAGATTTAAAGGTTTTCGACCTGATAAACGTAGAAAATGCAGCAAGCGAAAGTACTTATGCCAAATACGCCTGGGAAATGGATGAAGAACTGATGCCACACCAAGGCACTATTTTTCAGCTTATTAATGAAACTGCGGTAGAATTATCTTTGGCTACAAAAAGTTCCAATATCCACAGTAGCGATATTTTTTACCGTAAAAATCCTGCAATTCCTGCAATTGCTACAAAATATAACTGCCCGGCCGTAGAAATGGAAGCTTTCGGACTTTTTGCTAATGCGAGATATTTAGGTAAAAATGCAGCCACTATTTTAACGGTGTCAGACATCATCCCAACGCATGAGAATATTTCTGCTGATCAACGGGAAACTGCCTTAAAGCCGATGATTGAATTGGCATTGGAAGCTGCCTGGAAATCAGTTTAAAGAAATATTGAAATAGAAATGGTGCGTTATAATTCTTGAAAGCACTTTAATTTTCATTTTTAATAAGCAAATAGATTACTCCGCCTTTTTACTTTCAGCAATAATGTCTTTTGCCTTATTGATAATTTCATCGTAATCATTTATTACAGATTTGATGTCGTGATTAAGATTTCTATATTTTTGCTGAATTTTTGAATCGGACAAGGAAAGGAAAATTCCTTTAATCTGCAGATCATAATCCTGCATTTTTAACTGCTCGGTATTTATAAAGGTTACCGTGCCATTTAAGTTTGGTATGGATTGTTGATAATAATTTAAAATATTATATTTCAATTGATCATCTTCAATAGTTGCGATTTTTCCGCTGGATTTAAATCCTTCATAGGGTCTAACATTAAAGTTTGTTGTTAGCAGCAAAAAATTTAAATGATTGTAAATAGCTCCATTCTTTACATCACTTTCTTTTAAAGCCAATACAAATTTATAATCATCTTTTAGTAAGATCGCTGCGTTCTTGTTTTGTTCTAAAATTTTTATGTCAGCAGAAAGATTTTCCCGCAATTCCTTCAGAAATTTATTTACTTCCTGCTGTTCATGTCTGTGCTCGCTCCGGCTTTGTAGCCAGATAGAAAGCGTTACTGCAAAAACAATGATGAAGATCTCAATACTGATTTCTTTAATTTTTTCTGTTAGAGAATGTTTCTTATTTTTTGCCTCTTTATAAATTTCTGTTGTGTGTTTGGTTATTTCGTCCTGCACAATTTACATTTAAACAAAATATTTTTGAAATTGTCCTTACTTTAATTTAATCTACGATATGACTTTTGAAAATAGTAAATTTTTAAAGTTGATAGACATAAAAAAATAGTCGAAAAGAACTTTGCAATTGTAAAAATTATATAGCAGATGTAAGTGATCTGACTGAACTGTGATTTTAAATCTATTCTGCTGCGAAAGTATTTTTATTCACATTACTTTGATGAATTCAAAAACAATATTTAAAACAATAATAAGACTTGATAAACTTGCATTTATGAGGAAGAAATAAAAAAGAACAAAGCCTCAAATAAATTGAGGCTTTGTTGAAAAGTTTAAATTAATTTGATCTTAAGGTAATAAAACTTTGTCAATCACGTGGATCACTCCATTTGATGCATCAATATCAGCAGTTGTTACAGTAGCATTACCAATGGTTACTTTACCATCTTTAATACTTACGTGTAATTTACCTCCTTGTACAGTTGTTAATTCTTGACCGTCTTTTAAATCAGCAGCGTGCGTACTTCCACTAACCACATGGTAAGTCAAAACTTTAGCAAGTTCTGCTTTATTTTCTGGTTTTAGTAAAGTGTCAACACTTGACTGGATGTCTGCAAATGCAGCGTCAGTAGGTGCGAAAACTGTGAATGGTCCGGCGCTTTGTAAAGTTTCTACTAAACCTGCAGCTGTTACTGCTGCTGCAAGTGTTTTACTTTCTGTTGATGCGATTGTTACGATGTCATTTGCCATTTTAAAATGTTATTTAATTGAGAATTAATTTTCTCATGTGGTAAATATACATACTAATTATTGAAATATAGTAATAAAACATTTTATATTTATTATAGAAAAATTCAATACAAGTCAACCGCGTTGATTAATTTAAAATTGCGATATTTAAATGTTTTATCTTACGCCAGTGTTTTTGATTTAGCCTCAGTTTGCTTACTTTAAAATAATATCATTCTTAAATTTTAAAAATATGATCATAGTTTTAGTTCTTGCGTTTAGCATTGTAGTTTTAGGAATTTTCTTAAAAAAAGAATACCAAATAATAAGAGAAATAACTATTGATAAGCCTAAGCAACAGGTTTTTGATTACATTAAATTCCTGAAAAATCAAAACGAATACAGTTATTACAATATTAAGGACCCCGAAATTATAAAATCATATTCAGGAATAGATGGCGAGGTTGGTTTTACCTACATCTGGAAAAGCAAAATAAACAGTATCGGAAGCGGCACCCAAACTATCTCAAACATTGCGGAAGGACGGGAGATCGTTTGTGATATTAAATTCACAAAACCACTTCCACTAAAATCGGTTGCGACAATTTCGTTGACTGAAATTAGCGACAGTGAAACAAAAGTGACCTGGACTTTCAGAAGTTTGTATAAATTTCCTTTAAATATTATTATCTATTTTGTAGATCTTGAAAAATTAATAGGAACTGACATCGCCTCCAGTTTAGTGACTTTAAAACGAAATTTAGAAAGATAGCAATTGTTTGAAGCTGAATTAGAAGAAATTTTTGCGCGCTTTTCGGAACTATGTTTTTTCCGGTGGCGCGGATTTCTAATCCGTTATCGACTATACCATAAATAATATACAAACTTTTAAATTGCTTTTTAAATCAACCAATTTTTTATTTTGAGTTCATTTGAAGATAAGATAAAACATGTTATACAAGTCGCAGTTTTCATATTCTATCAAGATAATGTTTTAAAAAATAAATTATAATTTTTACAGTAGAAAGCCATCTGAAAAAGATGGCTTTATTATTAAATGTGTTATTGTATAAAATTTCGTTTGCGCCTACATCGCTCTGTGGCTTGCGGTTCTTTTAGCCAATGAATCATACATAGAAGCAGCTTTTTTGTCGAATTCAATTGGATTATCGCGGTTTAGTTTTATGTTTGCTTCATCGCCTAAGGTAATATCGATCGCATTATTTTGTAAGCCTTCCAATGCGCGCTGTGCAACCATTTCCGATGAATGTAAACTTTCTGATTTTGCTGTTTCCATCATCGGTGTATCTGTTCCAGTAGGGTAAAGTGTGACTACTTGAATAGGGAAATCTTTTAACTCTCTTCTCAAAGCTTCAGAAAAAACTTTTACTGCGCCTTTTGTTGCTGCGTACGTCGCATAAAATGGCAAGCCAATGAGAGCCAAGTTAGATGATACGTTTAGAATAGCGGCTTCCGGGCTTTTTTTCAATAGTGGAAGTGCGTATTTCGTCATTAAGATCAAACCGGTAACGTTGGTATTGATCTGGGCTATGATGTCATCATCGGAAATATCTTCTATAAGTCCTGCACTTACAATGCCTGCGTTATTAATAAGAAAATCTAGCGCATCCCATTTTTCTGTTATTTTTTGGATAAAATCTTTTAAATCTTTAGGTTGCGAAACATCACCACCAAAAAGCAAAAAATCTGCTTCTGGAAACTCACTTTCAAGCGCTTTTAATTTTTCTTCGGTTCTACCAATTACGGCAAAGTCTCTTGCTCCAGCTTTGTATAATTCGGCAATAAGTGACTTGCCAATTCCGCTACCGCCGCCCGAAATAGCAATTTTTTTATTTTGAAAATTCTTCATTATTTTTATTTAAAGTTTTACTTTATGTTTTATACGAAGGAAAAACAAAATTCAAGCCAGTTAGTTTGAGCAAATAATTGTGTGATGCGCGAATAATTTTTAATAAACATTAGTTGAAACGCTTTTTAAGTCCTTATAAATTAATTTTATTTTTGAGTTCCAACTTAATAGTTTATACTTTTGATAAAATCAATTTGGCGTTGATCCAGATTTTTAATTTAAAGTAAAACTGTGATAAGTTTTTTAATTCTATCAAAGTAGCGAAGTTTTGTTTTTAGAAATCTACAGTTTAAAAAAAATATTGTTCACGGATTGTAAATCTTCACAAGATTTTTTAAAGTAATCGAGTGTCCATTCTTTTCTGCTTTCAGGTTCTTCTGAAATACTTCTAATGATATTTTTTGAAGTAAACTTTTTGAAATCCCGCATTATTTCTGAAAGATTGTATGTACCCACCGCTTTGCAAAATAAATGCAGATGGCGGTGCATAAGACAGTAAGCATAAATTTCTAAACCTTTATTTTCCTAGCGATATTTTAAAGCATTTATTATGATATATTTTGATTCAGTCTGGTAAAAACGTCAACCCAACCAACAGTTGTGATGGTAATGAAATAGGCTTGCTCTATTTCGGTTGCTTTGTATTTGATTGACATAAAGTAAAATTATATAAATATATTGTTTACCCTTTGCAAATCTAATGTCGAGTTTAAGTAGCGTTAATCGACGGTGCGAATTCGATGGCGCGGATTTTTAATCCGTGACTTTTAACACAACAATAAAGGACAAATTTTAAACTTTATTTTCTTGTAAAAGTTTTTGATGAAGTAAACAAAAACTTTATGATTATTGGCCACGAATTGCAAATCCGCGCCATCGGGGTTTTTTTACAAATGTTTAATATGATCGTTATTTTCTAATAATGTTTCAAGATAAACATGAAATTCATCAAGACCTACTTTTAAACTTCCATTAATATATTTTTCTTCAAGTATTTCATCTCTTTTAAACATGCATTTTGTCCCATCTTTATAAATAACAGTAAGTCGTGAGTTATAATCATTCACTGATTCTTTTTCCAAAAAATAGGAAATTTCTTCTGATTTTAAACTATATCCGTTTTGAATTTTTTCTAATTTAAAATTTTGAAATTTATTTTCGTTAAACAATTTATACAAATGATCAATAAATATTCTGCCTTCTTTTTGTTTATCCCAATTTTTTTGCGCCATTTCTTCCAGACTAAAACTCTTCATCATAATTTTAATATTTAATTGTTTTCCTAAAAGTAGAAATTTATTTTTGGTTTAAATGTTTTGCTTATTTTTTAAAAATTTAAATAGGGCGAATTTTTTAATTCAATTTCGAGGATTTTTAATCCGTGACTTTTAACACAACAATAAAGGACAAATTTTAAATTTTATTTTCTTGTAAAAGTTTTTGATGAAGTAAACAAAAACTTTATGATTATTGGTCACGGATTGCAAATCCGCGCCATCGGGACACGAATTAAAAATCCGCGCCATCGGGATTTTTTTTATTTTGTTAAAGCCTTCACTATTCTTTCTTCATTAATTACAATATCTCTAAACAAAACATGTGGAAACTCTTTATATTTAGATGTTTTGAAAGCATCAAAAATTTTAGATAAAGTTGATGCAGTTAAAAGCGACAAATTCATTTCGGTATCCATTTCGCAGTCATAGATAAAGTCATCACTAAATTCGGGAGCAACAAGTAGAATCTTTACAATTCGTAAATCATTTTTTAGTGCCAAGTTTTGATATGATTTGAGCTGTCTTGAAACTGTACTAAATTTATTGTAACCTTTTTCTTTTATCGTTTTGCACTCTACAATAATTATTTCACTATTCCCTAAATTTAATAGAATATCAATTTTGTCCTTCTGAGTGTTCAGTAGATTTTTTGCTTTGTCATCAACATTAAAACCTAATGAAATGAGCATTATTTTAGTAAGTTCTTCAAACTTTAGTCCTAATTCACTTTCTTTTACTGAAATCCCATTTTCTTTTAATAGGTTTAAATTTCGGTAAGCAACATTTTCATAATTTTCAAGATATAAGTTTTCAACATCTTTGTAATGCTCAAGAATATTTAAAATATCATCACCTCTTTGTCTAATTTTATTGTCTTTTATAAATGTTGCTAAATCTGATTTTGTAATTAAATCTAATATATCTCGTGGCTTGATATTATAATCTAAAAGAAAATCAGCGTTTAAAACAAATTCTTCTTGAAGTTCATATTGTTCTTTTAATTCTTTATTTAGTTTTGGTAAAGAAACATTTAATTCTGTTAGCATTTTGGCAAATCCATCTATTGAGATTCCAACTTTCTCGTCTTTCTCTATATTTTCAAAATGATTAATAAGACTATTTATTTTTTCTTCTAAAGTATTACCTTTTAAATTGGAAATATTAAGTCCTTTCTCACAAAGTTCATTTATACTTTTTTTCTTTTCTGTTAAAGTGATTCCCAATTTGTAAATTTCATTAGAAAGTAAATTCGAAAATGAAATACCTTCTTTTATAATTGTTTCTATTTTTTGAGAAGCCGTTAATTTTCGGTCAATATTATGTTCTTTGGCTATTTGATTAATTATCGGTTCTCTCAATAATTTTAAAGTTCGCCGGTAAAATTTTTCTGCAACTTCTTTTTTTCTAACTTTTCGCAAAAGACTGATCATTTCATCAGCTACATAAATTGTGTTTTCTTTTTTTGAAAAGAAAATAATTCCAAGATTTTTTAAACTATTAATAACTTCTTGAATATCAAATTTTTTAATTGGTAAAATAGAGTAATTTATAAGTTTTACATCTTCTTGTGATAAACCAAGTTGCTTTGATAAAGTTAAAATGATTGATAGCTCGTCTGATGTTATTTTTGCTTCACGATTATTTTCAATATCGTTGTTATAGGCGGTAAACAGGCAAGATTTGTAAATTCGAAAATCTCTTTTTTTGTATTCACTAATTTCAGATTTATCGTTTTCTAACTCGCTGCTTAAAGATTTAATTTTGACCTTTAAATTTTTGATTTCAATTTCATACAATCTCGAAAACCAATCTTGTTTCATTATACAATTTCCATCTCGAATTATAATGTCTATGAGAATGTCTAATTGAGAGTTTGCTTCTTGAAATTCACACTTTAAGTATTTGGTAAATTCGTCAGAAGTTAGACTAAAAATATTAGAAACATTTAGATTATCAACCGACTTTAATCCCTTGTCAGACGAACTTAAAATCTTCTCAATTTCTTTTGTGTTTTTTGGATTGTTTGTAATTATATGGTCGATAATTTTTATAAATGAATTTTTCTCCAAAGAGCCAAGTTTATCTAATATTTTTTCTAATTTCATGTGATTATTTTTTATTTATAAATTTAACCGATTCAAGCCTTTTACTTTTAGTTTCCTTACCTTTAAAAACTTACTGAATTCTAATTCTTCTTCTCTTTTGATTTTTTATATCAATCAAACTCTGAAATCTTTAAAATTTAATTATTCGTGTCTTTTTACATTATTTTTATTCAACTAAAATACAAATTTTATTGTTCTGTTGTGAAATTTAAAAAGCAGCCTTTCCTAGCTATAAAAATTTCACAAAACCATCGTCAACTGCACCCGTTTTCGGTCTTCATCTACTTCCAAAACCTTCACCATCACTTGCTGCTGCAGTTTTACGACTTCATTGACGTCCGACACAAAACCTTCCTTTAACTGGGAAATATGCACGAGGCCGCTTTCTTTAATGCCCAGATCCACGAAGCAGCCAAAAGCCGTGATGTTGTTCACAATGCCGGGAACGGTCATGCCCACTTTTAGGTTTTTTATGGATTTTAAATTCGGGTCAAACTCAAAGACTTTTGCGGATTTTCGTGGGTCTAAACCGGGTTTCTCAAGTTCTTTTAAAATATCTTTGATGCCTAAAATCCCGGTGTTTTCAGAAATATAGTTTTCGGGATTGATCAACTTTATTTTCTCTTTATTGCCGATCAGTTCGTCGGATTTTAATTTGAGGTCTTTGGCCATTTTTTCTACCAAAGCGTAAGTTTCGGGATGAACGGCAGAATTATCCAAAGGATTTTTCGCCTGATGGATCCTCAAAAACGCAGACGACTGCTGAAAGGCTTTTTCACCCAAACGCGGCACTTTTTTTAAGTCTTTCCGGCTTTGGAAGGCGCCATTTTCTGTGCGGTAAGTCACAATATTTTCCGCCATTTTCTCCCCGATGCCGGAAACATAACTAAGCAAAGATTTACTCGCCGTGTTGAGGTTGATGCCGACGGAATTCACGCAGCGCATCACCACAGAATCGAGTTCGTTTTTAAGTTTGCTTTGGTCCACATCGTGTTGGTATTGTCCGACGCCGATAGATTTTGCATCAATTTTTACCAGTTCTGCCAACGGATCAGACAATCTTCTGCCAATGGAAATTGCGCCCCGAACGGTAACATCATAATTGCCAAATTCTTCACGTGCCAATTTACTCGCCGAATAAATGGACGCGCCCGCTTCCGAAACCACGAAGACTTCGAGATCTCTTTCAAAACGGATCTTTTTAATGAAAAATTCGGTTTCTCTTCCTGCTGTTCCGTTGCCGATCGAAATGGCTTCAATATTATAAGCAGAGATTAAAGATTTTATTTTTTTTACCGCCATTGCCGTTTCATTTTGTGGCGGATGCGGGAAGATGGTTTCGTTGTGCAAAAGATCGCCTTTTTCATCCAGACAAACTACTTTGCAACCGGTTCTAAAGCCAGGATCAATGGCTAAAATTCTTTTTTCGCCCAAAGGTGGCGCAAGCAATAACTGACTTAAATTTTCTGCAAAGACCTGAATGGATTTTTCATCGGCTTTCGCTTTGGCTTCGGCTAAAACTTCGGTGGAAAGGGAAGGTTCTAGCAATCTTTTGTAGGAATCTTCGATGGCTGAATAAATTTGTTCCGCACTTTCAGAGTTATTTTTAATTAAAGTTTTGTCCATGAAATTTAAGGCTTCATTTTTCTCAACTTCAATTTTCATGCGTACAAAACCTCCTGTTTCGGCGCGCAAAATCGCCAATATACGGTGCGAAGGGATTTTGTCTAAACTTTCTTGCCAATCAAAATACTGTTTAAATTTTTGTGCCGGTTCTTCTTCGGCTTTTGTTTTGATGACTTTAGAAGTAATCAAAGCCGTTTTCTGAAACAATCGTCGCAGGTTTTTTCGGACGTAGATATTTTCATTGATCCATTCTGCCATAATATCGCGTGCACCTTGAAAAGCCTCTTCAATTGTGGAAATATTTTCATTTAAATAGTTGCTGGCTAAAGAATTTAGACCAGAAGAATTCTGCGCCATGATGATTCTAGCCAAAGGTTCTAGACCATTTTCGCGGGCGGAATCGGCTTTGGTTTTGCGTTTTTTCTTGTAAGGCAGATAAAAATCTTCCAATTCCTGAAGGTTAAAACTTAGTTCTATTTTTTGTTTTAAATCCGGCATTAAAGCGTTTTGCTCTTCAATTGATTTTAAAATACTTTCTTTTCGCTTTACAATTTCTAAAAACTCTTTATTAAGTTTAAAAATGTCTTCAATTTGGACTTCATCAAGGTTTCCCGTTCTGTCTTTTCTGTATCTGGCGATAAATGGAATCGTGCAGTCTTCAGCAAACAATTTTAAAGTACTTTCAATACTATTGGTGGGAATATTTAGTTTTTGCTGAATGAAATTGAGGTTTGTCATAACTAATAGTTAAAAGACAAAAGTAAGGTTTCAGTTTACTAAATGCAATTGGTGGAAAATTTCATCAAAAATATGTCCCCAACCCTAAAGGATGTAATTTTAATGAAATTTTGTGAGAAATTTTCCGCGCTTTAGGGTCGGAGAAAGAAAATTACTTCTTTAAATTAATTTTTAGAAAATTACTAAAACTTCTCTGGTAAAGCTTCATCCAAAAAATTATTTTAATAAATCAGGTTAAGTCTTCCCGCAAATCCTATTGTCAAACTTGTACATTTATAAATTGTGAAATTATTTAAATTTTAATATTAACAATGATTTACATCAATGATTACATTAAACATAATCCAAAAAAAATGATTACTTTTGCACACGTAAAAAATAGGTATGCAAAATATTAGAAATATCGCGATTATAGCGCACGTTGACCACGGTAAAACAACTTTGGTTGATAAAATTATCCACGCAACAAGTGTTTTTAGAGACAACCAGGAAACTGGCGAATTGATCATGGATAACAACGATCTTGAAAGAGAACGTGGAATTACCATTTTGTCAAAAAATATTTCTGTGATGTACCATGGTACAAAAATTAATGTTATTGATACGCCTGGTCACGCCGATTTTGGTGGAGAAGTAGAGCGTGTTTTGAAAATGGCAGATGGTGTACTTTTATTAGTTGATGCTTTTGAAGGACCAATGCCACAAACAAGATTTGTGCTTTCTAAAGCATTAGAATTAGGTTTAAGACCGGTTGTCGTTATCAACAAAGTTGATAAACCAAACTGTCGTCCAGATGAAGTTCACGATCAGGTTTTTGATCTTTTTTATAATTTAGATGCAACGGAAGAACAATTGGATTTCCCAACGTTTTATGGTTCATCAAAACAAGGTTGGTTTAATACTTCACTAGAAGAAACTGATAATATTTTCCCATTATTAGACGGTATTTTGGAGCACGTTCCAGCGCCGGAAGCTAAAGAAGGTCCTTTAAGAATGCAGATTGTATCTCTTGATTTCTCTTCATTTTTAGGTAGAATTGCGATTGGTAAAATCATCCAGGGAACTGTAAAAGAATCACAGTGGATCGGTCTTGCGCAGGAAGACGGCAAAATTGTAAGAGGTAAAGTAAAAGAATTATTCGTTTTTGAAGGTCTTGGTAAAAAGAAAGTTCAAGAAGTAAAAGCAGGAGATATTTGCGCCATTGTTGGTTTTGATAAATTCCAAATTGGCGATTCATTTGTAGATTTAGAAAATCCAGATCCATTGCCTAGAATTGCAATTGATGAGCCGACTTTAAATATGACGTTCTCAATTAATAACTCACCTTTCTTTGGAAAAGACGGAAAATTCGTCACATCCAATCACTTGAAAGAGCGGTTGATGCGTGAACTGGAGAAAAATTTAGCCCTAAAAGTGGAGCCAACTGAAGATGCCAATACATTTTTAGTATTCGGACGCGGTATCTTGCATTTATCAGTTTTAATTGAAACCATGCGTAGAGAAGGTTATGAAATGACCATCGGACAACCACAAGTTATCATAAAAGAAATAGATGGCGTAAAATGTGAGCCTTACGAAAGTATGGTTGTAGACGTTCCCGCAGAATTTGCTTCTAGAGTGATTGATTTAGCCACACAAAGAAAGGGCGATCTTCACATTATGGAAACAAAAGGTGAAATGCAACATTTGGAATTTGAAATTCCTTCCAGAGGTTTGATCGGTTTACGTTCTCAGATGTTAACTGCAACCGCAGGTGAAGCAATTATGGCACACCGTTTTTTAGAATACAAACCATTCAAAGGTTCAATTCCAGGTAGAAGTAATGGTGTTTTAGTTAGTAAAACGCAAGGTCCAGCAACGGAATATTCTATCGCAAAATTACAGGATCGAGGTGTATTTTATGTAAATCCAGGTGAAGAAATTTACGGTGGAATGATTATCGGTGAGCAAAACAAACCGGGAGATTTGGTTATCAATATCGTGGAGGCAAAGCAATTGAATAACATCCGTGCAGCCGGTAAAGATAAAGACGGAAATATTGCGCCTAAAACATTGTTCTCTCTAGAAGAATGTATGGAATATATTCAGGAAGACGAGGCGATAGAAGTAACGCCAAACTTTATCAGAATGCGTAAAAAAGTCTTGTCTGAAGACGAAAGAAAGAGAAATGACAGAATGGCGAAATCGTAATTCTCATTAAATATTTAATCCGCTTTAATTAATATTAGAGCGGATTTTTTTTGCTAAAATTTTAGTAATTGTAAATATTTGGAGCAGGAAATTTCTGCTTTTTTCAAAGTGTCTTCCCGCTCTTCATTGCAATCTGTCATTGCGAAGAACGGAGTAATTCGTTGAAATTGTCAGCATGCAATGCCAGGATTTCCATTACGATCAGGGCTAAAGTTGAGGTTTAGTTTTTTTCTTTCAAAAAAGTCCAGCACAAAATAAATAGTGTAAGATTTCATTTTAAACTAGTAAAGATTTTCGATACTTATTTTTTAAAAAATAAATTCAAAATACGACTTCCAATTTTCCTTTGCAATCCACTTTTTGTGGTTGGGATTCCGGTTTGTCTGGCAAATCTTTGTTTTGCACGAGTAACACCTAATAATCTGTTTAGTGAAAATGAAAATCCGAATTTGCTCATGATCAGTTATTTTTCTAATTTGATTCTGGTAAAATTAGAACTTTATTTTTAATATTTATAAAAACCTTTTTGAAATTCATTAATAATTTATCCCAAAAAAAATTATATTTACTGCTTTAAAAACTAAAACTAATGAACAGAAAACTCAAACTTTGGGACGCCGTAATGCTTGTAATGGGCTCAATGATCGGTAGCGGAATATTTATCGTGAGCGCAGATATGATGCGAAATCTCGGTTCCGGGTTTTGGCTCATCGTCGTTTGGGTAATTACCGGAGTAATGACAATTGCCGCAGCAATAAGTTACGGCGAACTTTCCGCCTTATTCCCAAAAGCTGGCGGACAATACACGTACATCACCAAGATTTTTGGTAAAATGACAGGTTTCCTTTACGGTTGGGGACTTTTTACCGTGATACAAACTGGGACAATCGCCGCCGTTGCAATGGCTTTCAGCAAATTTACCGCGTATTTAATTCCGAGTTTAAATGAAGCAGCGCCAATTTTCCAACATGGCACTTTTCAAATCACTTGGATTCAAATTCTATCTATTGTTGTAATACTTTTCCTTACCTACATTAATACAAAAGGGATGAAAAATGGAAAAATTGTACAGGACATTTTTACAGCTTCCAAAGTAATTGCGCTTTTAGGAATTATTATTTTAGGTTTTATTTTGGTGAAAAATTCACATTGGGCAGAAAATATGAGTTTTGGAACCCAAGCGTTTCAAAATCTTAAAAATACAAGTTGGGTTCCAATTTCTGGTGTCACTTTATTGGGAGGGATTGCTGCTGCAATGGTTGGTTCCGTTTTTTCGAGCGTGGCTTGGGAAAATGTGACTTTCATGTCTGGCGAGATTGAAAATCCGAAGAAAAACGTTGTAAAATCAATGGTTTTAGGAACTTCTGTGGTAATGGTTTTATATCTTTTAATCAATTTGGTTTACCTTAATGTTTTAGATAGAAATGGAATTGCTTTTGCCGCAAATGACCGAACTGCAGTCGCCGCTTCCCAACAAATTTTCGGTAATGGTGGAACAGTCATTATTGCCGTTTTAGTGATGGTTTCAACTTTTGGCTGTATCAACGGATTGGTTTTCGCAGGTTCGCGGGTTTTTCAAACTATGGCAAAAGACGGTTTATTTTTCAAAGCCGCCATTGCAAATAATAAAAACGATGTCCCAGAAAAATCACTTTGGATGCAGGGTGGTTGGGCGTGTCTATTAGCTTTAAGCGGTCAGTACGGTGATTTATTAGATATGATTTCTTTTGTAATTGTTTTGTTTTATATGATCACTGTTTTTGGCGTTATTTATCTCAGATTTAAAAGTCCAGATTTAGAACGACCTTATAAAACGTGGCTTTATCCAATTACACCGCTCATTTATTTAATTATTGGTACTGCATTTTGCGTGCTTCTAATATTTTATAAACCACAATACACTTGGCCAGGATTTATTTTAATTCTTCTCGGTGTGCCGGTTTATCTTTTTATCAACCGCAATAAAACTGAAAATAAGGAGCTAGAAGAATAGTGCTTCCCTAGAAGATTGTTCCCGTTTTCCGCTGTATCTTTTGTGGCGCTCGCTGCGCTCGCGCCACAAAAGGATGCCGCTTCACCCGGGGCTAGAATTTTGAGCACTTTTTTTCAACAGCAATTATTCAATATTTAGAGTTATAATAGACAATTATATTCTAACTAACTACAAAATTTTTATAAAAAAAGCGGGAAAAATCCAGAGATTTTTCCCGCCTGAGCCCAAATAAAATAAACTATGAAAAAACTATTTGGGTTCAAATGTGCAGATCGGAATGATACATTCTTCTAATGAAATTCCGCCGTGCTGGTAAGTTTCTTTGTAATAATTTACAAAATGATTGTAGTTTTTAGGATAAGCCAGAAAGAAATTGTTTTTCGCAAATATATATTTGGAACTTAGATTTCCTTTGGGTAAAAACAGTTTTTCAGGATTATTTACGGCCCAAACATCGCTGTTTTCATAAGTCAAACTTCGGCCGGTTTTGTATCGGATATTGGTAGAAGTTTCACGGTCACCCACTACTTTACTTGGTTTTTTCACATAGATTGTTCCATGATCTGTCGTAAGAACGAGTTTGAAACCATTTTCTGCCGCGAGCTTTATAATTTTAATTAAAGAAGAATTTTCAAACCAGTTTAAAGTAAGAGATCGGAAAGTTTTATCGTCTCTAATCAATTGGTTTACAATATTGTTATCTGTTTTTGCATGAGATAGAATATCTATAAAATTATAGACGATTACCAATAAATCATTGTTTTTATGTTGATTAAAATCATCCAAGACTTTCTTTTCAAAATCTGAATTTAATATTTTTAGATATTTTATACTTTTGTTAGAGAGCCCTAATCTTTTCATTTGGTCTTCTAAAAAATCACGTTCAAATTCATTTTTATTGCCTTCTTCATTGTCATTAAACCATTTATCTGGAAATCTTTTTTCTATTTCTGACGGTAGAAGTCCAGCAAAAAAGGAATTTCTAGCATATTGTGTCGCTGTTGGTAAAATGCTGTAATAATAATCTTCAGATGTCTTATCATAGAATTTTGTAAAAAGTGGCTCAATCATTTTCCACTGATCATAGCGTAAATTATCGACCATTAAAAGCAGAGTTTTATATTTCTCAATCACAGGTTTTACTTTCTCCTTAAAAAGTGTATGGCTCATCAATGGTTTGTCACTGGTATTTAACCAATCTTCATAATTATTTTCTATGAATTTTGAAAATTGGAT
Source organism: Halpernia sp. GG3 (assembly GCF_052976925.2). NCBI lineage: Bacteria > Pseudomonadati > Bacteroidota > Flavobacteriia > Flavobacteriales > Weeksellaceae > Halpernia > Halpernia sp. GG3. Next base: position 392,338 of record NZ_JBRIIR020000006.1, read on the forward strand.
ATTCGCTTCTTCTTTTTGACTCTGCAACAGATCTGCAAAATCATTATCGAAAACTTTATCAAACTTTATTTCCCAAGCAAGAATTTTCTTATAATATTCTGCCCAATCACCGTAGGTTTTTAGGTAAGATAATTCTAGACTTAGATTACGGAATTCCTGCTGGTATTCTGATATGGTGTGCTGCTCAACTAAAGTTTCGCTTTGAAGATTTTTCTTTAAAGACAATAAAACCTGATTGGGATTAATCGGTTTTAGCAGATAGTCTGAAATCTGAGAGCCAATGGCCTGTTCCATAATATTTTCTTCCTCGTTTTTTGTAACCATTACAATTTTCAAAGAAGAATCGATATTTTTTAAAAGTGGAATAGCTTCTAAACCAGAAATTCCAGGCATATTTTCATCCAGTAGGACTAACTGAAATTTTTCTTTACTTAATATTTCTAAAGCTTCATTTACGTTATTAATTGGTTTTAAGGTATATCCTTTGTTTTCCAGAAAAACAATATGTGGTTTTAAAAGGTCCACTTCATCATCAATCCATAATATTTTTCCTGACATTCTATTTAATTTTAATATTTATAATTTCAAAATTACAACCATTCTTTGGTTTGGGATAGCCAAATTGTGCTATTTTAAAGTTAAATATTAGTTAATTACCAAGGCTTTAAAAAGAAAATATTGAGTAGAAATCTATTTATTTATTATCGGTTTGGTTTTATAAGTTTTAGATTTGTGAAGTTTTAAAAATACTGTGTTGATGACGAACAAATTAAAAATAATAAACGATCCCGTTCACGGATTTATAAAAATCCCTTATGAAATTTTATTTGATATCATTGAGCATCCGATTTTCCAGCGGTTGCGTAGAATTTCTCAGACAGGTCTTTTAAATTTAATTTTCCCGGGTGCGACTCACACTAGATTTCATCATGCTTTAGGAGCGATGCATTTAATGTTTAAAGCGTTGGAGAATTTAAAATTAAAGGGAATTGAAATTTCAAAAGAGGAAGAAAAATCAGCGCTTCTAGCAATTTTATTGCATGATATTGGTCACGGTCCATTTTCACACGCTTTAGAAAATATATTAATTGAAGACTGGCGCCATGAGAAATTGTCTTTATTATTAATGGAGCAGTTGAACACAGAATTTGCTGGCGAACTGACAATGGCGATCGAAATGTTTAAAGGCAAATACCACAGAAAATTTTTCAATCAGTTAATTTCTTCTCAAATTGACGTCGATCGTCTAGATTATCTGAAACGCGACAGTTTTTTTTCTGGTGTTTCCGAAGGAAATGTCAATGCGCAACGCATTATTTCTATGATGAACGTTTCGGAAGATGAACTGGTGATTGACGCAAAAGGTATTTATTCTATTGAAAATTTTCTCACAGCCAGAATGTTTATGTACTGGCAGGTGTATTTTCATAAAACGGCATCTCTGGCGGAGCATTTTTTAGTTAAAATTTTAGAACGGGCAAAATATTTGAGTTCGGCAGGAAAGGATTTGCCAGCTTCTGATAATTTAAAATATTTTTTAAACAGAAATCCGAATTCGGAAACTGGCGTGGAAGATATCGAGCGATTTACAGAGCTGGATGATTATGATGTACTTTTAAGTATTAAAATGTGGACTAAAAGCTCAGATTTTCTTTTGTCGTATTACTGTAAATCTATTATCAACCGGAATTTTCCTAAGACAATTATTTCGTCAAAACCATTCTCGGAAGATTTAATTAATGAAAAAATTGAAAAAGTAAATCAGTATTTTGATATTAAAGAAGGAAGTGAAATGGTTGGAATAACTATCAGAATTCTTCTGCCTTACGATGCGGAAAATGAACCTATTTATTTACTTCAAAAGGAAGGAAAAAAAGTAAAGCTTGAAGAATCTGAAAATCAGATTCTCTCTTCATTTATAACACAGGTGAACACAAAATATATTCTGTATTTCCCGCGGGAAATAGGGTAAATATTTCCACTTTATAAACTATTTTCGTAAAAGAGTTTTTTATTATCTTTGCAAAATATGGAATTTACAGCAGAGCAAATTGCCGGCATTATTGGCGGTAAAATTATAGGGGATAAGGATGCCGTGATCAGCGGAGTTTCACCTATAGAAAATGGCTTGGAGGGCCATTTGTCTTTTGTTGGACAAGAAAGGTTTGCTGAACATTTGCAAAATTCACGCTGTTCTGTTTTAATTGTTTCTCAAAAATTAATTGAAGATAAAAAATACAGCCCCACGATTATTGTGGTCGAAGATGCTTATCTCTCATTTCAGGTTTTAATGAATCTCTATCAGGAAATGCAGTCTAAAAGATCTGGCATTGAAGAAGGCGCCCATATTCATGAGAGCGTAAAATTAGGCAGTGATATCTATATTGGATCCCATGCTTATATTTCAGAAAAATCTAATATTGGTAATTCTACGCAGATATATCCGCAAGTTTATATAGGTCGAAATGTAAAAATTGGCAGTAATTGCAAAATTTACAGCGGCGCCAGAATCTATGATTTTTGTGTTATTGGCGATAATTGTATCATTCATTCAAATACAGTTGTGGGTTCCGATGGTTTTGGATTCCAGCCGACAAAAAATGGTTTTGAAAAAATCCCTCAACTGGGAAACGTTATTTTGGAAAATAATGTAGAAATTGGCTCAAACTGCAGTATTGACAGAGGAACAATAGGTTCAACCATAATTGGCGAAGGAACAAAGATTGATAACTTGATCCAGATTGCACATAACGTAAAAATTGGTAAACATAATGTAATTGCGGCCCAAACGGGTATTGCAGGATCAAGTGTAATTGGTGACTGGAATATGATCGGTGGACAGGTTGGAATTGTGGGCCATATCAAAATAGGGAACGAAGTAAAAATTCAGGCACAAAGCGGCATAATTAGTAATGTGAAAGATGGCGAAATTTTATATGGATCACCTTCAATGAATGCGAGTGATTATCGTAGGAATTACGTTCATTTCAGAAACCTTTCAGCCATTGTGCAAAGACTAAATAAATTAGAAAAAAACTCAAACGACAAAAATAATGAGTGATAAGCAAAAAACAATTAATGAAGCGGTAAGTCTTTCTGGAATTGGTTTGCACACAGGAAAAGAGGTGTATGTAACTTTAAAGCCTGCGAAAGAAAACACTGGTTTTGTTTTTGTGCGTACAGATTTAGAAGGACATCCTCAAGTGGAAGCAGACGTCAATTATGTAACAACTACCGATAGAGGAACCACTTTAGAGAAATTAGGCGTTAAAATCCATACTTGTGAACATATATTAGCTGCTTTAGTTGGAATGGATGTTGACAATTGTTTTATTGAAATGAATAACGCCGAGCCACCAATAATGGACGGTTCTTCGAAGTATTTTGTAGAAGCCATAGAAAAAGTTGGTGTTGTAGAGCAGAATATTAACAGAGAGTATTTAGTAGTAAAAGAAGTCTTAAGTTATGTAGATAGTGAGTCTGGTTCAGAGATTACAATCATTCCGTCTGATACTTATGAAGTGACTACCATGGTGGATTTTGGAACCAAAGTTTTAGGTACGCAAAATGCAACTATTAAAGATATCTCTGAATTTAAAGATGAAGTTGCAAACGCTAGAACTTTTAGTTTTCTTCATGAGTTAGAAACACTTTTGGATAATGGTTTAATAAAAGGTGGAGATATCAGTAATGCAATTGTTTATGTAGATAAAGAATTGACACCAGAAACAACGGATAAATTAAAAAAAGCATTTGGGAAAGAAAGTATTTCAATTCGTCCAAATGGGATTTTAGATAATTTAACGCTTAACCATCCTAATGAAGCTGCACGCCACAAACTTTTAGATGTAATCGGTGATTTGGCCTTAGTTGGTGTTAAGATCAAAGGAAAAGTTATTGCAAATAAACCCGGTCATCATGTAAATACGCAATTTGCAAAAAAATTAAACCGTCAGTGGAAGCTTCAGAAAAAAAAGAATGTTCCTGATTTTGATTTAACTAAACCACCTGTCTTTGATATCGTTGATATTATGCGGATGCTACCGCACAGGCCTCCATTTTTATTAATAGATAAAATACTTGAAATTTCTGACAGTCATGTTGTTGGTTTGAAGAATGTTTCGATGAATGAGCCTTATTTTCAAGGTCATTTTCCTAAGGAACCGGTAATGCCGGGAGTTCTGCAGGTAGAAGCAATGGCTCAAGCTGCGGGTATTTTAGTTTTAGCAAGCGTACCGGATCCAGAAAATTACTCTACGTATTTTATTAAAATTGACAAAGTAAAATTTAAGAAAAAAGTAGTTCCAGGCGATACTATTATTTTCAAAATTGAACTTTTGGAACCTATAAGAAGAGGCATAGTTCACATGCAAGGTTATGGATATGTAGGAGATAGCGTCGTGGTAGAAGCAGAACTTATGGCTCAAGTCGCAAAAATGAAAAAAGATTAATAGCATATGATCCACCAGTTATCCGTTGTAGATAAGAGAGCAAAGATTGGGAAAAATGTGGTCATAGAAGCATTTACGAGTGTAGCCGCTGATGTCGAGATTGGTGAAGGGACCTGGATAGGTTCTAATGTAACAATTTATGAAGGGGCAAGAATCGGTAAAAATTGCAGGATATTTCCAGGGACCGTAATTTCTGCTGTTCCTCAAGATTTAAAATTTGATGGGGAAGTCACGCAGGTTATTATTGGTGATGGAAGCACGCTTCGAGAATGTGTGACGGTAAACCGTGGCACGAAAGCTTTAGGTTTTACTAAACTAGGAAAAAATTGTCTCATCATGGCAACATCTCACATTGCGCATGACTGCTTAATCGGAGATAATGTAATTATCGCAAACGGTTGTGGAATTGCAGGTCATGTGGAAATTGGCGATTATGTAATAATGGGTGGACTTTCTGCTATTCAGCAATTTGGAAAAATTGGTAAACACGCTATGATTTCTGGCGGGTCACTTATCAGAAAAGATATTCCACCTTATGTAAAAGTTGGTAGAGTTCCGATTACTTATGCGGGAATAAATTCTGTAGGTTTAAGACGCAGAGGTTATAGCAACGAAAAGATTTTTGAAATTCAAAAAATTTACCGTGCAATATTTCAGATGAAACTAAATGTTTCGCAAGCAGCAAGTTACATCGAGAAAGAAATGCTTCCAACTTTAGAACGGGATGAAATCTTAACTTTCATACAGAATTCACCCCGGGGCATTGTAAAAGGCTACGGAAGCAGTAAAGAATAAATAAATAATTTTTTAAATAAATAAATGGCAACAAGCGGCGACATTAAAAAAGGACTTTGTATTGAATTTAACAATGATATCTTTAAAGTAATTGAATTTATGCACGTAAAACCTGGCAAGGGTCCTGCATTTGTAAGAACAAAATTGAAAAGTGTAACTAACGGAAAGGTTTTAGATAATACATTTTCTGCCGGTAACAAAATTGATGAGGTAAAAGTAATTACCAGAAAATTTCAATATTTATACGATGACGAAAATGGCTTTCATTTTATGAACAATGATGATTTCTCTCAAATTTATATCGACAAAGATATGATTGAAAATGCTCAGTTTATGAAACCTGGCGAAGAAGTAACCATCATTTTAAAAGAAGCAGATGAATCTCCACTTTCCGCAGAAATACCGCCAACTGTTTATTTGGAGGTCGTAGAAGCAGATCCAGGTGTGAAGGGAAATACCGCAACTAATGCACTTAAAAGAGCAACTTTGGAAACTGGTGCGATTGTAAACGTGCCTTTATTTATAGAAGCAGGTGATAAAATTAAAGTAAATACCGAAGACGGCAGTTATTTGGAACGGGTTAAATAATTTTTTTTGGGCAGACATTTCCGCCTTCCGTTCCCGCTATTTTGCTTTTAATATTTTGTTCATTTTAGAAAATATTTTATAGCAAAATGAGCTTCACTCAAGTCGGGCTGCAATGTGCATAAAAATAAAAAATTTTCATAAATATAGGATAATTCTAAATCTAAAATTTATCTTTCAATATGACTTTTCAATACCCTCAAACCTTAAAATCAATTTCAGATTTAATTCACTCTGAATTTATCGGCGATGAAAATTTTCCAATTCATGGCACGAATGAAATTCACCGTGTAAAAGCTGGTGAAATAGTGTTTGTTAATCATCCAAAGTATTATGATAAAGCATTAAATTCTGAAGCAACTATCATTTTAATTGATAAAAAAGTAGAAGTGCCAGAAGGAAAGTCACTTCTGATTTCTGATGATCCTTTTCGTGATTTTAATTTGATAAATTCTCATTTTACCAAAATTAATCCATTTATAACCGAGCTTCACAACATTGAAGTTGGAGATGGCACGCATATTCATCCTTCCGTAATAATTGGAAATGACGTGTCTATTGGTAATAATTGTACCATTTTTCCTAATGTCGTGATTGGCGATAGAACCCAGATTGGCGATAATTGTATTATTCAGTCAAACACTGTTTTAGGCGGCGATGCTTTTTATTACAGAAAATTAAACGGTGAATATGACAGAATGATCTCTGTCGGAAATGTAATCTTAGAAGATAATGTAGAGATTGGTAATAACTGCTGCATTGACCGTGGCGTTACTGATTCTACAATTATTAAAAGGGGTTCAAAACTGGATAATTTAATCCAGATTGGTCACGATACGGTTTTAGGAAACAGAACTTTAATTGCTTCTGGTGCTTTAATCGCTGGTTGCTGTATTATTGAGGATGATGTCACCATTTGGGGACAGGTTGCGATGGCTTCCGGAAAAAGAATAGGTAAAGGTGCTATAATCCTCGGTAAAACTGGCGTCAATAAAGATCTTGAAGGTGGCAAAACCTACTTCGGACAGTTAGCTGAAGAGTTTCGGGATTATTTAAAAAAGGAAATAAAAATCAAGAATTTAAAATAATGAACTGCTAATATTTTAGTTTCAGTTAATATTAATTAAATTTGTAAAAATGAAAAAATTTATACTTTTTTTTTCGCTGATAAGTAGTTTCGTATATTCTGAAAGTGAATATATAAATAGTAAAATTACTTTTAATGATGGTCATGAGCTTAACACGAAAATTCTATTTGACACAAATCGCTATCATGAAGTTTACCTTGATGAACAAAGCATCACAGGATTAAATATAAAAACGGGTGACAAAGGTATCAGATATGAGAATAATCCTTCATCTGATATTAAGAGGGTAGAATTTATACATTTACAGAATAAACCAAGAATTTTTAAATCGAATCCTAATTTTAGAGGTTTGGTTGAGGTTAAGTTGGAAGGAAAGATCAGTTGGTGCAGAACTTATTCCAATAATACTTATGGAAGCACTACACAGATTGGTGACTATTTACAAAAAGGGGACAAAAAATTTGTCTTAAATCTGTTTTCAGATAACAAGAAAAATTTAGAAGAACTTACATCTGATAAACCAGAATTAGCCTCATCAATTGACGAAATTAATTATAATAAGTTCAAAGATGAAGATCTTTTAGAAATTTTAAAAAAGTATAACGAGTAATTTACCATAAGAAGTCTTAATAATAAAATAAAATAATTTTTAAAATGTCAATATTAGTAAACAAAGATTCCAAAGTAATTGTACAGGGATTCACAGGAAATGAAGGAACCTTCCACGCCGGTCAGATGATTGAATATGGAACTGACGTTGTTGGTGGAGTAACTCCAGGAAAAGGTGGTTCTGAGCACTTAGGAAAACCAGTTTTTAATACAGTTGCAGAAGCAGTTGAAAAAGCGCACGCCAACGTAAGTATTATTTTTGTACCGCCGCCATTTGCTGCAGATGCAATTATGGAAGCCGCAGAAGCAGGTATTAAAGTAATTGTGTGTATCACTGAAGGAATTCCGGTGGAAGACATGGTAAAAGTTAAAAATTATATTTCTAGTAGAGACTGCCGTTTAATCGGACCAAACTGCCCAGGAATTATCACTTCTGATGAAGCCAAAATCGGCATTATGCCAGGTTTCGTCTTTAAAAAAGGACGAGTAGGAATCGTTTCTAAATCTGGTACTTTGACATATGAAGCTGCAGATCAAGTAGTAAAAGCTGGTTTCGGCGTTTCCACAGCCATCGGAATTGGTGGAGATCCCATTATTGGTACAACTACGAAAGAAGCTTTAGAGATGTTTATCAATGATCCTGAAACTGACGCCGTTGTAATGATTGGTGAGATTGGTGGTAATTTAGAAGCAGAAGCAGCAAAATATTATTCTGCAAGTGGTTCTAAGAAACCAGTTGTAGGTTTTATCGCTGGTCAAACTGCTCCAAAAGGAAGAACAATGGGCCACGCAGGCGCAATTGTTGGTGGTGAGGACGACACTGCACAGGCAAAAATGGAAATTATGAGAAAGAACGGAATCCATGTGGTAGATTCACCAGCAGACATTGGCAAAACTGTTGCAAAAGTTTTAAGATAAATAATAAAAACACAAATATGAAAAAAATTATTTTAATCATGTCTGTCCTGAGCATAACTTTGCTGTCTGCTCAGATAGACTTTAACAGCACACGGTTGGGTATTGTAGCAGGACCAAACTATTCCCGTGTGCAAAATGCGCATAATCCTTCTGGTCCAAGATATAGTTTTTATGGCGGAGTTTTAGCTCTCATTCCGATTGATTACAATAATCAATTTTACATCCAGCCAGAAATATTATATCTAAGTGCTGGTGAAACTGGAAAAGATCCGCTGGCAAAAGGGAAAATAGGATATAATGCGCTTTATGCAGCAAATTACATCAGTGTTCCTATAAATTTTAAAGCCTATTTCTCTGAAGCAGAAAGTGAGTTTTTTGCTTTTGGTGGACCTAGATTTGACTTTTTGATTAGTCAGGATATTAAAAATTCAAGCAAAGCTTCTTATGAAGTTAATTCCTACGGTAAAGCTGGTTCTTTTAATTTAAATATAGGTGCTGGCGTTGGTTACAGTTATAGAAGACAACTGGAGTTGACCGTGAAGTATGATGTAGGATTATCTAATGCTTTGCCAGATTTGAAAAATTCACCGGAAGAAATCAAAACTACTGATCCCAATGTTGCTAAGAAAAAATCTCAGCAAATACTAAGTGTTGGCTTGAGTTATATTTTTAAATAGAATAATAAACTATATTCTTAAAATTAAACTTAAGTAAATTAATTTTGCTTAAGTTTTTCATTTTTAGCGTAATTTCAGACTTTATTTTTTATTTTTGAAAAATGAATATTAAAGATTTTTATTCTCTTTTTTTACGGTCAAATAAGGTTTGTATCAGCAGTAAAGACGTATCTGAAAATGATTTGTTTTTTGCATTTTCTGGTAAAACTTTTAATGGTGCTACCAAAGCTTCGGAAGCAATTGAAAAGGGCGCTTTGGCGGTGATTGTTGAAGATTCTGAATTCGAAGATTTAAAAAACAATATTCTTTTAGTTCCCTCAACTTTAATATTTTTGCAAGAATTGGCACTTTATCACCGATCCCAGTTAAAAATTCCAATTATAGGGCTTACCGGGAGCAATGGTAAAACCACGACAAAAGAATTAATTCATGCCGTGTTATCGCAGAAGTTTAATGTTCAATATACCCTTGGAAATCTAAATAATCACATCGGCGTTCCACTTAGCATCCTTTCAATAAAGGATTTTCATGAAATTGGCGTAATTGAAATGGGTGCAAATCACCAGAATGAAATCGAATTTCTTTGCACTTTATCTCAGCCAAATATTGGTTACATCACTAATTTTGGTAAAGCACATTTAGAAGGTTTTGGTGGAGTAGAAGGTGTAATAAAGGGCAAGTCTGAATTGTATGACTATTTAATCTCACACAACCAAACAATTTTAATCAACGAAAATGATTTCACTCAGGTTGAAAAAACTAAAGATTATTTTTCTAAAATAACCTTTGGAAATGCAAAAAGTCAGTTTGATTTTGAGTTGATCCGGAAAAATACTTTCGTTGGTTTTAAATATAAAGATCAAGAAATTATGTCGCAATTAACTGGCGATTATAACTTTACTAATCTCTGCGCGGCAGCTACTTTAGGTCTGGAATTTGGCGTCTCTATTGATGAAATAAAAGATGCTGTTGAAAATTATGAGCCGACAAACATGCGCAGTCAGATAATGCAGCGCGACGGGAAAACTCTGGTTCTCGATACTTATAATGCCAATCCAAGCTCAATGATAGAATCTTTGAAAAATTTCAGCCAATTTGAAGGCTCGAAAACAATTATTATTGGTGATATGCTAGAATTGGGCGCTGAAAGTGAAAAAGAACATATTGTCATTTTAAAATTAGCAGAAAGTTTAAATTTTGATAAAATTATTTGTGTAGGATCTCATTTCATGAATGTTTCACCAGAAAGAACTTATGCGTCAACACAAGATTTAATGAATGATTTAGAGAAAAATCCGATTAAAACTAAAAATATTTTACTTAAAGCCTCGCGGGGAATTGCGCTAGAAAGGATTTTAGAAGTGCTCTAACTTTTGCACATCTTTTAAAATTAATTTTATATTTTTAAACGTTTTAGGTAAAACATCTTTCTCAATTGCGTCTTTATTTTTCCAAGAGACTTCTTTAATACCTTCTTCAATTTGCGGAACTGGAGTTTCATTTCCTTTGTAAAACATCTTAAACCAATTGGTTTTCTTCAAAATTTTTTCACCAGTTCGCTCTGTATAAATGTGGTAAGTTTGGTTGATAAATTTATCTAAAATTAAGCCACTTAAACCTGTTTCCTCTTCCACTTCGCGAATGGCATTTTCCTCTACAGATTCGCCTTTTTCTAATTTACCTTTGGGTAGATCCCACTTGCCAAGTCTATGTATAAATAAAATTTTATTCTGTGAATTATAAACAATTCCTCCAGAAGCTTCTATTTCCCGGTGTAAATGTTTAAATTTTTCCCAAACTTCTTCTATTGGCTTGCCATAAATATTTACAGCTTCCAATGCAGTATTTTCTAAAAAGTCAATTGCCATTTCCAGACTGTGTGAACCGTCAAATTTTATATGCTTAACTTCTAATTCTGGCAATTGTGTTAGACTTAATTTTTTTTCATTCACAAAAACTTTATACATTTGCAAGGCTTTAGATTTAATACAAAAATATAAAAATGAATTTAGAAGGACGAAAGATATTAGTTAATAAATCCCGGGAAGATTTAGTCGCAATGTTAAAAACCCCCGAAGATTATAGACATTTGATGCCAGATTCACTTCAAAATTTTGAAGCGAGAGACGATGGATTTAAATTTGGTTTGAAAGGAATGCCCGAGATTGCCTTAAAAATTGAAAAGGTATCAGAAGATCAAGTTGTGTTAAAATCTGCAAGTTCTAGTTTGGATTTTTCTCTAACGGGAAATTTGGCAACCGCGGAAGATAATAAAACCGAGGTACAACTTTTATTTGAAGGTGAATTTAATCCATTTATTAAGATGATGGTTGAGAAACCACTTCAAAACTTTATCAATGCTTTGACAGATAATTTAGAAAAATTATAGGATTTTATTTAAATAATTTAAAGACTTCATATTTTGAAGTCTTTTTTTTATATCAAAATACCGGTGCAGTGATCATTCGAAGCACCTGTCGCGGATGATAAAACATTATTTTCATTTCGAAGTTTTAAAACGCCCATAAAGCCAAAAATTAGAGCTTCTTTAAAATCAATTATTTTATTTTCCGGAATTATAACTTCAGAATCTGTTTTAGATTTTATTTTATTTATTAGAAAGTTGTTGTAAGTTCCGCCACCTGTAATTAAAACGTTTTTAATTTGCCGTTGGTTTAAAATGTCTGATATCTTTTGGGCGGCATGTTCTGTGAATGTTGCAAGGATATTACCGATAGAATCATCTGTTAATAAAGGGAAAATCTCCTGTTGAACAAATTCATATCCTAAAGATTTAGGCTGAGAATTTTTATAAAATTCTAATTGGTTTAATTGCTTTAAAATTAAATTATTTACAATTCCACTTTTGGCAATTTCACCTTTATCGTCAAACTTCTGACCTAATTCTTTTGTGAAGAAATTTAGTACAATATTCAACGGACATATATCAAACGCCATTCTTTTACAATTTTCTTCAAAAGAAATATTAGAAAATCCACCTAAATTTAGGCATGCGTCATAATTTGAAAAAAGATTTTGATCACCGATTGGAACTAGAGGTGCTCCGTTTCCGCCCAATAAAACGTCCTGACTACGGAAATCATAGACGAGTGGAAAATTATTTTTAATTTTTATCGCGCGTCCATCGCCAATTTGATAAGTGAATTTTTTCTGGGGTTGATGGTGAACGGTGTGGCCGTGCGAAGAAATAACATCTATTACAGTAATTTTTTTTGAAGTGATAAATTCTGCAATTTTATCACCTAGATAGAAACCGTATTCAGTATTCACTTCTAACAAATCGACTGCGGAAAGTCCGATTGCATCTGCTAATTTTTTAGTCCAGCTTTCTGAATAAAGTAAAGTTTCAGCTTTTAAAATTTCGAACTGCCAGACTTTATCTAACAAAGAAAATTTAGCGTAACAGATATCTAATCCATCCATACTGGTTCCTGACATTAAACCTAAAGCAAAATAAGTTTTCATAAGCTTTATTTTTAAAGAAGATTACCGCTGTGATGCTGGAAGTTTTTTAGCATTAATATCGCCAGAGTTATTATAGAATGTATAAGCAGAAAAATCATCTTTTGCGGTCATTCCATTGGCACCAACTAATGTGGATCCATCTTTGTCAGTGACAAAAACTGTATCGTTAGTATACATTTTTTTGTTTTTTTTGTCCCAAAATATAGATTGCGTTGCAAAAATTTGTCCTTCATTAGTCACAATCCTCACATTTCCCTTGGCTTCGTAAAATTGCTTTTTCTCTATAATTTTAGCATACTTTGCTTTGATTGTTCCAGGTTTTGTCGGTTTTTTCTTGTCAAAAAATTGAATATAAATCCCTTTTCTGGCTTCAATGTAGGGCGTGTCTATTAATTCATACTTTTCTATCAATGTAGCTGTAGCACGAATTTTTATAAACCCCGAATCCCGCTGAATAATCTGAGCGCCGTTAATAATTTGAGAAGGAAAGTTTGTATTTTTTTTTCCTGCAGATTTTGCTAAATCTTCTTCACAGGAAAGCAGAGAAAAAAATATAGCGAAACTTAGGAAAGCCGCTATATTTTTAAATTTTATTTGCTTGAAAATAAATAACATATTATTAATCGTAGTAACGTTTTGTAAACCATTTATCTGCGAAATTAATTCCTATTTTAAAATTAAAAAATGTTTGATTAATTAGATTATTTTGAATGGTACCACGTTTTCCAACTTCAAAACCTAAATCTAGAGAACTTGCTGCATTTACTTTACCTCCAAATGGAACTGTAACACCGCCTGTAATAGCAAATTCATTAATATTTTTATCATTTAAATATAGATTTCCTTTTTGATAATAGGCGCCATATCGGTAAGTCACACGCTGTAGATAATTTCTAAAATTATTAAAATCGGGTAGATACCAGCCACCAACTGATGCTTTGTAAGAATCTTTATATTGAAAATCCTGACCTAAGAATAAAACAGACTGACCTTGTTTATAATCCATCTGACCACTTAAGAACCATTTTGCATCTTTTCCGTATCCTGCGCCAATAGACGCTTGCATTGGAAAAAGATTATTGTCTTTTTGTGTATTACTTTCTATTATTAATTCATCCTGAGGAACTCCTGTTGTGTTATAAAAATAAGTACTGTTTTTGTAAGATGTTGTAGTATTTCCGGTCGCACCAAAAGTATAGGTTGCGCCTGCAGTAAATTTATGATCGTCTTTAAATTTCTTCTGATAGACAGATCCAACGGTAAAGTCAAATGATTTAATTAGATTTATAGTTTGATAACCATTAATTAAAATAGCGCTTGTATTGGTAATCTCTTCCGTGTTATACAAATTTCCAAAGTAAAAATTACTTCTTAATCCTAAAGCAAACCCAGGTATAATTTGGTAAGAAAGTCCAGCTTGAACAGTGCTTACTGTACCAGCGCCCGTAAAACGATTGATTGTTGTAGCATCACCGTTTGTTGTAGTATTTACAAAACTATAATTCTTACTGCTGTAAGGCTGAAATCCCAAACCGAATTTTACATTTTTCGAAAGTGGAAATGCAATCGAAATATTAGAAAGATAGGTTGAATGCTTAGTTACCTTCGTATTATTAACATCTGTTTTAAAAAAATTGTTCTCATTCGTAGCTTCAACTTTTATGGAAGTAAGTTCCAAATTAAGATTGGCTGCGGGATTTGTAAAGTTATATGAATTGGTAAAATCTGAGATATAAGCCGTTGAAATTCCACCCATTGCGCTGATATCCACAGTGTTATCATATTTCACATCTCCAATTCCAAAAGAAGCGTAAGGTGAATTTCCGATGCTTTGTGCCTGTGTAAAATAACCTGCAGCAAGGAAAGATATAACAATAAATCTTTTCATAAATCTTTTTAAAAATAATGCGCAAATATCCTACTTTATAATGAATTGAGAAAATATACTGCCGTTAAAGTTTGTTAAGTTAATAATGTAGAAATATTTAAAATTTTTACATTAAAAGACAGCTAGTTTTAATTTGCCAGACTTGTGGCATTGATTTAAAATTACGATTCCACTTTTAATTAGATCCAATTTGCTTATTTTCATAAATATATTTAAAAATACAGTTTTTTTTTATCTTTGAAAAATGAATTGGAATGAAATTATTGGCCAGGAAAATTTAAAATCTACTTTAAAACAAAGTATTACAGAAAAGCGTGTTAGTCATGCGCAGCTGTTTCTCGGTAAATCTGGGTACGGCGTATTACCGTTGGTCTTAGCATATACCAAAGAAATTTTGACAGCTGAAAAGGAAACTTCCGGGACGAAGGTAGATAGCCTAAACCATTTAGATTTGCACTTCAGCTTTCCAGTTTTTACAGAAGATAAAAAATCTTTAAGTAAAAGACTTTTTCCGGAGTTCCGCAATATGATTTTAGAAAATCCTTATTCAGAATTCAGCGAGTGGAAAGAGATTTTAGATTCTCAAAATAAGCAATTATTTATCTCTGCTGACGAAATTGAAGAGCAGAATTCTAAATTTTCTCTTAAAAGTTTTGAAGGCGGTACTAAAATCTTGATCGTTTGGAATGCTGACCAAATGAATACTGCTGCAGCTAATAAATTTCTAAAATTTTTAGAAGAACCGCCAAAAAATACACTAATATTTTTACTTGCAGAAACGACTGATGCTATTTTACCAACTATTTTTTCCCGGTGTCAGTTAGTGACGGTTCCTCGGATATCAGATGAAGCAATAGAAGGTGCTTTGTCAGCGAAGGCCATTTCTAAAGAAACAATTGCTGAAATTATTTTTGCCGCGGAAGGTGACTGGAATTCTGCTATGAACTTAACTGTTACAGATGAATCCGTTTCCGAATTTGAGGATCTTTTTGTGACTTGGGTTCGATTTGCATTTCAGGCAAAGAAAAATCCGTTGATGCTTAAGGAATTGGTAAAATGGGGTAGAAATATTGCACTTTGGAATAAAGAAAAGCAAAAACAATTTTTAGAATATTGCGCCGAAATGTTTCGTTTGGCGCTGATGCAAAATTACGGTGTTGAACAATTAGTCTATAAAAAGATTGCTCAGAATAATTTTAAGTGGGAAAGTTTTTCAAATTTTATCCACGGGAAAAATATCGCATCTATTTTAGATGAAATTTCTGCAGCAGATTATCATCTTTCCAGAAATGCCAACTCTAAAATTGTGTGGACAGATCTGGGAATTAAATTAACCCGATTTATTCATCGTGCAGCTTGAAAAGTGACTAAAATTTAAAGCAAGAATTTTAATTTTGGGAAGATTCTCAATTACTAAAAATGATTTTTCAATCATTATTCTTCTGTTGAAAAAATAATTTTTACGACAGGAAACATGCATTGTTGTTTACAATTGTTTATTGACTGGTTTAAAAAACTTTTTCAGCTTACATGATTCCATTTCAAGAGCTGTCTTCATCTATAATAGTTATAAATAAAAAAATCAATCAATCGTTTGATTTAATATTTTTTATTTTACATTTGCACCGTTAAAAAAATCAAAGGATGATTTCTAAAGAACATAATATTTTATTTGCAGCGGAACAATTGTTTTCCGAGAAGGGTTTTGAGAAAACTTCCACTCGGGAGATTGCGAGTGCAGCAAATGTTAATGTTTCGATGATCTCTTATTATTTTGGCTCAAAAGAAAAACTTTTAGAGAGTCTTTTTGAAATGAGAATGGCAGAAAGTCAATCTTATATTAATGAAATTACTATACGGGAAGATATTGATGAGTGGCAAAAAATTTCGTTAATAATTGATCGTTATACCAGTCGTGTAAGGGAAATGAAAGTTTTTTATACGATTATGCAAACTGAGCAATTAACCAATAAAAATGAGCGCATCATTAATTTTCTGAAGAATTCTAAGCTGGGATATCTGAAGGTTTATGAGGCATTAGCCAAGAATGGTTTCAAAAATAAAGTTTTTAAGATGCAGCCAAATATTGCGCTTTTGCACGCGACATTAATAGGAACCATGTTTTATGCAATGAATGGGTTGCCCATGTATAAAGAATATTACCACCAAACTTCTGAAAATATTTCTTTTGATGATGATTATTATAAGGAATTAAATATACATATTAAACAAGTTTTAAAAAACCTTTTGGGTTATGAAGAAAATTAATAAAGGCCTTTTTGCTTTTAGCTTATTTCTGGGCATTTCGCTAGTGAATGCGCAGGAAACGAAAATGCTTACACTGAATGATGCTATTGAAATGGGTGTCAAAAATAGTAAATATCTAAAAATTGACGAGGCGAAAATTTCAGAAGCAACTGCTGATTTATTAGCAGCAAAAAACAGAAAATTACCAGATTTTAATCTCTCTGGATCTTACCTCAGATTGGGCAATGCCAATGTTAATTTTAAATTTTTAGCGCCTTCATCGGGTAATAAAACACCTTCTCCCTCTTCAGCTTTAATAGGTCAAGCCAATTTATCTTTGCCGCTATATGCAGGTGGCAGAATAAAATACGGGATTCAATCTGCTGAATATTTGGTGGAAGCCTCAAAGTTAAAAAATGAAAATAACCAGCAGGCTGTTATTTTTAACATAGCGCAGGCTTACAATAATTTATTTAAAGCAAACCAATCAATAAAGGTACTTCAGGAGAATTTATCTGCTTCGCAGAAACGTGATGAAACTTTTTTAAGACTAGAAAATAACGGTTTATTAGCCAGAAATGATCGATTGAAAGCAAATTTACAGACTTCGAATATTGAATTGCAATTATTGGAAGCACAAAATAATTATTCAATTGCCACAATTAATATGGATTTGCTTGTGGGTCTGTCTGAAAAAACAATTTTGCAAGTAGATCAAAATTATATTACAGAACAAAAAGATCTTAATTTTGTTGATTTTTATTTAACTGCAGCACAACAAAATAGAAAAGATCTACAAGCATTATCAATGCAAAGAAAAGCCGCGGAACTTGGTAGTAAATCGGCAAAAGCAGAATATCTTCCAAGCATTGCTTTAACGGGCGGATATATTGCAGCAGATGTGCCGAAAATTTTGACCGTGTACAATGCAATAAATATTGGCTTAGGTGTTAAATATGATCTGGGAAATCTTTGGAAGAAAAATTCTGATTTTATTAAATCTCAAGCAGTAGAGCAAGAATTGTCTGCTAATAATGATTTGCTTAATGACCAGATAAAACTGGAAGTGAATCAAGATTATCAAAATTTAAACTTTTCAAACCAAAAGATCAATGTTTATATGAAAGCGCAGGAACAAGCGGCGGAAAATTTTCGAATTACAAAAAACAAATACGATAACGGTTTATCAACAATTACAGATCTTTTAGATGCAGATGCAGCAAATATCTCAACGGAGGTTAATATTGTAAATGCACAGGCAGATGCAGCATTAGCTTATAGAAAATTATTACAAACGAGCGGAATTTTAATTGGAAATTAATAAATAAGAAATAAATATAATGGAAAATACGAACGAACGAGAAGAATCCATCCCACAGCCTAAAAAGAAGAAAAGTAATATTTTTCCTATTATTTTAGCAGTGTTAATTGTTATAGGTGGTTTTTTTGGATACCGGTTTTATAAGTTTAATCAATCCCATGAAGATACTGATGATGCACAGATTGCCGCAAATTTAAGCCCAGTAATTTCTAAGATTTCAGGTTATGTTGATGAAATTAGGGTAAAGGACAACCAGTTTGTAAAAAAAGGTGATACTTTAATAATTCTGGATAATAAAGACGAAAAATTGGTGGTTGAACAAGCGCAAGCGGCTCTAGGAACAGCACAAAGTAATATTGCGGGTGCAAGAGCTACTTCAGCGGCTGCAGGATCTAATATTAATACCTCAAAAGCAGCAGTAGTAACTGCAAATTCTCAAATAGAAGCTGCAAAAGTAAATGTTTGGAAAACCACAAAAGACTTAAGCAGATATGCAAATCTGGTGAAAGATCACAGTATCACACAATCTCAGTATGATGGTGTCTTAGCTGCAAAACAATCTGCTGACAGACAATTGCAGGTTTTGGTAGACCAGAGAAACCAAATTTCTCAGCAGCAAGGTGTCGTTAATTCACAAACTGCTGCCAGTTCTGAGCAAATTGGTGTCGCAACTTCAATGGCAAAGCAAAAACAGGTAGAGGTTGAAAATGCGAAACAAATGCTTTCTTATACAATAATTACGGCTACAGAAGATGGCTATGTTTCAAAGGTTAGTATTCAGCCAGGTCAGTTTGTACAAGCGGGTGCGCAATTATTTAGCTTAGTAGTTGATAATACAAAATGGATCATTGCAAATTTTAAAGAAACGCAGTTAACTAAAATGGTAGCTGGCCAGAATGTAGAAATTAAAATTGATGCGTATCCAAGTAAAACATTTCAGGGTGTGATAAGTTCATTTTCTCCTGCTACAGGTTCTACTTTTTCAATTTTGCCTCCAGATAATGCAAGTGGGAATTTTGTGAAAGTAGTACAAAGATTACCGGTAAAAATTACGTTCAAAAATTTAAACGATAAAGTGGCTGTAAAACTTCGTGCAGGGATGAATGTGAAAGTGACCGTTGATCTTTAAATAAATATTATAAGTGATTATTGATTGGTGAAATTATACAAATAGATTTTTCAATAATTAATTTAAAATTAGAATAAATGCAGGACGATTCTTTGGTTGAATATGGCGCAAGACGCTTAATAATTACAATTACCGCTATTTTATGTGCGCTCTTAGAAATTGTAGATACTACAATTGTAAATGTTGCACTGCCGGAAATGAAAGGAAATCTTGGTACAACATTGTCTGAAGTTGGCTGGGTGATCACCGCTTACGCTATCGGTAATGTAATAATTGTGCCGATGACGAGCTGGCTTTCCCAACAATTTGGACGTCGGAATTATTTCGCAGTTTCCATAATGATCTTTACTTTATTTTCATTTTTATGTGGAAATGCGACAAATATTTGGGAACTCGTAGGTTTTAGATTTCTGCAGGGAATTGGTGGGGGAGCACTTTTAGTGACTTCGCAAACAATTATTACAGAATCTTATCCGTTGGCAAAGAGAAGTATGGCGCAGGCAATTTACGGTTTGGGTGTAATTATAGGTCCGACTTTAGGTCCACCTCTTGGCGGTTATATTGTTGATAATTTTAGTTGGCCTTATATTTTTTATATCAATATTCCAATTGGTATTATTGCAACAATTATGACTATTCAGTTTGTAAAAAGTCCTAAGTTTTCGGAGAAAAGAAGTGCCTCAGACGTCGACTGGCTCGGTATTGCGCTACTCGCCATCACGGTTGGCTCGTTACAATTTATTTTAGAACGTGGTCATGAAGATGATTGGTTTGATAGTGGAACGATAATTATGTTCACTGTTTCCGCGGTTTTTGGTTTCATTTTATTCCTTTGGCGGGAGCTCACTTTTAGGTATCCAATTGTAGAATTAAGGGTTTTAAAAAATGGAAATTTACGGTTAGGAACAATTATGTCTTTTGTTCTGGGTTTCGGATTATATGGATCCACTTTTATTGTACCACTTTATACGCAAACTATTTTAGGATGGACCGCGTTGGAATCAGGTGCTTTGATGATCCCAGCAGCTTTAACAACCGCTGTAATGATGCCAATTATTGGCAAGCTTTTAACCGCTGGCGTGAAACAGCAATATTTAGTAGCGGGCGGATTATTATTATTTTTTGTCTACAGTTTTTGGGGATACAAAATTTTAACGCCGGATACAGGAAAAGATGCCTTTTTCTGGATGCTAATTGTTCGTGGGATGGGCTTGGGAATGTTGTTTATCCCAATTACATCTTTAGCTTTAAGTACTTTAAAAGGTCAGGAAATTGGACAAGGTGCGGCATTTACAGGAATGATGCGGCAATTGGGTGGATCTTTTGGGATTGCTTCTATCACCACATTTATGGCAAACAGAAACGTAAATTATGCGTCTGATTTAGCTTCGAAATTTGACGGAAGCAGTTTAATGGTTCAGCAGAGATTAATGGGAATTAAAAATATGTTTATTTCGAAAGGAATGGCGCCGGATGTTGCGCTGCAGTCAGCTTATCAGTCTATGCAATATTCTGTTACAAAGCAGGCAGCCGTACTTTCTTACATGGACGTTTTTCTATATTTAGGTTTATTATTTCTTATTTGTATTCCATTTATCTTATTCGTAAAAGAGCGAAAAAGTAAAACGAAAATTGATTTAAGCGAAGTATCTCATTAAACTGAGCGTATAAAAAATATAAAAAATCGGTACTGTAAATTAACACACCGATTTTTTTATTTAAAAGTAATTCTTAAACAGCTTTTCTTTTAGCCTCAAGACGACTTTTGAAGTACGCCTCTTTCGCTGATTGATTTTTTACCGCTTCATCAATGCTGTGTGAGGAATTTAAGTTTTCATTATCTTCAGCTTCATCCGCTAATTTCGTGTAAAATGTATGAAGTTGATTAAGTTCTTCTTCTGTTAGATCTTCGATGGAAACAATCCTGTTACTGGCATTTTTTCCAGCTGCAATCAATTCATTCAATTTAATCTGGATCGCCTTAGAATCTTTATTTTGTGCTTTTTGTATGAGGAAAACCATCAGAAAAGTGATAATAGTTGTTCCGGTATTAATTACCAATTGCCAGTTTTCAGAATATTTAAAAACTGGTCCGGAAAGCGCCCAAATGATAACTATTGCCAATGCAACTAAAAAAGCGTACGAACTTCCTGTAAAGGCGGTTGCGATATTCGCAAATTTTTCAAAGTAGTTTTTGTTTGTAGACATTTTTTTGTTTTATATAAAACAAAATTAGCAATTCAATTTAAATTATAAATAATTTTTTAAATTTTTTTTAGCATAATTTGATGTTATATGAAAACAGATTTCTTTTAAAATTACTTGAAGAATAGTATAAAATACAGATTTTGATCTAATATATTCATGGCGAAAAAAACTGTAATGTAAAGCTCAATGACTTTTGGATATTCATAATTTTTAATTTAATTGGTTGTTCTTTTTTTTGATATTTTGCAATTACTTTAAATGAAGCTAAATCACCTTCGAAATTTCCTGTTAATATTTTACCATTTAGGATATATTGAAAATCCGAGTCATCACTCTGAGCATTAATTAATTAATTAATTAATTAAATCACTAGATTTTAATTTAAAATAATTAATGAATTTATTTTTACTAAACTTCTTGGTTTCAATGTAAATCAACCGATCTTTTGCCTCGTCGCCAAGTAAATATTTTGCGTCTTTATCTTTGTAAATTGTGACTGAACTTATCAGATTTGGATCGTAGTTTTGCATTTCAGCTTTATCAACTCTCACACTATCTATAAAAATAACTGGATCATTATCAATTTTCTTCACGACACTTTCTGGTGTTTATGCAAAGTTTAATGAAATCACAAAACATAGAGCTAATGCTGGAAATATATTTTTTATATTTAAATTAATTATAGAGAATCCCCTCGTTAAATATGGATATCAGTTTCCTGCATTGCTGACAGAAGTCAAAATTATTCAGCTTCTTTCCACCTCGTTTCTTTCCATTCTTTCTGTTCAAGTTTGTTAAGAAATGACCATGCAACAATTCTGCTGGATTTATTACCAGTTCCCATTGGAATTGTTTTTACCTGCGTATTTTCAACTTGTGATAAAGCTCTGTAAATACCTTTTAAATTAGATTCTTTTGAAACTAAAGTGGAAAACCAGTAGCAGTTTTTTCCGAAAGTTTTACTTTCAGCGATCATATTGTGTATAAAAGTGTGTTCGCCGCCTTCATAAATTAATTCATTACTAATGCCCGCAAAATTGAGTTCTGCAGTTTCCACTTTTTTGCCGGAAAGATTCTGGACTTTCCTGCGGCTATTTTTTTGAGCTTCTTTTTCTGATGAGTGAAATGGTGGATTACAAAGCGTAAAATCAATTTTTTCTTCTTTATTTATAATATTTTCAAAAAAAGCTTTGGGATTTTCCTGTAATCTTATTTCAATTTTACCTTTAAGCCCTTCATTAGAATCAACAATTTTTTTCGAAGATTCTACAGATTCGGGATTGATATCCGAACCAATAAAATTCCAGCCGTATTCTGCAACACCAATGATGGGGTAAATACAACTCGCACCAACACCAATATCAAGAGCCATAATTTTGTCAGCCTTTGGAATTATTCCAAAATTGCTTTGCCCTAATAAATCTGCCATGTAGTGTAAATAATCTGCTCTTCCAGGAATTGGTGGAACAAGATTTTCATCAGGAAAATCCCAGTTTTTTATACCATAATAATGATTAAGTAAAGCTTTATTAAGAAGTTTTACAGCTACAGGGTCTGCAAAATTTACTGAATCTTCGCCCGTTCTATTTGGTTTTAAATGATTTGCTAAGTCTGGAACTGTTTCTATCAGAGCTTTCAAATCATAGCGATCTCTGTTTTTATTTCTTGGATGAAGTCTGATTTTTTCCTGACTATTTTTTTCTGAGGACATATTTTCTATTGATTTCTATTAAAGTCGTGAATATACGTGATTTTTAAAAAAAAATTAAAATTTCGTAACACAAATTACCGTTTCTTGTTTTAAAATTCAATCTCTGTTTTCTTCGAAACTTAATGATTTCGAATAAAATTCACCTTTAATAGTTATCTTTGCATTAGTTTTTAAACGAAAATATTCTGACCATTTATGTCCCAAGATTTTTACAATCCTTTTATTGATTTAATTTTTGACGAAAAATTCTGCTTTCTTTCCGGAGATCTAACTAATGAAACAATGACCGTTTTCCCGCAATGGTTGATGGATCATTTTAAATTTGGTGATGATAAAATTGAGATGATGGATAAATCAAAATCTTACAGTTACAAAGATCTAATTTTGCCTTGCTCTCCAAAAGTTAAAAAAGCATTTGATGACTTAGATATTAAAATTCAGGACGCCTATAAAAATGGTTTTGAAGGAATGAATATTCTGGATGAAAAACTAATTTTTCAATGGTCCGGAAGAATTGTCTACGGATTTTTATATTACGAAATGACTTTTGAAAGCAACAGATTACGCAAACAGGGTTCGGAATTTAATCTTTCAGCTTTTTTGCGTGAGCGTTTCGGGAATTTTCATTTGATGCTTCAATCGGTATTTAGACCAGTAAAATTTGTCGGAAAAAAACCTTGGACAATTGTGGTTTTTCCCTTAAAATTTTCCGCAGATATTTTTAGTTTCCGGGATGATGCCATAAATTTAATGTTCTCTTTTGGTGTAAATGGTTTTGGTTTTATCTCATGTTTGCAGGATGACGGACATCTTGGCGAGATGCAAAAAGACATTTTAGAAAAGATAAAAGGCCACATTTTGCATCCGATCCAATATCAGGAATTGTTTGCCAGATTTCATTATTCTGAATATATAATGCAGTATAAACCAAACTATATCTTTGAAAATAATGGTGAAGATTTAACAATAGAAGTAGATCCTACTAATGTGGCGCAATTTGGTTTTTGGGATGAAGATATGTTTGCGCATCTTTTGTCTAATTATTGGCAAGTTTACGGCATTGAAAAAAAGGAAATTCTGAAATTTCAAAAACCGATTCTAAGTTATTTAGAAAATTCCTATTCTAAAGATTTCATTTTGCCACAAAGTATTGAATTGCCTTTTTAAGATAGGTTTTTTGAAAATCCAGGAATTTTGGATTAAGATAGTTTTCTAAATTACACTGAGATCAACTTAATTTTTAAAAATTTAAGCCCGAAAGGATTTTAATTAATCAGATTTTTTATAGTATCGCGAACGTACTATTTTTACTATCCAAAATGAAATTATCAACCAAGCAATAGCAAAACAAAAACCCGCAATAACATCTGTGGCGTAGTGAACCATTAAAATAATTCTACTCATCCCAACTAAAAATGCATAAAGTAATAAAAAGGAAGTAATTGAATATTTTTTAAAAATTGATATGTTGGTTTTCCAGACTATAAAAGATATAATTCCACAAAAGATCAGCGATGATACTGAGTGACCACTTGGGAAACTGTAACTTAATAACTCATTTCCAAATATAGAGTTTGGGCGGTGCCTGTGGAAATAATTTTTAAGTAAAAACATAATCAAAGTGCCGCTTCCTGCGATGCAAGTGATTTCAAGAGCAATTACTTTTTTATGTTTCCAAAGTAGAAATCCAGTCATTATAATGTAAGCAGGCAATAAAAATTTAGTTGAGCCAAAAAAAGTAACCACTAACATTATTTTTACTAAAAATGGTGTAGCGTGTATTTTTACAAAATTCAGAACTGTTGTATCGAAATGATAATTTTTTTCTAAAACATTTTCGTCTGCGATGTATGAAAATAATATGATTGCTGCTAAAAACACAATTGAAAGCAGAAATTTCTCAAGATTTTGGGATAAATAGTGTGATATTCTTACCATTAGAGTTCAATATTATTTGTGTTTGACGGAACTATTATTTCGATCGCCGCTGGAATTATGTAAGCCTCCACTTCGTTTACTTTTCCCAGATATTCTCCATCTACCTGAAAGTGGATTTTTTTTGAGAGCTTAATTTTTAGGTATTTAGTTTTAAAAACTTGTGTTTTCTTTGGATTGAAAGACTTGTGCGAAACCAGCATTTTAAAAACCTCAATAACTGATATTTTTTTGATAACCACCACTTCAAAAATATCATCTACCAGACTGCCAGTAGGATTTATTACCGCACCGATGCCATATTCCCGGGCATTTGCTATTACCACCATCCCAGATTTTGTTTCAATTTCAATATTATCTAATTTCAAAAATACTTTTACCTTCTTATTTGCAAATAAGATCTTCCATAATACTTTTAAATTAGCTTTGAAGTAACCAAAATGTCCGCGTACACTTTGAGCCTGAAATTTATTGATCATCCACGCATTAAAACCGATATCACTGAGGTGAATGCAGAGATTGTTATTAACTTTTAAAACGTGGATTTTCTTTGATTTTCCTTCAGTGATTACTTTTAAACACTTTTCTGGGATTTCACTAATTCCCAATTCTTTTGCCAATCCATTTGCAGAACCAGCCGGCAAAATACCCAGCTTAATATTTTTTTGTAAAACACATTGCGCCACAAGGTTTATGGTGCCATCACCACCAACTGCAACCACTTGATCGGGATTTAAAATTTCTATTTTTTCTTTTAAGTCTTCAATTTTAAAATCTTTTTTTAAATCAAATAATTTAATGGTAAAATCTAACTGCTTAAAATAGTTTTCTATTTCATTCGGCCAGTCAATTTTTTGATTTCCTGCTCCATTATTTATGACAAATAGTATTTTTTGCCTTGATCTCCCTTCCATTTGAATTGTATCTTTGTATGATTAGTTTTTATATCTCAATTTGATAATGGTTACAATTTAAATGATTTCCCCCCGCTTTATTAAATATAAAATTACAAACTAAATATGGTATGGCAAAAAAATCAAAAAATCAAAATGCGGTTGTAAAAGTTTATCATGGATATGGACACACTAAAGATCTAGTTCTTTATGGTCACGTATTAAGAGAAAAATCTTTTTTGCAAAAAACTTATACAGATGATGCATTTGTAAATTTTATAAATCTTGTTCGCTTATTTTTTATCACACCAGTTCCGGATGTTAAAGTTCGTCTTAACTGGAATGACCAAGTTTTTTTTACAAACACAGAAAGTGACGGTTTTTTTAAATTTGAATGGCAATCTGATACCGAAATTTTGGCCGGCTGGCATGATGTATCAGTAGATTTATTAAATACAGATGAAAAAATAATTAACACCGGAAAAGGGAAGGTATTTGTACCGCACAGCACGCAGTATGGATTTATTTCAGATATTGATGATACCGTTTTAATTTCACACTCTGGAACAACTGAAAAAAAACTCTGGTCAATGTTCTCCAAAAATCCACGAAGCAGAAAAACCTTTGCAGACGTCGTAAATTTTTATGAGTTGCTGGCAAAAGTTCATACTGAAAATGCTGTTCCCAATCCATTTTTTTATATATCAAGTAGTGAATGGAATCTTTATGATTATCTGAACGAATTCTTTAAATTTAATAAATTGCCTAAAGGTGTATTCCTCTTAAATAATATTAAGAAATGGTATCAGTTATTTAAAATAGGAAATACAAAACATCTTGGAAAATTTAACAGGATTGAGCGTGTTTTAAAAGTATTTCCGGCACAAAAATTTATTCTGCTGGGTGATAACTCGCAAAGCGATCCAGAGATTTATAAATCAATTGCAGATAAATATCCACAACAAATTTTCGCCATTTATATTAGAAATATTAGTGCGGAAAAATTTCCAGTTACAATAGAGACTTTAGGATCAATTATCAATAAAGGAATATACACTTTGCTTTATAAACATACAAGTGAGGCGATACTTCATTCTAAATCTGTGGGTTTGATCGGATAATTCAATTATTGCTTAGACTCGAATAATTTTTTTTAAGACTAGTTAATTTCTTTTTCTTTTTTAATGCTATTTTTTAATCCTATAAAACCGCAAATTACCAAAACTAATAATGATGCAGCAAAAAGACAATTTTTTAAACTGTTTAATTGGTAATTATGACTTTTAAAAAAGAACAGAAAATACAAGACGGACCCAAAAATCATGAATAGGGCAGCGTTTTTTTGAGATTTTATTGTCCTTTTTCTCTCGTTTATATTCATTTTCGTTATTTAGTTTTTTACCATAATAAATTCATATCTGTTTAAATGTAGCAATGTTTTTCATCTAATTCTATTTCCCACATCTATTCAAAAAATCCGCGCCAAAATAAATCACAGCCAACCAAAGCAAACCTTTTATGGTGAAAAAAATAACACCCGCAATTCCTACTTTTTTTAACCAAGATTTTAGTTTCTCACTCTTGTTATTTTTCGGAATGTTTTCCATTTTCCTAAGTTTCCTTTTTTCAAATTTAAGCAAATATATATATTTGTAATTCACTTTTTAATTAAAAAATATTTACGATTATTAAAAACTTAAAATCATTTATTGAAATTTTTAACAAATTTTAACAATATTGCAGGCATTCCTTTAACTTCTTTTTTAAGGTTATTTTTAAAAATATGCCACTAAAACTTTTAATCCATACTTTTTTAAAATTAGTCTTTTTGAACAATATTTTCCTGCTTTAAATATCAAAAAAAATTATTAAAAGTGCCTACAAATTTCGTAGTAAGGCAATAATCTCTAACTTAGCGAAACACCAAAACAATAAAAATGACCCAAAGTTCGCATTCTACAGATATGGAAACTGTCTTAAAAAATTTAGGAATTCACGCAGAAAATAAAGGTTCTTCAACTGGCTCAAATTTCTTCTCAAACGGTGAAACCATCGAAAGTTTTTCACCTACAAACGGAAAATTAATCGCCAAAGTGCAAATGTCCAGTTCTGAAGATTATGATGAGGTTTTAGAAAAAGCAAAAGCCGCTTTTTTAGAATTTAGAAAAATTCCAGCGCCAAAAAGAGGTGAGTTGGTAAGACAATTTGGGAATAAATTACGCGAGAAAAAACAAGATTTAGGAAAATTGGTTTCCTACGAAATGGGAAAATCTTTGCAGGAAGGTTTAGGCGAAGTTCAGGAAATGATTGATATTTGTGATTTTGCGGTCGGACTTTCTCGCCAACTTCACGGTTTCACAATGCATTCCGAAAGACCTGGACACAGAATGTACGAGCAATATCATCCGTTAGGAATTGTGGGAGTTATTTCTGCTTTTAATTTTCCGGTTGCAGTTTGGGCGTGGAATACTTCTCTCGCATGGATCTGCGGAAATGTAACTGTTTGGAAACCCTCAGAAAAATCTGCGCTTTGCGGCGTTGCGTGTCAAAACATTATAGCTGAAGTTCTGAAAGATAATGATTATCCGGAGGGTATTTCGAATCTACTAGTTGGGAGTCATGAAATTGGTAAAAAAATGACAGCTGATAAAAATATTAATTTAGTTTCTTTTACTGGTTCTACAAAAGTGGGAAGAGAAGTTTCTTCAACAGTTGCAAGTAGGTTTGGAAAATCAATCTTAGAATTAGGTGGAAATAACGCCATTATTATTTCGAAAGACGCAGATTTAGATATGTCAATTATTGGTGCGGTTTTCGGCGCTGTTGGAACTTGCGGACAAAGATGCACTTCCACCCGACGCTTAATTATTCACGAAGAAGTTTATGAAGCCGTAAAAAGCCGTTTAATAAAAGCTTATGGACAATTAAAAATTGGAGATCCATTAAATGAAAATAATCACGTTGGACCGCTAATAGATGTGCATTCGGTTAAACAATATTTAAATTCAATTGATAAATGCAAAACAGAAGGTGGTAATTTCATTGTTGAAGGTGGTGTTTTAGAAGGAGAAAATTATGAATCTGGATGTTACGTAAAACCTTGCGTCGCAGAGGTTGAAAATTCTTTTGAAATAGTACAACACGAAACTTTTGCGCCAATCCTTTATTTAATTAAGTACAAAACTTTAGAAGAGGCCATCTTCTTACAAAACGATGTTCCGCAAGGATTGTCTTCTGCAATTATGACCAATAATTTAAAAGAAGCAGAAGCATTCTTATCTGCTTCAGGTTCAGATTGTGGCATTGCAAACGTTAACATAGGAACTTCGGGCGCAGAAATTGGCGGCGCTTTTGGCGGTGAAAAAGAAACTGGCGGCGGACGTGAAAGCGGTTCTGACGCTTGGAAATATTATATGAGACGCCAAACAAACACCATTAATTATACAGATAATTTACCTCTAGCGCAAGGAATTAAATTTGATCTGTAAATCAAAAATTCAGGTTAATTTTCTTTTAAAAGCGATAACTTATAACAACAATTCAAAAATCTTAAAATATGAATGACGCAATAGCATCAAAACCAGAAATAACCAATAATGTAAAGAAAATCCTTTCACTTCATATGCTTGCGGATGGTTTTGACTTTGTAATGGATTTTGAAAAATCTCACGGGTCTTACATTTATGATAGTTTTACAAATTCAGAATATTTGGATATGTTTTCAATGTTTGCTTCTACAGCAATTGGCTACAATCATCCTTACGTTGTAGAAAAATCTGAATGGTTGGGGAAATTAGTGGTTAACAAGCCAACTTTGGCAGATGTTTATTCGCAGGAATATGCAGATTTTATGGAAGTATTTGAGCGTGTTGCAATGCCAAAAGAATTGCAATATTGTTTCTTTATTTCCGGTGGTGCTTTAGCCGTAGAAAATGCTATGAAAGCCGCTTTTGACTGGAAAACACGCAAAAATTTCCAGAAGGATATTGATAAAGAAGCGGGCGTTTGTATTCATTTTAAGCAAGCCTTTCATGGGAGAAGTGGTTACACATTATCGTTGACAAATACAGCAGATCCACGGAAATATGAATATTTTCCAAAATTTAAGTGGCCAAGAATTATCAATCCGAAATTGCATTTTCCTATTACAGATGAAAATTTGCAACAGACAATTGACCAAGAAAATTTGGCCTTATTGCATATTGAAGAAGCCATTTTGATGCACCAAAATGAAGTTGCTTGTTTAATAATTGAACCAATACAAGCGGAAGGCGGCGATAATCATTTCAGAGATGAATTTTTTGTGGGATTGCGCAAAATTTGTGATGATAATGAAATACTTTTAATTTTTGATGAGGTACAAACCGGAGTTGGATTGACAGGAAAAATGTGGGCTTTTGAACATTTCAGCGTATCGCCTGATATTATTTCCTTTGGAAAGAAAACGCAGGTTTGCGGAATTTTAGCTAACAAAGCAAAAATGGATGAAATCCCGAATAATGTGTTTCGCGAAAGTTCTAGGATCAATTCTACATTTGGCGGTAACTGGGCAGATGTGTTGCGTTTAAAATTAATTTTAGAAGTTATTGAAAAAGAAAATTTAGTAGAAAATGCACAAAATATGGGTGTTTTTCTTCTAAATGGTCTAATAAAAATTGAACAAAAATTCCCTGTTCTAATTTCAAATGCCCGTGGAAGAGGTCTAATGTGCGCTTTTGATCTACCAACTGCAGAATTGAGAAACGCATTACAAACGGAACTTTATAGAAATCACCTAATTGTTTTAACTTGTGGAACCGAAAGTATAAGATTTAGACCCCATTTAAATGTTTCAAAAGAAGATCTGCAAAAAGCATTGGATATAATAGAAAAGGTCTTACTAGAGATGTAGATTTAAGCTTCATATTTTTTTTTGTAAATTAGCACTGAACAAAATTATAATGTAATGGAAGAAATGACCAGAGTTTCAGTTTTTGAAAGCAATAATCAACAAGAGATACAACTTATAAAATCCAAGTTGGAAGAGAAGAACATCACTGCAACCGCAGAGAATTCCTACCTCACTTTTTTATCAACGCCGACGGCTACAAATTTAAAAGTAATGGTTAGTTTATCCGACGAACAAAAAGCTTTTGAAATTATAGATGCTTATATTAAAGAAACCGATTTAGATATCACGAATTAGAAATAAATTTTAATTATATACATTAGAGAAACTACTTTTTAGTTTCTCTTTTTTCGTTTTAAAGATCGATATTTAACAATATTTTAATACAGTTGGTTCGGTTTGTTTAGAACTAAATTACTAGCTTTGCGTTTGTTAAAATTTACATGCTAAAAACTTTAGAAATAGACGATCAGATTTTCCACAAGTTGGTGCATTTTTCCTCGACCCATTATCATCTTACGCCATTAGCAGCAAAAATATACGCTTATCTCACTTTTGATTTTGAGATGAATGGCGTTACTTTTGAAGAGCTAGTGGACGATTTAAAAGCTAGTAAAAGTTCAGTTTCGTGCAGTCTGGATCTTCTTTTAAAAGGTAATCACATCGCAGTTTTAAATAAAATAGATGAAAGAAAAAGATTTTTTATTTTAAACCCAGATTATGTGAAAATTCGCTTCAGTAAATTGATAGATAGGCTGGAGAAAGAGGTAGATATTCTTGAAGATTTAAGGATTTTTAAAGAAACTAAAACTCATCAATGTAAAAATACCAGTTATATTACTAAATTAGACATTTACATTGATTTATTAAAAAACAGCGTATCGCGCTTCAAGAAAACATTAGAAAAATTATACCAATAATATGAAATCACATTTAATTTTATTTGTGGCTGTCTTAGCCTTTTTGACATCTTGTAAGAAAAAGGAAGCACCGAAAGATACCGGCCCAAAAGCTTTTCCCGTAGTTCAAGTGGAGACCAAAAGTTTAGTCGGTTACCAAAGTTTTCCTGCAAGTATTGAAGGAATTATTAATAACGATGTTCGTGCGAAAATACAGGGTTATATTACGCAAGTTCTGGTGACTGAAGGTCAATATGTTACAAAAGGTCAACCACTATTTCGCTTAGAAACAAACGTTTTAAGCCAAAATGCGGCAGCAGCAAAATCTAGTATTTCCGCTGCTCAAGCTAATGTTTCTGCTTCAGAATCAAATATTCAGGCGGCCGCAGCTTCTGTAAATGCTGCGCAGGTTGAAGTTAACAAACTGAAACCTTTAGTCCAGAAAAATATCATTAGTAACGTTCAGTTGCAAACTGCAATGGCTGATTTAGCGAAAGCCGATGCAATGCTTCAGCAAGCTAAAGCTTCAAAACAGCAAGCTCAGGCTGGAACTTCGCAGGCACAAGCTAATTATAAGGGTATTGCGGCAAATATTGACTATTCTATAATTCGCGCACCGATAAGCGGGGTTGTAGGTAAGTTACCTTTAAAAGTTGGTAGTCTAGTTGGTCCTGCAGATGCAACCGCATTAACTACAATTTCTGACACTTCTTCAGTTTTTGCCTATTTCACGATGAATGAAAAAGAATATTTTGACTTTTTAGAAAATGCAAAAGGTACAACTGTTGCGGAAAAAATTAAAAATCTTCCGATGGTTGATTTACAATTGGCAAATGGAAGCAGTTATGATGAGAGAGGTAAAATAGAAACGGTGACTGGTCAAGTTGATCGGCAAACCGGAACTATCCAGTTTAAAGTAGCTTTTACGAATCCAAATAAATTATTGAGTAATGGCAATAGTGGAATTATAAAATTACCGACTAACTATGATAATGTCTTAGTCATTCCTGAAGCTTCAACTTATGAAGAACAAGGTTTGGTATATATTTATAAAATTGAGAAAGATTCCGCTGTAAATTCTGTTATTAAACTTCAGGACAGAATTGATAATTATGCAATTATAAAATCTGGACTTAAAAAAGGTGATAAAATTATTGCATCAGGTTTTGCAGGTTTAAAATCCGGAAGTAAAATTAAAGAACAGCCTGTGAAAATGGAGGACATGATTCAATCTATAAAGCCTATATTTTAATGATTAAGAATTTTATAAACAGACCAGTTCTTTCGACCGTAATTTCCATTATGATAGTAATTTTGGGAGTTTTAGGCCTGCAAAAACTACCTGTAACACAATATCCGGATATTGCGCCTGCAACTGTAAAGGTGTCCGCAAGTTACTCGGGTGCCAACGCAGAAACTGTGATGAAAAGTGTTGTTATCCCCTTGGAAGAACAAATCAATGGCGTGGAAGGAATGGATTATATCCAGTCTTCGGCCGGTAATGATGGTTCTGCAAGTATTAATGTGTTTTTTAAACAAGGGGTGAATGCTGATATCGCGGCAGTTAATGTTCAAAATAAGGTCGCACGTGCAACACCTCTTTTACCAAGTGAGGTGACAAGATCTGGCGTTATTACTCAAAAGCAGAATAGCAGCGCTTTGATGTACCTCACATTTTATACAAAAAATAAAAATCTAGATGATGTCTGGTTACAAAATTATTTAAATATAAATGTAATCCCAAGTCTGAAAAGGGTAAATGGAGTTGGTGACGCCAATGTTTTTGGCGGTAAAACTTATGCAATGCGTATTTGGCTAGATCCTGCAAAAATGGCTTCTTACGGATTGCAGCCGGCGGACGTTACGGATGCTATTAATTCACAAAGTAGGGAAGCCGCAGCGGGGCAAATTGGTTCAAATAGTGGAAGCACTTTTGAGTATACCATTACATACCGCGGAAAATTTAGTGATGCGGGTCAGTATGATGATATTATTTTAAAAGCCCTGGGAAACGGCCAATATCTTCGTTTGAAGGATGTGGCAAAAGTTAAGTTGGATGCACTTTCATATTCTGGTATTGGAAAAAGTAGTGGCAATCCTTCCATAAGTCTTGGGATTTTTCAAACTCCGGGATCCAATGCACAAGAAATCATTGATAATATTAAACTTTATTTAAATGATGCCCAAAAAACTTTTCCGAAAGGAATTGGTTACGTCGTTAATTTTGATACCAATGAGTTTCTAAATGCTTCTATTGAGAAGGTTTTATCAACTTTATTAGAAGCTTTCGTCTTAGTTTTCATCGTGGTATTTATATTTTTACAGGATTTAAGATCGACTTTAATACCGGCAATCTCGGTTCCGGTTTCGATTATTGGTACTTTTTTCTTTTTAAATTTATTTGGTTATTCTCTAAATTTACTTACCCTTTTTGCTCTGGTTTTAGCTATTGGTATTGTGGTAGATGATGCCATAGTCGTCGTTGAGGCAGTTCATGCTAAACTTGAACAGGGTGTTTCAGATTCAAAAGTTGCAACTATTGAAGCGATGAATGAAATTACTGGTGCTATTATTTCAATTACTTTAGTAATGTCTGCGGTTTTTATTCCAGTTACTTTTATCACAGGTCCCACCGGCGTTTTTTATCAGCAATTTGGAATCACTTTAATTATTGCAATTTTAATTTCTGCAGTTAATGCTTTAACTTTAAGTCCAGTTCTTTGTGCTATATTTTTAAAAGCCAATGATCATGATCAGGCTTATAAAGATAAAAATATTGCTCAGAAATTCTTTTATAAATTTAATGTTGGTTTTACAACCGCAACAAGAAAATACGGACAGGGTTTCATTTTTCTCTTGAGACATAAATGGGCAACATTATTGATATTCGGCGTTGCCGGAGGATTATTCTGGTGGGCAAATTCTTCAATGCCTGCGGGGTTTGTACCAAAAGAAGACCGTGGAATTATCTTCTGTAATGTTGAACTTCCCGCAGGTTCATCCATGGAAAGAACATATTCTGTACTTGATCAGTTGCAAAAACAAGTGGTGAAGGTTGCTGGTGTTAAAGCAATGACAATTGCAACTGGTCGTGGATTCTTATCTGGAAATGGCAGTAATTCCGGTTTGGCATTTATAAAATTAGGTGATTTTAAAGAAAGGGCAAAACATTCTGACCAATCCATAGAAAATATTACTAAAAATTTATTTGGTTCTGCGGCTGGAATTTCAGGTGCGAAGATTGTATTTTTTCAACCTGGATCTGTTCCCGGATATGGATCAAGCTCTGGTTTTACTGTAGAACTCTTAGATAAATCTGGTGGTGAATTAAAAGATCTAGATGCCAATACGCAGAAATTTCTCGGTGCTTTATCAAAAAGACCTGAAATAGAGTTCGCCACCAGTTCCTTTAATACTAAATTTCCCCAATATACATTAAATGTAAATGTACCTCGGGCTATAGAAAGTGGTGTATCTGTAGATAAAATTTTATCTACAGTTCAAGGGTATGTAGGTGGTGTTTATGCTGCAGATTTTACAAAATATGGAAAGCAATTTCGGGTAATTGTTCAGGGTTTACCGGATATGCGAAAAAGTGTTGAAAGTCTGAGCAGTATTTATGTGAAAACCGCCTCTGGCGCGATGGCTCCGCTCTCTCAATTTGTGACTTTCGATAAATCTTTTGGGCCGCAATCGGTTAGTAGATATAACCTTTTTACTTCGGTAGATATTACAGGAAGCAATGCAGCAGGTTACAGCTCCGGTGATGCAATTAAGGCAGTACAAGAAATTGCCGCGCAGACCTTGCCGTCAAATTATTCCGTAGAATTTACTGGTCTTTCCCGGGAAGAAATAAATTCTACTTCACAAACGGCATTAATTTTCATTTTAAGTTTGGTTTTTGTTTACTTTATTTTAGCGGCGCAATATGAAAGTTATGTTTTACCACTTGCAGTAGTTATTTCCCTTCCTCTAGGCGTTTTCGGAGCTTATATGGGTCAAAGTATTGCAGGTCTAGAAAATAATATATATTTTCAGATCGCCCTGATTATGCTTGTCGGTTTATTAGCAAAAAATGCAATTTTGATCGTGGAATTTGCCGTTCAGAGGAGGCATCATGGCGAAAGCATCGCATTAGCAGCAATTAATGCGGCAAAAGCCAGACTCCGACCAATTTTGATGACATCTTTCGCCTTTATTTTCGGGATGATGCCCTTGGTTTTTGCGTCAGGTATTGGTTCGGTCGGTAACCGATCCATTGGAACTGGTGCTGCTGCAGGTTTATTTGTGGGGACTTGTCTTGGTTTATTTGCAATTCCAGTTTTGTTTGTGATTTTTCAAACATTACAAGAGAAAATTAAGCCTCTTAAAAAGGAAGAATTAAACTTAGGTGAATAATTTTAAAAAAGAAAAAATGAAATTTATTTCAAATATAAAAACTCTCGTGCTTATTGTAGTTGTTGCATTTACGCTGGCTTCTTGCGGCACGAGAGAGAAATATGTGCGTTCAAAAGAATTTAACGAAAATATTTACCGGACTGATTTATTACCTAAAGACAGTATAACAATTGCCCAGATTTCCTGGAAGAACTTTTTCATTGATCCAATTTTGCAAAAGTATATTGCCAAAGGTTTAGAAAATAATCTGGATGTAAGAATTGCTGTTCAAAATATTATAATATCTGAAGCATTTTTAAAACAATCTAAATCAGCCTATTTACCTACTTTATCGGTCGGGCCAACCTACACGTTACAGACACAATCCTTGAATTCAAGTTTCGGACAAATTATTGGCAGTAGGAAGTTTAATAATAATTTCCAATTTGGTGCAAATATGAGTTGGGATATAGATGTTTGGGGAAAATTAAGTGCTCAGCAACGAGCACAACTGGCAAATTATTTAGGAAGTGTAGAAGCGCATAAAAATATAAAAAGTGAATTGGTCTCAAGTATTGCCTCTAATTACTACCAACTTTTAACTTTAGATGAGCAGAAACGTATCATTCAGGAAACTATAGATTTAAGAAATAAAAACCTTGAAACGACCAAAGCTTTGAAAGTTGCGGGAAATCTTACAGAGGTTGCCGTTCAGCAAAGTGAGGCTCTTGTGTTTAATGCAAAAGCGATGCTGATAAATTTAGATACTCAAATAGAAATATTAGAAAATTCCACCAGTATTTTACTTGCTATTCCTTCCCAAAAGATTGAACGGGCTGGCTCTAAAACATCACAGTTTACAAAGGATATTTCTTTAGGATATTCGTCAGAACTATTGACAAACCGCCCCGATGTCGCGCAATCAGAATTTCAGCTTATGAATGCGTTTGCTTTAACTGACGCGGCAAAGGCTAATTTTTATCCCAATTTTAATTTGAGTGCGAACGGTGGTTTCCAAAGTGGAAATTTTGATAAATTTTTTAGTGCCAATTCACTTTTTGCAAGTTTCGTAGGCAGTTTAGTGCAACCAATTTTAAATAAAAGACAGATCCGAACGCAGTATGAAGTTAGCTTAGCTGATAAGCAAATTTCTTATTTAAATTTCCGTAAAACCTTTCTTAATGCTGGACAGGAAGTTTCAAATGCCTTAAAAAGATATAATTCACAAGATGATTTCATTGCATTGAAAATGCAGGAAGAAGAAGCGTACAGAAAATCTGTGAATTATAGCCAGGAATTGGTAAATTATGGACTTGCAAATTATCTTGAAGTAATTAATGCGAGTGTAAATTTATTAAATGCTGAACTAAATATCTCTGATGCACAATACACGAAAATGAAAGCAAATATAGATTTGTATCGTGCTTTAGGTGGAGGCTGGAAATAGTTTGTTGGTAATTTATAAATACACGAATTGGTAAAGTGCAATTTTACAATTCATAACAATTGACTTTAAAATTGATATTTATTCGACCTAAAATTAATTTTTTTTCTTTATTATTGCAAGACTAAATTTTTGGGGGATTAGCTCATCTGGCTAGAGCGTTTGACTGGCAGTCAAGAGGTGGTCGGTTCGATCCCGATATCCTCCACTATTTAAATTTTTAAACCACTGATAAGAAAAACTTCAAACCATCATCACTATCAGATTTTAGTTTTATGAACTTATTTTCAATTATTATTAAATATTTAGCAACAACCTCCACCATTATAATGATAAGTACTTTCGCTTATGAAAATATCATTTCTTTCCAAACCTGATAATGCCGTAGCAGTTTTATCACAAACCGCTAAAGGTTGATTTTTCATTAAAACATGTCCTTTCTTATCATCAAACAAATCACTTTTACCATAATAAATTGCTGCTTTTCCTGTAAAAACACAGGGTCCGTCACTTGGCATTGGATCTTTAATCGCACAAACTTCAATACTCTCGATAAAAATTAATTCATCAGTTGGATAATTTTCAGGATCCAGAATACGATACGGACGACGACCACGAATTTCAACAGTACCAAAGCCAACATCAGTCAAGGCTTTAATATAATCAGCAATCGGGATGCTTCCACTTAAACATAAGGCGCGCAGATGATCGTCATTTCGCAGCGTTTCATTCATTTCCTGTTCGCAAGTTGGATCACTCATCACCAGTCGTCCGTGTGGTTTTAAAACTCGATACATTTCTTGTAATGCTTTTTTTAAATCTTCTTCTTTAAAGATATTAAACAGACAATTTTGCGCCGCAATATCAATACTTTCATCTTCGATTGGTAAATTTAGGGCATCACCTTTTCGCAGTTCTACGAATTCACTTTTAAACCAGTCATTTTGTTCTTCAGCGATAAGAAAGTTTTTTCGCGAAGCCTCCAGCATTTCATCAACTACATCAACGCCAATCACGCCGGCTTTTTGACGGGAAAAATATGAAAACTGTAATAATTCCATTCCGCCACCAACACCCACATAAAGTACTTTTGGATTATTAATCAAATCCTGCGCAGAAATCGTGCTTCCACAGCCGTAATTCATTTCCTGCATAATGGTTGGAATTTCTAATCCAGGGAATTTCCAAATTGGCGTGGTAGTGCAGCAAAGACCAACATCTGGTGTTAATGCCGCATTTTTATAAAGATTGTTCGTCGCCTCTAAATAACTCATCCAATTATTTTTATTATTAATTCTGCAAAATCTAATGATTTTGTTTGATCACAAATTTTTATAAATTTACAATAATTTAGACTTGTACATTTTTAATTGCTTACTAAACTTTTTTAATTTTGCTTTAATTAAAGTAATATTGTGACCATGAAATCTTTAAAATAATCACGTATTAAAACTCTTTCAATGAATAATGAAATTTTATGCGATTTAAAAGGTGAAAATAATGCTGCTTTCGGACAACTCTACAAAGAGTATTTCGGAATGGTAAACCGTTTTGTGACCAACAATAGAGGTACAGCCGATGATGCTGAAGACCTGTTTCAAGACACAATGATTATTTTAATTGAGAAACTTCGAAAAGATGACTTTGAATTAACGGCTTCGATGAAGACGTATATCATGGCAATCAGTAAAAACCAGTGGTTTAAAAAATTGCGGAATATGGGAAGGGAAATAGAATTCACAGATGTGCACGATAATCAGTTTTATGAAGCAATAGATAACGCCATCGAAGAAGAAAAATCCTTTAAAGACAAACTTCAAACATTGATCCACCAGATTTCGCAACATTGTCAGGGACTTATTCACGATATGTTTTTCAAGGAAAAAAGTATCGATCAGATTCAAAAGGAATACGGCTATTCTACCAAACACAATGCACAAAATCAAAAGCATAAATGTGTAGAACAAATTAGGAAAGTAAAAGATGACGAAGTGAAAAATTAATTTTTACGCTGATTATCAATTACTTATAATATAATTTAAAAAAAATCACTCTTATTAGGTGATTTTTTTTCTTTTCTGGTATTAATAGATAGATTGTTAATAATGACAATCATAATTTAAAACTAAACAAAATGATTTCAACATTTAAAAAAATCGGATTAGTGATCATATTAACGATGATCGGAATGTTTACCGCACAGGCACAAAATAACGCGAAAGTAATTGCCGTACTCAATAAAGCGGACTGGTGCCCGATCTGCAAAGCCAATGGACCGAGAGTAGAAAAAGATTTAATGCCAATGATGATGCAGAACAAAGATTTACAATTCGTGGTGAACGATCTTTCAAATGATAAAACGAAAGCAGTTTCTAACGCAATGTTAGCAAAAGCGGGGATTGCTTCATTTTCAAAAATGAATAACGGAACTGGAATGATTTATTTTTTAAATGCGAAGTCTAAAATGTTAATTTCCAGCGCAAGTCTTGCAGATTCTAATGAAGAGATTGTGAAAGCCTACAAAACTGCATTAAATCCAGCGCATGGCGAAAAAGGTCATGTTTGTGACGCAAGTTGTAAAGCGAAAATGTAAAAAATTAAACAATATGAAATCCCTCGCAAAAATTTTTCTAACATTTTTCTGTATTTCGGGCGCAACAAGTATTTCGGCGCAAATCCCCGATAAAGCAGAAAATATCAGTCCACTTTTAATTGGTGAAGTGATACCGAAAGCCAATCTTCAGGATAGCGAGGGTAAAAATATTGACCTAAGTTCTGTGATTAAATCGAAGCCAACGGTTCTTGTTTTTTACCGCGGCGGTTGGTGTCCGTATTGTAATTTGCAACTTTCAGGTTTGGTGAAAATTGAACAGCAAATTCTAGATTTAGGCTATCAAATTATAGCCATAAGTCCGGATGATTACCAGAATTTAAAAAATACAGAAGATAAAGACAGCATCAAATATTCTTTGTATTCCGATAAAGATGGAAAATTAATTCAGGAAATGGGAATCTCTTTTCAAACACCATTGGTGATGAAAACCTACATTGCGACAAAAGGACAAAAAGGCAAGACTTCAGAAGTTCTACCAGTTCCAACCGTAATGGTTGTTGATAAAGCGGGAAAAATTTTATTTGAATTTATCAATCCGAATTATAAAGAAAGAATTAGCGGCGATATGCTTCTCGCAGTTTTAAAAACTTTAAATAAAGAAAATGGCAACAGTAATTAAAATAAAAAATTTAGACGACGGCTATCAAAGCATTATTACCAATGGGAAACATACCATCATCGGAGACGAACCTCTAAAAGGCCACGGTACAGATTTAGGGTTTGGACCTTCGGAATTAGTTTTAAGTGGATTGGCAATGTGCAAAGTTGCAACCATAAGGTTTATGGCTCGGAAGAATGGTTGGATAATCGGTGAAGTGAGAGCGGAACTCACACAAGAAGTAAAACATGGAAATGACGGCTTAAAAACAAATATAAAAGTCGCCATAGAAATAGACGGAGATATTTCCCAGGAACAAAAGGAGGAACTTTATAAAGAAGCCAATCACTGCTATGTTCACCGTCAGTTAACTGGAGAATGGAATATCGACGCAATTACAGAATTGGAAAATATTAAATTAGAAACAACAAACAATTAAAATTATGGACAAAAGAATTCAAAAATCAATTTTAGCAGGGATTATCGGAACTGTTATTATGACTGTAGTAATGATGATCGCACCAATGATGGGAATGCCCAAAATGTCACCACCAGCAATGCTTTCAGGGATGATGGGAATGCCGATTTTCGTCGGCTGGATAATGCATTTTATGATAGGTATAGTTTTCGCCTTGGCTTACACTTATCTTTTCAACGTTAATATTAGTAACCTTTGGGCGAAAGGTGCAGTTTTTGGCGTTTTAGCATTCATTTTTGCAATTATGATGATGATGATCATGAGTACAATGATGCCTCTTCCAAAAATGGAAGGTTCAATGATGTTAATGATAATGGGCGCATTAGTTGGGCACATCATTTTCGGAATGGCAGTTGCAAATACTGTAGGCGAAGTTTCTCAAGTTAATAATTAAAATCTTTAAAATGGAATGTTCAACAGACAGTTGCAAAAGAGTAGCCCCGAAATTTAAATTGACTTGGTGTAATGTCAAATTAATTTTGATGCTGGGATTGGTAATCTATTTTTTAATTTCTAAACTTTAAAAACCAACTCAGAAATTTCTCAAAAAAGCAGTAATTTATTAAATACTGCTTTTTTTTGTAAATTTAAACTTTGCGAGCAATATTGTTTTTTCATCTAATATTTATTTAAAATCTTAAAATATGTCAGATTCTTATTACAAACCGGAAGACCTCAAAAAATTTGGAAATATCGCCGATTTCCAAAAAAACTTAGCCGATAAATTTTTTGATTATTATGGCGACGTTTTTAAAGATAGCGAATTAACCGCACGGGAAAAATCATTGATTGCATTAGCGGTTTCTCATGCTGTGCAATGTCCGTATTGTATCGATTCTTATAGCGTTGATGCCTACGAAAAAGGTTGGAGTGAAGGTCAGATGATGGAGGCAGTTCACGTTGCTTGTGCCATTCGTGGCGGCGCGTCGCTGGTTCATGGAGTTCAAATGATGGAAAAAGTGAAAAAAATTTCGATGTAATTATAAATTAACAAGTAATAAAGGACATATTTTTTACAATTAAAATAGAATTTTTATTTAAAAATAATTTCCTAGAAAAAATAAATGGTAAAAAAAGAACGAAAAATATCTTTGCTTGGGCAACATCATAATTTGTCAAATGCACAGCGGCAATTACAAATTTTAGAATATCCAGAATTTGAAGGTGGAAAATTGGCTGCTTTTGATGCTAAAATTAATGAAACCAAGCAATTTCCGATACTTGCTAGGAATGTTGAAATTTTGCAGATCAATATGGGCAAAATGTGCAATCAGGTTTGCGAACATTGCCATGTGGATGCAGGTCCAGATCGCAAAGAAATCATGACACATGAAACAATGGAGCAATGCATTAATGCATTAAAAAACAATCCAACTATTTCTACAATTGATCTTACGGGTGGCGCACCAGAAATGAATCCTGGTTTCAGATGTTTTGTGGAAGAAATTAAAAAATTAAATCGCCACATCATTGTTCGTTGCAATTTGACGATAATTTTAGCCAATAAAAAATATTACGATTTACCAAATTTTTATAAGGAAAATAATATGGAAGTCGTGTGTTCTTTGCCATTTTACACACAAGACAGAACCGATCGACAAAGGGGAAATCACGTCTTCGAAAAAAGCATCGAGGCTTTAAAAATGCTGAATGAAATTGGCTACGGTAAAGAAAATTCCAGTTTGATGCTTAATTTAGTGTATAATCCGGCAGGTGCCTTTTTACCACCCTCACAAATTTCTCTCGAAAAAGAATATAAAGATGCGTTGTTTCAAAGATTTGGAATTACGTTTAATAATTTGTTCGCCATTACCAACTTGCCGATCAGCCGTTTTCTTTCCTACCTCATAAAGTCAGAAAATTACGAATCTTACATGCAAAAGTTAGTAGAAGCGTACAATCCTGCAGCGGTGGGAAATGTAATGTGCAGGCAAACCATTTCGGTCGGTTGGGACGGATTTTTATACGATTGCGATTTTAACCAAATGCTTGAAATGAAAGTAAACGGCGGGTCGGAACATATCAGTGAATTTCGTCTGGAAAATTTAAATAACAGATTAATAAAAACCGGTCAACATTGTTACGGATGTACTGCAGGAGACGGTTCCAGTTGTGGCGGCACTGTCACATAAAATAAATTTATGGAAGAATTAAACGAAGCGAAAAAATTTTTGATCCAACAAAAAATCACCAATCCGGAAGTAGGAATTGTTTTGGGTACCGGTCTTGGGGAAATTTTAAATCAAGTCGAAATTGAGAACACGATTCCGTATTCTGATATTCCGGGATTTTGTACTTCAACTGTAGAATTTCACAAAGGAAATTTGGTTTATGGAAAATTGCGTGATAAAAATGTCCTCATTATGCAGGGAAGATTTCACGCTTACGAAGGTTATTCTATGGCGGAAATCGTTTTTCCCGTGCGCGTAATGAAACTTTTAGGTGTGAAATCTTTATTTTTATCCAACGCAGCGGGTGGAATTAATACTGATTTTAAAAAAGGCGATCTTATTTTACTGGATGATCATATCAATCTTCAAAAAGGAAACCCTTTAACCGGTAAAAATTTTGATGAATTAGGCGGTCGTTTTCCCGATATGAGCGAACCTTACAACAATGATTTGAAAGCAAAACTTCTGGAAGTTGCCGATCAATTAAATATAAATTTAAAAAAAGGAGTTTATGCCGCAGTGGACGGTCCCAATCTGGAAACGAGAGCAGAATACCGTTATTTAAAAATAATTGGGGCAGATTTAGTAGGAATGTCGACTGTTCCCGAAGTAATTGCTGCCAATCATTGCAACTTGCCTTGCGCGGTAGTTTCTGTCATTACAGACGAATGTGATCCTGACAATCTGAAACCTGTGAATATTGTCGAAATCATTAAAGTTGCCGGCGAAGCAGATAAAAAATTATCACAACTTTTCATTGAAACCATCATGCAGTTATGAAAGATAATGCACTGATTATTTTTGCTAAAAACAAGATTGAAGGTCAGGTAAAAACGCGGCTTGCTGCGACTTTGGGAAATGAAATGGCGATGGAAATTTATAACCAACTTTTAGAAACGTTGTATCAAAATATTCAATTTTTAGAAGCGGAAAAATTCGTCTATTACTCTTCTTTTATTGAGGATGATATTTGGCGGAATGATTTCTATGATAAAAAAATTCAAACCGGAGACGATTTAGGCGAAA
The DNA here is from genome assembly GCF_052976925.2 of Halpernia sp. GG3. NCBI lineage: Bacteria > Pseudomonadati > Bacteroidota > Flavobacteriia > Flavobacteriales > Weeksellaceae > Halpernia > Halpernia sp. GG3. The sequence continues at coordinate 436,774 of NZ_JBRIIR020000006.1, forward strand.
GAATGAGAAATGCTTTTGCTAAGGTTTTTAAAAACACTGATAATTTCTCAGATCAAAAAGTTATCCTCATCGGAACAGATTGTCCTGATGTCAATCATAATATTTTAGAAACTGCTTACGAAAAATTGAAAGATTTTGATATTGTGATTGGTCCCGCATTAGACGGCGGTTATTATTTATTAGGAATGAAATCCGAAAATTCATTCTTATTTAAAAACATAAAGTGGAGTACAGATCAGGTTTTAAGTCAAACGATAGAGCATTTGAAAGAAAATAATTTATCTTATTTTTTATTGCCGGAACTTTCAGATATCGACGAAGAAAAAGATTTGATACATTTTGAAAATCTTGATCTTTCTAAATTTAAAAAAGTATGATCAGCGTGGTAATTCCTACTTTTAATGAGGAAGACCAAATAACGAAAACTATTTTAGAGGTTAAAAAACGGGATTTAGCAAAGTTGGTTTCTGAAATTATTATTTCTGATGGACAAAGTACAGATAAAACAATTAATTTGGCAAAAATGGCCGGCGCAAATGTTTATTTAAGCCCGAAAAAAGGTCGCGCTGCACAAATGAATTTCGGTGCATCACAAGCAAAAAACGAGATCATCTATTTTTTACACGCCGACAGTATTCCACCGGAAAATTTTTCAGAAAAAATTCTTGATGCTTTTAAAAGTAACAATAAAAGCGGCTGCTTTAGGTTAGAATTTGATTATAAGCATTGGTTTTTAAAAGCGAATGCGTGGTTCACAAAATTTGATGTAAATGCCATTCGTTTTGGGGATCAAAGTTTATTCGTGACGAAAGAAGTTTTTTTGAAATCTGGCGGTTTTAATGAAAATTTACTGATGATGGAAGATCAGGAAATCATATCGAGAATAAAAAAATACGGTATGTTTTTGGTGATGGACGGCGCGGTAATCACTTCTGCAAGAAAATATTTAGACAATGGAATTTACCGCATGCAGGGCATTTTTTTTAAAATTTGGTTTTTATATTACATGGGTTATTCTCAGGAAAAATTATTAAAAATTTATAAAAAACTCATCCAAAACTCTAAACTTTAAAAGAAAATGGGAACTTTGAAATACGATGTAATTGTAATTGGCGCAGGATCTGGCGGTTTAACCGTCGGACTTTTTATGGCGAAAACCGGTTTTAAAGTTTTGATGGTTTCAAAATCAGATCAAGATATCGGAGGAGATTGCCTTAACGACGGTTGCGTACCGAGCAAAGCACTAATCCACGTTGCAAAAATTGCGCATAATGCGAGAGAAGCGTCTAATTTTGGTTTAGAAGTAAGCGGAAAAATTAATATTAAAAAAGCCACAGACTATATTTTTCAGCGACAGGAAATTATCCGCAAACATGAAAACGCGGAATGGTTAAGAGAACAGAAAGTTGATGTTGCTTTAGGTGAAGCACGTTTTTCAGGAAAAAATGAAGTTGAAGTTGCCGGAAAAAAATTTTCCGCAAAAAAAATCGTCATCGCAACCGGTTCAAGTCCTAAAAAACTAAAAGTTTCCGGCGTTGAAAAAATAGAATACTATGATAATGAAAGTATTTTTAATATTGAAGAACTTCCCGAAAATTTATTGGTGATCGGTGGTGGACCGATCGGAATAGAAATTTCTCAGGCTATGAGTAGGCTTGGAAGTAAAGTAACAGTAATTCAGCATGGTGACAGTATTTTGGAGAATGACAATAAAGATCTCACAGAAATTCTTAAAATTCAATTAGAAAAAGAAGGTATTGATTTTATTATGAATGCTAAGGTTGAGGAATTTATTACTGCAAATACCGCACTTTTAAAAGTCAATAAATCGGAGTCGAAAGAAGTGGATTTTGATGGAGTTTTTGTCGCGGTGGGCAGAGAATTAAATCTGGAATCTTTAAATTTAAAGAGCGCTGGAATCGAAGTTAGAGATAACAAAATCGTGAAAGATCAATATTTGCGTACGACCAATAAAAACGTTTATTTATGCGGCGATATTGCAGGTGATTTGATGTTTTCCCATGCGGCGGAATTTCACGGGCGCATTTTACTGAACAATTTTTTTTCGCCTCTCAAAAAGAAATTTGACAATAAAAATATGTCGTGGGTCACTTTTACAGAGCCACAATTGGCAACTTTTGGTTTCAACGAAAAGCAGTTGAAAGAAAAGGGTCTTTCCTATAGCAAATTACAGCAGGATTTCAAGGATGATGACCGCGCCGTAGTTGGAAATTACCAATATTCAAAATTGGTTTTATACATCAGCAAAGGTGGATTATTTACTAAAGAAAAAATATTGGGTGGTTCTATGGTTGCGCCTAATGCCGGCGATTTAATCCAAGAATTAATTTTGGCGAATACCAGTAACCTGTCCATTAATTCTATTTTTAATAAAATTTATCCTTACCCTGTCGCTTCCAGAATTAACCAGCAAATCATTACCAATTATAAAGAAAAAAGTTTAACAGAAACCGTGAATAAACTATTGCAGACTGCTTTTAAAATTTTTAGTTAATGGAGTGGTGGTTACTTTTTAAAGATTGGTTTTTAAGTCTGGGCGCAAAATATAACGTGAATCCCTACATTTTTGGTGCGATTTATATTGGTGCAATTCCATTCTTTTCGCTGTTTTTATTTCAAACAATTAAAAGAATTAAAAGTAAAAAGCCGTTCGCTTTAACTGCTTTACTCACCGGTTTTTTCTTTATTTCTGCTTATCTTTATTTAATTATTGTAGGAGAAAATATCCCGATTTGGGTCTATGTCTTTATTGCTTTGATGGTTATTTACGGGGTATATTCTACTTTAAAAAAAGTGAAATCCAAAACAAAAATTTTTTAATTAATGGAACTTATCCGCTCAGTTTTTGATATTTATGGTACCGCCATTTTAGTGGTAATTTTTATACTTTTATTTATTGTTGAAACTAAATTTTCCTTGAGGAAAAGGGTGCAAAACCGCTGGAAACGTATTTTCATCAATTTCGGAATATCCATGCCGTCTTTTGCGTTAATGCGTCTTGCCTTTATCCCGATTATGGTTTGGCTGGCTTATGAAAATGAACGCTGGCAAATTGGCCTTGGTTATTTTTACGAGTCGCCTATCTGGGTAAAGGGAATAATAGCATTTTTCCTACTAGATTATTCCAACTATATCTGGCACGTTATTTTGCACAAAATGCCGCTGATGTGGCGTTTTCATTTGGTTCACCATACGGATTTAGATTTAGATCTGACCACCGCTTTTCGCTTTCATTTTGGCGAAATGATAGGCTCGATCATTTTCCGTGGAATGGCTGTTTTGCTTTTTGGAGTTTCACCTTTGATGGTACTGATTTACGAGATCGCGTTTGATGCTTCCAATCAATTTCAACACAGCAACTTAAAACTTCCTTTTAAATTTGAAAAAATAATCAATAAAATCTTCGTGACGCCTCGAATGCACGGCATCCATCACAGTATGAAAAAGCAGGAAACGGACAGCAATTATTCCATTATTTTTTCATTTTGGGATAGATTGCACAGTACGATTAGGCTCAATATTCCACAGCATCGCATCAGAATTGGTGTGCCGGTCTATCCCGATATAAAAGAATTAAATTTTCTAAAACTTTTAAAATTACCTTTTACAAAAATCCGTCCCTGGAAAGATGACACGAAAATGCTAGAAAAAGATGATGCAGGTAATTTAAAAAAGTAACAAAAGATATCTTATTTTTCAAAGACCAAAAGTTTTTCTGAAATTTTAGTCAAATCTTTCTCATTAAGTTCAGGAAGTGGTGCTAAAGGAAATAATTGCTGTCCAGGTCTGCTGATAAAAGCAGCGCGCCAACCAGCCCACATTGCACCTGCGACGTCCCATCCATGTGCTGCAATGAGCATACATTCTTCCGGTTTTGCTCCCATTTTCCGCGCTGCCCAATCATAAGCATCTGCGAAGGGTTTAAATTTCCCAATATCCTCAATGCTCAAACGTTCCTCAAAGTATTCCGTTAAACCCGCACTTTCAAACTGTTTTTTCACGCCTTCGTTGGAGGAATTGGTAAAAGACACCAATTTGTAACCGTCTTTTTTTAAGGCAGCAAGTGCAGATTTTACTTCCGGATGAGCCGGTAATCCATGCAATGCATTAACGACAACTTCTCTGGATGTTTCGTGAGAGATCGTTATATTATTATTTGCGGCAACCATTTGCAAAGCGGCGGCGCCAATATTTCCAAATTGCTCGTATTGCCTTCCTGCAGTGACTACTAAAGAATATTGCAACATCGTGGTAAACCATAAAGATAGTAAATCTTCTCTACCATTCAATTCTTCTGCAATTTGCTTTTTCATCTGGGTAAGGTCTAAAAGCGTTTCATTGACGTCAAAAAATAAGACTTTTGGCCGTTTACTTTTTGTTAGATCTTTTTGATTTTCTGCAAGTACTTTTCCTAAGGTTAAGTTTGGCATTAAAACTCCTGCTGCTCCCATAATTCCTAATTTTTTTATAAAGTTTCTTCTGTTATTTCTCATATTTTTAATCTTTCTCCAGCCGTTTTAATTAAGGAAAGAGATAAAATTTTTCAATTTCGCTTTCATATTTTTAAAATTTTATGACCTCGCTTATTTGAAGTTCTCCCCTTACATTGCTATAATTCTTAACATCTGCAGCAAATAGTTCTGCGTGTGGACCAAAAGAAGATTTAAAAGCGGCAACATTTTCAAACATAAGGTTTGCAATCGCAACATAAGGTGCGGGTTCTCTATCTTTTCTACTGCCAATTCCTAAATCTAACTCCAAACCTTTCAGTGCATCGCCAAGTTTTTCAGAAATCATCGGTAAATGTTTGTTTTGATAATAATCGGCATTAAATTTAACTTCTTTAATATTTGGATAAAATATCGATACTTTAATCATGTTTTTAAATTTTAAAATTGCTAGCTAAGACATCAATAATCCTTCCCTTTTTCAAGAAGAATTATTATGGGTGATTATTTTTTATTTTATAAATTAAGACTTCGAATCATTTTTTGACCATGCGTACTTTTGGAAAGGTTCATCGATCGGCGTATTTGCAATATGGTTGACATAATTACTGATGGTTTTTTGGGACAATCCCAAGATAATTTCGAGCACCTGTCTTTTCTAATTTAGGATCTTTCAGTGGAGTTTCATTGCGCAATGCGTCGGTAATACCATCAACTACTTTTATCATTTTTGCAATTCCCGTATGGGCAGGAACGCAGTAATGACATTAATGTTATACGTTGATCGTTTGCCAAACTACGGTTTGCTCGTCTTTGTTAAATGACGAATGGGTAAACAAATCATGAAGATTTTGGTAAGCCTCCAGAATTCCTGATGCTCCCGCTAATACGTCGTGTAAACCGGGAATCATACCGTTTGCTTTTTGGAATTTTTCCAAAAAAGGTCTGCTTTCTTCTGGCGCAGTTTCCAGATCATGAATTTTTAGTGTTGTCATATTCTATAAAAAAAACTAAAGGTTTTTAAAGGTCATTTCTATAAAATCTTTGATTTCTTTTTTTGTGATTTTACTTATTTAAATTTTTTTATAAATAATAGAATTTTATTAAATTTAAATTTTCACTAAATTTGAAAATCGATTTGCACTATATGAAAAAATTATTTTTGTTTTTACCATTCATTTTACTTCTCGCTTCTTGCGGTAGTTCAAAAAATATCGTGGTAAAAAGAAATCCCTATAAAAAATCAGTTGTAAAAGATGAGGGTTTAAAAACATTCAATTCTAACTTTAGAGGCGCTTTAGATTCCAGAAGGAATGAACTTTTGAAAGATTCTGAGAAATACATCGGCGCACCTTATAAATATGGCGGAAATACAAGCTCTGGTTTTGATTGTTCTGGCTATACGGTAAAAGTCTATACAGAAAATAATGAGAACCTTCCTCGCAGATCAGAAGATCAGGCAAAAGCTGGCGAGGCGATCGCTGTAAAAGAAGTGGAGCCGGGAGATTTAATCTTTTTCGCAACAGCTGGTGGAAGTAACGTGACGCATGTCGGGATAGTTCATGATATTGGGAATGATGGTGAGATAAAATTTATTCACGCTTCCACTTCAAAAGGCGTTATAATTTCATCTTTAAATGAAAAATATTGGAACAAAGCTTTTCTTTTTGCGCGAAGAGTTTTATAACTTAAATATTATATTAATTAAAATAACTAAAAAATAAATGTCATTACAGGAAAGCATTGAAAATATTTGGGATAATCGAGAATTATTAAAAGATTCCGATAGCCAGTCGAAAATTCGTGAAGTTATAAAAGCTTTAGATTCAGGAACTTTACGCGTGGCGGAGCCTACAGAAAATGGGTGGAAAGTAAATGAATGGGTGAAAAAAGCAGTTGTCATGTATTTTCCAATCCAGAAAATGGAAACTATTGAAGTTGGACCTTTTGAATTTCATGATAAAATGCCTTTAAAAAGAGATTACGCAGAAAAAGGCGTTCGTGTTGTACCGCCTGCCGTTGCTAGAGAAGGTTCTTTTATCGCTCCAGGTGTAATTTTAATGCCTTCTTACGTAAATATTGGCGCATATGTAGATTCAGGAACAATGGTAGATACTTGGGCAACTGTCGGAAGTTGTGCACAAATTGGTAAAAATGTTCATCTTAGTGGTGGAGTTGGTATTGGTGGAGTTTTAGAACCTTTGCAAGCTGCACCGGTAATTATAGAAGATGATGTTTTCATAGGTTCCAGATGTATCGTTGTAGAAGGTGTTTACGTAGAAAAAGAAGCGGTTTTAGGCGCAAATGTTGTTCTTACCGCGTCAACAAAAATTATTGATGTAACAGGAGATATACCTGTTGAAATTAAAGGTAGAGTTCCTTCGCGATCAGTTGTTATTCCGGGAAGTTACACCAAGAAATTTCCAGCAGGAGAATTTCAAGTGCCTTGCGCTTTAATTATTGGACAGAGAAAAGAATCAACCGATAAAAAAACGTCTTTGAATGATGCTTTAAGAGAAAATAATGTGGCCGTTTAATAAATAAATTTTTAAGTTTTTGGGCAGCGATTTCCGCCTTCCGTTCCCAATCTTTTTTGTTTTTTTTTAAACAATTATAGCGCTGTAAAAAAACAAAAAAGGATTTCCACTCAAGTCGGGCTGCAGATGGTTATTTTATAATGCGATGTGTTATAAAAACAGGTGTTTTCATCCAAAAAATAATGATAAAAGAAAAATTTTTAAAACTGATTTCAAATCCTAAAATTATTTTTGGGATTTATCTTTTGCTTTCTTTCGTTTCAGCTTTGGCAAAATATTTTCGTGGACCGCAGGCTTATAACAATTATTTTTTGTTTAAAAATGTATTCCTCAGCAGTTTAAAAAAAGAAAATATTTTTCTACAACATCCCGATTTATTTTTTGATGCCAATCATTATGGTGTATTTTTCGGAATTTTAATTGCGCCTTTTGCGCTTTTGCCAGATTGGCTAGGGATGCCACTTTGGAATGTTGCAAACGCACTTATTTTTGTTTTTGCTTTGAGTAAATTACCAATTTCTAATATTAAAAAATCTTTTGTTGCGTGGTTATGTTTGCAAGAATTTATCACGGCTGCATTAAGCGTTCAGTTTAATATAGCTTTAACCGGTTTGCTCATTTTATCAATGGTTTATATTTATGAGAAGAAAGAAACAAAATCTGTGCTGGCAATTTTAATTGGGTTTTTTGTAAAAATTTATGGTATTGTTGGTCTTTCAGGCTTTTTTTTTATTAAGAACAAAATGAAATTTATTCTGTCATTTGCAGTATTTTTTATTTTATTTTTAATTTTACCAATGTTATATTCCAGCTTACATTTTGGATTACAATCTTATTATGATTGGTACATTTCACTTTCAGGTAAAAATATTGAAAATGAATCGTTGACGTCGATGCAAGATTTTTCGATAATGGGAATCGTACGAAGGATTTTAGGCGATGCAAGTATTTCAAATTTATATTTTCTACTTCCGGGAATTTTTGTTTTTGGCTTGCCTTATTTAAGAATTAAGCAATATAAAGAAGTTGCCTTTCAGCTTATGATTTTATGTTCTACTTTATTGTTTCTCGTTTTGTTTAGCTCAAGTTCAGAATCCCCAACTTTCATTATTGCGGTAACTGGCGTGATGATTTGGTTTATTATTCAAAAAGAAAAAACACCATTCGCTATATTTTTATTATTTTTTGTTTTAATTTTTACTTGTTTTTCCACTTCAGATTTGTTTCCTAGAAATATTAAAGATAATTATATTCAAAAATACTCTTTAAAAGCCTTACCTTGTGTTATCGTTTGGTTTAGAGTGATTTATGAATTGATGGTAAAAGATTTTAGTAAAGATTATAATTTAAATTAAATTTTAAAAAATTATTAATGAAGAAAATCTCAATTGTAATTCCTGTTTTTAATGAAGAGAAAAATCTAGAACTTATCCATCAAAAAATAAGTGAAGTTTTTACCGCTTTACCCAATTATAAATTAGAGATTATATTTGTTAATGACGGGAGTCGAGACGGATCACAGTTAGTTTTAGAGCAACTTTCCGCTCAATTTGAAGAAGTAAAATATTTAGAATTTTCTCGGAATTTTGGTCATCAACCTGCTGTAAAAGCAGGTATCGATTTTGCTACAGGAAATGCAGTAATTTCAATGGATGGTGATTTACAACATCCACCAAAACTAATTCCTGAGATGATTTCGGCCTGGGAAAAGGGTTTCGATGTCGTTTACACCATTAGAAAATACCCAAAAGAAATTTCAAAATTTAAGCGTAAAACGTCAGAATATTTTTATAAATTTTTATCCAGTATTTCAGATGTTAATTTGACTTCCGGCGGCGGTTCAGATTTCCGTTTAATGGACGCTTCGGTTGTAGATGTAATGCGAAATATGCAGGAATCTGATTTGTTTCTGCGTGGTCTTTCAACTTGGATGGGTTTCAAACAGATTGGTATTCCCTTCATCGCCAACGAAAGATTTGCTGGAGAAAGCAGCTATAATCTTAGGAAAATGATGAAATTTGCATTTACCGGAATAACTTCTTTTAGCGTTAAACCACTTTATTTAGCGGCTTATTTGGGATTTTTCTTTTCTATTTTGTCAATTTTTATATACGTTCCATATGTAATTCATGCATTTTTTGTGGGCACCGAAATTTCTGGTTGGGCGTCATTGATTATGACCGTCGTTTTTTTTGGTGGTCTTCAATTAATAATTTTAGGCATTTTTGGTATTTATTTAGGTAAAATTTTTAAACAGGTAAAAGAGAGACCAAATTATATTGTACGAAGTAAAAATTTTTAAAAAATGGTGCTACTGTCCTTTGATATTGAAGAATTTGATATGCCTTTTGAATATGAAGGTAAAATTTCTTTTAAAAAGCAAATAGAAATTTCTAGAAACGGTTTAATTATAATTTTAGATTTACTAAAAAAACATAATGCAAAAGCCACCTTTTTTTCGACCGTGATCTTTGCTAAAGAAAATCAAGATTTAATTAAAAGATTACTTTCAGAAGATCATGAACTAGCTTCTCACACTTGGTTTCATTCAAAATTTGAAGTTGAAGATTTAAAAAATTCAAGATTAGAACTGAGTGCATTATTTGATGCAGAAGTCATAGGTTTACGGATGCCAAGATTAGCTCCCGTTGCTGTAAATGATGTTTTAAATGCAGGTTATTCCTACAATTCATCTCTAAATCCAACTTACATACCAGGAAGATATGACAATAGAGAAATTTCCAGAACATATTTTAAAGAAAATAATTTATTGCAAATTCCCGCTTCAGTTTCCACTTATTTTCGAATTCCATTATTTTGGTTGAGTTTTCATAATTTTCCTTTAAATGTTTACAAATTTTTGTCTAAAATAGCATTGAAAAAAGACGGTTATTTAAATTTATATTTTCATCCATGGGAATTTTCAGATATTAAAAATCCTGAGTTTAAATTACCGAATTTCACTACCAAAAACACAGGAAATATAATGGTAGAAAGATTTGACAATTATTTAAAGTGGTTAAACGCTAGAGGTGAAAGATTCTTAACAATTCATGAATTTCAAAATAAAATAAAATTATGAAATCGCCTTTTAAAAAATTTAAAAATGAATACAGATCAAGGTAGGAGATTCCATATTGCAAACAAAAAACATACATAGCTACATATGAAAATCGCATTTGATGCCAAACGTTTTTTTCACAATAGTTCTGGTTTGGGAAACTATTCACGGGATTTAATCCGGATTTTAGCAGAATATTTTCCACAGAACGATTATGTTTTAATAGAACAAAAACAGACTGAACGCGGGAAAGAAATTTTAGAATCAAATAATGTTAATTTTTTGAAAGTTTCTGGTGGAAAATTTGCGCGTCAGTTAAAGTTTGGTAAAGTTTCGCAAGAAATTAATGCAGATATTTTCCATGGGCTTTCTGGCGAATTGCCTTTAAAATGGAACGAAAAATCAATTAAAAAAATCGTAACGATCCATGATTTAATTTTTTTTCGCTTTCCACAGTATTATTCTTTTTTTGACCGCAATATTCACTTCTGGAAATTTAAAAAAGCCTGTGAGCAGGCCGATTTAATAATTGCAATTTCAGAACAGACAAAACGAGACATAATTCGATTTTTAAAAATCCCTACTGAAAAAGTAAGAGTTGTTTATCAAGGCTGTCATCAAACTTTTAAGGAAAAAAAATCGTCAGAATTTTTAACAGAAACTAAAGCAAAATTTAACTTACCCGAACGTTTTATTTTGAATGTCGGAACGATCGAGTCGCGAAAAAATCTTTTAAATATTGTAAAAGCAATTACAACTACCGAGATTAATCTCTTAGTGATTGGTAAAAAAACAAAATACTTTAAAAAAGTTGAAAAATTTATTAAAAAAAATAATTTCAAAAATCAGGTGCATTTTTTAGAAAATGTCTCGGTGGAAGAACTTTCAGCAATCTATCAACTGGCAGATATTTTCGTATATCCAAGTTTATTTGAAGGTTTTGGAATTCCGGTAATTGAAGCATTATTTTCTAAAACTGCGGTAATTACTAGCAACACAAGTTCACTTCCAGAAGCAGCCGGAGAAAATTCACTTTATGTAAATCCAGAAAATATAGAAGATTTAAAATCTAAAATTTTATTTCTTTGGAGTAATAAATCTGAAAGAAATCGACTGGAAGAGAAAGGTTTTGATTTTGTTCAAAAGTTTATCGATGAGAAAATCGCAAAAAATTTAATAAACGTCTACGAAGAAGTTTTACAAAAATAAATTTAAAATTAGTTGTCAGTTAAATAACTATTTTACATCTTTGCTGCATAATTTACAAATGCAAATAACTACAATTTTCTTTCATCACCATCATCTCATCCAAAAGACGAGTTGATTACTATTATGATTTAAAAATTAAAAATAATATATAAACCGTCTGAGCAAGATGGTTTTTTTTAATTTAAAATTCTAAAAATTTGTTCAGACACATTCTAAAAATAAATGAACAAATTAAAAATTGCAATTCAAAAAAATGGTCGCCTCAGCGAAAAATCTTTAGAGTTACTACGGGAATGCGGAATTAGTTTCCCGGATTTTAAAAGTAAATTAAAAAATTCTGCTACTAACTTTCCATTAGAAATTCTTTTTCTTCGTGATGATGATATTCCAAAATATGTGGAACAAAATATCGTTCATATCGGGATTATCGGCGAAAACGAAGTTTTAGAGCAGGAAAAAGACATTATAGTAATTAAAAAATTAGGATTTGCAAAGTGTCGTTTATCGCTTGCAGTAACAAACGATTCTTCCTGTAAAGATTTATCTTATTTTAAAGGAAAAAAAATTGCAACGAGTTATCCAAATATTTTGACTAAGTTTTTCGAAGAACAAAACTTTGTACCAGAAATTACAGAGATTTCTGGCAGTGTAGAAATCGCGCCAAGTATTGGTCTTGCAGATGCAATCGCAGATCTAGTAAGTTCTGGTGGAACGCTTCTTCATAATGGTTTGAAGGAAGTATTTGAAGTGTTGAAAAGTGAAGCAGTTATGGTATCTAACACTAATTTGTCAACGGAAATTTCAGAAATTTTAGAACGTTTACTTTTTCGTATTCAAGCAGTTCTTAATTCCCGCGAAAATAAATATATTTTGCTTAATGCACCGACGAAATCTTTGCCACAAATAATCAGTGTTTTACCGGGGATAAAATCGCCCACAGTTTTACCACTCGCAGATCCAGAATGGTGCAGTATTCATTCGGTGGTTCGGGAAAGTGAATTTTGGGAAGTGATTGACGAGTTGAAAAAATATGGTGCAGAAGGAATCTTAGTTATTCCAATTGAAAAAATGGTACTTTAATAATTTAATTATGATAAATAATATATATAAATTTCCGGTAAAAACTGAATGGAAGAATTTAGTAACGAGACCGGTTTTGGAAAGGAAAAACCTACGGAATTTAGTTCAGGAGATTTTTACATCGGTACAATCGAGTGGCGATTTTGCTTTAAAAAATTACTCAGAGAAATTTGACGGTGTTAAAATTGATGACTTTTTAGTTTCTCATGACGAAATAGATATTGCTTCAAATGAAATTTCCGAGGATTTGAAAAATGCCATTAAACAGGCAAAAGACAATATCTTTAAATTTCATAATTCGCAGCAACAGGAAATTAATAAAATTGAAACCCAACCAGGAATTACTTGTTGGCGGGAAAGTAGAGCGATTGAAAATGTAGGTTTGTATATTCCAGGTGGAACGGCGCCGCTTTTTTCGACTATTTTAATGTTATCGATTCCCGCAAAAATTGCAGGTTGTAAAAATATCATTTTGTGTACGCCACCGCAAAAAGACGGATCTGTAAATCCCGCTATTTTATTTACTGCACAATTATGCGGTATTGAAAAAATTTATAAAATTGGTGGTGCACAAGCAATCGCAGCGTTAACTTTTGGAACAGAAAGTATTCCTAAAGTTGATAAAATTTTCGGTCCAGGGAATCAATATGTGACGGAAGCCAAACAATTAGCGGTGGAAAATGGCGTTGCTATTGATATGCCAGCTGGTCCAAGTGAAGTTTTAGTGATCGCTGATTCTTCGGCAAATCCAGAATTTTGTGCGGCAGATTTATTGTCACAAGCCGAACACGGCGTAGATTCTCAGGTTGTTTTTGTTGCAACTGATGAGCAGGTTTTTTCAAAAACTATGGAAGAAATAAAATTACAGGTTGAAAATTTATCTCGGAATGAAATGGCTAAAAAAGCGTTGAATAATAGCAGATTTATTCTACTTAATTCTGTTGAAGAGGCTTTTGAATTTAGCAATGAATATGCTCCGGAACACTTAATTTTATCAGTGGAAAATTCAGAAAATTACATTAACTTAATTGAAAATGCAGGTTCTGTTTTTCTTGGGAATTATAGTCCTGAAGCCGCGGGAGATTACGCGACAGGAACAAATCATACTTTGCCAACGAATGGTTTTGCAAGAAATTACAGCGGTGTTTCATTAGATAGTTTTGTTAAAAAAATTACCTTCCAAAATTTAACTCAAAAAGGTTTACAAAATATTGGAAAATCGGTTGAGTTAATGGCAGAAGCAGAAGGTCTTTTTGCTCATAAAAATGCAGTTACACTTCGTTTAAAATCTTTACAAAATGGAATTTAAATTAGAAAATTTAGTACGTCCAAATATTTTGGATTTGAAACCTTACAATAGCCTGAGAGAAAGTTTTTCAGATGACGATTTAGTTCTTTTAGAAGCCAATGAAAATCCTTTTGGAGAATTTAATCGTTATCCAGATTCTAAAAGTTTAAAATTAAGACAGAAATTTGCGGAAATAAATGAGGTGAATGTAGCGCAAATATTCATAGGAAATGGAAGTGATGAATTGATCGACTTAATAATTCGTGCCTTTGGAATTCCGGAAAAAGATTCAATAATGGTAATGAATCCGAGTTTTGTGATGTATGAATTTTACGGAAAAGTAAATGGGTTAAAGGTCGAAAAATTAGATTTAAACGAAGACTTTCAGATTGATAAAGCGGATTTTGATGAAAAATTAAAGACTTCAAAAGCTAAATTACTATTTCTTTGTTCCCCCAATAATCCAACCGGAAATTCAATTGATAATATCGACTATTTTATTTCGAATTTTAACGGAATTGTGGTAGTTGATGAAGCTTATATTGAGTTTTCAAAAGAGATTTCTGCGGTTAAATTACTAACTAAATATCCGAATTTAATTATTTTAAAAACCTTGTCAAAAGCCTTTGGAATGGCAGGTTTACGCATAGGAATTGGGTTTGCTTCCAAGGAAATTGCAGATTTGATAATGACAATGAAACCGCCTTACAATGTGAGTTCACAAAATCAAAATAAAGCACTGGAAAATCTTTTGAATTTAGAAATTTATAATGTGAATTTAGTTTCTATTTTTAGCGAAAGAGAACAACTAAAAAGTGAGTTATTAAAGCTAAAATTTATAAAAAAAATCTATCCGTCAGACGCCAATTTCTTTTTAATAGAATTTGAAAAAGTTGAATTAGTTTACAATAAATTATTAGAAAATAAAATATTGACAAGTTTAAGACATCCTTCTCTGGCAAATTGTTTACGAATTAGTGTTGGAAGTTCGGAAGAAAATGAAAGTTTAATAACTGTTTTAAAATCGATTAATTAAATGAAAAAAGTATTGTTTATAGACCGCGACGGCACTTTGATTTTAGAACCGCCAAACGATTTCCAAGTTGATTCTCTAGAAAAATTGGAATTTTATCCAAAGGTTTTACAAAATTTAGCAAAAATCGTAAAAGAATTAGATTATGAATTGGTCATGGTGACGAATCAAGATGGTTTGGGAACAGCAAGTTTTCCGCAAGATACTTTTGATTTACCGCATGAAAAAATGCTTAAAATTTTAAAAAGTGAAGGCATTGAATTTTCAGAACAACTAATCGACCATAGTTTTGAAGAAGATAAGTCGCCGAATAGAAAACCAAGATTAGGAATGTTGCAAAAGTATGTTCACGGTAATTACGATCTCGAAAATTCTTATGTCATTGGCGACCGAAAAACGGACGTAGAATTAGCTAAAAATTTAGGTTCAAAATCAATTTTTATAAGTGAAGAGGATTTTGACGAAGCAACATTAACGACGAAATCGTGGGATGAAGTTTATCAATATTTAAAAGAAATTCCTCGGAAATGTAAAGTTATTAGAAATACGAATGAAACTAAGATTTCTGTTGAATTAAATCTTGATGGTTCCGGGAAATCCAACATTAATACTGGTTTAGCGTTTTTTGATCACATGCTTGAGCAGATTTCTAAACACGGCAATTTTGATTTAAATATTTCTGTTGATGGCGATTTACAAGTCGATGAACACCATACGATTGAAGATACTGCAATTGTCTTAGGCGAATGTTTTTTGCAAGCATTAGGAACAAAAAAGGGCATCGAAAGATATGCTTTTGTTCTACCGATGGACGATTGTCTGGCGCAAATTGCCTTAGATTTTGGGGGAAGAAATTGGTTAGTTTGGGATGTTGAATTTAAACGAGAGAAAATTGGAGAAATGCCAACAGAAATGTTTTATCACTTTTTTAAATCGTTTTCTGATGCTTCGAAATCTAATTTAAATATTAAATGTGAAGGTGAAAATGAGCACCATAAAATTGAATCTATTTTTAAAGCATTTGCTAAAGTTTTGAAAACGGCAGCGAAACAAGATCAAAATAATTTTTCCATTCCAAGCACAAAAGGTTCCTTATGATTGCAATAATTGATTACGGCGCAGGAAATATAAAATCCGTTCAAAATGCTGTAGAAAAGTTAGGTTTTAAAATTCTTTTAACTTCGGATTTTGACGAAATCAGAAATGCTGAAAAAGTAATTTTCCCTGGTGTTGGCGAAGCGTCAACAGCAATGAAGTTTTTAAAAGAAAAAAAATTAGAGCAATTAATTCCGACTTTAAAACAATCATTTCTGGGTGTTTGTCTGGGTCAACAATTGCTTTGTAATTATTCTGAAGAAGGTGAAACTGAGTGTTTGGGAATTTTTGATATTAACGTTAAAAATTTTCCCACTACGGAAATTGTTCCACACATGGGTTGGAATAATTTACAAAATATCAATAGTAAAATTTTGGAAAATATTACGGTTGATGATAATCTTTATTTCGTTCATACATATTATTGTGAAATAGGTGAGGAAACAAGTTCAGTTTGTGATTATATTTTACCTTTTAGCGCAACTTTAGAAAAAAATAACTTTTATGGAACACAGTTTCATCCCGAAAAATCTGGTGATATTGGTTCAAAAATTCTAGAAAACTTTTTAAATTTAAAATAATGCGAATAATTCCCGCCATAGATATTATCGACGGCAAATGTGTTCGGCTCTCAAAAGGCGATTACGATACCAAGAAAATTTACAATGAAAATCCCGTTGACGTTGCAAAAGAATTTGAAGCCCAAGGTATAAAATATTTACATTTAGTAGATCTGGATGGTGCAAAATCTGGCAAAATTATCAATGCAAAAGTTTTGGAAAATATTGCAAAAGAAACTAATTTAATTATTGATTTTGGTGGTGGAATAAAATCTGATGAAGCCATTGAAATTGCTTTTAATGCCGGTGCAAATCAAATAACCATTGGAAGTATAGCGGTTCAAAATCGGGAAAAATGCTTGGACTGGATTAAAAAATATGGCGCTGAAAAAATTATTTTAGGTGCAGATTGTTTGGACAGAAAAATAAAAACGTCGGGTTGGTTAGAAGAATCAAATTTAGATGTGGTAGATTTTATTAAAAGTTATAAAAAAGTTGGAATTCAAAATGTGATTTGCACAGATATTTCCAAAGATGGAATGCTCGAAGGTTCATCTAATGAATTATACGAAGATATTCTGAGCCAAATTAAAATTAATTTAATCGCAAGCGGCGGTGTTTCTAATACCAATGATTTAGAGCAATTAAAAGAAATGGGTTGCAGCGGTGCGATAATTGGAAAGGCACTTTACGAGAATAAAATAAGTTTTAAAGACCTTCAAAAATTCCTTTAAATATGTTAAAAAAAAGAATAATTCCATGTCTCGATATCAAAGACGGAAGAACGGTAAAAGGAATCAATTTTGTTGGACTTCGGGATGCGGGAAATCCTGTAGAACTGGCTAAAAAATATTCCGAACAAGGCGCAGATGAACTTGTTTTTTTGGATATTTCTGCGACGGATGAAAAACGAAAAACCTTAATTCATTTGGTTGAAGAACTCAGTAAAGAAATCAATATTCCTTTTACCGTTGGCGGCGGAATTTCAACTTTAAATGACGTTGATTTACTTTTAAAAGCCGGCGCTGATAAAGTGTCACTTAATTCTTCGGTCGTTAAAAATCCGAAATTAATCTCTGATATTTCTAAAAGATTTGGAAATCAATGCGTGGTTGTTGCAGTAGATTCTAAACAAATTTTAACTCAGGATTTTGTTTTTGTGAATGGTGGAAAAGTGAAGACTGAACTTCAAACTCTAGACTGGATAAAACAAGCAGAAGATCTAGGTGCAGGCGAAATTCTTTTAACTTCGATGGATTTTGATGGTACAAAACAAGGTTTTGATATCAGATTATTAAAGGAAGTTTCAAAAGTTTCCAATTTGCCTTTAATTGCTTCTGGTGGTGCGGGGAAAATTGAAGATTTTACGGAAGTTTTTACACAAACTCATGCAACAGGTGCTTTGGCAGCGAGTATTTTTCACTTTGGCGAAGTTCAAATTCCTGACTTAAAATTAAAATTAAAAAATAATAAAATAGCGATAAGATGATAATAGATTTTGAAAAAGGTGATGGTCTAGTCCCCGTAATTGTGCAGGATTCGTCGAGTTTACAGGTTTTGATGTTGGGTTATATGAACCTTGAAGCCTACGAAAAAACAGTTGAAGACGGTCGCGTTCATTTTTTTAGCAGAAGTAAAAACAGACTTTGGCTAAAAGGTGAAACTTCGGGTAATTTTCTTTTTGCAAAAGACATAAAAAAAGATTGTGATTCTGATGCACTTTTAATTTTAGCAAAACCAACAGATGTTGTTTGCCATACAGGAAGTTTTAGTTGTTTTGGGGACAAAAACACCAAAGGATTTATATATGAATTAGAAGAAAAAATTTCTCAAAGAATTGATGAGAAAACTGAAAATTCTTATACTTATGATTTATTTAAAAGAGGCATCAATAAAGTCGCACAGAAAGTAGGAGAGGAAGCCGTAGAACTTTTGATAGAAGCGAAAGACAATGATGCTAATTTGTTTTTAAACGAAGCCGCAGATCTAATGTACCATTATTTAATTCTACTAAAAGCCAAGGGTTTTAAACTTGACGATGTGGAAAAAATCTTAACGGAACGAAATAAATAAAAAAATCTCAACGTGTACACGAATGCTTCCTTAATTATTCGTGGCTAATTAATTTAACAAAAAAATCCCGAAGAAAACTTCGGGATTTTAATATTGATAACAAAAATTTTTAATTTATTTTACTTGGTCTACGATTGCTTTGAAGGCTTCAGGATGATTCATTGCTAAATCTGCTAAAACTTTTCTGTTCAACTCAATGTTGTGCTTTTTCAAAGCGCCCATAAACTGGCTATAAGACATTCCGTATTCTCTTGCACCTGCATTAATACGCATAATCCAAAGACTTCTGAAATTTCTTTTCTTCTCTTTTCTACCGCGGTAAGCATATTCCATTGCTTTGTGTACCGCATTTTTAGCAACAGTCCAAACATTTTTTCTTCTTCCGAAAAAACCTTTGGCTTGTTTCATTAATTTTTTTCTTCGCGCTCTAGACGCTACAGAATTGACTGATCTTGGCATAATTAAATTTGTTTTTTTGAAAAGGGCGGCAAATTATTTCATTGCGCTTAGCTGCACCATTTCAGGGTTAAATTTTATTGAAATTGTTGAATTTCTATAAACCGATTGAGATTTATAAAAACTACTTTAAAGCTAATTGGCGTAAAACACTTTTCGTATCCACTTTCGCAACATAAGAAGTCTGCGTAAGATTTCTCTTTTGCTTCGTTTCTTTTTTAGTTAAGATGTGGCTTTTAAAAGCACCTTTTCTTTTAATTTTACCAGTTCCGGTAAGCTTAAAACGCTTTTTAGCACCTGATTTAGTTTTTAATTTTGGCATTTTCCTTAATTTATATTATTGTTATCAATATCTTTTTCATGATGCAAACGCCTCTTCATAGAAATGTCCACATTTTTCAGACTGCAAAAGTACAAAATTTTAGGGAAATATGAAAAGATAATTTTGTTTTCGAAACCTAATATTCAAATTTTTCCAAAAACGATATTATTATCGAAACGTTCATTTTTTAGGAGCAACAAGATTTGGTATTTGTGCGAAGATTGGTCCCGCTTTCCACTATATCTTTTTTGCCGCTCGCTTCGCTCGCGCCAAAAAAGGATGCCGTTTCACTCGGGGCTAGAAAGTGGGTTTTTGTTTTCTTTGAGGGGAAGACCTGATTGGAATTGCAATTGATAGAAAATAAATAACTCGTAGGTTTTTTAAAACTTGTATATTTGAAAGAAAATGTGCTACATTATTTTTAATTTATGAAAAATTATGGGAGAATGGTCTAAATCTATTGGAGAGAAGGGAGAAAAAATAGTCAAATTTATTTTTGAAGAAATTTTAAGTTATAACTCACTTCAAGAAAATAATTCAATAGAATGTATAAAGGGTTTAAAACATAAAGACACATCTGCAAAAAACAGCAAAACAACACACGGTGTTGATGGTCTTATAGCTTACAAAAGTCCTGTTGAAGATTACACACTTGATATTGGTGTTATTTCATCAAAATATGTTGGCGGCGATTATCCTAAATATCCTTCCAATCTATTTAAAACACATATCAAAGACTTAGCTTTTACATTAGAATGTTTTAATAATTCAAAATTAAAAAGTAGTCTCAATCAAAATTTTAAAGAAGTAAATAAAACAGAAATATTTGGAATTTTAGTTTGGCTGTCAAACACTAGTGCTTTAGATTTTGATTTGACTTCGAATGTAGCAAAAATTCAAATTGATCACGATTTTATTTTTGATAAAATTATACTTTTAGATAATTCTAAAGTAAATTTTTTGTACGAAAGTATTTATAAAACTAGAGAGATTTTAGGTTCCAACAATGTTGATTTTGTCTATCATAACTCTGGTTTAAATTTCACATCAATTCAGGGAAAGGCTTACGGTAAAATCTTTCCAATTAATTATTTGTATTCAGATATAATTCCAATACGTATAACTGATGGGAAAAATGTAGAATTACGAGTATTTATAAATGATGATTTCTCTGAAGACCAATTTTCACAAATACTAAATTTTTCTAAATCTTTTGATCAATTAAATGCAATCGATAAAGTAGTTTTATTTTATAAATCTTACGATTATTTATTAAACGATAATCAGGTAAAACAAATTCTTTCAAATTTTCCCACATATAGTTTATATGAGAATCTATTAATTAAAAAATTTCCTGCGGATTTTAGAAACTAAAATATTATGAATAAAGATATATTGCCACAAGGAGATTATATTAGACAATTACTTGTAAAATCTAACATTACAGATTCAAATATCAATTCATTACTTAGAGAAAAGGGTGTTTTTTTGGGGCACAATCAAAAAAACAACTCAGTTCCACTAATTATGAAGAGTATAATAAGTCCGAAAGACTTTTTAGAATTATATGAAACTCAAAAAACTAGAGAGGAAACTAATAAATATAGAACGTCATCTATAAATTGCAAAACTGACTTCGACTTCCCTGATATTTTTAGTAACGCTTTAGATTTAAATTCATTAATCAGAGAAAAACATACCTATAAACCAAATTTTTCTGTGATTGGTAATCCTAACTTTTATTTTGAAGATGAATTTACAGCTGTTTACGAATATCAAATTGAAAGAGAAAATTTATTAAGTGATTGGACAAATAATAAAACTTATCACAAAGGTGCTGTAACCTTAAAAAAAATTTCTGATACTGACATACAAATTTCTGTTCAACAAGACTCAACTTCTAAAGAAACATTTGAAGTAAATAAATTAATAATGGTTGCTTTAAAAGAGAAACTCTTTGAAAAGTCCATAATTAAATCTTATGATGACATAATATCTGTTAGATATAATCATTTTAATAATACCTCTAGAATAAAATTTTTTTATTCATTTACTAGCAATTTTACCATATACCTTGATTTTAAATCAATAACTGATATTGATTTATATCTTGACGAAAATGTGGAAAGCCACAAAGATGTTAAAATATTCTTGGACGAAATTGATAATTTAAAATTGAGCGGTAAAGGTTTACAGAATCATGTTCTAATATATAAAGAAGATTACTATCCTAAATTAATTTTTGGTGCTGTGAAATATAAGTATAAACTTAATTATAATGGCATTGAAGGAAATGCTGTCATTAATTTAGGTTTTCCAGATTTTGTAAAATCTAAAGACGAAAATGCAGACTTTCAAATATCAATTGACTTAATACTTAACAGACAAGATAAAATTCCAAGTATTGAAAATAAAATTAGAAAAAAATTATTAGAATTCTTTGAGAAGAAAAAAATTGAAAGTTACAATAGGTTTAAAATATTATAACGTGTGAGGTCGTAAATTAGAACTGTGTATAAGTTCACGTTCACAGAATTCTAAATGAATATATCGCATAAAAAAGAGACCCAAAAAGGTCTCTTTAAATATTTATAAATCGAAAAATTATTTCGCCGCTTTCTTCGGGCTCATCATCATGATCATTCGCTTACCTTCCAGTTTTGGCAACTGATCAACTTTTCCTACATGCTCTAATTCCTGCGCCAGTTTTAAAAGTAAAATCTCACCTTGGTCCTTAAAAACGATAGAACGGCCTTTAAAGAAAACATAAGTTTTCAATTTAGAACCTTCTTCTAAGAATTTCTCAGCGTGTTTTTTCTTAAATTCGTAATCGTGATCATCCGTTTGCGGACCGAAACGTATTTCTTTTACAACTACTTTTACTTGCTTGGCTTTTAGTTCTTTTGTTTTCTTTTTTTGTTCGTAAAGAAATTTCTTGTAATCTAAAATTCGACTGATGAATGGTTCAGATTTATCCGAAATCACCACCAAGTCCAACTCCTGATCTCTCGCAATTTGCTTTGCTTTTTCTAGGGGATAAACACCTGGTTCCACATTATCGCCAACAAGACGAACTTCCCGGGCGCGGATTTTATCATTGATTTGATGTAAATCTTCTTGTACGCGTCGCTGTGGACCTCTGCTATTAAATCGTTTTAGTGCTATGGTTTTATTATTTTAAAGTTAATTCTAATTTTATCTGTCATTGCGAGCCTAGCGAAGCAATCTGTTACAAATTGCTATAATTTTGCTCTAAATTTTCGCTTCTTTTTTAAAGTAATTCGCAAAATCTTCTACACTCATTTCGCCTAAGTCGCCTTCATTTCGTTTCCTTACAGAAACCGTGCCGTTAACTGCTTCATTTTCACCAACAACCAGCATGAATGGTAACTTCTGCAACTCTGCATCTCTTATTTTCTTACCGGTTTTCTCATTTCGGTCGTCGATAAGTCCGCAAATATCGTGATTTTCTAACAATTGTGAAACTTTTTTCGCATATTCTACATATTTTTCACTGATTGGTAAAATGGTGAATGCATCCGGCGCCAACCAAAGTGGAAAATCGCCCGCTGTATTTTCTAATAAAATTGCAATAAAACGTTCCATAGAACCAAATGGCGCGCGGTGAATCATTACCGGACGGTGTTTTTCGTTATCACTTCCATTATACCAAAGATCAAAACGTTCGGGTAAATTGTAATCAACCTGAATGGTTCCGAGTTGCCATTTTCTGCCTAGGGCATCCTTCACGATAAAATCTAATTTTGGTCCGTAAAAAGCAGCTTCACCATATTCAATAACCGTTGTGAGATTTTTTTCCTTGGCGGCAGTCATGATTGCCTTTTCGGCTTTTTCCCAATTTTCATCAGAACCGATATATTTTTCCTTATTGTCTGGATCACGCAATGAAATTTGTGTCACGAAATCTTCAAAGCCTAAAGATTTAAATACATAAAGTGTTAAATCAATTACTTTTTTAAATTCTTCCATTAATTGATCCGGCGTACAGAAAATATGTGCATCATCTTGGGTAAAACCGCGAACTCTCGTTAATCCGTGTAATTCGCCAGATTGTTCATATCTGTAAACTGTCCCAAATTCTGCGTAACGTTTCGGTAAATCTTTGTAAGACCATTGTGATGTTTTATAAATCTCGCAATGATGCGGACAATTCATCGGTTTCAGCATAAACTCTTCACCGTCATTCGGTGTTTTTATTGGCTGAAAACTATCTGCGCCGTATTTATCCCAGTGTCCTGACGTCACGTATAATTCTTTTGACCCGATATGCGGGGTCATTACAAATTCATAACCGCCTTTTTTTTGCGCTTTTGATAAAAATTCTTCTAATTTTTTTCTTAAAGCAGTTCCTTTCGGCAACCATAAAGGCAAACCTGCACCTACTTTTTCTGAGAAGGCAAAAATCCCTAATTCCTTTCCTAATTTGCGGTGATCACGGCGTTTTGCTTCTTCTAATCTTTCTAGATATTCAGTTAAATCTTTTTGTTTTGGGAAAGAAATTCCGTAAACTCTTGTAAGTTGTTTGTTCTTTTCATTTCCACGCCAGTAAGCGCCGGCTGCGTTCAATACTTTTACCGCTTTCACAATTCCTGTACCTGGAATGTGACCGCCACGACATAAATCGATAAAATCTTCATGCTTCACAAAAGTAATTTCGCCATCATTTAAGTTGGTAATCAATTCTGTTTTAAATTCGTTATCGGCGTATTCTTTTAAAGCATCAGCTTTTGAAACTGGATATTTTTCGAAAATGGAATTGATTCTCGCATGTTCGAGCATTTTTTTTTCAATTTTCTCAAAATCTTTTTCAGATAGAACTTCATCACCAAAATCCACATCATAATAGAAACCTTGCTCTATTGCAGGTCCGATCGTTAATTTTGCATTTGGATAAAAATCTAAAATTGCCTGTGCCAAGAGATGCGCAGAAGAATGCCAAAAGGCTTTTTTACCAAGATCATCATTCCAGGTTAAAAGTTGCACCGTGGAATCTTCTGTAATTGGCGTCGTCGTTTCTACTTGAGTTCCGTTTACCACTGCAGAAATGGTGTTTCTCGCCAAACCTTCACTAATAGATTTCGCAATATCAAGTGGCGTCGTTGCCGGATCAAATTCTTTGATGCTTCCGTCTGGAAGTGTAATCTTTAACATATAAAATTATTGAGGCACAAATTTACGAAAATTCTTTTATTTTATTGATTTAATGAGGCTTTAACTCTTGCTAAATAAACGGATGAAAATAAGTTTTGTATAACAATATTTTATTCATGTGAAACTTGTAACTAGCCCCGATGGAAACGGCATCCTTTTTTTGCGCGAGCGAAGCGAGCGCAAAAAAAGATACAGTGAACAGCGGGAAAATGCTCTAAAAAAAATTACATAAAATAGTAAGAAGTTTATAAATTATTGAGATTTCAAATTGTTAGTAATTTAATAAGAAAGTTTCGTTTCTAATTTGCCGACTTTATTTATAAGAACTAAATTTGTGCGAATCCAAAAAAATCAAATAATATATGGCAACTTATGTGGTAGTTGGTCTTCAGTATGGCGACGAAGGAAAAGGTAAAATTACTGACGTTCTCTCTGCGAAATCTGATTATGTCGTGCGCTTTCAAGGTGGTGATAATGCGGGACACACTGTTTATGTGGGTGAAGAAAAATTTGTTTTGCATCTTTTGCCTTCCGGTGTTTTGCAATGCAAAGGCAAATGTGTCATCGCAAATGGAGTGGTAGTGAACCCAAAAGCGTTTTTAAGCGAAATAAAGCAAATTGAGGATAAAGGAATGCGAACAGATCACGTTTTTATTTCCCGAAGAGCTCACGTTATTATGCCTTATCATAGTTTGCTGGACACTTATAGAGAAGAGGAAGAAGACGGAACGCACATTGGAACGACAAAAAAAGGTATTGGTCCATGCTATGAAGATAAAATTGCTAGAGTTGGAATTAGAATGGTTGATTTACTAAATCCAGAAGTTTTAGCCGAAAAAATTAAGAAAAATCTCAAAAATAAAAATTCACTTTTTGAGAAATATTATGAAAAGCCAACTTTGGATTTTGATACTATTTATAATGAATTTTTAGAATTAGGTCAGATCTTAAAAGATAGAATTGTAGATACCGAAGTGGAAATAAATGAGGCTATAAAAGAAGGGAAAAACGTTCTGTTTGAAGGTGCACAAGCGGCAATGTTAGATATTGATTTCGGGACTTATCCTTACGTGACTTCTTCGTCACCCACAACTGGCGGCGTTTGTACAGGGGCCGGAGTTCCGCCAACAAGTCTTCAGAACTTAATTGGTGTTGCAAAAGCCTACACAACGAGAGTAGGAGAAGGACCTTTCCCAACTGAACTCGATAATGAATTGGGTGAAAAAATCAGACAAATTGGTTTTGAATTTGGCGCTACAACTGGAAGACCGAGAAGAACGGGTTGGTTAGATTTAGTTTCTTTGAAACATGCGACCATGATCAACGGCATAAATAATTTAGTGATTACAAAACTGGATGTTCTTACCGGAATTCATCCTTTAAAAATTGCTACCAAATATAAAACCGAAGACGGAAAAATCATCGATTATTTTACTTCATCTACTACAAAACTCTACAATTATGAACCGATTTATGAAGAATTGGACGGTTGGGAAGAAGATTTAACCAAAGTTACTTCTTACGACGAACTTCCTAAAAACGCTCAGAAATACATTGAATTTATTGAAAAACACTTAGGTATTAATGTTTATTTGGTTTCTGTAGGACCGGAACGAAATCAGAATATTATAAGAAAGGAGTTGTTTTAGATTAAAACAATATTCAACCAAAAAAGCATCTTTCTCAAGATGCTTTTTTTATTTGTTTAAAGAAATACTATTTTGTGATCTCTCTTCCAATCACCAATCTCTGGATCTCAGAAGTTCCTTCACCAATCGTACAAAGTTTAGAATCTCTGTAATACTTTTCTGCCGGGAAATCTTTGGTATATCCGTAACCACCAAAAATCTGAACTGCATTATTCGCAATTCTTACACAAGCTTCAGAAGCATAAAGTTTTGCCATTGCACCTTCTTTGGTCATTTTTGCCTTGGCATTTTTTAAATCTGAGGCTCTGTTGATTAATAATTCTGACGCGTCAATTTCCGTTGCCATATCGGCTAACATAAAATTAATCGACTGAAAACTTGCAATCGTTTTTCCAAATTGTTTTCTTTCCTGTGCATATTTTAAAGCTGCTTTGTAAGCGCCTTTTGCAGTTCCTAAACTTAAAGCCGCGATAGAAATTCTACCGCCATCTAAAATTTTCATGGCTTGTTTAAAACCGCTTCCAACTTCGCCTAATCTATTTGCATCAGAAACTCTGACGCTGTCAAAAATCAATTCGGCAGTTTCAGACGCTCGCATTCCCAGTTTATTTTCTTTTTTACCGGAAGTAAATCCAGCCATTCCTTTTTCTAAAACGAACGCTGTAGAATTATTTTTTGCGCCTATTTCCCCAGTTCTGGTCATTACAACCGCAATGTCGCCAGATATTGCATGCGTAATAAAGTTTTTTGCACCATTAATGATCCAGTCATCACCGTCTTTTACAGCAGTTGTACTCATTCCGCCAGAATCTGAACCTGTATTATGTTCAGTTAATCCCCATGCACCGAGTACTTTTCCGGAAGCTAAACTCGGCAGCCATTTATTGCGTTGTTCCTCATTTCCAAACTCATAAATATGATTTGTACATAAAGAATTGTGCGCTGCAACAGATAAGCCGATTGATGGATCAACTTGGGAAATCTCATCCAAAATTGTCACATATTCGTGGTAACCTAAACCGGAACCGCCATATTTTTCAGGAATTACAATTCCCATAAAACCCATTTCGCCAAGTTGGTGAAAAAGATCTACAGGAAAAGTTTGACTTTCATCCCAATCCATAATATTCGGTCTAATATTTTTTTCAGCGAAATCCTTTGCGGTTTCGGCAATCATCTGAATATTTTCTCTCATTTCAGAATTCATAAATTTTTTTTGGGTAAAGATAAGGAATTAGATATAAATTTTGTTAAAAAAAGTTACTTCATGTCATTTGAAATACGATAAAATATTTAAAATGGATTCAGGGAACAATCCTTTTTCGTGAGAAATTTCGTGTTATTTTTTGTATATTTGTTGGTATTTTTAAAAACAAAATTAATGAGCAATAAACAATATACCGCGAGTAGCATACAGTCTTTAGAGGGAATGGAACATGTGAGATTAAGACCGTCCATGTACATCGGGGATATAGGATTAAGAGGACTTCACCACTTAGTTTATGAAGTAGTAGATAATTCAATTGATGAAGCTTTAGCGGGACATTGCGATACTATTTCAGTAATAATTCATGAAGGAAACAGTATTTCTGTAAAAGATAATGGCCGTGGAATCCCTGTTGATTTACACGAAAAAGAACAAAAATCTGCGCTGGAAGTTGTAATGACTAAAATTGGCGCAGGTGGTAAATTTGATAAAGATTCTTATAAAGTTTCCGGTGGCTTGCACGGTGTAGGAGTCTCTGTGGTAAATGCACTTTCTACAAAATTGGTTGCGACTGTTTTTAGAGAAGGAAAAGTGCATCAACAGGAATATTCAAAAGGTGCTGCTTTAGCAGATGTGAAAGAAATTGGAACGACAGATATTAGAGGAACAGAAGTTTTTTTTCAGCCTGATGGTTCTATTTTTAATGAGTTAGAATTTAATTACAGCACTTTGGCTTCAAGAATGCGTGAACTTTCTTATTTAAATAAAGGTGTTACAATTACTTTAACCGATGAACGTGAGACTGAAGATGACGGCAGTTTTCCTTCAGAAGTTTTTCACTCAGTAGGTGGTTTAAAAGAATTTGTAGAATATATTGATGGAAATCGTGAGTCTATCATGGAAAAAGTAATTTTCATGGAAGGTGAAAGAGACGATATTCCTGTGGAAGTTGCAATGCGCTACAACACATCTTACAATGAAAATCTACACTCATACGTTAATAATATTAATACCCACGAAGGTGGAACTCACCTGACAGGTTTTAGACGTGCATTAACAAGAACTTTGAAAAAATTTGCTGACGAACTAGGACTTCCTGCCAAAGAAAAAGTAGAAGTGACAGGCGATGATTTTAGAGAGGGCTTAACCGCCATTATTTCCGTTAAAGTAATGGAGCCTCAGTTTGAAGGGCAAACCAAAACAAAATTAGGAAACTCTGAAGTGGCGAGTGCAGTTGATAAGATCGTAGGTGAAATGCTTTCCAATTTCTTGGAAGAAAATCCGAACGAAGCCAAAATTATCGTTCAAAAAGTAGTTTTAGCGGCGAAAGCGAGGCAAGCAGCGAAAAAAGCCCGCGAAATGGTGCAGCGTAAATCGCCGATGGGCGGAAGTGGTTTGCCAGGAAAATTGTCTGACTGTTCTTCAAAAGATCCTGCTGAAAGTGAATTGTTTCTTGTCGAGGGAGATTCTGCAGGTGGAACTGCAAAACAAGGTCGTGACCGGTTGTTTCAAGCGATTTTACCTTTAAGAGGTAAAATTCTAAATGTTGAAAAAGCAATGCTTCATAAGGTTTACGATAATGAAGAGATTAAAAATATTTACACTGCACTTGGTGTAAGTGTCGGCACAGAAGAAGATTCTAAGGCTTTAAATATAAAAAAATTACGCTATCACAAAATAGTCATTATGTGTGATGCCGATATTGATGGCGCGCATATTTCGACTTTAATTTTGACATTTTTCTTTAGATATATGAAGGAATTAGTTGAAAACGGCTATGTTTATATTGCATCGCCGCCACTCTATTTACTTAAAAAAGGAAATAAAAAAGTGTACACCTGGAATGAAAAGGAACGTGAAGAAGAAACTTTCAAACTTTCACCAGATGGAAAAGGCGTTGATGTACAGCGTTACAAAGGTTTGGGTGAAATGAACCCAGAGCAGTTATGGGAAACCACTTTAAATCCTGAAAACAGAACTTTAAAACAGGTAACTATCGAAAATGCGGTGGATGCAGATAATGTTTTCTCAATGTTGATGGGCGATGAAGTTCCACCGAGACGTGAATTTATAGAGAAAAATGCAAAATATGCAAAAATTGATGTTTAAGCGTTTTTGTTGATAATAATTAATCCCAATCCTTAAAATGGTTGGGATTTTTTTAGTTCTAAGAGTAAATTAAAAATTGATAAATTCAATATAAAGACAATTTGCTTTTTCGTAAAAATTTCTTAAAATATTTTACGTTAAATGACCTATGAATCGCCTTTTTCTCACTCAATTTTATATGACCAAATATGAAATTTAAATTTTAATATTTCTCTTATTTGGATTATATTGCAAAATAATTTATTTTTGCGCAGACTTATCAAGAAAGGTGGAGGGATTTGGCCCTTTGAAACCTTGGCAACCGACATTTCTATGGTGTAATGGTGCTAAATCCACCCTTTAATGGGGAAGATAATATATGAATTACTTTTTTTATTATTTCTTGATATTTCGTTTTTATTACTTAGCGTTAAAAATCTAAAAATTAAGGAATGAAGAAAATTACTTTTTCTATTTTATTATTAGGAACTTTCTATAGTATTTATGCACAAGAAAAAACCAAGGATATTGAGGATGTCGTGATTGTGGGAAATCGTGGTTTACCTCGTTCTAAAATTAATTCTCCAGTCGCAGTTGATGTTATTTCGGTTGCAAAAATTCAAAAATCTGCGCCTCAAAGTACCGTGCAAGATTTATTAAATTATATTATTCCTTCGTTTAATTCAGTGCATCAATCTGCCTCTGATGGTACGGAACATATTGATCCTGTTACTTTACGAGGTATGGGGCCAGACCAAGTTTTAGTATTAATTAATGGAAAAAGAAGACATACAACTTCTTTGGTTAATTATCAAAATACAGTTGGGAATGGTTCTGTGGGTACAGATTTAAGCACAATTCCTGTTTTAGCTATTGATAGAATAGAGGTATTAAGAGATGGTGCTTCTGCACAATATGGTTCTGATGCCATTGCAGGTGTCATCAATATTATTCTTAAAAAAAATCAAGGCGCTTCAGCTTCTATTACCTACGGAAAAACCAGTAGAAGTGATGGTGGAAATTTACAAGCCGGTGTCAATTATGGTGCAAGTATTAGTAAAGATAAAGGTATAATAAATCTTACTTTGCAACTGAGTGACAGGCAAAAAACTAACCGGACTCAGAATAATAATCTTGATATTTTTGGGAATAATTTTGCATATGATTTTGCAGATAATCCTGCTGCGGCAAGGTCAGCTGATGATGCCGAAATTGCTAAAAGAGGATTAACAAGAGATTATTTCAACTTTCAAGTGGGAGATGCGCATATTAAATTAGGTCAACTTTTTCTAAATGCAGAATATCAATTAAATGATAAATTTATTGTTTATACTTTTGGCGGATTTAGCATAAAAGAGGGACAAGGTTATGGATTTAGAAGATTGCCAAGCGAAACTAGTAATGTAGTTTTATCCATTTATCCAAATGGTTTTCAACCAATTTTAGGTTCAAAAATTTATGATATTTCTCAATCTGCAGGTGTACGCTACCACGATAATAATTGGAGTGCAGATTTTAGCAATACTTTTGGGAGCAACGTTTTTGAGTATAACGTAAGTAATACTAACAACGCGTCATTAGGTGCAAAATCTCCTACAAGTTTCTACGCTGGTTCTCATGGATTTCTACAAAATACGATCAATTTAGACATCAGCAAAAAATTTGAAAAAATTAATCTTGCTTTTGGTGGTGAGTATCGTTTTGAGCAATATCAAATAAAAACTGGCGAGGTTGCATCTTATGCAACTTACGACATCTATGGAAATATTGCCAATTCTTCTACCAACACAAGTGATATCTCAGGAACTGGAGGGTCCCAATCTTTCACAGGTTTTTCTCCGGCGAATGCTTTAACCAAGAATAGAAATTCATTATCAGCCTATGCAGATGTATCTTATGATATTAAAAATTTCTATATTGATGTGGCTACTAGATTTGAGCATTATTCAGATTTTGGAAACTCCATCAATGGTAAATTAGCAATGCGGTATGAGATTTTGAAAAATTTTGCCCTTAGAGGTGGCATAAGTTCAGGTTTTAGAGCTCCGTCTTTACAACAGAAATATTTTAGTAATTTTTATTCTGATATTTCCACTACAGGTGTAGGGATTGTAAATAAAGGAATTTTTAATAATGATAGCGATGTTGCAAAAGCATTGGGTTTTGATAAATTAAAACAAGAAAAATCTATTAATACAAGTCTTGGTTTTACTTTGAAACCTTTGGATAATTTATTTATCACAGTGGATGGTTATTTAATAACGGTAAAAGATAGAATTGTACTTACTAGCCAAATTAGTAGTTCTTTGATTACACAAAATGGTGCAGAAGCGGCAAGATTATTTGCCAACGCGATTGATACTAAAACGAAAGGTGTAGATGTAGTTGCAACCTATAAATGGAATATTGGTGGTGGTATTTTAGATATTAATTTGGCAGGAAATTATAACGAAACCAAAATTACCAATTTTCATTTTCCTACAAGTTTAACAGCAAATGGACTTTCTCAAAACGATTATTTTGGACCCGATCAAATCAACATTATAGAATCGCTTTCACCTAAAACCAAAGCAACTTTGGGTTTGAATTATAAAATTAACAAAATTAATTTGATGGTAAGAAACACCATGTTTGGTAAAGTGATCAGAGATGGCTTTCCTTTTGGTTTAGTACAAGAATTCAGTCCAAAAGTAGTTACTGATGTAAGTTTAGGATATGATTTTACTAAAAAAATTAATGTTACAATTGGTGCTAATAACGTGTTTGATGTATTCCCGGATAAGCAGATCTATGAAAATTCTTACTTTGGTGTGTTTAAATATGCACCGGTACAAATGGGAACTTTAGGGGCCTATTTCTTCGGAAGGATAAATTATAATTTCTAGAAAATGAGTAAGATCCCAAGTAAAATTGGTTGGAAAACGGCTGCTGCGATTGTGATTTCTAACATGATAGGGACGGGTATTTTTACAACATTAGGATTTCAAGTTGCCGATTTGCATAACACGTTTACTATATTGTTACTGTGGATAATTGGTGGCGTTTTAGCACTTTTTGGTGCGTTTTGTTATGCTGAATTAGGCACTTTTTTCAAAGGAAATGGCGGAGATTATATTTATCTTTCTCGTACTTTTCATCCTATTTTTGGGTATTTAAGTAGTTGGGTATCATTGGTCATTGGTTTTTCTGCCCCAGTTGCTTTGGCGGCTTTAGCGATGAGCAAATATCTAGCGGCATTTGGTTATAATTTTGGTAATTATTTTTCGATTGCGGTTATTTTAGCGGTCGCTTTCGCCTTATCATTTAGTGTTTCAGTATCTGGGAAATTTCATAATTTTTTCACCTTAATTAAAATTTTATTCATTATTATTTTAATTGCAGTGGGGATTTATCTTCCAGAAAATCCCAAATTTAGTAGTCTTAATTTTGATTTAAGTTGGAAAACTGAAATTTTACTGCCGACATTCGCCAGTTCATTAATCTTTGTAGGTTACTCTTATACCGGTTGGAATTCTGCATCTTATATTTCTGGTGAAATTGAAAATCCCAACAAAAATCTGCCAAAAGCATTAATTATCGGAACACTTTTCGTCACCATTTGTTACGTTTTTATTAACTTTATAATGTTGAAAAACGCTCCAATTTCTTTATTACAAGGTAAAGAAGACGTTATGGGAATTGCAGCAAAATTTATGCTCGGAAAGACTGGGAAAATAATTAATTTCTTCATTGCATTACAGTTAGTTGCTACAATTAGCGGATATCTTTGGGTAGGATCGCGTATTACACAAGCCACCGCAGTAGAAAATAAATTGTGGAGTCCACTTGCAAAAACCAATAAACACCATGTCCCAGTTCGTTCGATTTTTACGCATGCTACTATCGCAATTTTGATTATTTTAACAGGAAGTTTCAGGGAAATATTTACCTATACTTCATTTGTGCTTCAAGTTTTAGCGACTGTTGCTATTTCTACTGCGTTTTTCATTAAAAAAGAAAATCGTAAAATTTTTAAAAATAATTTGTTCTATGTTTTCCCGACTGTTTTTTTAATTTTTAGTTTCTACATTTTATATTTTACTTTCGAGAATAATCCTAAAGAAAGTCTAGTTGGATGTTTAATCATCGTTTTAGGCTTTATTATATACAGGTTTGATAGTAAAACTGGGAATAAAATTGAGGACATGTCATCAAAACAAAAAATTGATGTTTAAATAAATTTCCATAATAAATATAAAGCCTGTTTTTTCAACGGGCTTTTTTTTGGCTAAAACTTTAGGACTGTTTTTTGTATCTAATGTTTTTTAAAAACTATCCATGAAAAATATTATTGCTGCAGGTTTTTTAATTGCAACACTTTTTAGTTGTAAAAAAACGGAAACAACTACAATTACGTCCAACAAAGACTCTGCGAAAGTTGAAGAAGTAAAATTTAGTATAGATTCCGTTAAATTGAGTGATTCTGTAAAAATTAGCAAAAGTCTTACGGCTAATTTTAAGACTTCGGTTTTAGTATTCCCAAGTTTGAAAAATAAAACTTTATTAGACAGTATTTATTCTAAAGCTAATCTAAAATTAGCGAGTTATAGCAAAGAAGATTTACAGAAAGCACTAAAAGATAAAAAAGAGAAATATTTTGCAGAAAATAGAAAAGATATGGAGGGTTATCCTGAAGTTTCTAAGCAAACATGGAATCAAACTTCCAGTATGAAACTTTTTAATAAAGATGGAAATTTCATGACTTTACAATATACTGGCGACGGTTTTTCTGGCGGTGCGCACGGTTATTACTATGAATTTTACAAAAACTTTGATTTAAAAAACAATAAAACAATCCAGTTAAAAGATATTTTAAAAACCACAGATGCTAAAAGTTGGGATCCAATTATGATGAAGAATTTTTTAAAAAATAAAGATTATACTATTGATTTACTTTTTGATAAAAGAATTCCGCTGAATAATAATTTTTATTATGATAAAAACACTTTATACTTTGTTTACGGTCAATATGAAATTGCACCCTATTCCTCGGGAATTATAAAAATTGATATTCCATTTTCTGAAATCTCTCAGTATCTAAAGTCTAAGTTTAAGAAAGAAAACAATATTAAGTAAAAATTATAGTCGGTTTTATTACCGGCTTTTTTTATCAAGAAAAAAGAATGAAGTAAATTATTAACCTTAAACTGTTGTCTGCTTCTTCACCAAAGAATGAATATTTCTCAGCGTATTCATAATGACCTGCGTGTCTAATACCTCTTTTTCAAATTCTACAGTATTTATACTGCACGCATAACTCCAGATTTCTAAAATTTCAGAATATTTAATGTCATAAGGTTCATAAAAAGTATTATCCGAAGCGACAGTCAGACTTTTTTCAGATTTTTCCACGAGTCTTTTATAAACGATTCCTTCATTTCGGGTAATAAAAATATAGGTTTTTTTCTTTTTTAAATCCGCTAAAGATTCTAAATATTTTCCCACAATGTAAGTGCCTTCACCGTAAGGCGGCATAGAATCGCCACTACTTGGGAAAGCACGGTATTTCCCATTACGTAAGAAAGGCAGCGAAATATTTTGTAAACTTTCAATATATTCCGGGTCTGTATAACCGCTGAGATAACCCATTTGCGCTTTGTGTGGAATAATTTCTATCATATTTTCTCCTGCCGAATCGACATTTACCGGAAGTACAATTCGGTTATCGGGTAACTTCATTATTTTGTCTAAAGGATATTTCCGAACGTTCACAGATACCAAAAGATCGATGCTGATATGGAAATATTTTGAAATTCTGATTAAAATTTCTAAAGGTGGCTCAGACGCACCATCTT